>JAUZSE010000025.1 GCA_030949725.1 Sulfurovum sp. | reverse complement strand
ATTATTTCATGTTTATTGGATGTTATCTCTTGCTGAAAAAGCAAATGGAAAAGCTATGGTCAGCAACTCAGGTGATAGTATATTTAGAACAAAAGTTTTTATGCTAAAAATCCTTTCAGGTACAACAGCAGGTTTTATTGTTTGGTTATGGTTTTTAGATCAAGCAGATATGCCATATAATCAAATTGATGTTATTGCATTTATTGCGGGTCTTTCTGGTGAAGGATTTCTGGGATTAATAAGAAAAATGGCAGGGTTTAGCACATAACAAGTACGAGGAGGCGCAATATGAAGCCAAAGTGCGGCTTCATATTGCTCACGACAACTCGTTGCTCGAACGCTTCGCATTCGAACAACGGGGGCGTGGGCTGAACACCCACTTGCTGCCCGATGCTAGGCATCGAACAACAAGCGGGAGAAGCAATCATCCAATGTGAAACTAAACTTTCTCATCGGCTGTCGCTTACCCACGCCCCCGTTATACTACAGTTTAAGCAAACACAAAAAAAGGTAAAAAATGAGTTTTATTGCATTTATCACTATAACGACATTAGCCATTGCGGGTCTATTCCATTTTTATTGGGCATTTGGTGGTAAGGTTGGATTAGATAGGGTTATTCCTACAAAAGAAGGAAAAGCTTTGTTAAATCCTGGAAAATTTCTTACAATAATTGTGGGATTTATTATCCTTGGTTTTGCAGGAATAGCTTATATTTTAAATTTAAAAAACTTACACTTGATTACTTACTCTGAACAAGTTGTATATGCTGGATGGTTTTTATCTTTAATATTTGCAATACGGAGTATTGGAGACTTTAATATGGTAGGATTATTTAAAAAATAAAATCAACAAAATTTGCTGAGTTTGATTCAAAATATTTTATTCCATTAACATCATTTTGGTCTATTACATTTGCATTACTAGCATATCGAGTATAACAACACCTTGGAGAGAAATAGTTTACCCTAGCGGGGAAAACTATTTCTCAAGTCAACCGTTATGACGCTACTAAATCAAAAAAAAAGGAATTACATGAAGCAACAAAAAACTAAAATAATGTTAGCAATATTACTAATTGGTTCGATCTCATTAAATGCTACTGAATATAAACCAAAAGACGGAATTATATCTTTATATGGTGCTGGAGGTCCACATACAGCACTCATAAAAGTTGGAAAACTTTTACAAAAAAACAGGAATAAAAGTAAAAATAAATTTTGGTCCAGAAAGAAAATGGATGGAAAATGCTCAAAAGAATGCAGATATTATTTGGGGGACATCGCAACAGTCTATGACAGCTTTCTTGGAAAATTATAAAGAATTTAATTCTAAAGATGTTGAATCTATTTATATTCGTAAAGCAGTTATTGCAGTACAAAAAGGTAATCCTAAAAAAATTAAATGTTTTGATGATTTACTAAAGCCTAAAGTCAAAGTAGTAGTTGTTGAAGGGGCTGGAGTTTATAATACTTCGGGAACGGGAGTTTGGGAAGATATCGCAGGTCGTTTAGGTTCATTATCTGATGTAAACAAGTTACGAAAAAATATTATTACTTTTGCCAAAGGAAGTGGTGCTGGTTTTAAAGCTTTCAAAAATAGAGCAGATGCTTGGATAACTTGGACACACTGGATTAAAACACATCCAAAAGATGCAGATATGATAGAGTTTTCTAAAGAGAGGGTTATCTATAGAGATTTAAGCATAGTAACAAATAGTAAAGCTGACAATGAAACAGAAATTTTTATAACATTCTTAAAAGGGAATGAGGCAAAAAAAATATTTTATAGTGAGGGTTGGTTAAAATAGTTTAACTTCACATCACAACAAACCATAGCAAGAAAATATGTTACCACAGCCGTTTTTAGCTTTGAAAACTTCAAAGATTTAGATAGCATTGTAGAACTTAAAAGGTAACCCCCACAATAACCCCACCAACCAACCTCTAAGAAATCCTAACTATCCCATCAGCACTTACATTCCAAGGTAACAACGCCTCAATATCCCTACCATCTCTTTGATAATAAGGAAACTCAGTCATAAGATACTTCAAGTAGTGATAGGGTTCTAATCCATTAGCCTTAGCAGTCTCTATAATAGTGTACCAAGTAGCAATAGCCTCAGCACCTTTCACAGAAGTAGCAAATAACCAATTCTTTCTACCAAGTACCATAGGTCTTATATGGTTTTCTGCTCCATTATTATCAATATTGAGTCTTCCATCAGTAAGATAGACTTTTAGCTTAGGAAATTGATTATTGAGATACACAAATGCTTTAGCAATAGCACCACCAAGTTCTTGTGCTTTATAGAACTTTGTGTTAATCCATTCTCTTATAGTGTTGATGATAGGTTGAGATTTCTCTTTTCTGATAATTAACTTTTTATCAGGAGGATCATCTTTTATCTCTTTTTCTATTTTATAGAGTTTCTGTATGAGTGTTATGGCTTCTTGTGCATAACTCTTACTTTGTGGGTCACTGACTCCTGATTTGACTATATCTGCAAACTTTCGTCTAGCGTGGTTCAGCAAGCTAGATGTGTCATATCATTTGTCTTGACCACATCATTATATCCAGCGTATCCATCTGTTTGTAGAAAACCACTAAAGCCCTCGAGGAGTGCGGTCGCTGCCACTGCACTCCTGTTATTGGCATAGTGCATATAGACAATTTTATATTTATCCATTCCTACACCTAGCCATATATAGGATTTTTTTGTTGCTTTGCCTTTGTGTGCATTCACTACTTGAAGTGTCGTCTCATCTGCTTGTATATATTCATTCTCTAGGAGTCTCTCTTTGAGTTTTTCTTTAAAATGTTTTAGTTTTTCAGAAGCTTTTATCATCCAATTAGAGAGTGTCGTATCATTGAATGGAGCCCCAAATCTATTTTTATAAATTTTAGCTTGTCTGTACAGTGGCAATGCATCTTCAAACTTTTGTACAGCAATAGTTGCTAAGAATGAAGCGGTTACTTGTGTCTTTGGGAGGATAAATGGTGCTCAATGCTGTTGTGCTTGGTTTCTCTCCACATCTACAACCATATACGAATCTAACGTTTTGTATGACTTGAAATTTTGCAGGTACTATATCGTATTGTTCTGATACAAGTTCTTTAATCTTGTGCATTGTATCACCACAGCTACAT
Organism: Sulfurovum sp.; assembly: GCA_030949725.1. Taxonomy (GTDB): domain Bacteria; phylum Campylobacterota; class Campylobacteria; order Campylobacterales; family Sulfurovaceae; genus Sulfurovum. The sequence goes on along the minus strand of JAUZSE010000025.1, from coordinate 190,981 downwards.
ATCTTCTCATCATCACTGATATCGTCTTTCTACTCTTACTCTTGGTATATCAGTAGGTGGAGAAGTTCTTCCACCTCTCTTTCTTTTGAATGTTATTTCAATCTCTTCATCTTCTACTACTTCAATACTCTCTTCATTGTCTTCAAAGAGAGTTGGTTGGTTAGGGTTTAGTTTTTCACTTTTGGAGGTAAAGTGTTGACGTATGAGGTAATCTATCTTTTCTTTTAGGTGATTTATTTCAATTTGTTGGGTTTGTATTCTTTTTTCTTGAGTAGTAATTTGTTCTTTTTGAACACTGCTTTCTTGAGCTTGATTTATAATGATTTCTTGTAGTTTTTCTATATCAATAAGCTCTGTTTTCATAGTGCTATTATAGCTAAAACTACTACTATACTTGGTTAGTAAATGACTTTTTTATGTGATGTTTTTTGCTTATTTTAGCTGTGTGATGCTTTGCTTAATATTGGGTTGGTGGGGTTATTTAGGGGGTTACCTTAAAAGAGTACAAGGATAGGTAACATATTTTTGTACTCGACCGTTATCATCACAAAATTAGCAATATGAGAGTAGTTTTAATTTTTCAATTATCTTACAATTACACCATAAAGCAGATGAGAGGAAAAATGAAAAAGACAACAAAAGATGACTATATTCAAAGTGTGTATAAAGTCATTTCTTATATTGAACAAAACTACAATTATGATTTAACTCTACAAGAATTATCAAAAATTGCAGGTTTTTCAAAATATCATTTTCATAGAGTTTTCAAATCTATCATTGATGAAAATTTAAGTAACTATATAAGAAGAGTAAGACTTTCAAGTACGACCTTAAAGTTTAATACAAATCAAAAAATCACTCAAATTGCCATTAATAGTGGATATGAAACAAATGCTTCCTTTTCAAAAGCTTTTAAACATCATTTTGGGATAACTCCAAAAGAGTTTTCTTTAAATGCTAAAAAGAAAAAAGGATTGAAAATGCTAGAAGCTAAGATAGTTGAGTTAAAGTCAGTAAAAGTTTTATATGTAAGGAAAGAAGGTGCTTATGATAAATCAGCAGGAGAAGCTTGGGAAGTATTAATGGGCTTTGCTTATAAAAATAAGATAAAATACAAAAAAAATCTAATGGGAAAATCTGCGATGATGTTTGGAATTGGACATGATAATCCAAATGTTATAGATGAAGAAAAATTAAGATTTGACGCTTGTATTAGTTGGGATGATAAAACTGTCAAACCTGAAGGTGAAATTTCAACTAAAATTATTGATGGTGGTAAATATGCTATGTTTTTACATAAAGGAGTTTATGCAAATTTAAAAGCAACTTATAATGAAATTGGAGACTGGATTGTTGAAAGTGGTCTTGAAGTTAGAGACTTACCAATGTTTGAAAAATATTTAAACAGAGACCCAAGAAGAACAAAGCCAGAAAATCTTAAAACAGAAATTTATGTACCGTTAAAATGATAACAAAGCGTAGTAGAGAAATAAGTGACCCAGCCGCGTTTATTTCGTTATAATTATCAAAAGAAAAAAACTGTTAAAAAGTTGAGAGATGAAAAAGGGTAACTTATTTCTATACTCGACCGTTATGTTACAAAAGGAATTGACACAATATGAAAACTGATTTTGAAATCAATGGACTTTTTTATGAAAATAAAAACCTCTTATGCAGAAAATATTTAGATATTAGAAGAAATGAAACAATTACTGATAAACCTGATTTAATGGTTGTAATGATGAATCCAGGTTCTTCAAGACCTGAAGATGGTAATGAAAAAAATATAATAGCATCAAGAGCTGTTCCAGATAAGACACAAGACCAAATTATGAAAGTTATGAATAATTGTAAGTTTAATTATGCAAGAATACTTAATCTTTCAGATTTGAGGGAAGCTAAAAGTAAAGTATTTTATTCAAAACTTGAAGAGTTGAAAAAAATTCCACACTCAATATTTGATGATGATAGAATCAACGATTTCAAAACATTATTTGTAAGAGAAATTCCTGTAATTTTTGCATGGGGAGTTGATAAAAAGCTTGAACCTTTAGCCACAAAAGCAATAGAAAGGATAAATGAAACAAAGCCATTTGGATTATTAAAAGAAGGAACAAAAGTATCTTATTATCATCCATTACCACAAAATTATCATGAACAAGAAAAATGGTGCGAAGAGATTAGCAAGATGTTAAAAACATAACAAAACCTTGGAGAGAAATAGTTTACCCTAGCGGGAAAACTATTTCTCAAGTCAACCGTTACCTTACAAGATGAACATATTGAAATAAAAGTGAGATTTTAAAAATGACTATAAAAGAAGCAGTATTAAAAAGTTTAGAAGATACACAAGAACCAACACATTATAAAGATATATTAAAAAATATTCAAAAAAATAATTATTATGATTTTTCAGATTCCAAAACACCAGACTTAACTATCTCAGGAACATTGACAGGATTTATTCAAAAAGGTGATACAAGAGTTCAAAGAATTAAAAATGATAAAGGAAAATATTTATATTATTTAACAAAAAATGAACCAAATATCAATGTGAAAATTAGTGATATTTCAAGTAAATTACAAACAAAAAATATTTATTTAGAGAGAGATTTACATAAATTATTTTCGACATATTTAAATAGTAAAAATATATTTTCAAAAACTATTTTTCACGAACAGTCAAAAAACAGTAATGATAATCATCAAAAATGGATACATCCAGATATGATAGGAATTGATTTTTAAAATTACAAACAAAAATCACACATCAACTTGTTAAGGTTCTGAACACAAGTGATATTTTCAAAATCACTTCTTATGAAATAAAAAAATAGATAAACACAGATTATGAACTTAAAAAATGCTATTTTCAAGCAGTTTCAAATTCAAGTTGGGCTAATTATGGATATTTGGTTGCATTTGAAATTAGTCGTAGTCTAATGGATGAGATGGAAAGGTTAAATCAGTCGTTTGGTATTGGAATAATTGAATTAAATGCAAATCCATTTGAAAGTAAAATTTTATTTCAATCAAGATACAAAGAACTCGATTTTAAAACGATAGATAAGCTATCTAAGATTAATATAGATTTTGAAAAATTTATTTTTAATATAGAAAAAATACTAACTGCAGATGAAAAATATATTGATTTGTCACAAAAAGAATTGATTGAGTTTTGTGATAGCTATCTAACTGAAGATAGTGAAGTTGAAGAATATTGTAAAAGTAAGAATATACCTAGCAGTAACAGCTAGTTGAAAGGTAACAAAGCAGAGTATCCAATAAGTAGCCTCACGGCGACTTATTGGCTATCTTCAGTCGTTATCTCGAAAAATACACCTTGCTAAAAGTTCACATTTATGTTAATATATCCTCATGAAGAAAATCAGATTTTACAAAACACCATCAAGGAAAAGTCCTACTGAAGATTTTCTTGATTCATTGTCATCAAAAGAAGCTCAAAAAGTCACTTGGGTTCTAAGTTTGATTGAAGAGATGGAAGAAGTTTCTACTAAGTTCTATAAAAGACTTAGTAATACTGATGGGATTATAGAAGTTAGAGCTCAAATTGGTAAAAATAATTTTAGACTTTTAGGTTTTGAATATAAAAGCACATTTGTTGTCTTGACAAATGGCTTCAAAAAGAAAGACCAAAAAGTTCCAAAATCTGAAATTACTTTAGCCGAGCAAAGAAAAATGAATATCTTTCACGAGGAGAAGAACATGAGTGATTTAAAAAAATATATTGCTAAAAGAAAAAAGAGTGATACTGAGTTTGCTTTAAATTTTGATGATGGATACCAAGAGTTCAAAATTGGCGAAATGTTAAAACTTGCTAGAAAAGAGACAGGCTTAACACAAGAAGATGTTGCCCTTGCTATGCATACTCAAAAATCTGCTATATCAAGAATAGAAAATCATGCACAAGACATTAGACTCTCAACACTTCAAGCTTTCGCTCATATTATGGGTAAAAAGTTGAAAATACAATTGATATAAGAGTGTCATTATGAATACAGTCGGTGGGAAGCTAACAACTAATTATGGCTTTGAGGTTACTATTTTTCATAAGTTAAGAGAGTTTTCAGATGGTCTTTCTATTTTTGATGGAAAAATTAATTGGGATAGATACAAAGCTGATCATTCACCAAAATTAGAGCTTTTTTTGATACTATTTAACTATACAATTATAGAAGTCAATATTTACTATTTACATCATAGGGATTAAATTTGAAATATCAAGATTTTAAAATAGGTGAAGAATTTTATACGAATACTGGAAAATGGCGATGTACCGATATTGGTACAAGAGTTGTGATTGCTATTTCTTTAGATCAAAAAGATAAAAGAAATTACAATGAATCACCATATAGTGTACAAGAAGCAGTTTTTGACGAGTATGACTTTGAAGGTTGCTATAGGAATGAGATAACAAAACAGAGTAGCTAATAAATTACCTAGCGGCGACTTATTCGCTCTATTCAGTCGTTATGTCCAATCTTAAATTTCTATAAAAATCTCAATAAATTAAATTTTAGATATAATATCTTAGATGAGGATTAGAATTTGCCAACTTTACTAAATAAAAATGGTTTTAAGTTTTTCTTCTATGCTAACGAGCATGAACCAAAACATATTCATATTATGAAAAGTGATGGTTTTGCTAAAGTTGAATTAGACAATCTTAAAGTAGTTCAAAACTACTTAAAACCTAAAGATTTTAAATTAGCACTAACAATCATCAAAGAAAATCAAATTAACTTTATAAGGATTTGAAATGAATGGTTTAATTAAAGGTACAGAAGTTCATTTTGACGATGAATACTTACATGTAAAACTTGAAGATAATAGAATTATATCAACACCTATAGAATGGTATGAGCCATTAAAAAAAGCTACTCTCTCGGAGTTAAAAGATTATAAACTTATTTGCATGAATACTGGTATTGAATGGGAATCTATTGATTATCATTTAAACATAGAAAGTATGCTTGAACTTTCTATGAAAAATGTTGCTTAAAACATAACATATTTTTGTACATTGTAATTGAGGTGTTTTTTTATTTTCCAAAATGGTATTCTATTTTAACTAAATCTTTCGCTTTTTCAATACAAGCATCAATAAGTGGGACATCTGCCACAACACAGCGTGCATAAGAGGGCAAATGTTTTTTTGTGGCTTCTCCTATGACTACAGCTACATAACTCTCATCCCATTCAAAATTCTTCAAAAAACAATGTATCGTTGAGGGTGAAGTGAAGATAATAATGGCATTTTTATCAGGCTTATCTTCATTGCTATACTCTATACAAGATGTCTCATAGATGATTTTTTCATCAAGTTTAATGCCTTCTTTTTCTAAAAAAACCTTTAGAGTCGAAAGATACTTGCTTAGGACGTAAATATAGAATTTTCTTCTCTTTAAACTTTGTTACTATATCTTGATTTAATGCTTCCCCATAAAATGACTTAGGTTGATACGCTACCGTTCCACCTAGTGTTTCTATCTGTTTCGCCGTAGCAGAACCGATGGCTAGGCAAGGGATATCTTTCCATTTTGGATTAAGTCTTTCAGCACTAATAACTGCCTGTTTTGAAGTAAACATTAACAGTTCATAGCCCTCAAATGTCAAGTTCTGTTTGACTATAGAAAATACTATCATAGGTAGATGTAAGCATCCCTCTTTTGCATTAGGAGAGAGCAGATAAATCATAAGTGTATTACTGTCTTGCTTTCATCAAACTTTTACCATTGAGCATGACTTCATTTACCTGCTCATCATCATAAGGATCAAAATGGGGTGTAATCACCCAGCGTTTTTTACTTGCAAGAAGCCTTATCTTGTCTTCGACTTCATCGGCAATACGATGCGCTTCGAGCAAAGGCATATTGGGGCGTAACACCATATGAAACTCTACATAATTAATATCACCATCTGTACGTGTACGAAGCCAATGGTAAGAGGTTACCTCAGGATGCTTAGAAATAATCTCTCCAATACTCGAAACGATCTCTCCTCTCAATGCACGATCAAGCAGTATCTCTATCCCCTCAACAATGATTTCATAAGCAGAATAGATAATATAAATCCCGATACCTATACCAAAAAGTGCATCTATCCAATCTAATCCCGTCAAATACACCAAGCCCAATGCTATTAAAACTGCAACATTTGACCAAAGGTCTGTTTTGTAGTGTAAGGCATCTGCCTTAATGACTAGATTGTCTGTTTCTTTAGCAATTTTCAGTAAATACTGTACCAAGAAGTAGGTAATGACTATAGATATACTCATCGCAATGATAGATGGCGTAAGCAATGTAGTGACCGAAGCTTCAATAAGCTTTTTCGCCCCTACATAGATAATATATATCCCTGATATACTGATAATAGTACCTTCTATCACTGCTGCTATTGCTTGTATCTTACCTTTACCATACTGATACGATTCATCTGGATCTTCTTCAGATTTCTTAATAGCAAAAAAGTTAAAGATAGATACCAACATATCTAACAGTGAGTCAATAGCCGATGCCAATACCGCTACAGAGCCACTAGCAATACCCAGTACAAGCTTCACCAATACTAAAATAGAAGCAACGGTACTAGAGACTAAGGTTGCGCGTTTTTGTGCTGACATATTATTTCCTTATTATAGATCTTTGAGAAGCCTTCATAAGAATAACCTCCTTTAACGTAATGCCTAGTGCAACGATAAAAAAGAGTATCAATGCGAGAAGAAAAACATAACTTACCTCTAACAAAAAAGGAAAGAAATGTACAATACGATAGATAACACCCAATACAAAGGTATACTTGATCGTATTATGTATTCTTAGATAGACAAGCCTAACATTTTGGGTATTATAGCGTTTTTTGGAGATAGTTTTTTCTTGTTCTCTCTCTAAAAAAATATAAATCTTCTTCAATATATAGCGTACCACTAGTATAAGTAATGCAATGCGAATCAGTGTCCAAAATAAAGAGAGCCAAAACCCTTCTGGTATCATCTGCCATAAATCAATAACTATGGTTTTAAGACTCAACCCATCCATAAGCACTTTTGCACCAAAGACAAACATACTCACAAGACCTACAGCCAACAAAACTTTCAAAAAAGTAAAAACATAGCTTTTAATTTTCTCAATTTTTTGTTTTTTCTCTTCAGAGATAGCAGTCTTTTGTACCAGACCAAAGGCAAAGACATAATGCAGTTTAAGTGCATAATACACCCCTACCACCCCCAAAAGAAGGAGTGCAAGAACAAGTAGTTCTTCTAAAGGGATTGACATAGCCTAAAGTGCTTTTGTCGCTATATTTGCTATACGTAAAGCAAATGCACCTTTGTCTTTAGGGTCAATACCTTCTGAAAGTTTTGCAGAATCAAGTAGTACCCATGCCACATCATTGAAGAGTGTATCATCTTCTAGGGCATCTAATTTTTTGACCATCTCATGCTCAGGATTTATCTCCAAAATTAGTGGAGTTTCTGGCATCGCTTCACCCATTTGTGCAAACATTTGTGCCATCGCAGCCATAGGGTCATTAGGGTCTTTAAGTACACATGACGGACTTGAAGTCAGTCTTGTAGATGTTTTTACTTCTTTTACTTCTTCACCTAAAACTTCTTTGATTTTATCTGTCAAAGTTTTAAATTCTTTGGCTACTTCTTCTTTCTCTTCCTTCGTTTTGGAATCTGGTGCATCTATAGTAGTAATGTCTTTTAAAGCCCATTCTTTATATGTACCTATCATTGGCGTAACGATGCTATCAACCTCTTTGTCATCCATAATCAGTACTTCTATGTTTGCTTGATTGTAGGCTTCAAGTAAAGGTGAGTTTCTAAGTACCTTCTCATCTTCTCCAGTGATATAATAAATCTCTTTTTTCTCAGAATTTCCACGGCTTACATACGATTCAAAACCTACTAAACCCTCTTCAGTTGAAGACTTGTATTTGACTATATCAAGTAACAGGTCTTTATTGACATGGTCTGTGTACACACCCTCTTTCATCATTCTGTTGTATTGAGAGATAAAGGTAGTTTCATCTTCATCTTTCAGTTTTTTGATTGATTGGAGGATCTTTTTGACTGAATGTTGTTTCATATTTGCCAAGACTTTATTGTCTTGAAGTAACTCACGACTTACATTCAGAGGTAAGTCTTCTGAATCCATGATTCCTTTTACAAAACGCAAATATGATGGTAATAATTCTTTACTGTCATCTGTAATAAAGACACGTTTTACATACAGTTTTACACCAGGTGTATACTCTGGTCTATACATATCCATAGGTGCTTTTTTAGGGATATAAAATAGCGTTGTAAACTCTAGTGAACCTTCTACTCTGTTATGCAAGTAAGTGAGTGGATCTTCACTGTCATGCCCGATGCTTTGATAAAACTCTACATAATCCTCTTTTTTAAGTTCAGATTTTGAGAGTGTCCAAAGTGCAGTAGCTGCATTGATCTGTTCTGATTTATTTTCCATTTTAGTGGTTTTATCATCACCCTCACCCTCTGTAACTTCTTCAGTGTAATTTAACATAATTGGGTAGGCAATATGATTAGAATATTTTTTGACTACCGTTTGTACACGCTCTTTTTCTAAAAATTCTTTTTCATCATCTTTAAGCTTAATGTACATAATCGTACCATGTGCTTCTTTTGTCACAGGTTTTACTTCATACTCTCCTGTTCCATCTGTAGAAAACATATACGCTTGTTCTTCACCCAGCTTTTTTAGAAATAACATCAACTCTCTCAGCCACCATAAATACAGAATAAAAACCAACACCAAACTGACCGATAAGGTTAGAATCTTTTGCTGCATCTCCCGTAAGGTTCTCCACAAATGCTTTCGTACCAGACTTGGCGATAGTCCCCAAATGATCCATAAGATCTGCTTCATTCATCCCTATACCATTGTCTCCAATAGTGATAGAATTGTCTTCTTTGTCAAGTTTTATAAATACTTTTCCAGACCAATCCTCATTTTTGAAACTTTCATCCGTTAAAGAAAGGTAAGAAAATTTATCAAGTGCGTCACTTGAATTGGATACAAGCTCACGTATAAAGATCTCTTTATTTGAATAAAGAGAGTGTGTCATAAGCTTGAGTAGTTGCCCTATTTCTGTTTGAAACTGATGTTTTGCCATTGTATTTCTCCTATATATAGTATTATTTTTGTGGGATTATAGTCTATTTTGGAAAATATTACAAGTTTTTCCGAAAGATAGTTTAGTGATAGTGACTAAACTATAGAAAATCTCTACATATTTAAAAATCCAAACCAAACAATAAGTTGGTTGTTGTTTTATTGTTCCCTACACTTGGGTCTGGATTGCTATCATTTCTTTGATTCACAGATAGTTTAACAGAGAAAAAATCAAAAAGAGGTATGGTAAAAGTCACGTTTGATCTCAGAACCCAGTCTACACCTAAGTCTTCAAGGCTTGGATAATACATCAAAAATCCATCTATTATCAGACTATTGATGTAAGGTATATCATTGAGACGGTATTTTCCCGCCAAATTAAGTGCTGCCGCAGCAAAATCTTTATCAGGATAGATTTCCTCTGTATAGGTTGTTGCAACATAAGCCAAACCAACAGAAGGTTCTAACCATGTATTTTTGGAAAACTGCAATCTATGTCCGTACCCAATGGAAGGGATCCAGCGGTTCAATATATGTCTTGGACGATCATAATCGGCTGCAAAAATAGTATAATAAAACTGATCATTTTTAAAATTATTTTTATACATTAAGATACCTACAAGTTCATCTTTGTTCAATACATCGCCCGTACCTTCTACTTTTGTTGTGTCATATTGATAATCTACATACAGTTTAAATTCATGTTCTGCTTTTTTATATTTCAAATTTAATAAGATATCTAACTCATTCTTTTGATTACCACCACTCTCTATCTCAAAACCAACATTGATATTTCCTTTACTAAAAGGAAATTTATTTCTTATCCTATTTTCAAACGATGCATCATCACTCACTGCCATGACAAAATTATCTATATCAGTGATTTTAATAGTTCTCTCATTTTCACCTTCCATAACTTTCAGATAAGTATTGTTTTCTATTCCTACAATGCGTCCTTCTATGTCCATACGTTTGAATGAGATATGATAATTATATTTGGTGGAGATTGATTCTATATCTTTGTAGGCTATGTGATTAATCCCCTCACTATAAAGGAGTTTGAAAGAGAGTTTCTCTGGACCTAAATTCATCACACGTCCATGAAAAACCATGCCATGAACCACAATCGTATCTTTTATCTCTTCTTCTTTAGAAATACTTCCACCACTATGTAAAAGTATCGTAAAAAGTAGTAAAAAAGTAAAGATTTTTTTCATATTGATACACATATTAAACCTTTCTTTTATTTTAGACGCTGACTCGTTACCTCATCAGATTCGACTTCGCACAAAAGGGTGTCTTGTCCACAATGGCGACAAGTACTTCTCATAGTAAAGATATACCAGCCTTTCTTGTCTTTAAGTATGGGTTCATTACATTTAGGGCAACGTATACGACTCCAGACAATAGCAAAAACAAATATAGGTACAAAATAAAAAAGTCTGTCATAAAACACTGCAAGGATCACTAAAGTTCCAACAACAATAGCTAAAAAAAGATACTTATAATAAGCGGGAATACACATATTTTATTCCCACTCTATTGTTGCAGGAGGCTTAGAGCTTATATCGTAAACAACACGGTTTATACCATCTATTTCATTGATAATTCTTCTGCTCATACCCTCAAGTATCTCATGAGGTACATGTGCAAAAGTAGCAGTCATCCCATCTACAGATTCTACCATTCTTATACATACTGTATTTTCATAGGTTCGGTTATCACCCATGACACCTACAGACTGTACGTTGAGAAGTACAGTAAATGCTTGCCATACTTTGTCATAATACCCTGTCGCTCTAAGCTCTTCTTGCATAATGGCATCTGACTCTCGTATAAGGTGTAAACCTTCTTCCGTCACTGCGCCCATAGTACGTATAGCAAGTCCAGGTCCAGGGAAAGGATGTCTGCCTATCATGTCTTTAGGCAGTCCTAGTTCTAGTCCTAGTTTTCTTACCTCATCTTTGAAGATCTCTCTTAAAGGCTCTACTAGCTCAAAGGTCATCCAATCTGGTAATCCACCTACATTATGATGTGATTTAATCGTCTTAGACGGTCCTTTGACGGAAACTGATTCGATGACATCTGTGTACAGTGTGCCTTGTGCCAAAAAAGCAACATCTGTATGTTTCTTCGCTTCAATGTCAAAAATTTCGATGAATTTTTCGCCAATTGCTTTACGTTTTATCTCAGGATCACTTACACCTTCAAGTACAGCCATAAATTCTTTTTTGGCATCTATGGTGATCAGTGGCATATCTAACATTTTAAACATCACTTGTACATCTTCTACTTCATTCTTACGTAAAAGCCCTTGATCTACAAAGACACAGATGAGTTGTTCTTTAGGCAGTGCCTCATTCAGCATTGCAGCAACCACAGAAGAATCAACACCTCCACTTACACCACAAAGCACTTTTTTATCTCCTACTTGTACACGAATACCTTCTATTTTCTCTTTAGCAAAGCTACCCATATTCCATGTACTCTCACAGCCACAAATATATTTTGCAAAATTTTTCAACATCACAGTACCCTCTACAGTGTGGTGTACTTCAGGGTGAAATTGAAAGGCATACACTTTACGTGTCTCATCTGCTATGGCTGCATAAGGAGAGTTTTCAGACGTACCAATCACTTCAAAACCGCTAGGGATACTTTCTGCTTTGTCTCCATGGCTCATCCATACAATGCTCTCATCATTTACATCTTTAAAGATACTGGAGTCATTTTCTATCTTCAGTTTTGCTTTTCCGTATTCATGATGAATCGCAGGGACAACAGACCCACCAAAGTGTTGTGTAATAATCTGCATACCATAACAAATACCAAGTACAGGCAACCCTAAATCCCAGATACCTTCATCTGGTTTATAAGCATCTTTATCATAAACAGATGCAGGGCCACCTGAGAGTATAATACCCTGTGGATTCCTTGCCTTTATAGCTTCAAGACTTTCTCTATAAGGCACTACTTCCGTGTAAACACCAGATTCTCTTAATTTTCTTGCTATAAGTTGTGTATATTGTGAACCAAAGTCTAAGACTAAAATAGGTACTTGTTTCATGGAGGTTTCCTTGGGTAGATAATTATTTAAAGTAATTATACAATGAGTATGATTAAAACCCTTTTTACTTAGGTTTAATTACTCTGCATACTATAAATAATGGCTGGCAATCCAAAGAGAAAGAGGAGGGTTAAAAAGGTACCAATAGCACCTTGTTTCCCTGAAAAATAATAACCAATGCCTGTAAAAGCTAAAAGCAATAATACCGTTATGAGTAGAAGCATGGTTATCCTTTTTATTTTAGAGAAAATTACGCCCCAAATCCTAAAATTTGAAACTGTACATACCAAACAGAAACAGACACGATATACCCTATAAGTACAGTCCAAGCCAATTTCATATGTGAAGCAAAGGTATAAATACCGTGAAGTTTACCCATCACTCCCACACCTGCGGCAGAACCAAAAGAGATAAGTGAACCACCCACACCTGCGGTAAGGGTTACAAGCATCCATTGTGCGTGTGCATCTACACCCATATCTGGGCTTGATTTAAGTACTGCTGACATCACAGGCACGTTATCTACGATTGCAGAAAGGAACCCAACACCGATATTGACTGTGGTTGCACCATATTGGGCATAAAGTGCTGTAAAATACTCTAAGAAACCTAAGAAGTGAAGACCACCTACCGCAGCTAAGATACCAAAGAAGAAAAGTAAGGTGTCATTTTCAATTTTTGAGATAAAAGAAAAAACATTCACCGTAGGACATGCCAGACCTTCACTGTCGTACCTTACATGTCTACTCATACTATAAACATAAAGTTTTAAAACAGCCAAACCAAACATCATTCCCCACATAGCAGGTAAATGAAGCACTTGATGTGAGAGTACAGCAGAAGCAATAGTAAAAGCAAAGAGTCCCATAATCATCTTACCACCTGGAGCAATTTCTACTTTTTTCTCACCTTTGGAAAATGGTGGATTTCCATTTGGTACAAAACGACTCAATAAGTACGCAGTAATAAACCATCCCAATATAGACGCAGGAAAAAGATAAAGGAAGTCTGTAAAGTGTCCTTTACCATCTACCCATACCATCAAAGTGGTAATATCACCAAAAGGAGACCAAGCACCTCCAGCATTGGCAGCAACTACGATGTTTACCGCACTAGGAACGATAAATTCTTTATTGGCTTTGTCTATCGTAATCAATACCGTAGAGAGGATCAACGCTGTGGTTAAGTTATCTGCGATAGGAGAGATAAAGAAAGCCAAAAATCCTGTAATCCAAAACAGTTTTTTATAGTCATACCCTTTTGAAACTAAGTTATAACGTAAGGCAGAAAAAACATTTCTATCTATCATCGCTTCGATGTACGTCATCGCAACAAAGAGGAAGAAAAATATCCCTGCAATCTCAACTATAAGAATCTCTATCTCATGATGTAAATGTGAACCATCCAAACCATTCATAGCATAATAAAGTCCTATAAGCATAAAGATAAATGTTCCTGCAAAGAGTGCAGGTTTTGCTTTGTTTATATGATATTTATCTTCCGTTGCAATAAAATAATATGCGATTACAAATATCGCGAGGGAAACAATCCCCACCCATGTTGTTGTCAAATCTACTGTTGATCCTAATGCTTCTGTCATTGTTTCTCCTGATTCTGTTTTGTGCCATATATGTCGATACATATAATCTATTCTGATTCCATATAATGAGAGCCTAAAGACTCTTTTCTTGCCAATGCTGCGTCCACGATAGCAGAAGCTGTGTTAAGCCGTAGCGCAAGCAGTCTTCCTATCTCTTTATTTTTCATATCATAAATGATATTTTTCGCTTCATGCAAACCTCTGGTTGTCCTGATAATCCCTATGTCATCCCACATTACTTGACGTAGTTTATGTTTATAGATTTTATCATTTTCTTTGTGCAGAATATTACCATAATCCTTCTCAAATTTAGGTGTTTGGATGGCTTTATGCTCTTTACTCAGAAGATGGTCTACGGCACGTTTGGCAAAGACAACTCCTTCAAGTAAGGAGTTTGATGCCAAACGGTTAGCTCCATGCACGCCTGTTCTTGCAGCTTCTCCTATCACATAAAGACCTTCGATTCCCTCTATACCGCCATTGGTATCACATTTTATACCACCATTGGCATAGTGAAATGCTGGAGAAATAGATATTTTATCTTTGGGAAAGGTATACCCAAGCGTAGTAAAAGTGTGTGTGATATTTGGAAAGCGATGTTTAAACCACTTTTCTTCAAACATAGAAAAGTCAAGATAGGCTTTTTGTCCCGTTTTACGCTTATAATCAAAAATACCCCGTGATACAATATCTCTACTTGCCAACTCACCACGCACATCATAATCAAATAAAAATCGTCTTCCTTCATCATCTACCACATGCGCACCTTCACCTCTCAACGCTTCAGTAAGTAAAAGTTTTCGTGCATACGGTGTATCGACAAAAACAGTAGGATGAAACTGCATAAACTCCATATCGAAGAGTTCTATACCTTTTTCAACACAAATACCATGGATATCCGCAGACACCGTACGGGAGTTTGTATTGTACTCATAAAGAGAACCTATACCTCCTGAAGCGATAATCACATCATCGGCATAGATGGTTGTAGGTTCATAATTAACCGTTGCTTTGACCCCAAAGCATCTACCATCTTCTATAAGTAAATCATACACCAATGTATTTTTCTGAAGTTTATGTTTGTTTTGTACCATCATAAAGTAATGCATATACCGTCCCGTGGCATCTCCTCCTGCATGGATAATACGTTCTACTGAGTGTGCCGCTTCTCTGGTATAAAGTAGATTTCCCTCTTTGTCTGTATCAAATTCCATCCCTTTGTTGATGATATCAGGTGTCGTTTCCAGTGAAGTACGCGAAAGTATCTCTACTGCTTCTTTATCATTATGATAAGAACCTGCCGCCATAGTATCTTCTACATGACTAGCAATATCTGCCTCATTCAAGGCAGTGGTCATCCCCCCTTGTGCATAAAAAGTATTACATTCCCAAGGAATATCCTTGCAGACTACCAACACTTTCTTGCTTGCAGGCAGTTGCATCGCAGCATAAAGTCCTGCGATACCTGCACCAATAATAAGCACGTCATACTTCTCCATCACTTGCCTTCAATCTTGATACTTGTATTGTTCTTGACTGTATCCTCAGTATAGATAGGATCAGTTTTGTATCCACATCCTGTCAAGATGATACAGCAAAGTGATGTTATAATTGCTTTATGAAAAAAGCCAGTATGATTTTGTCTCATTTATCTTCTCAACCTCAGTTTAAATCATTAAAAAGACAGGAGTGCTACCAAAAATATATCAATCTTTTAAGCAACAAATGGCAAAAAGCAGTTGCCTTTGTGTACATCAAAGAAGAAACACTCTTTATAGCAGTGACACACCCTGGTTTTAAAATGGAGTTCAATTATAATAAAGATTTATTAAAAAGCCTATTAATCCAACTCAATACCTATGTGTCTAGCTGTCAAAAAATGACTGCGAACAAAGTAGTTATCTTTCATAGTAAGTACCATGCTATGCCCCAAGAGAAAGCTTTATCTTCAACCATTCCTCATTATTATGAACGCTCCACAGGTACATTTGAGTTGCCCAAAGATGAAAAACTCAAAGAAGCATTTGAACGCATTAGGACATTGATTACATGCAATCAGTAGTTCAAGATCTCCCCTCCTCCGCAGGGATATACCAATATTTTGACTCTACAGGCAAATTACTTTATGTAGGTAAAGCCAAAAATCTTAAACACAGAGTCAAAAGTTACTGGCGTTTTACCCCAGAGTTTAGACCCAATCCTACACAAAATCCCCGTATCATCAAGATGTTGCAAGAAGCTGTCAGATTAGAATACATTGTAGTCCAAACAGAAAACGATGCGCTCATTTTGGAAAATTCTCTTATTAAACAGCTTAAACCAAAATACAACATTTTATTGCGTGATGACAAAACTTATCCTTACATATACATCGATGAATCTTTGGATTACCCACGCTTTGAGATCACCCGAAAAGTCATAAAAGGGAAGGATCTAACCTACTATGGTCCTTTCCCCACAGGGGGAAGAGCATTGCTTGATGCACTCTATGAAGTCTATCCTCTTATACAAAGGAAATCTTGTTTAAGAGAAGGAAAAGCCTGCCTTTTTTACCAGATAAAAAAATGTCTTGCCCCCTGTGAAGGAAAAGTAAGCCCCAAAGACTACCAAGAGATAGTCACACAAGCCAAAACTTCCATAGTCAAACGCAAAAACCTGCTTTGCGTACTTAGACAGAAGATGACAGACCTAGCAGTGCAAGAACGTTATGAAGAAGCAGGAAACATTAGAGACAATATCGCGGCTATATCTTCTCTTAGTATCTCCTCTAACATAGACATGGCAAAAGAACTGAACTTAGATATCTTTGCTATACAGAATGGGGATGAAAGGGGTGTCATAGTCAAACTCTTTATGCGTGAGGGAAAGATCATCTCTTCTTCCTACTCCTATTTCAGACATACCCACATTTTTGATGAAAATGAAGCTTATAGACAAGCATTATTAGAATTTTATACTATAGATGTGCCCAATATCAGCAAACAGATTCTCACTGCTCACTCCTTTGAAGACTCCAAACAAGTAGCACTGAGTCTTGGCACACGTTTTCATAAAAAAGTAGATGTTCTTACACCCTTACGTGGTCCCAAAGCAAAACTCATTGCTCTTGCACTCCAAAACTGTACAGAGTTATTGCGGAAAAAAGAGTCTGATACTATCATGGAACAAAAAATAGCTGATCTTTTTGATCTAGGATCCATCCCTTACCGTATCGAAACCTTTGATAATTCTCATCTTATGGGTGCAGCAACTGTAGGTGGTATGGTGGTATGGGATGAGGGGAACTGGGATAAAAAGTCTTATAGACGTTATGAACTCCATGTTCAAGACGAATATGGGCAGATGAAAGAGATGCTCTCTAGACGTATAGAAAGATTTGAAGCATCCCCTGCTCCCGACTTATGGATACTTGATGGGGGACAAGCCAATTTAAATCTTGCAAAAAGTCTTCTCGAAAAAGCACAAGTCAACCTTGATGTCATTGCCATTGCCAAAGAAAAACTTGATGCTAAAGCACACCGTGCAAAAGGTGCAGCAAAAGACATGCTTTACACCTCTTCTGGGCTCTTCGAACTTAAACCCAATGACAAACGTTTACATTGGATACAAAGACAAAGAGATGAAGCACACCGTTATGCTATCACCTATCATCAAAATAAAAAGCGAAAAGACGATACGCAAATTTCTCTTCTGTGTAAAAAAGGTATTGGTAAGGCAACTATTAAAAAACTTATTGACTACTTTGGAACATTTGAAGCCATTGAACATGCATCAGAAGAGGAGTTAGAAAAAATTACAAATAAAAAAATCTCATCTATCCTTAAAAAGGATACTGACTAAAAACAGAGTATTTCATATTTTTTACTAAAAAATTTCTTAATTCATTCTAGTTTTAGTTTAATTATAATAGAGTTTTAAAAATAGGATTATTATACAATATTATCTTGGGACTACTTAATTAACTCAACATAATATAAATTATAATCTTAAATTAAAAGCTAAACTCATTGTAAAGTGAGACAGAAAACTGTTAAAAAAAGGGGTGATACATACTATGAATAAACCTAACCCAATTGATGAAGAATATGTCTTTACAAAAGGTTTGATAATTAGTTCTACTGATCTTAAGGGCATTATTACCTATGCCAATCGTAAATTTTGTGAGATTTCAGGTTATAGCAAAGATGAGTTAAAAGGTAAGAGCCATAATCTTGTTAGACATCCAGATATGCCAAAAGCAGCATTTCAAGAGATATGGGACACTATCCAATCAGGCAAAGAATGGACAGGAATTGTTAAAAACTTAAGAAAAGATGGTAAATATTATTGGGTTTACTCACATATTGCACTCGTCATAAATGAAGGGGAAGTTATTGGCTATACTGCAGCAAGAAGACCTGCATCAGCCTCAGAAGTTGAAGAAAGTATTCCTATCTATAAAGATATGCTTATAAAAGAAAGTAATTAAAGAGGAATTGTTGAAAAAATGTATTATTTATTAAATCAAACCCATCAAATCATAGCTGCAGATGAAAACTTATTGGCTCTATGTGGAGTCTCCCATATAGATGAGTTATCATCAAAAATAATATTGGGAGAAAGTACTTTTGATTCTGTGTCTGAAGACAAAATCATGATCAATAATGATCAAACTTATGCCATCTCTAAAACTGCACTTTCAAGTATGCTTGGAGATCTTACATTGGTTAATATTTCACTAGCCAAGACTTCAGAAGCAGAAATAGAAACTAGGATCTCTGAATTATTATCTGAAGAGAATATCTTCGATGCTAGCACAATTTCCGATACGAAAGAAGAGAACCTAGAGGGGATCATGCCTTTAGACTTGGATACAGATTTAATCTCTATCGAATCAGAGAGTGATGAAGAAGACTTTGAAGATCTTTTCTCACCAAAAGAAGAAGTAGAAAAACCTCTTGAAAAAACTGAAGACATACAAATAAATATTGATACTATCAGTCAAGATGATGAAGAAGACTTTGAAGATCTTTTCTCACCAAAAGAAGAAGTAGAAAAACCTCTTGAAAAAACTGAAGACATACAAATAAATATTGATACTATCAGTCAAGATGATGAAGAAGACTTTGAAGATCTTTTCTCACCAAAAGAAGAAGTAGAAAAACCTCTTGAAAAAACTGAAGACATACAAATAAATATTGATACTATCAGTCAAGATGATGATGAAGAAGATTTTGAAGATCTTTTCTCACCAAAAGAAGAAGTAGAAAAACCTCTTGAAAAAACTGAAGATATACAAATAAATATTGATACTATCAGTCAAGATGATGAAGAAGACTTTGAAGATCTTTTCTCACCAAAAGAAGAAGTAGAAAATGTCGCCGAAAACCTTAGTCAAATTGAAAGTACTGAAGAAATTCTAATAGACATAGATACCATCAGTCAAGAAATGGGTGTATCGCATGAAGATTACAATGCTTTCCTTGAAGAATACATTGATACTGCACTCGACCTAGAAACAGACCTTCAGAGTCAGGACAAAAATAAACGTGCAGATGCAATCGCTACACTTACGCAACTTGCTGACATGTTACACCTTCCCTTGCTCAAAGATATTATTAAAAAACTCTCAACTGCAGGTACTAACAAAAATGCCATTACATCATTCTATGCTACACTCTCACGACTAACAACAGAAACAAGTAAAAAAGAACCTGAAGAAACAAGCCCCGAACTTTTCAATATAACACCTGAAGAAGTAAAAATAGCTCCAGAAGTGAAGATAGAGACAGAAGAAGTAAATATAGCTCCCGTAGTGAAAAGCATAGCCGAAATTAAAGCTAAAAAAGTTGTCAATACAAATAGTTTTGGAACTATTAGTCTTGAAGGCATTAAACCTATTCACTTTGACTTTCAACTTGAGGAAGCTGCAAACGATTTGAATTTACCAGTAGATCTCATTGAAGAATTTGTGAATGATTTCATCGATCAGGGACATATTGAAACTAAAAAAATGCTAAAATTCTATGAAGAAGGTAACCTTGATGCTATTCAAAAAATTGGACATCTACTAAAAGGTGCTTCTAGTAACCTCCGTATCAATACATTATCTGATACACTTTATGAGATACAGTTTTGTGAAGACCCAAAGAATCTAGAAACTTTTATTAAAGAGTATTGGGGACATTTCTTGTCTTTTGAAATTCAAATCCACGCATTAGCAAAGTAAAAGGAAAACTATATGACTATACGTAATAGACTTAAACTCATTGGAATGGTGCCAATTGGACTACTTGTTTTACTTTCGAGTTATTTCTTCATCACTTCATATTTGAACTTTGAAAAAGCAAATCAACTTAAGACAACACTTATCAACAATACCATTCTGACCAAAGCCCTTGTCAATATAGGCAAAGAGCGGGGATTGACTGCTTTATACTTAGGAAGTAATAAAAAAGAATTTGCTAATTCGCTGATAAAACAACGAAAAACATTAGATAAGACCTTTAAAGATATTCGATATGAGGTGATGACAGATCATGTTAGCTACCTTCCTTTATTGATTGAATTACTCGGTGAGAAAAGTACCCTTCAAGACAATAAATCATTTGAAACATTTCTAAGTAATATAGACAAACTTAAAGATATAAGAAAGAAGATAGATACAGAAAATGTAGATTTTAAAGATGTCTTTTTTGCAACTTATACAGAATCTCTATCAACTCTTGTTGTAGAGAATCTTTTAACCCTTAAAAAATATTCACTTGATACAGAAACTTCATCACTTATTTCTACGCTCATTCAACTCTATACAGCAAAAGAAAATGTAGGACTCGAAAGAGGATTTGTCTCTTATTATATGAGTAAAAAGTCTTCCATGTCTTTTTCTGAGATTGCAACATGGAACCAATTCAAAGCAAAAGCAAATATTTTTGATATTAAACAAGTAACCAACCCACTGCTACGTAAACAACTTGAAAAATTATTAAACAATGATGCATCTATCGAAGCAATGCAAGAACTTGCTATGACTTCATCTGCTATTCAAACCGATATAGGAAGTGGTAACTATGTAGAAGAAGCTATTGATTGGTTTGCACTTCAAACGAAAAAAATTACCATGCTTTCGAAAGTTGAGCTTATAGTATCTAATGTTCTATGGAATAAAAGTGAATTATATTTAGAAAAACAACTTATACTTCTCTTTATCGCTTCGGCTATTTGGTTACTTGCTCTTATCCTTGCGTATCTAGGATATACAACAACGAGAGATATTACGAGAAATATTCAAGAACTTGAAGAAGTCCTCAATAAAGCTGTTGATGAAATGAAAAGTAGTGAGCAGTATCTGAGTTCTGACACTCTTGCTATTGAAAATATTGAACTCGATACCCATGAAGGTACAAAAGAAGCCTACAAGTTCCTTGAAGAACTTGTAGAGACAGCAAAAGATGATAAGCTCATTGCCCTACAAGCCAATGAAGCAAAATCTCTCTTTCTTGCCAACATGTCACATGAAATTAGAACACCACTTAATGGTATCGTTGGTTTTACAGAGATTTTACGTAGTACAGATCTCACAGAAGAGCAAGATGAATTTCTATCTATTATTGATAAAAGTTCAGAAAACCTTCTGAGTATTATCAACAATATTCTAGACCTTTCAAAAATAGAGAGCAATAAAATAGAGATTGAGAACATCGTATTTGATGCTGCTGAAGAATTTGAATCTGCTGTTGAAACCTACGCTGTTGCCGCTACAGAAAAAAATATCGACTTAAACTACTATATGGATCCGATGATCTCTGCAAAACTCAAAGGTGACCCAACAAAGATCAAAGAAATTGTTATTAACCTTCTTTCTAATTCCGTTAAATTTACATCTTACGGTGGAGAGATCAATCTTGTAATCAAAAAAATTGTTGGAGAAGATGAAATAAGTCGTATACATTTCTCAGTTCAGGACAATGGTATTGGTATGACAAAAGATCAGCAGTCACGTATCTTTGATGCCTTTTCTCAAGCAGATGTTTCTGTTACAAGAAAATATGGAGGTACAGGTCTTGGACTTACTATTTCCAGTCAGTTTGTTGAACTTATGGGTGGAGATCTTAAACTTGAGAGTGCAAAAGACCAAGGTACAACCTTCTTCTTCTCCTTAGCTTTAGAAGAAGTAATTTCAACAGAAATAAATTATACTCATGCATTTAATGATCTTACCATTGGTAAATATACACACGATATTCCAACAAAACTTAATGATTATTTAGAAGACTATTTTCAATATTTCGGTCCATCAGTCAAACACTTTGAATCTATTTCGCAGCTGAAAGAACTTGGCGACAATAATGTATGTAAGAATTACTGGATTGATATTGATAAAGCGACAGAAAACATTATGAGTGCTATAGAGCATATGGATAAATCCAAACTGATTATTATGGCAAATATTAGCAGTCGTCATAAGCTTGAAGAACTTGGTATTGATCAAAGTAATGTTATCTATAAGCCTGTTACATTGAGTAAATTTAAAGCCGTATTGATCAATAGTACCAATGTTACGCCTCAACTCATTGAAGAGACAGTAGATATACAACAAAGCAAATTTGATGCAAATATTCTTGTCACGGAAGATAATATTATTAACCAAAAACTCATTAAACGTATCTTGGAAACACATGGTGTCACTGTTGACCTTGCAAACAATGGTTTAGAATCATTTGAAAAACGAAGGTCAGGAAAATATGATCTACTCTTGATGGACATCCAGATGCCTGTTATGGATGGTATTGAAGCCACACATGAGATATTGGACTATGAAGAAGATGAAGGGTTGACACATGTCCCTATTGTTGCTTTAACAGCCAATGCTCTAAAGGGTGATAGAGAAAAGTTTCTTGCTGAAGGTATGGATGAATATATCACCAAACCTATAGAAACAACTGAATTACTTTATATACTCAACAAATTTTTAGCACACAAGGGAAGTATAAATGCACCCGCTATAAAAAAACCTGAAGAAGTAAAAAAACCTAAAAGAATACAAGAAGTGCAAGAAAAAATACTCCCAGTAGTTACCGTAGAGCATAAAGCTCCTGAACTAATCATAGATGAACCTGCTATACAAAAAGTGAAAAAGATCCTTATTGCTAAGAAGTTTTTACTAGCAAAAAGAGTTATTGCAAAAGTATTGAAAAATCTTGATTATGATTATGAGATACTCAAAGATATAGATACACTAGAAAAAACACTTGCTTCTGGTGATTATGATATACTCTTTACAGATACCAATCTAATCACAGAAAGCATCAGCAACGATAATGTAAATATAGCTATAATTTCATCAGCTGATACAAACAATCCTCAAACAGTCGCTGTTACTTTAGGTGAAAACATTTCTAATACAGCCTCCAAAGAAGAGTTAGAAAAAATTATTACAAAATATAGAGGATAAAAAAATGGCACTAAAAGTACTTATTGTTGATGATGACTTCATCAATAGAAAACTATTATCAACACTTTTGAAGAGAAACCCAAGTGTCACAGATATGCTTGAAGCCGAGAATGGTTCTGCTGCCTTAGATCAACTTAAAAAGCATACAGATATAAATCTGATTTTATTAGATATTATGATGCCAGTAGTCGATGGTATAGAGTTTCTAAAGATTTTTAGATCAAATATGGCGAACTCACATATACCTGTCATAGTCCTTTCTACAGATGACACAAGGAAAACGGAAGTATTTGACAATGGAGCAAATGATTTTATAAGAAAACCAGTTAAAGAAGAAATGATTAGTGCAAAAATAGCACAATGGACATAGCTTATAGGTGTGTGTAATCACACACCCTACTTTCTCATACTACTTATTTTACAAATACCTCTCTTAGCACCTCATCCACATGTGACACACCAATAATTCTAATATTGTTTTTTACTTCATCTGGAATATCTTTCAAGTCACGCTCAAAATTCTTCATAGGGATCAATGCTTTAGTTACACCTGCTTTATACGCAGCAATGAGTTTTTCTTTAAGTCCACCGATAGGAAGCACTTTTCCTGTGAGTGTCACTTCACCTGTCATAGCTACTTTATTGTCTATTTTTCGTTCACTCAAAATGGAAGCGATAGTAGACACCATAGCAATACCTGCAGATGGACCATCTTTAGGAGTTGCACCTTCTGGTACATGTATATGAAGGTCATAACGCTTATACACTTCAGAAGCATCTACGTGTATACCTTCTTCTCTCTCTTTTGCAGAGTGTGGTATCACCGATGAGGAGATAGGTAAATCACCTTTATCTATAAGTATCTTAACCACCGAATGGGCTATACGTACAGACTCTTTCATCACATCACCTAAGCTTCCTGTGAGCTGAAATCCACCCTTACCTTTGATTTTGATCGCTTCAATGGTCAATACATCCCCACCTACAGCAGTCCATGCCAATCCAGAGACAACGCCTACTTGTGGTTTATCCTCAACCAAAGAAATCTCAAAAACTTTTTTATCTGTAAATCTACCTAAGTTATTTTTGTTTACAGTGATTTTTTCTTTTGTATTGTCTTCCAATAGTTGTCTAGCAGTTTTACGCATCAATCCAGATACCCTACGGCGTAAATTTCTCACCCCTGCTTCTCTAGTATATTCATCAATAAGAATTTTTAATGCTTTATCTGTAATAGAAAACTCTCTTCTTTTTAAAGCATGCTTCTTCAGCTCTTGAGGAATCAGATAACGCTTCGCAATCTCAAACTTCTCTTTAGGTGTATAAGAACTCAACCCTATAAACTCCATCCTATCACGTAAAGGTGCAGGTATTCTTCCTACATCATTGGCAGTCGCAATAAAAATAGCTTTACTCAAATCAATATTGAAATTCAGATAATAATCTCTATATTTAGAATTTTGTTCAGGATCAAGTATTTCCAGTAATGCAGCTGTGGGATCACCCCTCGTACTACGACCTACTTTATCTATCTCATCTAGTACAATGACAGGATCCATACTCTTAGCTTCTATCAGTCCTTGCACCAAACGCCCAGGCATTGCACCCACATAAGTGCGTCTGTGTCCTCTAAGCTCATTCACATCTTCTAGTCCACCCAGTGCCATACGCACCAATGGTCGCCCCAGTGCCGTGGCTATAGAGTTTGCCAGTGAAGTTTTACCTACACCTGGAGGTCCTACCAAACAAAGGATCACACCACCTGAGACTTTTTGTTTGATACCTCTAAGCTCTGCAAGTTCTCGTACAGAAAAAAACTCAACGATACGTTCTTTGGGTTTTTCTAATGAATAATGGTCTTTATCAAGTTCGGATGAAACATCTTTTACACTAAGGTGTTTCTTCGTCAACTTTCCAAAAGGAAGTTCAAGTACCCATTCCAAATAGGTTTGAAGTACATTGGCATCTGCTGAATCAGGATTCATACGTGCAAAACGGTCCAACTGCTTAGAAATTTCTTTAAAGGCATCTTCTTGCATATGAGGTTTAAGTGCTGCAACTTTTTCACGAAAAGTAGCAATCTCTTCTTCTCTTTGCGTATCCATACCCAACTCTTCTTGTATCTCTTTAAGTTGTTCTTTTAAGAAATATTCTTTGTTGGTTTGTTCTATTTTGCTATGTACTTTTGTGCGTATTTCCCTTTGTATTTTCGCAGCTTCTATCTCAGAAGTCACTATATCTATAAGTCCCAACAAACGCTTTTCAATCTGAAGCTCAATGTAGAGTGCATACGCTACTTTTTTTTCTAGTTTTAACATTGAGGAAACCAGGTCTGCTATACGGTTAGGCTCATCATTTTCTTCTATGGTTCGTATAAGATCCACAGGTATTTGAGAGTTTAAAGAAGAAAGTTTTTTGATCTTATCTTTCAATATATCCATAAGTGCATCTGCTTTAAGTGTATTAAAGTCTTCTAATTCTACTTTATCAATGATAGCACGATTAAACGTTCCTTCTTGTGGTTCAAGTATTTTACCTCGTGAGAGTCCTTGAAAAAGTATCTTTACTCTACCATCAGGTATCTGTACCTTACGCATGATAGAGCCTATCACACCTACTTTATACATGGCATCAAAATCCCTTTTTTCCTCTTTACCAGGTATGGAAGAAGTAACAAAAAGTAAAGAATCATTTTCCATCGCAGCTGTAACGGCTGCTATGTCTTGTTTGTTTGTAAGAAAAATAGGACTAATCATAAAAGGATAAAGAAAAAGTTCATCCTCTACGACAATCGGAAGAGTAGTGGGTAATGCATCGTAATCGCTAAGTTGCATAAATAATCCTTTGGAGTTAAATTTTAATTTTTAATTTTTTTGTATTAGGTATCAATCAAACACCATACCAATAATACCTTTTTCAGGTGCTGTGATATCGGCCATCTCTACTACAGAGCCTTTGTTTTTTTCTCTATATATTTTGGCTGCATTGGGTTTGTCTGTTCTATCATACAATGCTGCAATGTTTTCATTGAGAAGATATTGACTCATATGTAAGCGTATGAGCATCGTATTGACAAGTGGTGCATAAGCAGAACCAGGGTAACGATAGATATACACTTTCGAAGAGGCTATACTATCCATGATAAGTTTTTGATCTTTATACACATCTTTCACACCCAAAAAGGATGCTTTGAGTTTCATAAAGTCTGTATACTCACGACTGTCACCTTCGCCATAGCGTTTGTTATATTCATCTAGATAATAATTAGCAAGCAAATATTCTTCTTTGTTTATATGTGCATGAGAGAGCATCATCATCGTAGTTGGCATCAAAAGTGAACGCATATGCTCACTCTTCAAAGAGATATAATAGGCATCTGCTTTGTCCATATTGCCTTGGGAGATACTATTGGCTATCTTCTGATACCAGTACAATGCTGGTTTATTGAACTCCGCCACCTCTTCATCCTTGCCACTACATCCTGCAAATACAAACGCCATTGCCAAACCCAATAAAATACGTTTCTTCAAATTTGAATCCTGTTCTTGAAATAGTTATATCTTTATAATAGCTCAAAGTATGTAAAAAACATATGATATTTTTGCATTTATAAGATATAAATATTTTTTTGAATGATTTAGAGTATACTTATCTTAAAAAAGCTCAAAAGTTTTTAGCAGTAGAAACATAAAGCTTTAATATTTATTGGCTATAATTTGTACCCTATAATATAGTTGGGTAATCTACATTAATGATAAAGGTTTTACATGTTTGGTTTGTTTGAAAAGAAAAAAGAGAAAAGTTATTTTTGCGATAAATGTAATGAATGTTTTACTGACAAATATTTAACTGCTAAAAACTATACAGAAGTTAAATGTCCATTTTGTGGAAGTACAAAATGTTACGAAATACATAAAAATAAATAAACCTCCCCAACGCGAATATTTTTATTTCCAACTATAAATAATTGTTATTTAATATTTATTTTAGATTAGCTATGTTATTCTATCAGTACTACATAGTGAAAAGGCTAAACTTACTGCGAAGTAAGGACAGAAAACCACGGGTCTCCAGTTAGACAGCCGGGTTACCCCAAACGTAAGTTATAACACTTACTGTTATCTTTCTCCTATATAGAAATTTTGAGTATAAAAGGTACTGTTATGAAACGTTTAAAGACTCTTTTGAATTTATTGCTTGTCCCATTTGTTTTTTTGATGCATTTTTCTTTATTTGCTAGCTTGCGCACATATCTGCTTCGTATTTCTTTAGTTTTGATAGCGATTATTGCAACACCTGCTTATGTACATGCAGAAGGTAGTCCTGGCGGTGACACTGGTGGCACTCTTCCTAGCAGTAACAACCCTACTGTATGGATCACACCTATAAGTAAAACTATCACTGAAGGAAATTCAGGGGAACAGACCGTCACGGTACAAATCGAGATAGACCAATGTCCCGATACTGCTGATATCAAAATACAAGTGCAAACCGACGGCAGTTCTGCAACATCGAGTGCTGGAGACTATAAATGGGATAGAAAATACATTACCTTTTCAAAAGACACTTGCAATAAAACGCAAAGTTTTTCAGTCATAGTTTACGGAGATACAGATATTGAAAAAGATGAGGAGTTTTATATAAGGATATACGATTCAGGAACCGATAACTCACAAGATTTTACATGGGGAGACATAGACACTACCGTGTACATAACCAATGATGACGAAGGTGCCGATCTTAGGATGAGTAAAATTGCCGACAAAGACTTCTACATCAAAGACGATACTGTTACCTATACGCTAAGAGCCAGAAACCTTGGTCCTTCTCCTAGCAAAATACACGTTGTCGACAGTTTACCCGCAGGACTCTCATTTATAAGTGTTACTGACAGTAGATATGATTTTTCTTGCTCACAAAGCGGAGGCACCATAGAATGTGAAGGTCCTCGTATTTTCACTATCGATATGGAGGTTAGAATAACCATTAACGCCAAAGTGACTGCAGATGTCTATACGACAATCACAAACACAGCTACAGTAGACTCTCCAAATGCTCTAATAGATCCCGACACATCAAACAATACAGACAGTGTCACCATAGATGTTAATGTGCCTGGAGGCAGAGACGTTGTAGATATTGTAAAAACTGTTGACAACGACTACACCCCAGGTAGGTGATACTGTAGAGTTTACAATAACCACTACCAACAAAGGTTTTGACAAAACAATACGCATGCAGGATTATTTTCCACTCACAAGCGGAACGACTACTGCGAAGACAACAAGAGATGCATTTGAACTTATTTCATATACTAAGCCAGCAGATGTTACTTGTTATCAAAGCACATGGAAGGGAGATCCAGCTTTAACTTGTTATACAAATGGGAGTTATAGACATGACCAGAGTTTTACTGTCACTATCACGGCTAAGGTTACAAAAAGAGGAGAAATCTGTAACTTAGCTAGTTCGACTATAATCGATTCATGGTCTTGGATGGGCTCTGATACGATTTGTATGAATGCAACAGGTATCTATGCACCTGTACTCGATATCCCTGACTTTTCTAGAGTGCTCTTTAGTTCTCTCTCTATCAATTTGTCAGACCACACAACAGATCTTGACGGAGATACAAGCTTTAGCTATGGTAATATATCTGGACTTCCTCCTGGTTTGAGTATGGATGCAGCAGGACACATAAGTGGTACCCTAACAGAAGACACCTCAGCCACCTACCCTAAAGAATACACTGTTACTGTGACAGTTACAGACAGTGATGGCCTTACGGGTAACGGGACTTTTAAAATTACCGTTACCATACCTGAGTTCAAAGCAACAGATAACAACTACAGCGAGGATGCAGGCAACGAGATAAAAGGAAACTTTATCGTCGATGATACTGGTGATGGGATAGATACAGGTTGGAACATAGTATGGGAAAGTTGCACTAACCCAACATCTGGAACAGTGACATGTAGCCCTGATGGCAACTTCACCTATGTTCCTAGCATCAACACCAATATGACAGACTCCTTTAGGTACACCATTAGCGATAAAAGCGGTAAGACAGATACAGCAACAGTGATACTTCGCTTGGGATCTGGAGGATTCTCTAATCAAGATGAAGATTTTGTGCGTATCAATCCAACAAATACCTGGAACATCATTGGGGACTACCTCGTTGTTGGTAATACCGTGCAGTGTATCACTGAAAAAATAGGAACAGATGCAGAGAGTAACTCATTCGATGGCACTTGCCAAGATGGATCAAACTATTTTAACAATGATTATATGTCAAAATACATAGATGTCGATGATGACAACTCTACTTGGAACTCCAGTTCTGCCAACTTTACCCTACCCGATACTTATGACGATAGCATCTCCAATGGTGTTTTATGGGCAGGACTTTTCTGGCAGGGTGCTGCCCACCATCGCAATAGTGGCTTTAAACAAAGAAGAGCAGAACCACAAGGTGCAGGATTTAACTACGTAGATGTAACGAGTGATAAATCCTATAATATTGTTGCCTCTCCAGCCAAAAATATATCTATCAAAATAGGTACTGGCTTATACTATCCTGTTGAGGCAAACCGGTTAAATTATGATGAAGAACATGGAATCTCTGGTGGCTACTATGCCGCCTTTGCTGATATTACTAGCATTATTCAAGGACAGAACCTTACAAAAGGAACACACACAGTCACCGTTGCCAATATCACCTCCACGGAAGGAAGAGAAAATGGGGTTGGGAACTATGGAGGATGGTCTCTAGTCATTATCTACAAAGATGACCCTCACAATGAACAATCTACCCCAAGAAATATTTCTATATACCAAGGCTTTAAAGTCATTAACGGAGATGGAACTGATCCTTTCCCAGGAAGAGTACATGAAATAGATATAACCGACTTTAAGCTACCAGAAGAAGGAGCAATCGAAGCAAAACTTTCTATATTTGCCGGAGAGGGTGAAGAAAAGTATGGCTTTGGTGTAAACAAATTCGACAAAGTACTCCTGAAAAGAACAGCCACAAGCCTAGAAAAGGACATCCCTGGTATTTATGATGCAAGTAATATCTTTGATGCTCACTTAGCCGGTATATCCAGGGACAGCAGTAATAATAACCATGTAGTAAATACCAATGGTATTGATGTTGATGATTATAATGTCTCCTCCATATTGGAGACTTTTAGAGATGAAGATGCAGGCATTAACTCCTTGAAAATCAAAATGTCCTCCAACGATGACTATGTCATCATCAACATGCTTGGATTCTCCGCAGAACTCTATATTCCCAAACTCTGTTATGACTACGCTTATCAACAAAATGGGCGTTTCTTTACGGAGGAGAATGATGGATCAAAAGAACCAAGAATTAAGGGGCAGCTTTTCTCTACAGACCCTATCTTTGTTTCAGTTTTTATAAAAAATATCGAAGTTTCAGATATAATCATTAACGATCTCAAAGTAACGATTGATCCTATAGATACTGTCCAGGCTAGCTATATCAACAATACAGTGAGGGTTGCCCTACCCGGTGAAACGAGAAAGACTGTACCTGTTGTGGGTAGTTCTGCTACTAGCTACATACGTGATATAGAGATAGGGTCTGTAGGAAGTAAGGACTATTTCTATACGTATTACAATATAGATCCTAGAAGATACCGTATTGATATTCCACTCAATGCAAAGTTAAGTTTTACTAGTACCATTGGTGTAGTAGAAACTACCTATGAAGATTTAACATTGGGTAGCCAAATTCCATTTTGTGTAGATGGGAATTTCTCTTATGCTCCTATACACAGTATATTCAATGTTGAGCAAGTAGCCGCAGGAATAGGAAGAAACAATAACACCTACAATCTCTTTACCCAAGTTGTAAGACGTGTAGAAAACTTTGAAATCGCCGCTTATGATATCAATGATACAGATATACCAGTCACTGTGACTACTGTAGTTGCCATTGAGCTTATAGATGCTGGAGCTTACCATGAGATAGAGACTGCCTGTCAAGAACCTAGCACTGCCTTGACACCACGCGTTTGGGTTGTATTTAACAATGAAAAGCGTACTGATTTTAACCATAATACTATACAGAAGGCGATTAACACAGGAAGTGTGTCCGATCAGATACTCAACGAAGCTAGCACTATGGCTCTAGCAGAAGATTTCTTTGGAACAGCCAGAAGAGGTGTTGCCTTTAGAATGTCATACACCAATCTAGGGGAGGGAGAGGAACTTATTAGCCTCTCCCCTGTAATTTGCCCAGGAGGATCATGTTATAAAGTCGATAATTTTCCAACTCTTACTGACCTAGATGTGGGTAACGGACCTGGAAACTGTGCTGCTAACATGGATGGTAATGCCAACACTATCGATAGAATCCAATTATATTGTGGAAATGCTGTGCTTAATAGTCAAGATCTTGCAGTCTGTATGGAGTGTATCTATGGGAATAATGTACAAAATATCTGTTCTAGAGACAACTTTTCTATCCGACCAGAAGCATTTGAGATTTCTATTTCAGATGACAATACTTCTACGGTAATCACTGACTTTGCAAACAATACAAACAATTCTGGGCTTGCTCAACTTGTGGCAGGCTACCCTTACAGATTTGATATCAATGCTACCAATGGTAAAAATATTGTTACTACTACTTCTAGTAATCCAGCAGACTTAGATGAAAATCCAGCCACAGGATATGTCCAGATCTTTGATGACAGTGATCCTAGAAAACGTGCCTATATGGAATGGTCGCCAAGTGGAACTGTAGATTGTAATGCACCAGAGGATAGAGACATGTCTTTTAGTATGGTAGATGGTAGCAATAACAATCCAGACCCAATCAACTCTTGGGGAGATAGTCATGACACCTTAGAGAATATCGGAGAATATAAATTTAAAGTGATAGATACAGAATGGACAAAACATGACTGGGATAATAGTTTGACACGACACCAAAGGGGAGATTATTTTATTCCTTCTTTGGTACAACAAGACTGTATAAAAAACAGCAACAATGTCGCTGCCTTAGAGACAAGAGTAGGATGTGAAACCAGTAGTGTACATGTTGGATTTGAAAAAGCTCCAACATATACAGAGTTAAATATAAAAAGTCATCCTTTCGCCTTTGACGTAAGTGGTTTATCTATAGGAGCAGGACCAGAAAATAGCAATAATTTTGTCTACATCAATACACTAGACAAAAACCTCTACCCTAATGGTGTAGATGAAAATATGTCTTACAATATCCAAGGTACGTTTGCAGCTACTAGTTATACAGAGGATACTTTACCAAACTTCACCAGTGCTTGTTATGCCAAAGAGGTAAATATGGCACTTCTGTACAATTATACCAATGGGTCTACAGGCAATCTCACTTATGACCTTATTGATTATAATTCAACAAACAATAGTCTGATATATAGAGCAAGAGAGAATGATAATCTAAACTCAAGTACTGGCATAATCGGACAAGAGGCACAATACTTTGCTAAAGATATGCGGGGAAGTATTATGATGGATTTGGGATACAATTATCCTCGTACATACAATACACCCCTCAATCCCAAATCTGTACGTATCAATGATTTCAACATTAGCTATGCCTCACAACCAGAAAAACTTCACGTAGAAGGAAAAGAAGATCATCAGATTTTTGGGAACAGAACGATAAATCAAGATATTGTTTTTGCTTATGCTAGGGCGAAACCTTATAAAAATTTTTACGATGATATCACGACCAATAGTATCGTAAACCCCATATCTATTGTGACGTACTGTGACCTTGGCTTAAACCTATGTCAAGACAGAGGTTTGGCAAATCTTGCCACAGGTATGCTTATTGATTCACTAAGCAATGAATCAGGCTGGTGGTACGCACAGCAACATGATGTAGACAGTGACGGTACGGTTGTTTTGCGTACTTCAGGTGGAGGTACCATCACCCCTGCATCACCAGACGGTATCATAACTACCAACGGCATAGACAACACAGTCACTGTTACCAATACAGGAGGTACACCCAATATTGTAGCGATTGACCTTATCATCAAGGAAGCAGGTGTTGATGCCTATACAGACAGATGGGTCATTTATAACAAAGATGCAGATACCGTACCCTCACCACTTCTTCGTGATAGATTTATAGGGGATTCATCATTGTCAGGTTGGACAGGTCATGGAAAGACGGGACATGTCGTAGGTGATAAGATCAACGAGAGAAAAACAAGACGATTGGAGTGGTAGATGCAAACAACAATCAAGCGTCCTGCCATAGCCATGATAGAGCTTATCTTTGCTATCGTCATCATGGGAATTGTAATGATGTCAGCACCTATGCTCATAAGTACAGCAGCCAAAAGTACCACCGTAGCACTACAACAAGAGGGTATCAGTCAAGCACTATCTGATGTAAGTGCCATACTTACCTATGATTGGGATGAGAATGCCACAGGTGATGATATAACAATGCTACATGTAGTAAATGGAGACAGTGCACTGGATGCTTCAGAAGCCGAACTTAGACGAAGAATCGGAGTGCCTGATTATGCGGGTCGTTCCTCTCGTACTTTTTCTGACCTGAATGCATCTTCAACCTTAGGAAGCCTAGGTGAAACAGCGGGTAAAAATGATATAGATGATTTCAATGGAGCAGTACTAGATGACCTAGGAGGAAGTGGAGGTAAAGATTATATAGAAAAAGGCACTGTTAAGATAGCTACTTCTGTCTACTATGCATCTGATACTGCCAATTACAATGCAGAATCTATCTCTTATAGCTTTTCTACGGCTCCAGAAACAGGAGGCAGTACGAACATAAAAACAATCAAAGTCACAGTTACAAGTACCTCTACTATAGGTGAATTAGAAAAAGAGATTACACTCCATGCTTTTTCTTGTAACTTAGGTGGATATCTATTTGAAGAAAGGCAATTTTAATGAAGCAAATAAACACATTACGTGCCGCATTTAGTATGGTAGAACTCGTCTTTGTCATAGTGATACTAGGTATCGTATCATCCATAGGCTCAGAAGTCATTGCCAAAGTCTATGAAGGTTACATCGTACAAAGAGGCCAATACAGAGCTTCCATCAAAACAGAACTGGCACTCAACCAAATCGCCAATCGCTTACGCTATGCCATACCAGGAACCGTTGGTTTTAGACCAAACAAAGGTGCTACATTTGAATTAATCACTGAAACTAATTCAGCTAATGACAAAGTTCTACAATGGGTCGCGTATGACGGTGATAGTTTTGAATCAAAAGATTCTACTTCTGGAAAACCAGGATGGAGTGGCTTTTGTGATTTAAATGCTAGTTCTAGCACGACTATCAATACCCCTGGTTCTGACCTTGGTCTAGCTAGCAGTATCATTGGCAATCTAGGAGGAAGTATAGCCAATGCTCGTATTTATTTCCCTTATGATACTTCTTATGGTGTGAGTACTGGGAGTGCTGAGACTATTACCTTGGATACTGCTCTTAGTAGTGGTGAGTTTCTCTACGAACGTTACAAGCTTGCTTGGACTTCTTATGCACTAGAAGTCGACGCTATTGGTGACCTCTATCTTCACTACAACTTTGCACCGATCGTAGGACAAACTATTGCTGGAAGTAGCAGTCTTTTACTCAAAAATGTTACCAATTTTAGATTTAAAGGGTCTGAGGGTTCTTTGCGTATCAAGATATGTAAAGAAGAAAAAATAGGTTCTGGTCTCACTGACACAGTACAATCTTGTAAAGAAAGGGTGATATTCTAATGAAAAGAAGCAATTTAAGAGCTGGTTTTTCTATGCTAACTTCCATTTTTCTTATCGTTATCATGGCTACTGTAGGTATATTTGTGATGAGCCTCAGTGGTAAGATTATCAAAACCACAACAGCACAATTCCAAGATGCACAGGCACAACTCTATGCCAAAAGCTATACAGAGTTTGCGATATTGGCAGTGACAGGACATAGCAGAGCTACAAACTGCATAAATATTATCACAGGAACTGTAGGTGACATTAATAATGGAGGCTATGCAATCAGTACAAATATTGCATACATAGGAATAGATGCAGAAGTCGGAAACTGTACACAAGTATTAAGTAATACTGTAAGTACTTCCTCTACACCTTTAACCATCATTATAGATGTCTATGTCAAGTATAAAGATTTAGATAATGCTAATCAAACATTAACAGCACATAGACGTACTGTGCAAAAGATATAAAGGATGGCACCTCATGAAAAGAAAAGCGTTTACGATGATCGAACTTGTGCTTGTCATAGTAGTACTTGGTATTTTATCTGCATTGGCGATGCCCCGACTAGATCGTGACCTCGAACAAGAAGCAGCCGACAACATACTCTCTGCCATACGCTACACCCAACATATGGCACTCATAGATAATAAACATGATGCTAATACTACTCAATGGCAAAAAGCATTTTGGCAGATTCAGTTTGCACCGTGTAGTGACGGTAAGTTTTTTTACCGTGTAGGAGCTGATCACAACATGGACAGTGGCAGTACATTTGAAAAACCTGAAGCCGCTACAGATCCAATGAATGGAAAACCTATGTACATGAATAATGGTGGAGATTGTTCCGCAACTGATTTTAGTCCCAATATTTTAATTGGGAAGAAATATGGATTAACTAGCATAACTGGCACGGGTGGATGTGCAGATAGGCAATATATAGGATTTGACTACCTTGGTAGACCCCAACAAGTCTTCTCCACTTCAAGTGAACCAAACTACAGTAGCTATATGAGTACTAACTGTACTTTTACCTTTTCTTCTGATAGTGGATCTTTTGATGATTTTGCAATTATCATAGAAAAAGAAACAGGGTATGCTTATATAGTTGGACAAGAAGATTCTTAGCCTTTTATATACCCTTCATTAAGGAAGTTCAGTTACAATTAAGTATGAGTATTTGATACTCTTATTTTATCACCAAAGGAATTATAATGAAAAGAAGTATTACTGGTAGACATTTTGAACTAACCGAGCCTATTAAAAATTATGCAGATGCCGCGGTAGATGTATTGGACAAATATAACCTTGACATCACTACAGCCAATACCGTTATCTCATCGAGTGAAAAAAAGGGATTTACGGTTGAATTCATTGTAAACCTTAAAGACAAAAACACCATTGTTATTACCCAAAATGATAAAGATGTCTATGCAGCCATAGACCTTGCCATAGAAAGAGTAAAAAAAGCACTCAGACGACACTCTGACAAGATCAAAGGGCATAGAATCACCAGCTTTAAAGACATGGGGATAGAAGCAGAAGCGGTCACTGATTTTGATACCTCTGTACCAGAGATTATCCCTATGGATTTGATACTACATAAACCGATGGATTTTGATGAAGCCATAGAGGCTCTTAGAGAAAACAAAAAAAGACAGTTTATTGTATTTAACGACTCAGAAGGGCTTATGAGAGTCATGTATAAAAGAGCCGATGGTAACTTCGGACTATATTAATATCTATATAAATGGTGCATAATCATGCACCATTTAACCTCACTTTAGCTCTTGCCACTATCTCCTCATCTTCTCCCATATCTAACCACTTAAACTTTTGACCACTTTGTATGGTACCGTCTAGTATGTCTCCACTGTCACGAAATTTTAAATCAAGCTTAGCAATGTCAAAACCATTCGTAGTTTTGCTAAACTGTTCAAGTCTAAAGTTATCTGTAGAATTGGAGTAGAGGTAACACCAGCTCTTCAAGCCATTACGCCCTACTCTTCCTCTAAGTTGGTGTAAAGTTGCCAATCCTAGACGTTCTGCACCTACTATAACAATGAGTGTGAGTTTAGGAAGAGAAATCCCTACTTCTACCACAGTGGTTGCCAAAAGTATTTTTCCTTTTTCTCTAAATTCCATCAATACTTCTTCTTTTTTCTTGTCTTTACCATGTGTGATATAGACATCTTCAAACTTCTTTTCCCAAAAACCTCTACTCTCTTCCAAAGATTGATACGGAACGGCACTGCTCTCTTCTACCAAAGGGTAGATGATAAGTACTTGATGTTCCTCGGACACTTCTTCTTTTATATGTGTAAGTAAATCAGAAAAATCTTGTTTTCCAATGGTTTGCGTGAGTACTTCTCTCTCAAAAGGCGTAGAAGTGATAAGAGAAACATCCAAAAGTTCAGACTGCATCATAGCCTGTGTTCTAGGTATAGGTGTGGCAGAAAATTGTAAAAAATGTGGTTTTTTACCTTCTCCACTTACCAATGTCTCTAGTACTTGCCTTTGCTTTGTACCAAAACGGTGCTGTTCATCGACCATTACAAGTGCTGCTTTAGGTAAATCTTCTTTAAAAAGCAAAGCATGTGTACCTATGATGAAATCTGCTTCTGTATAGTCACCCTCATTATTACCCTGCATAACCAAAGCAATTTTGATACTTTTAGGCAAATGTTTGCATGCTTCCTCGTACAACTGTCTACCCAAAAGTGACGTAGGTGCCATCAAGATGCTTTTATGTGGCAGTGCCATCATCACTGATGCCAATATTACCATTGTCTTACCCGAACCTACATCACCCACCACCATACGCTTAGCAGCCTTATCATCACGTGATAGATCTACTTGAATTTGGGCTATCACTTCTTGTTGTTCTTTTGTGAGTGTAAAAGGCAAATGCTTAACAAAAGTCTTTATGCTTCCATGTAAAGCATGTAAAGCAGGAAAATCTGCACGTTTTCCTCGTAATTTCTTAAGATGATTATAGGCTTCTACAAATTTTAATACTTGTATATATTCTGCTTTTAAAGTGCCTTCTTTATACACTTCTTCCATACTTTTTGGAAAATGCATGTGCTTAATCACTGCTACTTCTTTGGAATCTAAGCCTTCATTATAAAGATTTTGTTCTAAGATATACGCTTCTATAAGAGAGGTAATTAGCAGATGCTTTTAGCACGGTTTTATACTTAGGTGTTATCTTTCCTACTTCTTTTATGGACTTTGGCTGTGACATTTGTAAGTAACCTTGATACTCTTCAAGTTTACCCTGTATCACATGATTTGAACCTACTTCAAAGTGTTTATAATGGTAAGGTGTGACTCTAAAAAAAGTAGAAGACAAACGTCTGCCTGAAGCTCTTAGGTTAAATGTGACACGAAATTTCCCTGCGTAGTTACTTGTGTCTAGTACTTTGGCTTCAAGTGTGACTACCTTACCTAATTCTAATGTGCTAGAGAGTGTGGTATCGTTATAGGAAATAGGAATAATAAGTGCTAGATCTAAAAGTGTTTGAATCTTTAATTTTTTAAAAAGTTGTTTTGCTTCTTCCATCACTATAACCTTTGTTTTAATGATTATACAAAAGTTTTAGAAAGATGGTAAATAATATGTCATATTGACATATTATTTTTTCGTTACTATAGAAAAAGAAAGATCCGATAACTCTTTATGTGACAAGATAAAATCATTTATCTCTTTCAAAGTCACGGAGTCTATCTTCTTTAACTGCTCTTTGGCAAAACCTAGTGGTCTACCATAGTAAAAGTCACTGTAGGCACGGCTTAGTCTTTGTGAGAGTGTTTCTGTGCGTAAAGGCTCGCTTCCTAACAAGAACTTTTTGGTATCATCCAATTCTTTTTGTGTGATACCTTTGTTTACAAATGTATCTACTACTTCTTGTATCAAAGCTTTTGCTTCATCTTGCGTACTGAGTTTTGTTTGCATATATCCACTCAAATAAGAAACCGATTTTGTACGTCTAAGTGATGCAGTATACCCCATAGGTCAATCCACGTTTCACACGTATCTCTTCCATCAAACGAGATCCAAAACCTGCACCACCTAGAAGATACTCTGCGATTTTGGCTTTGTACTGGTCTTTTTCATCATAAGCATAATCAAAAGGTGCACCAAAATAGATATAGGCTTGCTGTGTATCTTCATGGATTAAAATAACTTCTTTTTTATTTGAAGCTTTTATTTTATCTACCTCTTTTGCTTCTACTTTTGGGAAAAGTGCCAAGATTTCATTCAGATAATTTTCTGCTTCTTTAAAAGCTATATCCCCACCTACCACACCAATGACATTGTTATAACCCAAATGGCTAGAAATAAAAGTTTTTACATCTGTGAGTGAAATGTCTTTTATAGATTCTAAAGTACCATCATAAGGTCTAGCTAAAGCTTCACCTTTAAAGAGTGATGCACGTAAAGTACTGCCTGCGATATAGTCAAAATCACTCTGTTTTTGTGTCAGCCACCCTATCTTCTGATACTTGACTTGATCTAATGCTTCTTGCGTATAGTTTGGATCTTTTAAAAGCTCTAACAAACGCTCCATTGCATAAGGAAATTCACTTTTGAGAGCAGAAACTTCTAAGATAAAACTCTCACGTCCTACATGCGCCCCTATGTCTACAGCATGGGCATCAAGTTTGGTTGCAAAGCCTACAGATCCATCTTTAGATGTACCTTCATTTAGCATACGTGCCGCCATATCTGCTAGACCATCTTTAGTATTATTGAGATGTCCTGCATTTTTAAAAACCAATTGAATGGAAACGATAGGTATATAGTTACCTTCTTCAAACACAAGAGGTATTTTTGTATCTTTAATCTGTATATCTGTAACCGATGTTGCCATTAAGGCTCCTTGTAATATAAATAATAAAATTAGTAATTTTTTCATTTTTGCTCCATCTTTAAAATCTCTCCAAAACATCATAAGCCGTATTACGCTTAGCAGGCTTCTCACCTACATCACGTATCAACTTTATCATCTCATCTTGGTTCATCTCATTATGTGCACCTGCTGCTGAGACAACATTTTCTTCCATCATAGTTGATCCCAAATCATTGGCACCAAACAAAAGTGCCATTTGTCCCACGTAAGAGCCTTGAGTGACCCATGAACTTTGAATATTAGGTACATTGTCTAAAAACAAACGTGCCACCGCTAGGTATCTCAAATACTGGTTGGGTGTTGTTTTTGTAATCGTAGGGAGTTCACGTTTTAACTGCGTATGGTCACTTTGGTAAGACCACATAATAAAGGCTCTAAATCCACCTGTTTCATCTTGAAGTTGACGCACATAATCCCAATGCTCAACAATCTCACGAATGGTCTCAACCGTACCATACATCATCGTTGCAGTAGATTTTACACCTAGTTTATGTGCCTGTCTGTGTACTTCAAGCCATTGGTCTTTATCATGTTTCTTGGGTGCTATGATGTCACGAACTCTATCTGAGAGTATCTCCGCTCCTGCTCCAGGTATGGAAGAAAGCCCTTTATCTCTTAGACGACGTATCACTTCTGAAATGGAAATTTTAGAACGGGTCGCAATATAATCAATCTCAATAGAAGAAAAACCGTGAATAGTTACTTGTGGATATTTGGTAGAGATATGTCCAACCAAATCTTCATACCACTCTATCTCAAGCTTAGGATGTACCCCTCCTTGAAAAAGGATTTGTGTACCACCAATGGCAAGAAGTTCATCTATCTTCTGGTCAATCTCCTCAAAGCTCAAGATATACGCATCTTCTTTTTTCTCATGCGTATAAAAAGCACAAAATTTACAATCCACCCAACAGATATTGGTATAATTAATATTTCTATCGACCACAAAAGTAGTCACCCCTTCAGGATGCATCTCTTGTTTACGTGCCAGAGCCATTTTCCCTAGAGTTTTTAGGTCTTCGGTTTCTATGAGTTCTATGGCTTCTTCTATTGTCATGCGTTTTATTTTTGGTGCTGTCATTTTTTTCCTTTACTTAAAGTTTTTATTTTTTCTATCCAAGAAGCAAATCTATGACATTTTTGCATGACTTTGTCTAATCCTATATCTTGAAGAATAGCCGAACCATGAAATACCTTATCATAAGAGTCATCAAAGTCATTAAAAAACTTTATTATTCGTTTAGAAGGTGCTGTCTTTTTTGAGTTATTTACACTCTCCACCTCTCCACCACAAGAAGAAATCATCTTTTCTACTACTATTTTAGCTTTTTTATCTTCAAAATATTCTTCATAATACGAAGGTTGGCTTAAAAGTAAGGTCTCAAACTCATACTTTTGGATATACGGAATAAGTTTAGGCGTATTAAATCGGTCTAAAATTTGTTTTTCTAGTTCATCTGCTGTTATCTCTAAAGAAATACCATCAAATCCATATAAATCATAAAAAGTGCTTACATAATCAAAACTAGGTAATAACTTTTGTAATTCATTTTGAACTCTATCTAAATTAATACAACCACCTTTATGTTTAATACCACATTTTATTCTTTTAGTTGATACGATAATTGGAGTGAGCTCTATATTAAAATCTCTAAAATAAGGCGTTAGAATTTGCTTACAAAATTCATCTTCTATTTGACCTTCGACAGAAATACCCACTCTAGTCATAACTAGGCACTCCACCTATAAGATTCTTTTGCCACATCTCTCCCACACTATACTCTTCTAACCATAATTTATAATCATCTTCATCTAAACGTTTAAACTCCGAATGATTTCCTACTCTATCAACAACAATAATATTTTCTATATCAAATTCATCTGCTAAAGTCGCTGATTGAGTAGAAGCGATAATTTGCGTCTTTTTAGAAGTGATCCTAAACATAGAAGCTAAGAGTTTCAATGCAAAAGGATGAAGCCCCAACTCAGGTTCATCAAGTAATATAATAGTAGGAAGATTTGGTTGTAAAAGTAGTATAGTCAAACAAATAAATCGTAATGTTCCATCCGAAAAATCATTCGCATCAAAATACGCATCTGTTCCCTTATGCTTCCATTTGAGTCTAATCATATCACTGTTATGAATTTCAGGTTCCAAAATAAAATCATGAAAAAAAGGTGCAACCCTTTGGATGGTTTTAACAATTTTTTTATATGATTTAGGACTGTTGAGTTTAATAGCATATAAAAAAGCTGATAGATTATGTGCATCAGAAGATAAGAATAAATTGTCATTAATATTACTAGTCTGCTTTACTTTAGCCGTAACACTAGTATCGTGAAAATGATATGTTTTCCATAAATCGGGAATAAAAGAAGTGAATGCTCCAGACTCCATATCTCCATCTTTAGCTAAAATAATTTCGTTTCCTTGAGAATAAGAAATGACTTCTCTTTTAAAAATAAATTTATCTTTCATATTTGGAATTATCTCAACACTATAAAATAATAAATTAGAGGTCAATTCAAAAGTAATTTCTTCCGTTACTTTTTGTCCAAAATGAAGTATCTTATTTGCTCCACCTTGTTGTGCTACATAAAATTGTAAATCTTTATCAAGAATTTTTTTCATAAACTTAAAAAATCCAATAAAGTTACTCTTCCCCACCCCATTTGCACCAATTAAAAGATTGAGGGGTTCTAGCTCTATATCCAAAGATTTGATAGATTTATAACCATTAATTTTTAAACGATTTAATCTATCTAATTTTTCGGACATAATAATTTACTCTTTCTCTTCTGTAGATGTTACTTCTTCTACTTTTGTTTCCTTAACAGATTTCCCAATAGCATCTAAAACACCATTGATAAACTGTGGAGACTTCTCATCTGCCAATACTTTTGCAAGTTCCACCGCTTCATTGATGATGATGGCTCTGTCTGTTTTGGCGATAAGTATCTCATAGGCTCCCAGTCTCATAATCGCTTTTTCTACTTTACCTATGCCATCGTAATCCCACTCTTTTAAATGTGATTTAATTTCTGTATCTAGCATAAAAAGGTTTTCAATAGTACCTGAAAATAAACTATTTGAAAATTCTCTTTGCTTGTTACGTATTTTACCTTCTTCAAGTATTTCATCTGAAAAATTTGCAATATTTTCATTACCCAAATCAAAGGCATAGAGTAAACCTACAACCGCAGTACGTGCTTGATGTCTAGTTGCCATTAAGCAAGTTCCTCGTAAAGATTGATAAGCTCAATAAGTCCTACCATCGCTTCTGCACCTTTGTTTCCTGCTTTAGTACCTGCTCTCTCAATGGCTTGTTCTATACTATCTACTGTAAGTACACCAAATGTTGCTGGTTTAGCATATTTGAGTGTCACAGATGCCACACCTTTGGTTGCCTCTGCAGAGATATAATCAAAATGTG
Organism: Sulfurovum sp.; assembly: GCA_030949725.1. Lineage (GTDB taxonomy): Bacteria > Campylobacterota > Campylobacteria > Campylobacterales > Sulfurovaceae > Sulfurovum. Next base: position 147,611 of record JAUZSE010000025.1, on the reverse strand, counting down.
GTGTAGCACCACGAATCACTGCCCCTAAACAACAAATAGCATCATATTTACCAGAAGCAAATGCTTTGTCCAATGCCAATGGTATTTCAAATGCACCAGGCACCAAAATAAGATCCAAATCATCTGGATTCCCACCATGTCTCGTATAAGCATCCACTGCACCTTCTACCAATCTATCTGTAATGAAATGGTTAAATCTCCCATTGATGATCGCTACTTTTTTGCTCTTGTTTACTTGTAAATTACCTTCTACTGTTTTCATTTTTTTCCTTTAATTATATGTAATATTAGTCTACGATAGCTTGTATCGCTTCAATCTGTTTCATCAGTGCTTCTAACTTATTTAACTCAATCATATTGGGCCCATCACTCAACGCAATACTTGGGTCAAAATGCGTCTCAAAAAAGAAACCATCTACACCTACGGCAGCTGCTGCACGACTTAGGTATGGCACAAGTGATGAGTCACCACCTGATGTAGCAGCACCTGAAGCTGGTTGCTGTACGGAGTGCGTAGCATCAAAGATGACTGGTGCGAACTCTCTCATGGTTTTTAAACCTCGCATATCTACTATAAGATTGCCATACCCAAAGCTAGACCCTCGTTCTGTTAGCCATACATTGTATTTTTGTGCATTTTCATACGTAACCTTACCATCAAAACCACGTGTTTTAAGTACTTTAGCTACAGAATGTTCCATCGCGGCAGGTGCTAAAAACTGTCCTTTTTTTATATTTACTACTGCGGATGTCTTTGCAGCAGCAACCAGTAAATCTGTTTGACGACATAAAAATGCAGGTATTTGTAAGACATCTGCTACCTCAGCTACTGATTTTGGTTGCGTATAATCATGTACATCGGTAAGTATCTTATAGCCAAAAGTATCTTTAACTTCTTGAAGCATTTTAAGTCCCTCATCCAAGCCTGGACCTCTAAAAGAATCTAAGCTGGTACGGTTGGCTTTATCAAAACTCGCTTTAAAATAAAAATCTTTGGTACAATCTACATAATATTTATTGAGTGATTCTGCTATTCTCATTACCGTATCTCTACTCTCTAAAACACAAGGTCCTGCTATAAGTATCATTTTGTTCCTTTTGGAAAAGCTATTAATTAGCCTTGAAGTATGACTTAGATTATATCTAAAATTTTCAAAGTATAACTCTATATATTTGATACTTTCATAGCCAACTCTTTAATCAGCAATTCAATCTCATGCTCAAAAATATTTTCTCTCTCTGATTTAGAATAAATTGTCAAAAGTCCTAAAGTTTTTTCATTCCAAAAATACGAAACAACTCTATATCCTCCACTTTTACCTCTATTAGAAGAACTATTTTGAAGTCTTATTTTATATGCATTATTTCCTAACGATATTCCTTCTTTGGGATTTGTACTTAAAGCTTCAAGAAGCCTTTGTAAATCCTTATAGAGTAGCTTATCTTTTTTATAAATTTTCTTTACATTTTTATCAAATGTATCTGTAGTAATAATAGACATACTTATCTCGGTCTTATCTCTTCTATCAAACTTTCTAAAGTATTTGCCTTTTTATTGGAATTTAACATCTCATCCAACTCTCCAAAAGCGATAGTAATATCTTTTTTGATCAACTCTTTTTCTATAAAATCATTAATAAAAATTGTCATTTTCTCTGTATCATCTTTAAACCTAGCAGAGAGATAATTCTCTACCATTGGATTATCTATTTGAAGTGAAAGCATATTTTTCCTTTATTAAGCTATTTCTCCTTAGCCAAAGCTACCAAAAGCCCCGAAGCAATAACCAAAATTATACCTAAAAATGTCCAAAAATCAGGTATAGGATCACCTAACATCGTACCTATAATGACGGCAAAGACTATGTTACTGTAAGAAATCGTACCCACAATCCCTGCTTTAGTTAACTCATAGGCTTTTGTCATCAAAAGTTGGGAAATAGTAGCAAATATACCTACGGCAGTAACATACCCCCACTCTACTCCCTCGGGCATCACAAACTCTGCAAACATCCAGTCAAAATCTTCTGAAACGCTTATATAAGGGGTGACAAGCATTAAAAAAAGTGGTGCCCACAGTCCCTACAAGCATAAAAGACATCACTATGGCACGTGTGTCGTAGTATTTTCTAAGTTCTCTTATGGATGTGTATGCCAAAGCTGCCCCTATGCCTGAGAATATACCCAGTATGTCATACTTGTCAAATGTCCCACCTTGAGGTTGTGCCACCAATATAATACCTACAAATCCTATCGCTATAGCAAATATAGCATTTTTATGTAATTTTTCATTTAAGAATAAATAGGCAAAAATAGCAACAAAAATCGGTGATGTTTTGTTATACGTGACGGCTTCACCCAAAGGGATATGTGCCATGATATAAAAGTATGCCAAAAGTGCGGCAAAACCCATGGAACCACGAAACAGTAGCAACCAAGGTCTTCCTCCAGTTTGCTTTAGTGGCACTTTGTAAATAGCAAGCCCAACAAGCACAACACCAAAGATATTTCTAAAAAAAGTCACTTCGACGGGAGGTAATGTTTGACTAACTACTTTAGCAAACCCTCCCATAAAAGCAAAGGAAAGTGAGGCTAACAACATAAAAAGGATACCTCTATCCATGTTTTGAATCATTTTTTTCACATTTTTCACACTGCCTGCCTTTTATATTTTTGGAAGTGTATCATATTTAGGTAGAATGTCGTAATAAACCATGAGGATACAAAAATGTCAAGCAATGAACATAATACAAGCGACTCCTTAGATGTCATAGATGGACTTAATATGAATATGAATCATGTGGCACAAGACCTTCTTGTACCTATCTATAATTCTAAATATGGTGACTTCTTTAGTAGTATGTTTTTTGATGTTCCACTTGCACAATGGATTGCTGCCATACTTGTATTTTTACTCTTTATGGGTTTTCGCGGATTATTTACCTATATCATTATGGGTACACTACAAAAACTAGCAAAACTCTCAAATAATTATTATGATGACCGTATTATTTCTGCATTGAAGGCTCCTGTACGTTTTGCATTTGTAGTCGTTGCTATACATCTTTTCTTTTTGATTATTTTTAAAGAAACACCAACCATTAAAAATATTTTAAATACACTTATCGTCTATGATACTTTTTGGGCGATACTGGCTGTCATCGAAGCCTTGCGTGAATTTTCACATAAATTTGCTGCTAAATTCTCTTCGGACTTATCTCAAGAAGTAGGTAACTTCATACTCACCATGCTCAAAATCATTATTTCAGGTATTGGGCTTGGTGCGATGTTACAGGTATGGGGCATCAATGTCACTGCACTTATTGCCTCTTTGGGTATAGGGGGACTTGCATTTGCATTCGCTGCCAAAGACACAGCTGCAAATCTTTTTGGTTCGTTTTCTCTTCTTGCAGATAAATCTATACGTATCGGAGAATGGATAAAAGTAAATGGTGTAGAAGGTACGGTTGAAGACATAGGTATGCGTACTACTAAGGTACGTTCATTTGGTAAATCTCTTATCACTGTTCCCAACCAAATTGTGGCAAACAACCCTATAGAAAACTTTTCACGCCGTGGGGTGAGACGTGTAAAAATGAACGTAGGTCTTACCTATAGTACTTCTAGCACTCAAATTATAAAGATAGTTGAAGAGATAAAATATATGCTTCATAACCATAAGGATATTTCTCAAAAAGAAACTCTTTTGGTAAACTTTAATTCTTTTGGAGATTCTGCACTCAACATCTTTATCTATACCTTTACCTCTACTTCAAACTGGGAAAAGTACTTAAGTATTCGTGAAAATATACATCTTGAAATCATGAAAATAGTTGAAGATAATGGCTCATCTTTTGCCTTTCCTTCGCAGTCTATTTATGTAGAGCAGATGCCTAGTGAAAATGTGCTATAATTCTAACAATAAAAATCTATCCATCTACCCGACAAACGGTAGAGAAAGTACTATAATAATGCAAGAACAAACACTAAAAAAAGTAGCCATTGTTGGACGACCAAATGTAGGGAAGAGTTCTCTCTTCAACCGTTTAGCCAGACAAAGAGATGCTATCACATCAGATAGATCAGGTACCACAAGAGATGTCAAAAGACGTATTGTAACCATTTCTGAAAATCGAGAATTTGAGGTTCTTGATACGGGTGGTATAGATTATTCTTCTGAACTCTTTAGTAAAGTAGCAGAATTTTCACTAAGAGCAGCCCAAGAAGCAGATATCATTGTCTATATGGTGGATGGGAAAACACTGCCAAGTGAAGAAGACAGAGAACTCTTCTACAAACTACAAACCCAAGGGAAACCTTTGGCTCTTGTCGTCAATAAAATAGACAATGACAAAGAAGAAGAACGTTACTGGGACTTTTTAGAATTTGGTGCAGATGCCACTTTCCCTATGTCGGTGAGTCATAACCGTTATTTTAATGATTTTTATGCATGGTTAGAAGAACATATCCCCGCACCCAAAGAGGAAGAAGGTCTTGTCCTTGAAGAAGATAAAGAAATCGATCCTTTTGAACAAATCGTACGTGAAATAAACACTGTAAAAGAAGATGAAGTTGACAATAAGATAAGTGTAGCAATCATCGGGCGTGTCAATACTGGGAAATCCTCTTTGCTTAACGCATTGTTGGGTGAAGAACGTTCTGTGGTATCAGATGTAGCATGAACCACCATAGACCCTATAGATGAAATGATAGAACATGATGGGCATGAAGTTACATTTATAGATACAGCTGGCATCAGAAAACGGTCCAAAATCATAGGTATCGAAAAGTTCGCACTCACAAGAACTATTGAGCTTCTCAAAAAAGCAAACTTAGTATTACTCATACTTGATTCAACCAAGCAAATCTCAGAACTAGATGAAAGGGTTGCAGGACTTATAGAAGAGCATAAACTAGCCTGTCTTATCGTACTGAATAAATGGGACATCAAAGAAGACAGAAGCTATGAAGAAGTAGTCGATGATATTCGCGATGAACTTAAATTTTTGCATTATGCACCATTCATAACTATCTCAGCTAAAACAGGTTTACGTGTCAATAAGATATTGGGCCAGATTGTTGATATATATGGACGCTATAAAAGACGTATCTCTACATCTGACTTAAATGACACTTTACGTGCAGCCATTAGAAGACACCATGTCCCTTCTCATCATGGTGTAGTAGTCAACATAAAGTTTGCAACCCAATACGAGACCAAACCACCCAAAATTGCACTCATCACCAACAGACCAGATTTTCTGCACTTTACTTACAAACGTTATCTTGCAAACTTTTTCAGAGAAAAATATGACTTTGAAGGGGTACCATTAGATATCGTTGCACGAAAACGCGGTGAACGCTATGATGATGAAGAATAGGTTTTTTACTAACTCTTCGCTATAATCTCCTAAAATTATTTTAGGATACTACATGCGTGTACTTACAGGAATACAAGCTTCAGGAAAACTACATATAGGAAACTATTTTGGTGCTATGAAGCCGATGATTGAACTTCAAGAAGAGCATGAGCTTTTTACTTTTATAGCCAATTACCACTCACTTACCACTTCAAAAGATGCAGCCACTCTCAAACAATATACGATTGATGCTGCTGTTGACTACCTTTCACTAGGACTAAATCCTGAGAAAACAACATTTTGGGTACAAAGTGATATGCCTGAAGTACTTGAACTCTATTGGATACTCTCAAAGTTTACCCCTATGGGTCTACTCGAACGTGCGCATAGTTACAAAGACAAGGTAGCCAAAGGCATCTCTGCCAATCATGCATTATTTTCCTACCCTGTACTGATGGCAGCAGACATACTGATGCTAGATACACAAAAAGTACCCGTAGGAAAAGACCAGATACAGCATGTCGAAATGACAAGAGATATAGCCATAAAATTTAACAATGAATATGGAGATATATTTACACTCCCCGAACATATCGTCCAAGAAGATGTTGCTACTATTCCTGGTATTGATGGACAAAAAATGTCTAAAAGCTATGACAATGCCATCGACCTCTTTATGGATGAAAAACCTTTACAAAAAAGATGTAATAAAATTATCTCTTCTTCTACACCTTTAGGCGATCCATTAGAATACGAGGGCGACAATATTTATGCATTGGCATCCCTCTTTTTAAATGATTCAGAAAAAATGGAATTACAGACACGCTATAAAAGTGGGAAAGAAGGATATGGTCATTTCAAAAAATATCTCAAAGAACTTATTTGGGAGGAGTTAGGTGAAGCAAGAGAAAAACGTGCCTATTACCTCAACCATATGGATGAGGTAAATGATATCTTAGCACAAGGAGCAAAGAAGGCTAGAGCCATAGCACAAGCTAAAATGACTCAAGTCAAAGAAGCTATAGGATTACCATAAGAGGTTTTCTCCTATAGAGAATCTTTAATATAAGGTCTTTATAGATCATCTAATGCAGCATCAATAGCCATACCTATCTCATCCACTATTTCTTCATGTTCTAACTTCTTAGGTTCATCAGAAGTCTCTTCTTCACCTTCAGTTTTCTGATAATTTAGAGGTTTATTCGAAGCATAATCTTTTAAGTTCTTTGTATAACTTGATCTATCTTCTACTACATCATTTAGATTATTATTCTGATCTTCTGATCTTACAACAATAGTATTTGTTGTACTTTCTATTGTGGAATCTACTTGAACATCAACATCTTCACCATAGTTTTCAAGACTTTGAAGATAATTTAGTTTTGCATTTTCTTTCTTTTCAATGACTGAGTAATCTATATCTTCTATTATTTGATCTTCTATCATATTATACTGCGTAATCAAATAGACAATAAATATGGACAAAAGCCCTACAAGTAATATCGCAAAGTTCTCTAATAAATTTTTCATTTTTTAGTCCTTTTATTGGTTTGTCACTGTTGTAAATCCTAGTATCTTCCACATCTGCATGCCACCACGGTAATACAACATTTTATCTGCTGGATAACCAAGGTCTAAAAATGTTTTAATGAATTTTGATGACTTATCACACCATAAACCATTACAGTAAAAAGCCACTTCCATCGCTCTTCTTGTATCCAAATAACCATCAGCAGCTCTCTTAGCACCCAATATTTTAAGTATTTTTTCTACTTTGGCTTTGTTGTTTTTTGTTTCAGAAGGAATATTTACCGCTGAAGGGATAGACTCTTTGTTATATTCACTTTTGGATCTTAAATCTACTAAAAGTCCTTTTTTATGATTCCCTTTATGTACCATAAACTTAAGAAGCTCAACTTCACCTATGGTTGTGATATCTTTATGCATTTTTATAGGCTGTATATCTTTACCTGGTCTGTAAGTCCTTGCAAATTCACCTGTAAGCTTATGCTTAGTATCTTGTATTCTGTGTATTTTAACTGCTTTACCTTTATGATATACATAAATATACGCCATACTTGGTGTAATCTTTACTTTACTATACTGCCCTGCTGTTGCTACACTTACAGCTATCATCAGTATGAATACTATAATTTTCATTTTCTCTCCTTAGGCACGATAATTGTTAAGCCCAATAACTGCCATGATTGCATACCGCCACGATAGTATTTCATTTTTGATTTTGGGTATCCTAATTCTATAAGAGCATTAATGGCTGTAGGTGACTGTCCACACCATGCACCGTTACAATACAAAAGTATTGTTTTTGCATTTGCAAAATTCCACTCTCCCTTTTTGGTATATGCTCCACCTAAATCTTTAAGTACCTTTTTGCGTTCAGTTGTTTCAGAAAGAAAAATTTTAAAAGGGATATTGACCGCAGATGGAATAGCAGATTTTGCATACCAATTTGCTAGTCTTGCATCAATAAAAAGTCCCTTTTTTTTAGAAATAAAATCCAAAACTTCCAATTCACCATACGTTTCAATACCATCACTTACTGTAAATGGTTCTATAAAAAATGGTGGAGAAGGACGAGAGGTCAATGAAAAAGTATTGGTAAGATAATTATCTTCTTTCTGTACTCTTTCAATTTTATAAGTTTTCCCGTCAGCCTTAACCTCAACATAAGGCATACCCTTGGTTATCTCTGCGACGTTAGCATTGGCCAATAGCGTACTAAGTGCAAAAGTGGTCAGATAAGATAATCTCATTTTTTAACTCCTTGATTTATATAATATGTAATATATTGGTTCCAAGATTTGGTTTGTCAATACAGTACAACCCTATTAAATCATTCTAGCATAGTTAAACTTTATAGTATTCTATTGTTCAGCTAAAATAGTTAAAATAATTTTTTATAATAGTATATGAAGTAACACTTATAATCAAGATAAGCTATGCAATGGGTATTACTATTTTGTGTAGATTCTCATAAGTATCAAGAATATTATCAATAAGATACACTTGTAACTCTCCTGTAACATAAATAGTCACAGACAAGTCACCTACATTACGATGACCTTTTGATTCTGTCAAAAGAAGAAGATGTCTCGCAATCGCATGACCCGTCTGTATAAGCTTTACCTTAGAGTGCATAATATCCTCTATCACATGAGCAACCAAAGGGTAATGCGTACATCCCAAAACAATGGTATCCACATTTTTCTCTCTCATCGGAATCAACCACTTTTCCAATAAGAGCTTTGTCTCTATGCTATCTGCATCTCCCTTTTCTATCTGCTCGACGAGTCCAGGACAAGCTTGTTCAAAAAGAGCAACATCTTTTGTACTAGAGAGTGTATTTACAAGTGTTTGATACTTATTACCCTTAAGTGTTGCAGGTGTTGCAAGCACCCCTATGTTCCCTGTTTTCGTCAATGCAATAGCTGGCTTAATACCAGGTTCAGTCCCAATAATAATCAAAGAAGGGTACTTTTGGCGTAAATGTTTGATAGCAGAAGAGGTTGCTGTGTTACACGCTAAGATAAGTGCCTCTATTTGATAGGTATGTATAAGATATTGGGTGATATTGAGAGAATATTGTAAGATTTGATCTGCTGTTTTTTCACCATAAGGTGCATTTTTTGTGTCTGCAACATAAAAAATTTCAGCACCTTTGATTACTTTGGTCATGGCTTGAACTACTGTTAATCCACCTAGACCAGAATCAAAAACGCCGATTTTCATGCAGTGCCTTTAAGCACCTTCATTCATAATAGAAAGAAATTCTTCATTGGATTTTGTTTTCATCATCTTAGAGAAAAGGAATTTGAGACCTTCTACTTCTTCCATGTTTTGCATAGCATTTCTAAGCGCCCATACTTTTTGTAAGGTTTCTGCATCTACCATAAGTTCTTCTTTTCTTGTACCAGACTTTGTGACATCAATCGCAGGGTAGATACGTCTTTCTGAGACATGACGACTTAGTATCACTTCGGAGTTACCTGTCCCTTTAAACTCTTCAAAGATAACCTCATCCATACGACTACCTGTTTCTATAAGTGCTGTAGCAATGATAGTCAAAGATCCACCATGTTCGATGTTTCTAGCCGCTCCAAAAAAACGTTTTGGTTTATGTAAGGCATTGGCATCCACACCACCTGAGAGTACTTTACCTGAACTCGGAGTCACGGTATTGTAAGCACGTGCAAGTCTGGTAATGGAGTCCAGTAAAATAATCACATCTTGTCCCATTTCTACACGTCTTTTTGCTTTTTCTATGACCATTTCTGCTGTACGCACATGGTTTTGGGCAGGAAGGTCAAAAGTAGAAGCATACACTTCCCCTTTAACTGAACGTTGCATATCTGTAACCTCTTCAGGTCTTTCATCTACAAGCAGTACCATAAGAGAAGCATCTGGATTGTTATGACTGATACCATGAGCTAATTCTTTAAGAAGTTCTGTTTTACCTGTTCTAGGAGGTGCAACAACCAACGCTCTTTGCCCTTTACCTATAGGGGTAAAAAGATCCAGTACACGACCTGTCATTCTCACAGGGTTGTACTCAAGTTTGAGTTGATCCGCAGCATATAATGGTGTCAAGTTTTCAAACAAAGGTCTTTGTTTTGATTTTTCAGGTGCTACATAGTTGATCGCTTCAATCTTAAGAAGGGCATAATACTTCTCTTGATCCTTAGGTGAACGCACCTGACCTGTAACGATATCACCATTTCTTAGGGCAAAACGTTTGACCTGTGTACCAGAGACATAGGTATCATTACTTGAGTTTGCAAAATTTCCGTCTATGGAACGCAAAAAGCCATACCCATCATTCATGATTTCAAGGATACCCGTATAGAGGATAAAACCTCCCTGACTCACTTGTGATTTAAGAATTTCAAAAATAAGGTCTTTACGCTGAAATTCATTTGGGTTTTCTACTTTTACTTCTTTTGCTATGGTCACAAGTTCTGTAAGTGGGAGTTTTTGGAGGTTTTCTATCTTGTAACCATTTACTGGTACATGTGTTCTGTTCTTTCTGTTGGCATTATTGCCATTAGAAGGTTTTTTATTTTCGCTCATATGTCCTCTTGTGTTTGAATATGCATGATGGAGATTATACGTTAGCCATACATTATGCTACGTGTAGTGATGTCATTATAATCCTTTTTGGCTGAAATTATAATTAAAGGGATTTTATGTAAAGTTCCATAGAGGGATTTTACCCATATTTAGGTAAAATAATCCCATTAAACATCTTCACACCCCTCATAAGGAAAACATTTGATCCAAGTAGCATGTACCCATTGTAATCTTACATTTTCTGAAGAGATGATGATCACAGAAAAAAAATCTGATACGAAACTCTTTTTTTGCTGTAAAGGCTGTCAAGGGGTCTACCATCTTTTAAATGCTGAAGGCTTAGATACTTTTTATGATAAATTGGGAGATACAAAACTTCACCCTGCAACACAAAATAGCGACGACTTGGAAAAGTTTGATCTTGAAGGTTTTAAAAACAAATATATATCTACAGATGAAGACGGTCTTTGTGAAATCAACCTTATTATAGATGGCATACACTGCTCTGCTTGTGTTTGGCTCAACGAAAAAGTATTGCACAAAACAGAGGGTGTGATAGAAGCAAATATCAACTATACAAATAACAAGGCAAAAATTCTATGGGATTCTGAGGTGCTTAAACTTTCACAAATTATAGAAACTATCCGTTCCATAGGCTACAATGCCTACCCTTATGATCCTAAGTTGCAGGAAGAACGTGCTATTGCAACACGAAAGACGTATTATACGCGTATCTTAGTGGCAGTCTTTGGTTCTATGAACATTATGTGGCTAGCGATTGCTCATTATGCAGGGTATTTTGGTGGGATACAGCAGTCCTTTAAAGACATCCTCAATATTGCTGAATTTGTATTGGCAACACCTGTACTCTTTTACTCTGGATGGATCTTTTTCAGAGGTGCTTATTACGGATACAAAAACAACATTGTCAATATGGACACACTGGTGGCTTCAGGTGCTCTTTTCGCTTATATCTATTCTATTTATGCGATGATAAGCCAAAGCGGTGAAGTCTATTTTGATTCTGTTGTCATGATAGTCACTTTTGTACTTGTAGGAAAATATCTTGAAGTACTCAGTAAAAAACATGCAGTAGATACGCTTGATGGCATTATGGGGAGTACTCCAACGGAAGTCACTCTCATAGATACAGGAGTGAAATCTTTAGTCTCTGTAGAAAATGTTGTCATAGGCGATGTCATGGAACTTAAACCAGGTGAAAAAGTAGTGATAGACGGAGAGGTCATCTGGGGACAAGGCTCTTTTGACGAATCATCACTCACAGGAGAAAATGAACCCGTATACAAACAACAAGGAGATACTGTCTTGAGTGGTTCGATCTGCTTAGACTCGCTTTTACATTACCGTGCCATAAAAGATGCTTCAAGTTCTATGCTTACTTCCATTGTCAATCTTCTTGAAGAGTCTATCACTAAAAAACCACGTATTGAACAACTGGCAAATACAGTTTCAGGATATTTTTCGACTATTATTTTACTCATTGCACTATTCACTTTTATAGGATGGTACTTCTGGGTGGGCAGTTTTGAACAAGCACTCATCGTAGCAATTTCCGTGATCGTCATTGCCTGTCCTTGTGCCTTGGGTTTGGCTACGCCTATGGCTACACTTGTAGGCATCTCTATCGCAGCAAAGAGAGGTATACTTTTTAAAGAAGCTTCTTTTTTGGAAACCATGGCAAAATCTGACATACTGGCTTTAGACAAGACTGGTACCATCACAGAGGGAAAACCCTCTGTCGTTAAAGCAAAACTGTTTGAAGCCTTTGATCCTTCTTTATTATATGCACTGGTGAATACATCCAATCACCCCATTTCTAAAGGGTTAGTACGTTATTTAGACTCAAAATATGACACATTAGACACCCTTCTACTTGATGACATCACAAGTATCGAAGCCAAAGGTCTCACCGCAACGTACAAGGGCAAAGCACTCATAGGTGGAAATGCCTCCCTGCTTCAGACCTCAGGCTTGTCTGTCGATGCTCATTCTGAAAATTCCCTCTTTTTCTTTAGCATCAATGACACAATAGTCGCCAGATTTGAACTCTCTGACACCATACGAGAGGGAGCTAAAGAAGCCATACAAAACATACAAAAACTTGGTGTAAAAGTTGTAATGCTTACAGGTGACCACGAGCAAAGTGCTTTGAATGTCGCTTCCAAAGTGGGCATAGAAGAAGTTCATGCTAAACTTCTACCTCAAGACAAAGCAGCCTTGATAGACCAATTTCATCAAGAAAAACATGTGCTTGTTATGGTAGGTGACGGCATTAATGATGCCATTGCCCTAGCAAGTAGCGACATTGCCATTGCTATGGGAAATGGTGCAGATGTCGCCATATCTGTCTCAGACATTGTCCTTTTGGATGAAAAACCTGCAAGTATCTATGAGTCTTACAAACTTTCACGCAGAACCTTTGGAGCAGTCAAAGAAAACTTAGGTTTTTCATTACTTTATAATGTAATAGCCGTTCCCTTAGCTGTGATGGGCTTTGTCAACCCTCTCGTTGCAGCACTTTCTATGTCTTTGAGTTCATTGGTTGTTGTTGGAAACTCTTTGCGTATTAAACATTTAAAATTTAAGGATAAAGTATGAGTGAAAGTATAGTAGTTTTAATGATAGGTATCTCAACACTTTTAGGTGCCATAGGGTTATTTGCATTAATTTGGGCTGTGAGAACAGGTCAATTTGATGACCAAAGCAAGTTTATAGATGCGGTGCATCATGACAATGAAGAAGACTTGCAAGATGCTGCTATGATGCAGGCTAAGAAAAAAGCCTATAAAGAAAAAAATTATAAACCCGCAGATTAAAATATCCTAGCCTTATTGAAGAAAACTGTGATATGATTATATGAATAAATATTAAAGGTCAACTATGTACTTAAAACAACTTTTTTTCACCTCTGTACTTTCACTCTCACTTTTACAGGCACAAAGTAGTGTCGGTTTGGATATCAATGATGAAGATTTGGAAATCCTCGTTTCTATAGATCTCAACTCCTTTGCTGATTACTCAGATAGCACGTCTTACCTTGTTGATGGATATTATCTTAATACCGATGGCGATGATCTATTTGCCTTAGGTATTAGTGGACAAAACACTTTTCAAGGTGTTGAAGGGTTGACACTTGGGTTTGGTGCAGGACTTGTGTTTGCGGATGATTTTATGGCATTACCACTGTTTGGAAAAGTACTCTATACCTTACCTCTCATCGACACGATCCCCACAACCTCTTTAGGTGCAACTTTTGCCTATGCACCTTCCGTACTTACGTTTGATGATGCCCAAAGCTATACAGAATTTAGATTCGAAGCCAATATGGAAGTGATACAAAGTATCCACCTCTTTGCAGGCTATCGTAACATAGAGACTGAATACAAAAGATACGATAAGACATTTAATGATAGTTATTATGCTGGGATGAAACTTAGTTTTTAGTAGTATAGGAGAATTGTAATGTCTATTTTGGTCACAGGTGGTGCGGGTTATATTGGTTCGCATACTGTCATTTTACTCATCGAAGCAGGCTATGACATAGTCATCTTTGATAACTTTTGTAATGCTTCAAAAGAAGCCATCAAGAGGGTTGAGAAGATTGTAGGTCATAAGATTGCTACTTTTGAGGGCGATGTACGAAATCGTGAAGATCTTACTAAGGTATTTAAAAGCCATAACATTGATGCAGTCATACACTTTGCAGGTCTTAAAGCAGTAGGTGAATCGGTTGAAAATCCCTTAAAATATTATGATAACAATGTCAATGGAACAGCCGTTCTTTGTGAAGTGATGGCAGAATATGGCTGTAAATCTATTGTCTTTTCTTCTTCAGCAACAGTGTATGGCGATCCCCACACCACACCTATAGTAGAAAGCTTCCCACTCTTTGCTACCAATCCTTATGGACGAACCAAATTATTTGTAGAAGAAATGTTACGAGACCTTTATGTATCAGATAATGACTGGAAGATTGTTCTGCTTCGCTACTTTAATCCTGTAGGCGCACATGATTTAGGTATTATGGGTGAAGACCCTAATGGTATCCCGAACAATCTTATGCCCTTTATCGCACAGACAGCGGTAGGAAAACGTGAAAGCTTAAGCATTTTTGGAGGAGACTATGACACGCCTGATGGTACGGGTATCAGAGATTATATCCATGTTATGGATCTAGCAGATGGACATGTCAAAGCATTAGAAATCATAAAAAACTTATCTGAAGTCATGACCATTAATTTAGGTACGGGTAATGGCTATTCTGTACTTGACATGGTCAAAGCTTTTGAAAAAGCATCGGGTAAAAAAGTCCCTTATAAAATCGTCCCAAGAAGAGCGGGAGACATAGCAAAATGTTTTGCAGACCCTTCTTATGCGAAAGAAGTATTAGGATGGGAAGCAAAAAGAAGCATCGATGAAATGTGTCAAGACACGTGGAGATGGCAGTCACGTAACCCTGATGGGTATAAAAATAAAGGAAAATAAATGATTGAAAAAAGTATATTTAGAGAGTATGATATCCGTGGAATCTTCGAGAAAGAGCTCAATGAACAGTCTGTTAAACTCATAGGTTATTTCCTTGGTCAAAAAATAGCAGGAGACAAAGTCGTCTCGATTGGTTACGATGCACGTTCACACTCTCCTATACTAAGAGACTATCTTACTTCAGGACTCAATGCCGCAGGATGTAAAGTCTTAGACATGGGGATGGTCGCTACTCCTGTAAATTATTTTTCAAACTATATTGATTTTGATGGCAAAGATTTCCATAAAATAAGTACCGATGCATCTATTATGATTACAGGTTCACACAATCCTTCAGAATATAACGGTTTTAAAATGACTGTAGACAAAAGTCCTTTTTTCGGATCTGATATTTATGCTTTGGGTGATGAAATCATCGAGAATCAAGATAAAGTCATCGCTGATGATACTACCAAAACAGACATCGATGTCAAAACACCTTATATCGCTTATATGGTAGAACAATTTGCACATCTCAAAAATTTCCCTCTAAAGATTGTGATAGATGGAGGTAATGGCGTGGCTGATACGGTCATCACAGATATTTTTGATGCTTTAAAATTCAACTATACCGGTCTCTATCTTGAACCAGATGGTACTTTTCCTAACCACCACCCTGACCCTTCGGTGGAAGAAAACCTTGTAGATGTCAAAGCAGCATTAGCCAAAGAAGGTGACATTGCTTTTGCTTACGATGGAGATGCTGATCGTATCGCAGTACTCACGCACAAGCATAATATCAAAGGTGACCAAATGGCACTGCTTTATGCGATGAAGATGAAAAACCCTATAGTCATCGGTGAAGTAAAGTGTTCACAAGTCATGTATGATGAACTTGAACGTCGTGGGGCTACTGCTATTATGTACAAAACGGGTCACTCCAATCTCAAAGTAAAGATGAAAGAAACAGGTGCAGATTTAGCTTGTGAGGTAAGCGGTCATATCTTCTTTAAGCACCGTTATTTTGGTTATGATGATGCTATTTATGCCACACTTCGAATGTTAGAACTCATTTATGACGGCATAGACATCGATGCCGAGATCGATGCCTTGCCTCAAGTTTTTTCAACTGAAGAGATAAAAGTGGAAACTACAGAAGAAGAGAAATTTCTCATCATCGACAAAGTAAAAGAATTACTCAAAAACCCTCCAAGTGATTTCCCAAAAATTCTAAATATCATCGATGTAGACGGTGTACGCATCAATTTTGAAAAAGGTTGGGGATTGGTACGTGCCTCCAATACCACACCTGTTCTCGTGACACGTTTTGAGTCTACAGATGAGGTACTAGCCAAAGAATATGAAAACAAAGTCAATATATTAATCCAAAATGCAAAGAAACTTTTGTCATGACCAACAAACTTTATTTTACTTCTACCGATAAGAATATGCAGAAAAAGCTTTTCAAGCTATCACAGAAGAACAAAAAAGTATTGGTTATTATGCACTCCCTGAACAAGACATTACTCCCATCATAGACTATTGTACTTCTATTCCAAAAGAAGTTAAAACGATTGCAGTGATTGGGATTGGTGGTAGCTCTTTGGGTGCAAAGGCTGTCTACGAGTTTATCAAACCTATCAAAAATTTAAAAAGAAAACTTTACTTTTTTGAAAGTACCGACCCTATTAATATTAGTACCCTGCTCTCCAAATTTGACATCAAAACAACCCATTTTCTTGTGATTTCAAAATCTGGAAATACCGTAGAAACTTTTTCGATTTACAAATACATTTACTCTCTTCAAAATGATGCTTCAGCCTATACTTTTATCACCGACCCCAATTCACCACTTGAAAAGTATGCCAAAGAGATCAAAGCTTCTGTGCTTTATCTGCCAGAAAATGTAGGAGGAAGATTTTCAGTACTTTCTACTGTAGGATTAGTGCCACTTGCTTTATGTGGCATAGACATACAAGCACTTTTATCTGGTGCAAAAACCATTAAAGAGAGTTTTTTTAATGATGGGTATCTAAAAGAGACGTTACTTAAAAAAGCTGTGTATTATGCAAAAAACCATGGTCAGTACCATATTAACTGTATTTTCGCCTACTCTGAAACACTCAAATACTTCTGCCAATGGTATGTGCAACTATGGGGGGAGAGTTTAGGGAAGTACCAACGTCACTCTGCATTTAACGTAGGTCTCACGCCTATCGGTCTCATTGGACCTAAAGACCAACATTCATTCTTGCAACTCATTATGGAAGGTACTAGAGACAAATCGGTTACTTTCATTAAAATTGAAGACTTTCAAGACGATATCACGATTCCAAATATCACCTTGCCTCATCTTGAATCGTTGGATAGCCTCAACACCCTTTCTTTTTCCAAACTCATTAACATGCAGTGTGACTCTGTCCTAGAAGCCTTAGAAGAAAAAGGAAGTATACCGTTGGACAGTATTAGCATCCCAAAAGTAGATGAATGCAATATAGGTTCTCTCATCTTCTACTACGAATTACTGACCTCTTTGGTAGGAGAACTCATAGACGTAAACACTTATGACCAACCAGGTGTGGAAGCTGGAAAGATTATTTTGAAAAAAAAGTTGGAGTCACAATAAGCCTCATGCTTAACTAACTACCTTTTGGATATAATTAATTTACAAAATTTAAAATATGAGTTTATTATGATAAAAAAATGTCTTTTCCCTGCAGCAGGCTATGGTACACGCTTTTTACCTGCGACTAAAGCAACCCCAAAAGAGATGCTTCCTGTACTCACAAAACCCCTCATACAGTATGGTGTTGAAGAAGCTGTTGAAGCAGGACTTACTACTATGGCTATAGTCACAGGTCGTGGTAAACGTGCTATTGAAGATCATTTTGACATCTCTTATGAACTTGAACATCAGATCAAAGGTACTTCCAAGGAGCCCCTTCTATCAGAGATACGTTCTCTGATCGACCAATGTACTTTTTCGTATACGAGACAAGTAGAAATGAAGGGTTTGGGTCATGCTATCCTTACAGGTGAAACACTGATAGGCAATGAACCTTTTGCTGTTATCTTAGCAGATGACCTATGTACCAGTCAGAATGACTCTGTACTCGCACAAATGATAGAAGTCTACGAAAAATACCAATGCTCCATCGTAGCTATAGAAGAAGTGCCTATGAAAGATACCAATAAGTATGGGGTTATTGCTGGAAATCTAGTAGATGGCACGAAAGATACCTACAGAGTGACTGACATGGTAGAAAAACCAGATCCAAAAGATGCACCGACAAATATGGCAATTATCGGCCGTTATATTTTAACACCTGATATTTTTGACATTTTAAGAAACACAAAACCTGGTAAAGGTGGAGAGATACAAATCACTGATGCCCTACTTGAACAAGCCAAACAAGGAAAAGTCATCGCCTTTAAGTTTAAAGGTCAACGTTTTGACTGTGGTTCTGTAGATGGGTTTGTTGAAGCTACGAATTATTTTTATAAGAAGGAAGGATGAATACAATTTTAAATTTAATCGGCAGGAAAAAAGAACTATTTACTGAAGATCTATCAAACAATAATAATGCATTAGAAAGTATCGTTTCATCATCATCATTTCTAGTAATCGGTGGTGCAGGCTCTATCGGTCAAGCGGTAACAAAAGAAATATTTAAAAGAAATCCTCAAAAACTTCATGTTGTAGATATCAGTGAGAATAATATGGTTGAACTAGTTCGTGACATACGTAGTTCATTTGGCTATATTAATGGTGATTTTCAAACCTTTGCTTTGGATATTGGTAGTATTGAATACGATGCTTTCATCAAAAATGATGGCAAGTATGACTATGTTTTAAATCTCTCAGCGCTTAAACATGTGCGTAGTGAAAAAGATCCATTTACACTGATGCGTATGATCGATGTCAATATTTTCAATACAGACAAGACAATACAACAAGCAATTAATAATGGTACTAAGAAGTACTTCTGTGTCTCAACAGATAAAGCTGCAAATCCTGTCAATATGATGGGGGCTTCTAAGCGTATTATGGAAATGTTCGTTAATAGAAAATCTTTAAAAATAAAAGTCTCTATGGCTAGATTCGCAAATGTCGCGTTTTCCGATGGTTCTCTTCTGCATGGTTTCAATCAGCGTATAGAAAAAAGACAACCTATTGTTGCTCCAAATGACATCAAACGCTATTTTGTAACGCCTCAAGAAAGTGGTGAACTTTGCTTAATGAGCTGTATTTTCGGGGAAAACAGAGATATATTCTTCCCAAAACTCAGTGAAGATCTTCACCTTATCTCTTTTGCAGACATTGCAGTGAAATATTTAGGAGATAAGGGGTATGAACCGTATCTGTGTAAAGATGAGGACGAAGCAAGAGCCTTGGCTAAAACGCTTCCCGAAGAAGGAAAGTGGCCTTGTCTATTTACTTCTAGTGACACTACTGGTGAAAAAGATTTTGAAGAATTTTTTACAGATGCAGAAACTTTAGACATGGAGAGATTTGAAAACCTCGGTGTCATTAAAAATGAAGCCAACTTCAATGACGCACTTTTAAATGATTTTGAAAGTACTCTTAGCACACTCAAAGAGAAACGAGAATGGTCAAAAGAGCAGATCGTAGCACTCTTCTTTAAAATGATCCCTGACTTTGGTCATAAAGAAACTGGTAAATACTTAGATGGGAAGATGTAATTATGTTTGAGGAAACAGTCCAATTTATACAAGAGGCATATGACACTAAAGCGTTTTTACCACTTCATGAGCCTGTCTTTTTTGGTAATGAAAAAAAATACCTTAATGAATGTATAGACTCTACTTTTGTCTCTTCGGTTGGAAAGTTTGTCGATCAATTTGAACAGATGGTAGCCAAGTATACCGGTGCAAAATATGCCATAGCTACGGTCAATGGCACTGCTGCACTGCATATTGCATTAAAACTTGTAGGTACGGATGAAAACTCTGAAGTCATAACACAGCCATTAACATTTATAGCAACGTGCAATGCTATTAGCTATTGTAATGCTAAGCCTATCTTTGTTGATGTCGATAGAGATACCATGGGGCTAAGTCCTCAAAGTTTAAAGTCCTTTTTGGAATCAGAAACTATACAAAAAGATGCTGCTTGTTATAACAAAACAACAGGCAAAAAAATAACCGCAGTCGTTCCAATGCATACTTTTGGTCAACCTTGTAAGATAGATAAAATAGCTGCTATTTGTGATGAGTATAACATTGCCCTTGTAGAAGATGCGGCAGAGAGTTTAGGTTCATATTATAAAGGTCAGCATACGGCTACTTTCGGAAAGATCTCTGCTTTTAGTTTTAACGGAAACAAGACCATTACTACAGGTGGTGGTGGTATGATCATCACAGATGATGAAGTCTTGGCAAAACATGCTAAACACCTCACAACTACAGCAAAAGTTCCACACCCTTATGAATACAACCATGATGAGATAGGGTATAACTATCGTCTACCTAACCTCAATGCGGCATTAGGTTGTGCTCAGATGGAAACGCTTGATACCATTTTGAAAAGTAAAAGAGAGTTGGCAAATGAATACATAGCATTTTTTTGCAAAACAAGACATTCAATTTGTAGCTGAGTTGCCAAATACACAAGCAAATTATTGGCTGAATGCTATTGTGTTGAAAGACAAAGAGCAAAGAGATCTATTTTTAAAAGAGACCAATGACAGTGGTGTAATGACGCGTCCTATATGGGCGTTGATGAACAAGTTGGAGATGTTTAAAAACTGCCAATGTACTGACCTTTCTAATGCATTATGGCTAGAGGAGAGAGTTGTGAATATACCTAGTGGAGTAAGACTGTAATGCAGAAGCTCATATTACTTGGTGGTGGCGGTCACTGTAAGTCTTGCATAGATGTCATTGAGCAAGAAGGTAAGTATGAGATTATTGGCATATTGGATGACGAAAAGTTGATAGGGCAAAAAATATTGGGTTATGATTTTATAGGCACGGATGATGATATCACTAAATTTAGTAATAAAGGCTATCTGTTTTTAATCACAGTCGGACAAATAAAAACATCTAACATTCGTAGAAAACTTTTTGGTTTACTTAATGAGAGTAACGCTCAGATAGCAACAGTTATCTCTCCTCTTGCCTATATCTCCAGGCATTCAAGTATTGGCAAAGGTACGATAATAATGCATGATTCCCTAGTCAATGCAGATGCTTCTATAGGTAAAAACTGTATAATAAATTCAAAAGCATTAATAGAACATGATGTGATCATTGAAGACTTTTGTCACATATCCACTGCTGCCGTGGTAAATGGTGGTGCGGTGGTAAAAGAGGGTTCTTTCTTTGGCAGTAATGCCGTGAGTAAAGAGTACGTAGAGACAAGTATAGATGATTTCGTTAAAGCTGGAACTACTTTTAAGGGGAACTCGTGAAACATGTTTTTATCATAGCTGAGGCTGGTGTCAACCATAACGGTTCAGTAGAATTAGCAAAAAAACTGATTGATGTAGCGGCTAAATCAGGCGTAGATGCTGTAAAATTCCAAACCTTTAAAGCAGAGAACCTAGTCAGTAAAAATGCACAAAAAGCAGCTTATCAAAAAGAGACGACAGACAAAGAAGAATCTCAATTTACGATGCTAAAGAAACTAGAATTGGATGTAAATACACATAAAGAACTCATGGCTTATTGTCAAGAAAAAGGCATTATGTTCCTCTCTACTCCTTTTGACCATGATAGCATTGATATGTTAAATGAACTAGGTCTAGAGATCTTTAAAATACCTAGCGGCGAGATCACTAACCTTCCTTACCTACGCCACATTGGTTCTTTGGACAAAAAAGTCATTTTATCTACTGGTATGGCAGACCTTGGTGAGATAGAAGATGCATTGGATGTATTGACTACATCGGGTACAGATAGAGATCTGATTACTGTGTTACATGCCAACACAATGTACCCGACACCTATGGAAGATGTAAACCTAAAAGCAATGCAGACAATCGGTTCTGCATTTGACATCGCATATGGTTATTCTGATCATACATTGGGTATCGAAGTAGATGTAGCTGCAGTAGCGATGGGTGCTACTGTCATAGAAAAACATTTTACTTTAGATAAGACTATGGATGGTCCAGACCATCAAGCATCTTTAGAACCTGATGAGCTTATCGCTATGGTGAACGCAATTCGTAATGTTGAATTAGCACTTGGATCGACTATTAAAAAGCCTTCAAAGAGTGAAACTCCAAATATGGCGATTGCAAGAAAATCAATTGTTGCAAAGAGCACTATCAAAAAAGGTGATACTTTAACTGAAGACAATCTAGCTATTAAGCGACCTGGGGACGGAATTAGCCCTATGAGATGGGATGAAGTGGTTGGGACTGTTGCTAATAAAGATTATCAAGAAGATGAATTAATATGAATATTTTAAATCTTATTAAATATGGAGAAAATAAAACTTTAGAATTGAAAAAAGAATTACCATCTAATGACAGTATTGCTAAAACTATAGTTGCATTTTCAAACACTTCTGGAGGAAAGCTTATTATCGGAGTAAGGGATGACTTAGTAGTAATAGGCATAGATGATAAGAATTTATTTGAATTAAAAGACAAACTAGCCTCTATAATCTATGATAGTTGTTATCCTAATATCTTGCCTGAAATTTACACTGTAACCATTGATAATAAATTACTTTTAATTATAGAGGTATTTAGAGGCAATTTAATACCTTACTATTTGAAAAAAGAGGGTAAAAACAGTGGTACATATCTTAGGCTAGGTACAACCAACAGAAAAGCCAGTTTTGAAAATATATTAGAACTTGAAAGACAAAGAAATCACATAAGTTATGATGAAGAGATAAATTATGATGTTGATTTCAATAGTCTAGATTTAACACCTATTTATAAAGAGTTTGAACAACAAAACAAGACTATAGACATAAATAAACTTAAAAACTTAAAACTTATAAAAGAGGAACACTCAAAACTATATGCAACAAATGCTTTGCTCATAGCACTTGGATATTATGAACATTGTGAGGTTAAATGTGCTAGATTTAAAGGTACTACAATGGAAATATTTATAGATAAAAAAGAGTATAAAACAGATATATTTTCTATCTTAAATAGTGTGTTGTCCTTTATTCAAAATCATATAAACCTAAGAGGAGAGATAAAAGGACTCTACAGAGTAGATACTTATGAGATACCAACAGAAGCTTTGAGAGAAGCACTTATTAATGCCTTGATCCATAGAGATTATACAAACTATGGGAGAGACATAAAGGTTGGTATTTATGATGATATTGTCAATATCGTATCACCTGGTGGATTGCCTCATAATATAACTTTAGAAGATATTCAAAATGGAAGAAGTGAAATTAGAAATAAAGTTTTAGCAAATTTATTTAGAGAGTTGGAGTTGATTGAAAAATGGGGAACAGGTATCAATAGAATAAAAAGATTATGTATCGAAAATAACCTACAAGAACCAATTTTTAGTGAAAAAAATGATTTTATAGATATTGAGTTTTTAAGAAAAGAATTGAAAACTACCCAAGAAACTACCCAAGAAACTTTTAAATTAACAACTAAAGAAAAAATACTAAAGTATATAAAAGTAAATAAAAATATTACAAGAGAAGAGTTAGCTACTTTAGTAGATATAAGTGCAAATGGAGTTAAGCAACATCTGTCAAATCTAAAAAAAGAAAATAAGATTATGCGAATAGGCAGTACAAAAGCAGGATATTGGGAGATTGTGGATGAGTAAAAGAAAAATATGTGTAGTAACGGGGACACGAGCTGAGTATGGACTTTTTTATCCAATTATGAAAAAGATCCAACTATCTGAGAAATTAGAACTGCAACTCATTGCAACAACAATGCATCTTAGTGAAGAATTTGGTAGTACTTACAAACAGATAGAAAAAGATGGTTTTACTATCGATGAGAAGATTGAAAACCTACTAGCATCAGATACGAAATCATCTATAGCAAAATCCACCGGTTTAGCCACTATCTTACTTTCAGATGCATACAATCGTCTTCAGCCTGACCTGGTTTTACTTCTTGGAGATCGTTTTGAGACACATGCTGCAGCAACTACAGCAATGCTCATGAATATTCCTATTGCACATATTCACGGTGGTGAAATTACAGAGGGTGCGGTGGATGAGCAGATAAGACACTCTATCACTAAGATGAGTTACTTACATTTTACATCAACTGAAGTTTATAAAAATCGTGTTATTCAAATGGGTGAAGCACCAGAACGTGTTTTCTGTACGGGGGCACCAGGTATAGACAATATTGTTACGATGGACTTACTCAGTAAAGAAAACCTTGAAGTAGCGCTCTCGTGGAAGATGAATAGACCAACAGTTCTTTTTACCTACCATTCAGAAACATTGTCTACTTCAGATATTAAAGAAGAGATAGAACACATACTTGCGATTATACAAAGATCGGGCATAAATGTTCTTTTCACCTATGCAAATGCAGATGATGGCGGACGAATCATCAATAAAGCTATAGAAAAGTTTGTAAGTAACAACACTGATAAGTATTTTATTTCCAAGAGCCTGGGACAGCTTAACTATCTTTCAGCCATGAAGCATGTTGATCTCTTGATTGGGAATACTTCAAGTGGTATCATTGAAGCTGCAAGCTTTCAAAAGCCTGTTATAAACATTGGTACGAGACAAAAAGGTAGATTACAAAGTGGGAATGTCATTGATTGCACGATAGAAGGACTTACTGAGACAATTCATAAAGCCCAGTCTCCAAAGTTTCAGCAATATTGTCAAGACGTAGTTAATGTTTATGGACAAGGGAAAGCATCTGTTCAGATTATTGATATTCTTGAGAGTCACGAATACTCATCGACAAAAAGGTTTAATGATCTATGAAAAATTTTGAAAAAATCAGACTCTATCCGAAATCAACCATTAAAGAGGCACTGAGGATTATTGATTCTGGTGCAATGAAGATTGGATTGGTTCTTGATAGTGAAAATAAACTGCTTGGGACACTTACAGATGGTGATATCCGTAGAGGTCTATTGAATGGGCTTACTTTAGATGCTTCCATCGAATCAATTATTTTCCGAAATCCTACGGTTTGCGGTATCAATGATTCCAAAGAAGAGATCTTAAAAATAGCTGTCTCCAAAAAGATCTATCAGATTCCTATTGTGGATCAGGATGGTGTTTTGGTTGGTATTGAAGAGGTGGATGAGCTATTAAAGCCGGTAGAGTACTCAAACAGAATAGTTTTGATGGTAGGAGGTCTTGGTACAAGACTTAGACCTTTGACGGACAAGTTGCCAAAACCATTACTACAGGTTGGTAATAAACCTATTTTAGAGACTATTATTAATAGTTTTTCAAAGTATGGCTTTACAAACATTATTTTAAGTGTAAGCTATAAAGCAGAGATGATAGAAGAATACTTTGGAGATGGTTCAAAGTTTGGTGTAAACATTGAGTATGTGAATGAAGACAAACGTATGGGTACAGCGGGAGCACTTAGCTTAATGAAAGAGAAATTGACTGAGCCATTTTTTGTAATGAACGGTGATCTGCTGACCAATCTTAATTTTGAGTATATGCTTGAGTATCATCATTCAAATAATGCCAAAGCAACGATGGGTGTACGTGAATATGATTTTCAAGTGCCTTATGGCGTTGTTAATGTCGATGGACATGATATTACAAGTATAGAAGAAAAACCGATTCACAAGTTCTTTGTAAACGGAGGAATATACATCTTGGATACTGATGCCTTAGCTATTATACCAGATGATACTTTTTTTGATATGCCTACGCTGTTTGAGACACTGATAGAAAATGACAAAAAAACCATTTCATTTCCTATTAGAGAATATTGGTTAGACATAGGTCGCATGAGTGATTTTGAGCGTGCAAATAATGAGTATCATGGTGTATTTAAATAATGCTAAATGGAAAAACATTTTTAGCAATTATTCCTGCTCGAGGAGGGAGTAAAAGACTCCCCCGAAAAAATGTGTTAGACTTAGCGGGAAAACCACTAATAGCTTGGACAATTAAAGCTGGATTAAAAAGTAAATACATTGATAAAGTCATTGTAACAAGTGATGATGATGAGATCTTGGATATTGCTAAGCAATTTGGAAGTGGCACCATAAAACGACCAGATGAACTTGCAAATGATACTGCTACTTCATTTGATGCTATTAAGCATACAATAGAGAATACTGAGGATTATGACTATATTATTTTACTTCAACCAACAAGTCCACTAAGAACTTCCATACATATTGATGAAGCAATAGAAGAAGTAGAAAACAAACAAGCAGATGCTATTATTTCTGTTACTGAAATGGATCATTCTCCTTTATGGTCAAATACTTTACCTGATGATGGAAATATCAAAGATTTTATAAGGAATGAAGTCAAAAATAAACGGAGTCAAGATTTAGAAACTTATTATAGACTAAATGGGGCTATTTATATTTGTAACACTGATATATTATTAGATGAAAAAAAGTTTTTTTATCAAAGATCATATTTTTGCTTATACAATGAATAGAGAATCATCTATAGATATTGATGAAAAAATAGATTTCATTATTGCAAAAGCAATATTATCAAATCAATAAGACATATATACTATGACACACTTAATTAATTTATCATTGCGAGGGTTAAGTATCCTTGGCAAGCTATTAATTCTTTTATTTATAACTAAATACCTTTCTGTTGAACAGTTAGGTGTTTATGGTCTTTTCTTAACTAGTATTACTCTTGTTCTATATCTTTTAGGTATGGACTTTTATATGTTTAATACTCGTGAAATATTAGCACAACAACATGATAATCAACTCCAATTAATACGTGATCAATTTGTTTTTCACTTCATCATGTACATTATAATACTACCTTTACTATTTGTATTTTTTATATATAATATATTACCAAATGAATATATGCTCTACTTTTACCTTATAGTTATATTTGAACATTTGTCACAAGAGTTTTTTAGACTATTTATTACATTATCCCATCAAGTCCTAGCAAACATAATCTTATTTATTAGAACAGCTTTTTGGGCTTATATTTTAATAGCACTTTGGTTTTTTGGTCTTGAAGATGTTGCCAACTTATTAAGTATTTTTCTAGGTTGGTTTCTAGGTGCTCTTGTATCTGTTTTAATAGCATTTCTTTATTTACAAAAAATTTATCATAAAAATAAAAAACTTGATCCTATAAACTGGAAATGGATTCGTAATGGGTTTTATATTAGTTTACCATTTTTCATAGGTACTATAGGACTTAAGTTAATAGAGTTTTCTGACCGCTATATGATAGACTATTATATGATAAAAGATGATGTAGGTATATATATTTTTTTTAGTTCAATTGCTAATATTATGATAGTTTTTGTTTCAACTTTAGTCACAATGGTTTACTACCCCAAATTAATTTCTTATTATCAGAATCAAGATAAAATAAATTATGAAAACACTTTACAAAAATTTTATCAATATACATTGATCGTCACACTAATCGCAAGTATTGGTATTATTGGATTAATACATCCTTTATTAACTTATATTGACAAAGCTCAGTTTTATGAACAGATTGAGGTTTTATGGCTATTAATATGTGCCAATTTCTTTTTTAATCTTTCTACTGTACCCCATTTTGTATTATTTGCAATGAAAAAAGATATTTTAATTCGTAATATAACTTTATTTGCAGCTATAATAAATATTGGATTTAACTTTTTACTCATTACAACACTAGGCTTAATAGGCGCAGCAATAGCTACATCAATAAGCTTTCTAACAATATACATTATTAAATATCTAAAGGTAAAAGAATATGCGTAAATGTTATTTATTTGTGTCATTTACCAATGCACAAAACAGTACCATACTGGATATGCAGCATTTACTAAATAATTCGATATTTGTTATTACAAATGCTGATTACATTCCATTTAAAACTGATATTAACTACCTTTGTTTGAAAAAGGTTATAACACTATTTGATGTAGTAAATGAATTAATTACACGTAATAGTAAAAATACATTATCGGACTTTGTCAAAAAAATTAATTCTAAATATGATGAAATTGAAATTATTATTCCACATTTTTTTAATATTCTCTCAAATCACATTATTAATAATAGTCAAGCTATTTTCCCCAATAAACAAACCACCTATTCTCTTTATCCAGATGGGCTATTATCTTATACAAGCTACAATCAAAAAGCATATTCCAAAGGTAATATCATACGCTATCTATTAGCAAAAAATATTGGCTTTAATTACAAAATCTTTAATGGATCAATCAGTGATCCATTTAAAAACATCGAAACTATATATTCATATGTACCAGAGTTAACAGAGAAGTATTCAGCTGATACTATTGTAAAAATTCCTTATGCTACAGGAACTGCAAAAGGAAATAACATTCTAATAGTTGGACATATTGAATATAGTAAACTAGATAAAACAAAATTAGAAGAAGTCATTAATACTATTACTGAAATTATTACTAAATCCGATACGTATGGTTCAATCTATTATAAACCGCATCCATACTTTAAAGATAACGCTGATAGTATTTACAACATACTATCAGAAAAACTACCTATCTCTTATATAAAGAGTAAAGAACCTGTAGAAAACTTATTTGATAGCCATGAAATTAATAAAGTAATTTCATTTTATAGTACTGCTTTAGTCTCTCTAAAAATGAAGTATGGAATCTCAGTTGATTGCTACTCTATCAACATGTCCTGGTTCACTTCAATAAAAATAGCTACAGATCTTGAGAAGATTTTTAAAAAATTCAATATTAAAGTTTATAAATGAAATATACGCTGTTAAATAATGTTGATACATCATGCCAATCAGAAAATTATATATTTTTAGCATTTCTAACACTTTTTATATATTGTGTTAGCATCCCATTTATTATCTTTGACTATAATCAAGATTTAAATATCAAGTTTTTTATATCTCTCGCTGTCTTTTTCATTTTATCTTTACTAATCATAGTGAATGCAAAAACAAGAATAAAACAATTTGTATTTCCTATTTTAATTATGAATGTACCAGGAGCGATTGATAACTTTTTTCCTAGTTTTGATGCTGACATATATGAGAGTGTCAGTTTACCTATATCAATTATAAGCTATCTTGATCTCTTTATCATTGGTTTTTTCTTGGTAAAACTATTCATATATAAAGAGCAAATAAAAGTAAAATTTGATTATTTTAAAATCACATTTATAGTTATTACTATTATTTATGGTTTCATATATCTATTCATACATACTAGTACACCCTATTCAGCTAATACATATGCTGGAATATTAGTTTTCTTTAGACTCTTCTTTTTATTAATTATAATTGATGAGATCTATATCGACAATAGTATTAATATAAGATATTTTTACCTTGGCCTATTAACGAGCTTCATTTTATTAATCATGGATAGTTTCGTCTATACTTATATTTTTACACATGCTGAACGAATGAACCATTCTACTTTTGCCAATAATGTATTTGGCAATATCATCGTATTGTATTATGCAATTTTTTTAGTATATTTCAAAAAAAAATCTATCATATTATTTTTAATAGTTATATCAATGCTACTTCTAACAGGTGGCAAGGCTGCAACCATGTCTTTTTTACTATTATTTATATTTATATACTATTCTAAACATATTAAAAAAAATAAACAAATTATCAAGTATATATTTATTACATTATTTCTTTGTATAATCTATTTTGCCTATACCTACCTAGCAACACATGACTATATTGGCACATTTAGTTCACTTTATACTCGAGGAATAATATGGGTGATAAGTATTGAAATGTTTTCAGATCATATTTTTGAAGGAGTAGGCTATTGGACATGGAATAGCTACAAATATGAATATGATTTTCTTGAATTAGGAGTATTTGGTACTCATACTTTATGGGGTGCACCATATTTATTAGATGCCCATAATGGTTATTTACATATTCTTTCCGAATTCGGAATTATAATTTGGATTTTACTGTACTCTATATTTTATTATGTATATAAAAGAGTTAATTTCTATTATTTCATACCCTTCCTTGTTTGGTTAATAACAGAAATCACTAATGCAGGCATAAACAAACATCAAATTTTAGTTTTTGTAATTTTCTTCTTATATATAATATATCAAACTAAACACCGCACTAGCGAAAGGGAATAAATGAGAATAGCAATTTTAGGCACAAGAGGTATTCCAAATAATTACGGTGGGTTTGAACAGTTTGCAGAGTATTTGGCTTTAGGTTTAGTCAACAACGGACATGAAGTCACTGTTTACAATTCAGATACACACCCCTACCAAGAATCTACTTGGAATGGTGTCAATATAAAACATATTTATGACCCTGAAAACAAAATAGGCACGGCTGGACAATTTGTTTATGACTTTTTATCCATACTAGATACACGTAAAAAAGACTTTGACATCATTTTAGAGCTCGGGTATACAAGTAGTTCTGTCTCCTTTTGGCTTCACCCTAAGAAGTCAATAGTCGTTACCAATATGGACGGATTAGAGTGGAAGCGTACAAAGTTTTCTGTAAAAGTACAAAAGTTTCTACAATGGGCAGAGTCATTAGCAGTGAGAAAAAGTGATCATCTTGTGAGTGACTCTACAGGGATAGAAAATTATCTTAAAAAGAAGTATGATGTAGAATCAACTTATATCCCTTATGGGTCACACCTCTTTCACGATGAAAATATTAGTATGTTGGATGCTTATAGCGTTAAACCTTATGCGTATAACATGCTTATAGCTAGACTCGAACCTGAGAACAGTATAGAAATCATTTTAGATGGCATTGTTCAGGCAAATAATGATGTACCATTTTTAGTTGTTGGTAAATATGAAACGAAGTTTGGTGAATATCTTACAAATAAGTTTAGAGAGCATAAAAATATTAAATTTATTGGTGGAATTTATGACATAAATTCTTTAAATAATCTCCGTCATTTTTCTAATTTGTATTTTCATGGTCATACAGTAGGAGGGACAAACCCCTCACTACTTGAAGCAATGGCATCAAGTGCTTTGATATGTGCAAACAATAATGAATTTAATTCAGCTATTTTGGGAGAGGACGCATTTTATTTTTCTACCGTAAACGATGTTCTTGAAGTCTTAACTCAAGTATCTCACAAAGATCATAATGATAAGATAAAAAACAATAGAAAAAAAAATTACTGAATTATATACATGGGATAAAATAGTTAATGACTATGAACAACTTTTTTTAAATCTATTAAATGACTTTAATCGAAATTAATTTTGCTATAATTACAAAAAATTACAAAGAGACTAAGATGAAAGAATATACTGCTAAATTCATATTTATTCTAATAGATATTTTCGTCATATTTATCTCTCTTACATTAGCATATATACTACGGAACATGTTAGGAGATACTTTCGGTAATCTAGATAGCTACTCTCTTGCTAATTATACTACATTCTATCCACTTTATATAGTTACTGTTACACTACTTCTTTATGAAGGTATATATGCCCATCGTTATGATTTTTGGCATGAAAACAGAGTTATACTCAAGAGTTTATTATTTTCTTTCCTCATTATACTCGCATATCTTGCTATGACAAAAAGTATACAAGACTATTCTAGAGCAGTTATCATTTTTTCTTTTCTTTTTATGACTTTCTTATTGCCTCTTTCGAAAAATATTTTTAAGAAATTACTTTTTAGACTTGGGCTATGGAAGCGAAGAGCAAGAATTTATGGGGATGATCCATTTTTAAAAGAAGAGATATTTGGGAACCACTACCTTGGGTATGTGGATGCAAAAGATCGTAAACCAAAAACCGTCTTTATTAATTCTCACACTGAAGATCTCAACACACTTAAACAAATCATCAATCAAGAGATAGGAGAAAGTCATGAGGTGATTTTTATCCCTCTTATGGATGAATACGATTTGACACATTCTCACATATATAGACTATCTAATACCCGTACCAATTTGATTGTATTTCAAAATCGTCTTAAATGTAGATATAGACTATGGATAAAAAAAATCTCAGATTTTACAATGTTCATACTAGTGTTTCCACTGCTTGTCCCTATTATGCTTTACATCGCATATAAAATACGAAAAGAAGAACCCAACAGTTCTATTCTTTTTAAACAGGAACGACTTGCTCAAAATGGAAAAGTTTTTGTATGTTATAAGTTTAGAACCATGTTGGAAGAGAGTGATGACAAACTAAATGTTTATCTAAAAGAGCATCCTGAAGAAGTTGCATTTTATGATACTTACCATAAGTACCAAAATGACCCACGTATCACCAGAATAGGTGATAAATTACGAAGAACTTCATTAGATGAACTACCTCAGATATTTAATGTTTTTAAAAATGAGATGAGCTTCATAGGACCTCGACCCTATATGCTCAATGAAAAAGAGAAAATAGGAGAAGACATAGACACTGTACTCACGGTCAAACCTGGAATTACTGGGCTTTGGCAAGTGAGTGGTCGTTCGGACATAGACTTTCACTCTCGTGTTGAACTTGATGTATGGTACATCAGAAACTGGAACCTTTGGATGGATCTTGTTATCTTACTTAAAACTGTTAAAACAGTACTTGTCCGTGAGGGTGCAAGCTAGTATAAGTGCTATTATGAGATAATACATTTAAACTTTCTACATCATACAAGAGGATACAACATTGCAAAATAACACACAATACATAGAAGAAGACAAAATAGACTTAAGAGAACTGTTCTCAGTCCTTAAAAGACGTAAAAAATTACTTTGGGGAGTGACTATTCTTCTGACCATCCTCGCTGTGATATACGCTTTTTTCATAGCGAAACCTGTATATGAAGTAAAAGCGATGATCGAAGTAGGTCAGATAGGTGCAAAGCCTATAGATGACATCTATAACATTCAACAAAAACTCTCTTATGAATATCAAGTTAATGTCAAGAATAAAAAGATTGAACTTCCAAGAGTAAAGACTATTTCAGTGCCTAAAAAATCTTCTAATATTCTTTCAATCACTATACATGGATACTCCAATGAAGAAGCCATAAAGTACATACAAACTGTTATCACTAAAATTGAAACGCAATATAAAGAGAAAACTGATGCTTATGTAAATAATAAACAAGAGTTGATCCTACTTGTACAAGAAGATATAAAAGAAAATACTATGAGTCTGATACAAATGAAAAAAGATTTAGATACTTACAGTCAAAAGATCATTTTACTCAAAAGTGAAGATGCTGCGCTTGCAGGAATTTATGCTTTACAAATAGCTCAAAAGCAGACAGAACTTCAAAATCTTAAAAAGTACCTCTCTGGACTTAAGAAAAAAGAACAAGCATTAAAACTTTCCCTAACACCACTTATGATAAAACCAACAAAAATAGTAGGAGAAATAGAAACATTGGATTATGCAATTAAACCGAAGCAAAAAGCTCATAGTCATCGTTGCTTTCATTACAGGATTAATGCTTTCTGTCTTTTTGGCTTTCTTTTTGGAGTTTATAGGTGGTATGAAGAAAGAAGAGGAGTCGGAGAATAAGGACTAAGATAAAATCCTTTTTCTTTATCCTCAACCTTTAGCACTTGTGAGCTTTTGAAACGCCTCAGAAGAAGCAGATAGTTCCGCGTAAGTACCTCTACTTACAATGTGTCCTTTTTCAAAAACCAATATCTCATCTGCATCCTCTATCGTGCTTAAACGGTGTGCCACAACAAAGGTGATCATCTCATCTTTTATGGCTTCTAATGAGTGTTTGATGGCTTTTTCACTTTTGTTGTCTAGTGCAGAAGTGGCTTCATCTAGTATCAAGATCCCTGGTGATTTGTAGAGTGCTCTTGCTAGTGTTATTCTTTGTCTTTGTCCACCACTTAGGTTTACACCAAACTCATCTAGTACAGTATGAATACCCTCATCCATAAGCTCAACAAAGTCCCAAGCTTGTGCTTTTTTCAATGCTTTAACGACCCTCTCCTCATCAGCCAACCCTCCATAAGAAACATTTGCCAAAATAGTGTCTTGGAAAATATAAATCCGTTGTGTCACATACGAAATATTTTGATGTAAGGAGTCTAGTGTATAGCTTGATATATTTACACCATTGATATTTAATATTCCATCGCTGGGGTCATAAAAACGTACCAACAAATTGACAAGGCTACTCTTCCCTGCCCCACTGTCACCTATGAGTGCATACACTTTTCCTTTTTTTGCTTCAAGGTCTATATGGCTTAGTGCCATTTTATCTGCATAGTTGAGCCAGACGGACTTGAAAGTTACAGTATCCACCTGCTCTAGCTTTGTATCTCCAGAGACAATGGTTGGTGTACTGTCAAACAATTCATTTAGGCGTTCTGTTGCAGCGACGGCATCTTGAATACGGTTATGTATATTAGATAAACCTTTGATCGGATCATAAAGCATAAAAAGTGCTGTGATAAAAGCAAAGAAAGTACCCACTGTGATTTCATCATGGATCACTTGAAGCGCACCCACATAAATAGCCACTGCCATAGCTACAGAACCAAATACTTCTAGCGAGGCTCCTACCAAAGCATTGACTTTCATCTGCTTAATCGAAAGTTTAAAGAAATTCATATTTTCTTTTGAAAATCGTTTATGCTCATACGCCTGAGATGAACTTGATTTGATGACTTCAATATTGTTAAAAATTTCGGTGAGTCTTGAAGTGAGATCAGCACTACTCTCTTGTGAACCTTTTGAATATTTTTTCATCTTTTTTGCCAAAATCTGAAGAGGAAAAAGTGCCAGTGGCATAATAAACAGAAAATAAAAAGCAAGCTTAGGACTCTGATAAATCACATAAGATGTAAGTGTCACAATCAGCATAGACTTAACCATTAACGAGGGTATAAGAGAAGAAACCACTGTCTGAATACGGGTTATATCACTCGTAACCCGACTGAGTAATTCACCACTACGCATTTTGTTCAGATACGCCATATCTTGATGCATCAAATGCAGAGAAAGCTTATCTCGTAACTTACGAACAATATCATCTCCTATATACACCGTATAATACGTTTGCACATAACGTCCTAAAGATTTGAGCATAAAAACACCCACAATAGCAAAAGGAATAAGCTTTAACATCTGGGCATCTTTGTTGATAAACACATCATCAAGCACTGGTTTCAAAATGTGTGCAGAGAGTGTTGTACCTACAGCAACAGCAACCATACCCAAAATAGCAAATAAGAATTTTTGTTTATATCCCATCATAAAAGGGAGAAAATATTTTAATAATTGTTTCAAGGTTTCATTCTCTTTCTAAGTTAATGGTAAATTATACAGTATTGTTACAAAAAATTTATTTATAAAATTTTATATATGTATGGTAAAATCATATATAAGGAATTAAAACACAATGAAACAAAAAGCCCTTTTTCTTGACCGTGATGGTATCATCAATGTAGATCATGCTTATGTCTATAAGATAAGCGATTTTGAATTCTCTCATGGCATATTTGAATTACTTCAGTTTTTTACTAAAAAGGGATATCTTCTTTTTATCGTCACGAACCAGTCTGGCATCGGACGCGGCTACTACACACTTGAAGCATTTGGAACACTAACAGATTGGATGACGGGGACACTAGAACAAAAGGGTATTGACATTAAAGAGGTAGCCTATTGTCCTCATACACCAAACGAAAATTGCCATTGCAGAAAACCAAAAACGGGGATGATAGACAATATCCTCACACATTACCCTATAGATTTGGAAAACTCTTGGATGATAGGAGATAAGCAAAGCGACATAGACCTAGCACACAATGCCCATATAGGTTCAAGCATTGCCATAGGTGACAATACCTTTGAGCATTATGACTATCACTTTACTTCTATAGCAGTATGTATAGAGTACTTGAAAGAAAATAGCGATAAGATGTCTATTAAAGGATAGAAAATGCGAAGTATGATAGAACGTGAGCTACAAGCACACAAGGAAACTATAGAAAGAACGATAGAAACAATGATTCCATCTATTGAGCAAGCTTCAAAGCTAGTGACTCAAACGCTTAAAGGTGGATACAAAGTATTACTTTGTGGAAATGGTGGCTCTGCTGCGGATGCACAACATATTGCTGCTGAGCTTACAGGACGCTATAAGACAGAACGTAGAGGATTACCGGGTATTGCATTAACTACAGATACATCTGCCCTTACAGCCATCGGTAATGACTATGGTTATGATCGTATATTTGACAGACAGGTTGAAGCACTAGCCAATAAAGGTGATCTTCTCATAGGCATCTCTACAAGTGGAAACTCTAACAATGTCATCTCAGCACTCACACTTGCCAAAGAAATGGGCTGTCACACACTAGGTTTGTCTGGACGTGACGGAGGTGCTATGAGTGACGTTTGTACGCTTAACCTCATTGTCCCCTCCCATGATACACCACGTATACAAGAGATACATATTCTGATAGGACATATTATCTGTCAAGGTGTGGATGATGCTTTTATTTAGTTTAAAACACTCTAACTACTCACAAGCGTTGGCATCAAAACGGTCAACGCTCACATCTCTACCAACAAGAAGCACTTTAATACTACTTTTTCTTAGTAAACTCTCAAGTAAGTCCTTATTATCAGGGACATGAAAAAGAAAAATAGGAATAGGACTGAGATTTTTTTCTGTGTTTTTTCCATAAATAGGCTTATCTATTGAACCATAAGGCAAAGCAATAGCACTAATATCTGTAAAATAGTAAGCTATCTTGTAAGCATTGATGACCATAGATGCAAACGGATTACTCTCGCGCAAAGGATGAATACCCAAAATGGTTTTAAATCCCGCATGGGTATACTTAGAGAGGATAAGGGGATTAGAACCTTCAATATAAAGACGCTTACCGATCGCATCTTTTTGT
Organism: Sulfurovum sp.; assembly: GCA_030949725.1. Classification (GTDB taxonomy): domain Bacteria; phylum Campylobacterota; class Campylobacteria; order Campylobacterales; family Sulfurovaceae; genus Sulfurovum. The sequence continues at coordinate 110,675 of JAUZSE010000025.1, read as the reverse complement.
GTGATACTCAGTAAACGTTCAATGGCTTTTTCTGTCTCTTGCGCAGTTAATTTATCTAGATTTTTATAATCAAACCAAAAGTAATGCCCTTCTCCTGTAGCTTTCAATAACTTTTCTATGGTAAGTAGTTTTCCATTTTTTTTAGTGTAGACAAGGTTTCCTCCACTACTTTTGATAGGCTTGTTATGCGAGACAATAAAGCGATTCATCTTGACATCATAATAAAAATCAACTTCTACACCCAATGCAGAATTTGCAAATGCACGTTGCATACTTATAATGGAATTTTGTTCATTATGATTTTTATAAAGTCCGCGAGCAGCCCAAACTTTATGACAACTATTATAGATGGCTGTATCTTTCTTTGATTGTAGATGATTATCAACATAAGCAACCATAAGATTCCAACCTATAACAATCACTGTCACTATGGTTATACTTATTATTTTTTTATTCATTCTCTAGCTTCATTAACGAAACAGTTGCTTACTGTAAAGATGATTGAGTCCGATAATAAAAGCTAAAGCATTTTTCTCCAATTCAACATCATGTGAAGTGGGTACCAAATGTTTATCTACATACATAAATGTTTCAGCAAGCTTCCTAGGTCTTACAACAGCTACCTTGTCACCTATCCTTAGGGCATAACTCTCATTAAACTGCATCAAGTTTACTTCGTTTTTCACATCAGAAAAAATAGATTTTCCCAAAATAGGGTACTTCAAATCTTTCCCCAAAAGATCTATAGCAGTTGCTAGTACATCTGTCTGAGAAGTTAATTTATCGTATACACTTGCTTCTACCCCATTACCTAGTATAAGTGCGGGGATATGAAACATATCTACAGGTACAGCATCGTCACCATATACGCGTATATTATGGTCTGCTATTACTACAAAAATAGTCTCCTTATAATAAGGTAACTTTTTTGCTTCATCAAAGAACAAACCTATCGCATAGTCAGCATATTGTATAGCATTTTCCACACATCTTTCACCTTTTTTCACTGGTTCTATTCGTCCGGGTGGTATATCAAAAGGACTGTGATTAGAGGAACTAAACATCAGGGCTGCAAAGGGTTTTTTCTGTGCATATAATGCAGAAAACCGTGCATTTCCTTTGGCTGCTAAATCTTCATCACTCACACCCCATGTAGATACAAATTTAGGATTTGTATAATCTTTTTCCTCCACAACCTCATCAAAACCATTGCCTAAGAACCATGAACGCATATTGTCAAAGCGTGCTTCTCCTCCATATAAAAACATGGTATGGTAGCCCAACGGCTTCAACAGTGATGAAAAAGTAAAAAAGTTATTTTGTGATTTGTTTCGTTTTAGAACCCCTTTACCTGGTACAGCTAAAAACCCTGCCGTAACCCCAGCAATACCTCTTACACTCCTTGTGCCATTAGAATATGTTTCACTAAACCATAAGGCCTCTTTTTTTAACTTTAGTAATTGTGGAGTGATTTCAGGACGAATAAATTGATACCCTAAACTTTCTTGAAGAAAAATAACAAGATTTTTCTTTTTCTGCGAGGGGAAGTGTGTCTTCTCTAAACGTGAGAAGACTGAGGAAGCATTAAAATCATTTCCTTGAATCCCTAGCGTATTTTTCATTCTTCTCATAGCTTCATCTGTAGACATTTTTCCATATATTTCTACTGCTTTAGTTTCATATTTTTTATCTGCATAGATAGCATACCCTATAGAATAAAGTGAATTTTTCGTTACTTCATTTACAATGCGATTAGTGGAGTACATCGCATCAGATATGTTTGCAGCTCTATGTCCAAAGGAAGAACGAATACCTATAAAAAGAATCAAGGCAAGAGGTAAAAACAAAAGTACTCTTTTTAATAAAGAAGCTTCTAAAATACTCAGAAAACTCTCCTTTGTTTTAGCCAGGAAAAACCATGCAAATAGTCCTATCATCACAAAAGCTATACTGAGTGCTAGTTTATAGTCTGCAATAATCATATTGAATACTTCTATCGGATATTCTAAATACTCTACAAATTTGAAATTTGGGCGAACATCATACTGAGTGAAGAAAGGGAAAGTTGCATTTTCTATATAAATAAGAAAGCTCAAAACAAAAACAAAATAGAGACGTAAAAAAAGATTTGAAACTTTAGCCAAACTTTTGGGTGAAAAGCTAAGTACAATAAGAGGAATCACTAAGAGCATGGATGCGACCATAGTGTCCATCCTTAAACCATAGAGAAAACTAAGCCAATAGTTTACATCACTCTGCGAAAACCTGTCAAAATATGGCAATAAATAAAATCATCCGTCCTATAAAAAATAATCCTACTATCATCAAATAATAGCTCAATAGTTTTTTAATTATTTGCATCACGATCCTTTAATATTTGTTTATACACTTCAAATGCTTTTGTTTTGCGTATTATACCACCTCTATCATCCACCAGTCCATACCCTGTTGCAATGAGTTGATGCCAGTACACGCGTTCTATTTTCCCACTCTTTTTGACTAATTGTAAATACTCTTTCATAAACCCTGCATACACCTCTTCACTTACGCACTCCAACTCTGAAGTGGGTGCATAGGGTGCGGTATTGGAAAGTGGCCAGTTTACTTCCGTAATATAAATCTTATTTGTCGTTTTAAATGAGAGTCTCGCTAAAACATAAAGCATATTTATTTTATTTTTAGTATCAAAAATACCCATTTGAGTATTGTTTGGGCTTCCACGTCTATCGACATACAGCAAAGAGGAGAGTGCATCATACTTGATAGTAAAAAAGTTAAACAGTGTACGAATGGTATAGTGGTACTCAAAGTCTATCACTGATGAACCGATGAGTTTCAAATTGGGATATTTATCATCTCTAATAGTTTGGATACTTTGATACCATTTCATATATTCAGCCATAGAAAAAAATCCCCACTTCGTACGGTTGATAGCGTTACCTATCTGATATTCTTCAACAAAAGGGCTAAACTTATCAAAAATAGTTGTCATATCTTTTATTAATAGCGTTTCATCTTCTATATGTTCTCTGTCTTGAAGTATATTTAAAAGTATCTGTTTGTCTTCTCCAAAACTTTGAGCAAACCTCACATACTCCTCTACCCTATCCATCTCCCATAGGGGCATACGTACCAAAAGATACTTTACCCCAAGCTCTTCTATAAGCTCTTTTTGTATCTCACCTTTCTCCAAAGTCACGCCCATGCCATAAAAGCCTTCCTCGTTCACCTCTCTACCTTTAAAGAAAGACATAAGCACCACGGACAGTGGAAAAATTATAATATTTGTTAAAAATAAAGGTATATAATCCCAAATATGCTTTTTACGCATCCTCTTTTTATAGACTTTGTCTTTTATGGGGTAAGGCTGATCTGAGTTTTTGTCCCAGATAAAAGGAGACTTCATCTATAAGTCTTTTTGTCTAATCATCTCAAGCACATCATCTGCCGTAATTAGCTTCATACAATCATGATGTTTTAAGGGACAAACCCTTTTCATGCAAGGTGCACAGTCCATCTCTTTGCGTAACAACATTTCATGAGGATTCATCCATTGATGTGTCTCCTTATGCTTAGTCGGACCAAATATAGCTACTGTTGGCACACAAAAAGCTGCAGCCACATGCATAGGACCCGAATCATTGGTAATAAATAGATTTAAACTTGATAGTTGTTCAATAAGCTCTGCTACGGATGTTTTACCTGCTAAATTTTGATAATTAGTTATCTTCGCTTCTATAAGCTTATTTTCTATATCTTTAGCAATATCCATTTCACCATTTCCACCAAAAAGTATAATATCATACTTACTAGAAAGTGATATAGCTACCTTTGCAAATTCTTCAGGATACCAACGTTTTGCAGCACCATAAGTAGCCCCAGGGTTGATACCTAGAAGTGGTTTTTGTCTATTTTTTTTGCTCTTGTTTTCTACATATATTTTGAGTTTATCAGGTTTGGTATAAACGCTTAAACTTTTATTGACAAAGTCATTATATCTTAGGACTTGATGTATCTGCTCATCACTATATCGTTTATACATATATTTTGTTTTGGCATCTACACACCAAAGAAAAACCTCGTAGTGAAGTTTTTCCTAAAACTAAGCACTATATCAATTTCGCCTATACTTTTAGCAAGTCTATAAAGATTTAGATAACGGTTACCCTCTTTTTTACTCTCATCAATCACTATGGTTTCAACATTAGGATGATGGCTAAAAAGATTTGTAGGAACATATGAACCAAAGATGATGAGTTCACATTGAGGATAACTAGCTACTATATTTTCAATAGCTGGTGTTGTCATCACTGCATCACCTAACCATGTGGGAATCTCTATGAGAATTTTCATTTAACACTGAGAACTTTGAATTTTATGAATCGTTTTTGTCGTACTCCGACCATCTACAAATTGTACCAACTTTACTTCTCCTGCTATATCACTACCTACAACCTCTTTACCCTCATAATCACCACCCTTAACCAAGACATCTGGTTCAACCATCTTTATAAGTTCATAAGGTGTATCGTCAGAAAAGATCGTTACAAAATCAATGCTCTCTAAAGCAGAGAGTATATATGCCCTGTCTTCTTCACTGTTGATGGGTCTATTTTTACCTTTTAATGCCCTTACACTCTCATCAGAATTTAGTCCAAGTATCAACACATCTCCATAAGATTTTGCTATATCCAAATAACTTACATGTCCACGATGAAGTATGTCAAAACAACCATTGGTAAAGACGATCTTCTTACCTAGCTTTTTAAGTCTGTCCACTTGTATTTTAAGTGCGTCAAAACTTTTAATATGACTCTCTATCGTACCTTTGTTTATACTGGCTCTATAGTGTTCTATCTCATCAAGTGTTGCAGTCGCAGATCCCAGTTTACCCACAACAACACCTGCAGCAAGATTGGCAAATTCTAATGCAAAAAGAAGTGTTTTACCTTGAGCTAAAGCATAAGCAAGTGAAGCCAATACAGTATCTCCTGCACCAGTCACATCATAAACCTCTCTGGCAACCGTAGGCTTCATGACAAGTTTATCTTCAAATACGGCTATACCATCTTCGCTAAGTGTGATCAGAGAGACTGTAAGGTTTGCGATCTTTTTTAGTTTTTTTAGTGCTTTTATGAGGCTCACATCATCACATATATCTATGCCTGAGGCTTCTATGGCTTCTTTTTTATTGGGAGTGAGCAGATATGCCCCTGCATATTTACTATAATCATTGCCTTTAGGGTCTACAAGTACTCTTATCTTCTGTGTGTTTGCATACTCTATGATTTGTTGGGTTAACTCTTTTGTCAAGACACCTTTACCATAATCAGAGAGCAAAATAATATCATGCCCCACACAAATAGACATAAATTTCACATACAATGCTTCAGCACTTTGGGACAATATATTTTCTTTACTCTCTTTATCGTATCTAACTACTTGAGAATGCGAAGCGATGATACGACTTTTTTTAGATGTTTTACGTCCAGGTTGTCTAAGTAAATAGGCATTTGTACCTATGGCTTCAAGCATATTTTCAAGCTCATTACCTACCTCATCTTCCCCTATCACAGAAAGCACAGATACTTCGCATCCCAGACTATGTAAATTATTTACCACATTACCTGCACCACCAAGTAGTGAACTTTCTTTGTCTATATCTACTATTTGTACAGGGGCTTCTGGTGAAATACGGTTCACAGACCCCCATAAATAATGATCTATCATCAAATCACCGATGACTAGTATTTTTGATTTTTTCATTATTTTACCTCCACCTCAAAAAGTCTCTTAATCTCTGGAATATACGCCTTAATCCCTTCTTCAAAACTAAAACGAGGTACATAACCTAGCATCGCTTTGGTACTCTCTATATTTGCCTCTGTAAAAAATTGATACGCTCCGATAAAAGGGTTTGGAATATACTCTTTTCCCTTATCTATATCTAGCTCTTTTTGCAAAATAGTCACCATATCTTCAAAGCTCCGTGCTTTACCCGTACCCACATTATAAACCCCTGATTTTTTAGGATCACAGGATTTTATATTTGCTTGAATTACATCTTCTATATAGATAAAATCTCTTAGTATCTTATCACTTCCTTCAAAAAGTTTAGGTGTTTTTCCTGCTAATATTTGATGTCCAAACTGTACGACCATAGAAGCTGTACTGTTTTTAAAAAATTCTCTTTGCCCATAAACATTAAAATATTTTAACCCTACGATATGAATATACACACCTTTTTTTAAGTAATCATAGGTAATATTGTCCATCATTACTTTAGAAAAACCATACGCATTGTTTGGCTGTTCATACCCCACTTCAAACCTATCGCTGTCACCATACGTAGCAGCAGAAGAGGCATAAATCATATTGGCACCGTGTTTAATGGCAATTTTGAGTAAATTCTCATAGGCATTAACATTGGTTTTCATCATTAGATCCTGTTCTGCTACTGTAGTATCAGAGATAGCCGCTTGATGAAATATATAATCAAAAGTATAGTTTTCTTCCAAGGACTTCAAAGCTTCACTGTCATTAATATCTCCACTAATAACCATACCTTTAAATCCTAAAAGGTTTTTAAAGTGTCCAAAACTCTTTAGGTTTCCATTACTAAACTTTTCGCCACTTCGGAAAGCGTCAAAGATAAGCACTCTTGCCTGAGGATAATTCTCCTGAAAATAAAAAGCTAAATTTGAACCGATAAAACCTGCTCCACCCGTGATAAGAATTGTTTTTGTGTTGAAGTCTATGTTGTTGTATTTCATAATTATTCACTTTGTAAAATTTTATTGATTATTATATCTTTTATTTCTCTCATTTTTCACAGTACCTCTTTATAAATATTCTCATATCTATCTGTCATCTTCATAAAAATTCAAATATATTAGCTATAATTCTGAATCTAGTTGGGCGATTATATGGGATATTCATTGTGAGGAGTAAGGTGGGACAGGGTTAGCCTTTTTGAAAGGATGTAACAATGAAAGTCTTCATCTTAATTGTTATGCTTCTGTTATTAATTATAACAAAAGCGTTCTAAAAGCTTTGAGAGAGTTCTAAGCTCTCTCACTGTCCCAACTAGGTAAATTATACCCTAAAAACTTAAATTAAAAATAAAATCCTGTATTGCACTATCACCTTTTTCACAATACCTCTTTATAAATATCCTCATATCCATCTGTCATCTTCATAAAACTAAAATTTTCTATATTTTCAAATGCTTTATCAGATAATTTCTTTCGTAAGTTTGCATCTAGGTAAAGTCGTTCTATGGCTAGATAGATTGCTTCGCTTTCTCTTATAGCTACAAGTAATCCATTTTCTTCATTTTGTATAATATCAGGAATACCACCAACATCACTTGCAACAATAGGTACATTTGCCTGCATCACATCAAACAATATAGAACCCAACCCTTCATTAAGCGAAGGAAAAACAAATAGGTCAAAAATGTGAATATAGTCTCCCACATTGTCTACAAAGCCCTCAAAAGTAATATTATCTAAATCTTTTGATTGCTCTTTATAATTTTTTTCATCTTTACCTCTACCTAAAAATATGAGATGAATATTGGGATAATTTATTTGAATTTTTTTCATAGCTTCAATTAAATAATACTGCCCTTTAGCACTTTCTAATTCTCCAATACATCCTATGATAAATTTATTTGCAAATCTTTGTTTTAACCCTTCAATGTTACTTTCACTCATCTCTAATTGAGAATATGCATCAGGAATAATTTTAATGTTTGTCTCTTTACTTATTTTAAAAACTTGATTTTTAATTGCATGAGATAAGACAATCGTATAGTTAGCTTTTGTATATATTTTTTTATTGAAAAAGTTATTTTTAATAGGATTGTTTACCCTTCTTGTAACAATATAAGGAACCCCGTAGATTAAATGTGCAAAATATGCAAATTGTGCTGCTTTTGTTTCATGTGCATGTAGAAGAAAAGTATCTTTTATCACATTCAAATGAAATAAATACGGTTTACTAATTTTTATAATTTTTAAATTTGAAATACCTGTAAGTCTTTTTACAAATTCTGAATTTTTTCGAGTAATTATCTTTTGTCTATACCCTCTACGTGAAAGCTCTTCTATAAGCAGTAATGTTTGCCGTTCTCCACCTCTAAATCCTTTTGCAAAATTAAGATGTGTTATTATTTTATCTTGCAATTTATATACCTTTTTGTATATCTAAAAAAAGTACCATTAAAATTTGATACAGCAATTACAAAACCTCTCCAACCATCCAAAAATCCAAATTGGATAATATACGTTTTAATAAATGCAAAGTGCGCTTTCAACAACACCACTATAAAGCTACATGTTTTTTTATCTTTAGCTCCTAGTTCTGAATACTTCATCACCTTTTCTAAAAATTGATTTATGTTTTGCACGGTATTATGTTTAAAGCTATTTTGCAATTCTATCTGAACTGTATCATCTTTGATTTCTATAAATTCATGCACTATATTTTCATTGAAGTGATGATGAGATTTGTTATATAACCTTACTAATTTATCTTTACCCCAGCCACTATATTTTACTTCTTTGCCCAAAAAAATAATTATCTCTTTTGAGTATAAATACCTCTTTTTTATTCTCTAGCTTTAATGCTTTTAATTCTTCAAGTAATGCTTCAAATATGACTTCATCACTGTCTAAGGAGAGTATCCAATCCGTTGGTGCGTAGCTCGCAGCTTTGTTTTTTGTAGGGCCAAAACCTAGAAAATCTCCATTAACGATATTAACATTTAAATATTTTTTTGCTATTTCTTCCGTATTGTCTGATGAATTATTTAAATAAAGAACCACATTCTTAAATGGTATTACACTTTCTAATGTTTCTTCTATAGTAACATCTGCATCTTTTGCAATGATTACTACAGAGATAGTATCAATCAACAACTTTTTTTCCTTTTAATCTTTTTTTGAAATTTTTTCTATCTTTATTTGCTTGAGAATAAGCTAATGCACCATCAACACATTTTTTTTTCATCCGTATTTATCAGACCTGCATATTCTCTCATTATAGTCTCCAAGTCTTCATCCTTTGCCCAAAGTTTAGAAAAGTTTTTAAGCTTCTCATCTAATGTTAACTTTTTAAACTTCATACGATTAATATCAACTATCTTAAAGAGGTAACCTTCTTTCAATTTTTTAATCAAAATATTACCTGGCGAATAATCTAAATGAAAAATATTTTTCTCATGAAGTGTATAGGTAAATAGTGCAAATGCTTTAAATATGTTTTTTTTGTCTAAAAAGTTTTCTTTTACTAAAGGTTCCCTTATTGTGAAATCATAGGTAAAATTTTCACTCACAAAATAACTGTCTTTTATCAACCCAAATTTATAAAACTCGATATATCCAATAGGACAAGGAACAAAATCCGCAATTCGCATACTGTTTTCGTATGATTTTTTAGCTTTACTCTCACGAAAAAACGTATACACAATTTTATTGATAAAATGTGGGATTTTAAATGACTTTATCACCATAGAGTTATCATTAGATGAAATAATTTTTATCTCATTTCTAGCTTTATGTATAGTATGTTCCGATGCTTCAAAATAATCTCTCACATGTAACAATAGTCCACGATACTGTTTTTTAGTTACTTTCATTTTCAATCCTATATTGTGCCAATAAAATACCAAAAATGAGAGCAAAGAGTGCCAAAGAAAACTGTCTTTGCAACAAGACTTCAGAAACAAAACCAAAAGCAAGAAGTGTTAAATAGACATATTTAATATTCTTCAACTCTTTATCTTTTATCTGCATCTTTAGCATAATGTAGAAAATTGATAAAAAAATCAACAATCCAACCAATCCCAATGCTGTCCAAATTTGAAAATATTGATTATGCGCATGATAAAATGCTTTGTGCATACAGACCATAGATGGGTATTTTGTGTCAATCAAATGATGAAATTCTTTCATATTATCTGCATTTCCTATACCCAAAATAGGATCTTGAACGATAATATCTTTTGAAATTATCCAAGCGCCTACCCTGCTTCCCCATGAGGTACAGTAATTTTCTTTTTTGACTACATTTACAAGACTATCTTTCCCCGTAATGATGCGGTCGTGGAAAGTTGTACTTAAATTAAACGCGATACTTAGCACTAACGTACTTAGAACAATGGCTATAACTAACGCTTTTACTTTATTTTTAAAGCTCAAAACTGCCAACACAAAAAGTCCCAATATAAAAGCCAACTGCCCTGTACGCCCTGCTGTCAAAAAAAGATTCCCACTCACTGTCATAAAAAAGAAACTATAAAACAGTTTATGTCTAAGATTATCTTCATTAAAAATACGACCCATAAGCACAAGTGCTGTAAATGCGAGAAAAATACTATATTCTATATGATGCATAAAAGGAGAAGGATTCGCAGGAGTTGCATGTTTAAACTGCCATAATTCAAAAAAGACGCCATAAGAAATCACTTCACTGATAAACATACCTAAAATAAAAGCAGACAATATCTTAAATATATACTCTTTTTTAAGTGAGAACATCAGAACAAAAACAGGCAAAAGATAAGCATACCTTCGCATAGTATGCACTGCTCCTTGTATATCCTCAGTCCATAGCAAAGAGAAAATATTAAATACCAAAAAAACAAGTAATGCTACCACTACTTTAGTGTTTATATATAAAGTAAGCTTTTGTTTAAAGTTACCCTCCAAAAACCAAAGTAATACAAGTAATGCAGTTATAACTCCAATCCCTCCACGAGATAAAGGCAATATAAAAGCATATACTATCGCTAGATAATTGATAGTTTTGAAAAAATCCAACTTTCTAAATTGGGGAGATAGCATTTATTATCCTAGGTAGTATACACTTTTATTAAATTATATCTAAAGCTATAAGGAAGTCACATTAAGTATAATTGTTAATAACTTGTATACCAAAATTCTAGCTACTGATTAGAATAAAAAAACTTAAATATAAATCTACTTCCATCTTCTATGCATCCAAAACCACTGCTTTGGATCTTCCTTGATGACTTTTTCCATAATGTCTGACTGTGATTGTGTCAATATAGCCAAGTCTTCTTCCTGTTTATTTGTCTTAATCGTTTTGATCGGATCATAAATTTTCACTGTATAATTTATATAATCCTTCGTACTAATAAATGCAGGAAGTAAATCTAACTCAAACTTTCGAGAAAGGATGGAAGCTAGAGGTGTATGTGTAGCCTGTACTCCAAAAAATTCTACATCTACAGATTGGTTTTTTCTTATCGCTTGATCTGTGAGAATACCTATAGTTTTACCTTTATTGATAGCTTCAATGCATCCTTTTATAGCACCTTTTTTATAAACCATCTCCACATTAAACCGTTCCCTATTTTCTTTCAGAACTTTATCCATCAAGTCAGAATCAAGTTTTCTTCCCACCCCTACAAGCGTAAGATTAAATTTAATCGCGATGGATTGAGAGAGAAGTTCCCAATTACCATAATGTCCCGTTACCAAAATGAACTTTTTTTCTTCTCTTTGATACTTTTCAATAATTTCTCCACCTTCAAAACTCACATTTTGAAGCACTTCATCTTTATGCATCCCATCTCGTCTGATGATACCAAAAACAGTATCTATAAGATTCATAAAAGCATGGATTCCTATTTCTTTTTTTACTTGTTTCTCCAAATGAGGCTTAAATGCTAGGTCAAGGTTATGCCCTATAATATGTCTATATTTACTAGCAACCGTATAGGCAAACCAAGCCAAACCTTTCATAAAATTTCTGATGAATCTGCTAGGTAGGATCCATAATAAAAATCCAAACAGTTTATACAGTCCCAAATAAAGAATATCAAGCATCAAGTAATTCCTTCGCAAGTCTAACGATTTTTTGAGACTCTATATGTTGAATACAAAAGTCTTGTTTATCTAAGATCATAGGATCAATATTTTTTCCACAATCTATCACTTTATGTATAGTACTGGCTAAGGTATTACGTGCACTCGGTGTGGGTCCAAAAATGGTAATACTAGGACGGTTCATAGCCCATGCAAAATGTGTAGGTCCACTGTCTGCACCTATGACAAGATCAGCTGAAGAAATCAATGCCTTTAACCCATTAAGCGTAAGTCGGGGGATAATACGGGCATTGGTATGTTCAGCTACATATTTTGCAGAGGCATGTTCACTCTCATTCCCCCATACCAAAAGATGATTTCCTTCTAACCCATCAATGATTTCTACAAACTTTTCTTTAGGATAAATTTTACTCTCCCAACTTGAACCAAGGATATGAATAATCGTTTTTAAGTCTTTATCTATAAATGAAGCTGTATTTTTCCTATCCTCTTCTGTAAAAAAGAGCAATGCTTCTTTATCTTTTAAAAATCCCTCTTCTATCTTCAACTCTAGTGACAAAGCGACCAAATTCAAATTTCTCATAATGACATTTTCAGAATAAGGAATAAAAAAAGATTTTTTATATAAAAAAGCAGCCATTCTTTCACGAATCGAATTTTTATCAAATCCTACATTGGATCCTAATATCCTAGAGACGATTGCAGATTTGATTAGTCCTTGCATATCAATCACAACATCATAGTTGTTCTGAGCATATTTTCTCAGCCTTTTTATCTCTAAGAAGATATTAAACTTATTGGTTTTTAATGACTTAAGATTCACAGGAAGGATCGTATCTATATAAGGGTTATGCTCTAAAACACTTACAAAATTCTCTTCTACAATCCAATCGATACGACTTTGAGGAATGCTCTGTTTAATCAATTTTAAAATTGCCATAGCATGGACAATATCACCTAAAGCAGAAAGTTTTACAATGGCTATTTTCACCTAAATCCCTTTTTTTATTTTATCATTTTAACACAAAAGAACGGCTTTCAATTTAATTTGCTATAATCACGGTAATTATAGAATTTAAAAGGAATACAATAGTGATAGGAATCGTTGATTATAACATGGGAAATCTGGCTTCTGTCATTAATGCTTTTGCGAAAGTTGGAGCAGATGCAACACTTGAAAGTGACCCCTCCAAACTACAGCAGTACGATAAACTCATCTTACCAGGTGTGGGTGCCTATGGTGATGCTATGGTACACCTCAAAGAAAATGGCATGGACAAAGCAGTGATAGCTTTTGCTGCGTCAGGAAAACCACTACTTGGTATATGTTTAGGCATGCAGTTACTTTTTGATAGTTCTGAAGAATTTGGTTCTACTGATGGCTTAGGACTAATCCCTGGAAAAGTTCTTGCCTTTGATGAGTCTAAGTTTGACCATCCCCTAAAAGTACCCCATATGGGATGGAACGAACTATTCACACAAAAAGAAAACCCTCTTTTTGCTGGACTAAACAAAGAATTTTACCTCTATTTTGTCCATTCCTTCCACGCAGTCTGTGATGATACCTATGCCATAGGCAAAACACACTACGGATATGAATTTGTCTCAGCCGTACAAAATGGAAACATTTACGGCATACAACCCCACCCTGAAAAAAGCCATGAGAATGGTTTAAAAATCATACAAAATTTCATCAACCTGTAGGGTGCTGTTTTCAACGCACCACAAACCCAAGGAGATTCAAATGCAAGAAAAACAAGAACATTTCATAAAAAATATAGAAATCAAAAATTTTAAATGTTTTGAAGACTTTAAAGCTGAGGGTTTTGGTCGTGTGAATCTTATTGGTGGGAAAAATAATGTTGGGAAAACGGCTTTTATGGAGGCTGTGTATTTAAGTAATTCAAGAACAAATTTACATCGTATTATTAGAGTAAGATATATGGCTGATATTTTATTGGATTTATGGAATGAAATAGGAAAAAAGTTCATTGAAAATTTTATAAAAGAAAAAGTAGAAACTTATACTGATTATGAAATAAAAACTAATTTAGATAATTTAGACATCAATATAATATTTAAAAGTAGTAATAAATCTACTAAAACAAACTATGATTATTATTATGGCAAAATTATTGAAAATGAACTAGAAGATAAATTAGATAATTTTATAAAAGAGTTTGATAATAGTATTGAAAAATTTAGAATTATAAAGTCACAAGCACACTGTCAAAAAAATGGAAAGTTTTATAATATCAATGAGTTTGGAGATGGCTTAGGTAAATTTATTTCATTGATACTATTGGTTTTATCATCACAAAATAGCATTATTTTAATTGATGAAATAGATAACGGTATCCATTATACAAACTTAGACAAACTATGGGAAATAATCCTAAAAATTTCAAAACAACAAAATGTCCAAGTCTTCGCTACAACGCATTCTAAAGAGTGTATAGAGTCTTATGCTAGAGTGGCTAAGAAGTTGGAAGATGAAGAGATAGTATTTATTGAATTAGGTAAGAATAAAGAGAGTGAAATAAAAGCTATGGTTTATCCTTATGAGTGGTTACTTGATGAAGTTGAACAAAATCACGAGGTTCGAGGATGGTGATTATTGTAGAGGGAAAGGATGATAAGAACTTCTTCATTGCACTTCTTAATGATTTAAAAAAAAATCAAGATATTCAAGTATCAAACACAATCAATTTTGATAATTATATTGAGGTGATGGGTGGAAAGAGAAAACTCTTAGATAGCCAGAATACGAAATATAAAAAAATATCTATGAAAATAGAAAATGATGATATAGAAAAAGCTCTTTTTATCTTTGATTGTGACTTTAAAATAGATGATAAAAATTGTAATGGAATGAAAGAATCTCAAAAATGTTATGATAATTTAATGGGAAGTTTAAAATGGGATATTCAAACGGATGTACATATTTTTGATAAAAACTTAGATTATTTTTTACTAGAGACGATTAATAGCAAAGAGTGTTATCAATATTTTGATAATTTAATTACTTGCTTAGATGTAGAGAAATTAAAGCCCAATAAAAAACCTATCGCAAATTTATACAGAGATTTATACCATTATCCTCAATTTGATTTTAAAGATGATAGATTTGATACACTAAAAACCAAACTAATAAACCTATTCAAGGAACAAAGATGACAATACTACCAGCAATTGACCTAAAAGACGGAAAAGCCGTACGACTATCTAAAGGACTCATGGAGTCTGCCAAAATATATTCTGATGAACCATGGCAAGTCGCTAAACGATTTGAAGAACTTGGAAGTGAATGGGTACACCTTGTTGACCTTAACGGTGCTTTTGCAGGAAAACCTGAGAACTTAGAGCAAATTAAAAAGATTCGAGCTAATTGTAATATTAAGCTAGAGCTTGGTGGTGGGATTCGTGATGAAGAGACTATTAAAATGTATTTGGACTTGGGGATTGATAGAGTGATTTTAGGTTCTATCGCAGTCAAAGACCCTCAGTTTGTGCGAGATATGGCGAAGAAATATCCTATCGTTGTGGGTATTGATGCCATTGATGGGATGGTGGCTGTTGAGGGATGGGGAGAGGTTTCTGATATGAAAGCTACGGATTTAGCCCGTGAATTTGCCAATGCAGGGGTCATCGCTATTATCTGTACTGACGTGGGGCGTGATGGGATGATGACAGGGGTAAATGTAGAATTTACCAAAGAAATTCAAGAAGCTTCAGGGCTAGAGACTATTGCTAGTGGTGGACTCAAAGATATGCGTGATATTCATGCTTTGATGGATGCTAAGATTGATGGGACTATTGTAGGTAAAGCCTTTTATGAAGGTACTCTTGACCTTGAAGAAGCGTTTAAGGTTGCTAATGACTAAGACGTATTTTGAATTGACGATTAAGTTAGATGAAGCCTTTGTTGAACTTATCGCTGACTTTATTTTAAATATATATGAAGAAGGACTTGAACTAGGAGAGGGAGAGATCATCGTACGTGGTGAATCTGATTTAACTTTCATTAAAGATGCTCTTGTATCCTTAGCCGAAACTTTAAATGGTGATATAAAGATGACATACGCCATAGAAGAAAAAGAAAATGTAGACTGGATCAAAACATACCAAGATTCAGTACAACCTATAGAAGCAGGAAAGTTTTATATTTTCCCTAGTTGGTACACGGAAAAAGAAAATCTTATCAATATCAAAATAGACCCTACTTTGGCTTTTGGTTCAGGACATCATGGTACTACATTTGCCTGCTTAGAAGCGATTAGCAAGTATGTCAAAGCTACACACTCTGTTATAGATGTAGGATGTGGTTCTGGTATCTTGGGACTGGCCTGTAAAAAACTGGGTACAAAAGTAGCACTGTGTGATACAGACCCTGTTTCAGTAGATAGTACTAAAGAAAACTTTTCGCTCAATAATGCACACTATGATGCACTGTGGGAAGGCTCTATTGACAAAACAAAAGAGACTTATGATATAGTCATCGCCAATATTATACCTGATGTACTGCGATTTATAGCAAAAGACTTAAAAATGGCTACGAAAACACAAGGGATTTTGATTCTCTCAGGTATATTAGAAAAAAAAAGAAAATGTAGTACTTGTATCTTATAAAGATTTGACACTCATAGAACGCATACAAAAAGACGAGTGGGTAACACTCATATATAAAAAGGAAATACATGGCTAACAATAACAATCAGGATGATGATAACAATAATTTCTTTAATAAGAACCCATTATTGGCATTTGCACTCTTTTCAATCATTATCATACTAATCTTCAAATCATTTGTCGGTGAGGGTGAAGGTCTTGACAATATGATGAATAACGGCAGTAATGCAACACAAACAAAATCTGTCAAATATTCTGAAATCAAGGCTGAGATAGCAAAAGGGAGTATCACCTCTGTCAAACTTACACCTACAACGATAGAAGCTATCTCTAACGATGATGGTCGCAAAGTGCGTTTTGTTGCACAAAATGTACCTACTTATGATAAAGAACTTATCCCTCTTTTAGAAAAAAAGAACATTACTTATGAAGGTGTGATGGGTGGTGGATTTTTGACTGAACTTATAGGTTCACTCTTACCTATACTCATCTTCTTTGGTATTTGGATCTTCTTGGCTAAAAAGATGTCTAAAGGCATGGGTGGTGGCATTTTAGGTGCAGGGAAAGCTGATAAACTCATAAACTCTGAAAAACCAGAAACGAAGTTTTCTGATGTTCAAGGAGTGGAAGAAGCCAAAGATGAAGTCAAGGAAATTGTTGATTTCCTAAAGTTTCCAGAACGTTATATGGAACTAGGAGCAAAGATTCCAAAAGGTTTGCTCTTAGTAGGTCCTCCAGGTACAGGTAAGACACTGCTTGCTAAAGCTGTTGCAGGAGAAGCTTCTGTACCATTCTTCTCAGTATCTGGCTCAGGCTTCATAGAAATGTTCGTAGGGGTTGGTGCATCTCGTGTACGTGACCTTTTTGCACAAGCCAAAAAAGAAGCACCTTCTATCATCTTCATAGATGAGATAGATGCCATCGGTAAATCTCGTGCATCTGGTGGACAAATGGGTGGAAATGATGAGAGAGAGCAAACACTCAATCAACTCTTAGCAGAAATGGACGGATTTGGTACAGATACACCAGTCATCGTACTGGCCGCGACCAACAGACCAGAGATACTCGATGCCGCCCTACTTCGTGCAGGACGTTTTGACAGACAGGTACTGGTAGACAAGCCAGACTTTGATGGGCGATTGGCTATCTTAAAAGTACACTCTAAAGGGGTTAAACTTTCCCGTAAAGTAGACCTATCCGTAGTTGCCAAACAAACCGCAGGACTTGCAGGTGCAGACTTAGCCAACATCATCAATGAGGGGGCATTGCTTGCAGGACGTGCCAATAAAAAAGAGATAGATCAATCAGATTTACTCGAAGCCATAGAGCGTTCATTTGTAGGGCTAGAAAAGAAAAATCGTAAAATCTCCGAAGTAGAAAAACGTATCGTAGCCTATCACGAAAGTGGACATGCACTCATGGCGGAACTTAGCAAAGGTGCTACCCGTGTAACCAAAGTCTCCATTATTCCTAGAGGACTTGGTGCCTTAGGTTACACACTTCATTTACCAGATGATGAAGACAGATTTTTAAAACAAAAGCATGAACTCCTAGCAGAGATAGATGTACTCCTTGGTGGGCGTGCTGCTGAAGAAATCTTCATTAAAGAAATTAGCACAGGTGCAGGGAATGACCTTGACCGTGCAACAGCTATACTCAAAGATATGATCTCTGTGTATGGTATGACTGATGTAGCAGGACTTATGGTGCTTTCACGTTCTTCTAACTCTTTTTTAGGAGGAGGAGCAGTGAGTACAGACTACAGTGAGAAAATGGCAGAGGACATGGACAATTACATCCGTACCACACTCAACGAACGTTATACCTTTGTCAAGAAAACACTCAATGAATATCACCAAGCCATAGAAAATATGGCAGCAGTACTTCTTGATGTTGAAGTTATCGAGGGTAAAAAGGTACGTTCTATCATCGCTGATTTTGAAAAAGAAAACAACATGGAAAGCCGTCTAGCCCATGGAGAAAAAATAGCCAAATCAGAAGCTATGGCAAAAGCACAAAGGGAAGCTTTTGATGCAGAACTCGCAGCAGAAGAAGCCAAAGAAAAAGAAGATGAGAACAAAAAGTCATAGACTTGCCTTTCTTATCTCTTTTTGATATACTTCTAAAAAATAAGCAGGAGAACATTATGAAAAATATCATAAACAAAAAAACAATTTTCACCAAAGCAAGTTCTCTCCTGCTACTCTCACTCTAATACTTCACACCCTATTTAAAACACATTTTCTTTCTAATTAACCATTATTTTGGTAAAATTAGACAATTTTTGCACAGTTATGTGCTTTTTACACCACAAGGTAAACACAATGAACAAAGAAACTATCATCATATTTGACACCACATTAAGAGACGGAGAACAGAGCCCTGGGGCTTCGATGAACACTGAAGAGAAGATTCAAATCGCTGCACAGTTGGAACGTTTGGGTGTAGACATCATCGAAGCAGGATTTGCGGCAGCCAGTCCTGGTGATTTTGATGCTATAGATAAGATATCACAAAGAGTCAGTAACTCAACCGTATGTTCTTTGGCACGGGCTATAGATTCAGATGTCAAAGCAGCTGGACTTGCCATCGCCAAAGCTAAGATGAAACGTATACATACCTTCATCGCAACTTCTAGTATACATATGGAATACAAGTTAAAAATGACACCCGATGAAGTCATCAAAAGAGCTGTACGTGCCGTAGAATATGCACGCACTTTTGTTGACGATGTAGAGTTTTCATGTGAAGATGCAGGACGTTCAGATATGGGCTTTATGAAAGAAATATCTGACGCAGTCATAGAAGCAGGTGCCACAACCATTAACTTACCAGACACCGTAGGTTTTAGACTTCCTTTTGAAATTGGTGCGATGGTTAAAGAGATGAGTAACTACGTTGAGGGGCGTGCCATCATTTCTGTACATAATCACAATGACTTAGGCTTAGGTGTTGCTAACTCCCTAGAAGCGATTATCAATGGTGCTAGACAAGTAGAATGTACTATCAATGGTTTAGGTGAAAGAGCTGGGAATGCTGCTTTGGAAGAGATAGTGATGACATTAAAAACACGTTCAGATGTTTTTGCAGACTATAGTACTAACATCAACACCAAAGAAATCTATCCATCTTCACGTTTGATAGCCAATATCACAGGCATAGAACCCCAACCCAACAAAGCCATTGTGGGTAAAAATGCTTTTGCCCATGAATCTGGGATTCACCAAGATGGTATGTTGAAAAATAAATCTACCTATGAGATTATCTCTCCTGCGGACATAGGTTTGGATTTGGATGATACTTTAGTTTTGGGTAAGCACTCTGGACGTGCAGCATTTAAAGATAGGTTGAAAAAGTTAGGATTAAAAATATATAAACAAGGAATGGATGATGCATTTGAACGTTTCAAAATCTTAGCAGACAGAAAAAAAGAGATCTATGATGATGACATAAGAGCCTTAGTTACCAATGAAATGACAAAAGCCACACAAATCTATGAGTTGGTCTCCTTACAGATAATGGACTGCTCAAACGGTGTTCCCTCTGCTGCTGTTAAAATACGAAAAGATGACAATGAAATCATAGAAGCAGGTATTGGAGAAGGGACTATTGATGCTATATTCAAAACGATTGACCGTATCTCTGGCTATGAAGGTCACTTAGACGACTATAAAGTAAAATCTGTTAGTGAGGGGAAAGATGCCTTAGCTTCGGTGACAGTCAAAGTCTCATTTAACGGAGAACCTGCCATCATAGGACACGGATTAAACATCGATACGATGTTGGCATCTGCAAGAGCTTACATCGGTGCTTTAAACAGCTACTTGAGTATGGAAGGTAAATTGAAGTCACGTCATAGTGATAGTTCTAAGACGGTGTAATCGTAGGGTGCGTTGGGAAACGCACCCTACATATATTTCTTCAAGACCTCAGGTATCTCAATACTCCCGTCTTCATTCTGATAATTTTCCATAATAGCCACAATCGTACGCCCTACTGCAAGAGCAGAACCATTGAGTGTATGCACAAATTTATTCTTTTTCCCTTCTTTAAAACGGATCTTTGCACGTCTAGCCTGAAAATCTCTTGTATTTGAGATAGAAGAAATTTCACGGTATTGGTTTTGTCCAGGTAGCCATACTTCAAGATCTATGGTCGTCGCTGCAGAAAAGCCTAAGTCACCGTAACAAAGTTCTACTACTCTGTGTGGTAATCCTAGTGCAGTGAGTATGTCTGAGGCATTTTTTACCATCATTTCAAATACTTCCCCAGATTTATCGGGATGTGCGATGGCAACCATCTCTACTTTGTTGAATTGATGTTGTCTTATGATACCACGTGTATCACGTCCTGCAGAACCTGCTTCTTTTCTAAAACATGGGGTATACCCTGTCATCAGTACAGGCAAGTCTTTTTCTGCCAATATTTCATCATTGTACAAATTGGTCAAAGGTACTTCAGCCGTAGGTATAAGATAAAGGTCTTCTCCTTCTATCTTATAGAGGTCATCTTCAAACTTTGGAAGCTGACCTGTTCCCTGAAGCATCGCAGAGTTGTTCATAAACGGTACAGAATGCTCTATAAAGCCTTTTTGAGCATTGGTATCGAGGAAGAAGTTAATCAAGGCTCTTTCAAGCCTAGAAGCCTCACCTCTAAGTACAGAGAACCTACTTTTAGCAAGCTTTACACCACGCTCAAAGTCTATCCATCCATTGATCTCTGAGAGTTCCCAATGTTCTTTTGGTTTAAAAGAGAATGTTTTAGGTTCTAGTACTTTACGAAGCTCAACATTATCATCTTCATCTGCACCTTCTGGCACAGTATCATCAGGAAAGTTTGGCATAGCAAGTGCTACACTGTAAAGTGCTTCTTCAGCAACTCTAGCCTTTTCTTGCAAAGGAGCCATCCTTTCTTTATTGGCATCCACCTTTGCTTTGAGTGCAGCAATGTCTTTCCCTCCTCTTTTGTACTGACCAAAGAGCTTAGACATAGTATTTTGTT
This sequence comes from Sulfurovum sp., assembly GCA_030949725.1. GTDB lineage: Bacteria > Campylobacterota > Campylobacteria > Campylobacterales > Sulfurovaceae > Sulfurovum. The sequence goes on along the minus strand of JAUZSE010000025.1, from coordinate 89,187 downwards.
CTGCTTTGGAAGCTTCTAGTGTGGCATTGGCTTCTTTGAGAGAGGCAAAAAGGTTTTGAAGATTTTCTAGTGTACTTACATCTACACCTTTTTTCTGTAGTCTAGCAGAAGCTTCATCGAAATTATTTTGGAGATATTTTAAGTCTATCATAGTGTTAACCTAATGTGAAATATTTAGGTCATTATAGTAGAAATTTGAGAAAGAGTTGATTAGTTATCCATAGGGAAATCCCTATGGATTGAACTTATCTGGATAGTTTACACCATTAAACTCTGGTGTCACACGAATACTTTCCTTCTTAAGTGCAATGGTACAATCAGCAGCAGTAGTGTTGTTTACGTCTAGCTCAATATATCCTTTAGTATTATTACAGTCTCTCGCGTCATGATAATTACTCCAATCTACTGTACCAACAACAGTACACGCACCTATTGTTGCTGCAGAAAAGTGACCATTTCTATAATTTTCAGGTGCATTTTTATGTTCTACAGTAAAACGATATTCAGCTCTCTCACCTGCACCCAATGTATATGATTCAGGTGACACAAACCCTGCACCTCTTAACGTATGTTTCTTTGCTTCACCAATTCTACCCGTATTTCCATTGTCTGCTTGGAAACCTACTAGGTTTACCCACACCATGATGTCTTTACCTGTGAGGTGGTAGTCATATTCAAATTCTATCAAGGCATGACCATTTTCATTGAGCTGATAATTATTGGCTTTCATATTTCCAATAAATTCATTACCTGCAGAACACAAATCTTGTCTATTGTTATGTCCCACTGCGAAAAAGAGATTAGATCTTGTTTGTCCAGTATAATCATCTTTTAATTGTAAAGCCTGTATTTGCAGATGGATGCAATATCCCATTTCCCCAATGCCTCATACACAAATCCTGCACCAAATACAACCAGTTTATCGTTAGATATATCTACATAATTAAATGCTCCAGTTCCCGTAGTAAATTGAGCCTTGTTTCCGCCTATGGCTTCTAGTTCACCACGTGGATCAACCGACCCATGCCATAATCTTGCTGAAGTTGTAGTCCTTGTTCTTGAACCATTACTCCATCCACAGCATACTCTACCATAGAACCCACAGCTAAGTAAGGTCTTGTATTGACAGGATTGTTATACGAATCCGTCACAGATACTGCAAATTTCTCAATATATTTTGCAACTGTACTGTTCTGCTCTACCCCTGCATAAGAGATACTCATAGCAGTAGGTGGTCCAGAGAAGACAACAATGTTCATATTGACAGTAAGTCGTTTTAGCATATCTCCATTCCCATCTTTAAAGGTTACCGTGACTTCTATAGGTAGTAATCCAGACAAGGTATAGGTCTGCACGGGGAATGACTTACTATTCGTTGCAGTAGTGCCTGTAAATGTAAGCACCGAAACATTTGCTCCCCCATTATTTATATCAACCAGTTTACCTACAAGGGTATTTTTACTTTCGATAGAAATGTTGGTAATATCTTCATCTTTTACTAGTGTACCTTTGTCATCTTTCAAGTACAAGGTAAATGTTTTTAATATCTGCAATCCCATAGTTTGCTCACCATCAGAACTAGAAGAAGTCAAGACATAATTAGCAGGGATGTAACCACCTTGCAAATCATAAGTAATTTTTATATCTTCTTTCTGTGTTGGATTGTCTTCATGGAAAAATTCAAATGTAGCATTTAAGTTTCCATTAGCCACTAAAGTTGCTAAGTCTTGTGGCCCTGTATAATTAAATACTGCTATGCCATTGGCATTTACAGGTACAATATACTCAGTAAAAGCTCCAACATCTACACCATCCACAACCTCAGGAGGCAATGAAACTGTTACACTACCTTGTGTATAGGGTGCATTGCTACTTTCATCCAGTACCTGAATTTCCATCTCCACAACTTGCCCATTTTGTGTCAATGTTATATTTTTAGATTGTGTTTTAATCACCACAATAGGTACAGGTATCGTCACATTTGCTTTCACAAAACTAAGTAACACGTTTGTTGTAACAGAGACACCATTGCTTAGCATAGAGAGTGTGACAGTCGTTGTTTTACCATCTACATCTGCCAAATTTTTTGGTCCTATATAGTCAAAGCTCGCACGTCCACTACTGTCAGACGCTATGGTTGATGCACTGATAATCGACCCAAATTCAACACCAGATACCGCAGTAATCTGCACATCTATCTCTGGTACACCTACACCCTTTGCATCCACTACATTGACAGAAATAGTTTTAAGTTCATTGTCGAAATTGACGACTAGAGGTGTGGTTGCATTGGTAAGCCTATAGTCACTGTTCTCTGTGGGTTCTGCAAATTTCAAAACTATGTTTTGTTTAATGACCGTACCATTTTCATCATTCGTCAATTCCAATATGGTTGAAGTTCCATTGGCAGGTAAAACCGCAGGTGCCATATAGTTAAATACTGCATAGCCATCTTCCCCCGTTGTCGCACTAGGATTGAGTACATCACCATAGGTACTATCAAATGATTTTATTTGCACAATCTTATCGCTAGCTGCATAACCATCTTGTATCACTTGTACTTTTATTTCATAGGGCTGCCCTGCTTGCGTTACCTCTAATGGTGTCGTTGCATTAAAAAATCCATTACTTGGTGTGGGGACTATACCACCTCCATCATTTGAATCATTTGAATTATATCCTACACTATACATTCTTTTATCTACTTTACCATCTTTTGTCGTTTCTTGAAACGCAGAAAATACATAGATAGTTTCTGTACAGCCTTCAGCAAAAGTACCAGATATATCTATAGTTCTTGAAGAATCAACCCCAGCATTTAAAGCTAACGTAGGGGGTGTAAATATTGGACCTGTTATAAAGGTACAATCTTTTACAAATAAGTTAAGTCTACTTAGCTCAATCTTATAAGTTCTATCCACTTTTTTAACAATAGTCACCTTTGTAGTAAAAGTATCGCCAGTTATTTTCATCGCTGTAGGTTCTGTCTCTAAAACTTTTCCAGATGAGACCACACCTGATCCACTATCTGATATATTGTCACTACCACAACCAGACAATATAAATAACCCTAAGAATAGCAATGTAGCAATTATATATTTTTTCATTTAGAATCCTTTATTATTTAAAATGTGTAGTTCATACCAAAGACCACACTAGATACGTGATCTAGACTTGCATCACGGTCATCTTGCGCCGCATTGGCTAGAGAATATCGGTACAGTAGATCAATATCAATAGCGTCGGTAACTGAGAAAACAATGCCTGTTTCTAAACCATAAATCAAACCACTCATATCTATATTGTTGGTCGATTCATAATTGATATAACCCACACTAGCCCCTATAAAAGGTTGAAAGTCCATTTTGTTTTCAAACAAGTAGAAATAATCAAGTGCTACCAGTCCTTTCTCATAGTTTTGTACTATACCATTCTCTTCAGCATCAAAATAATTATAGGACAAGGTTGTTCTCCACTCTTCATTTTGTGCACCCATTCGAACACCATACTCTATATCTGATCCTTTATGGTCACGGATAACATCCCCTGGGAAGAAACCACCCACATCACCTTGTACAAATGCATACCCAAGTTCCATCCCAATAAATGATTTGTTTTCTGCATAAAGAGAGCTTGTTAAGGCTACTGCCAAAAGACCTGTTGCTATTTTTTTTACCATCATTATTTTCCTCATTCTTCTTAAAATTAAGCATTAAAAAAATGCGTATATGATAAGAATATCATATTTCTATAGGTGTTAAGGTTAAATATTTTAAAATATCATCTATTTTAGTGAAAGTTTTGATATTGTTTGAATAGGTTTATATAAGCTATAGTTAATTTATTCGGATTTCAATAAGTGCATCAATCCCTCTAGCTCTGGATATTTAGATCCAACCTCAAGGATGTATTTCAAAGTCAAAGGAATATCCTTTAGATAAGCCTCTTTACCATCACGAATACACTAAGTCTAGCAAAGATACCAAGTATTTTGATATGACGCTGTAAGCCTGTAAAGTCAAACCAACGCATAAAGGTTTCATCCTCTACATCTATACCTTTTAACTCTTTAAAAAGCAATATCAGTCTTTGTATCTCTTGTGCATCTAGTTCTACATACACGTCACGAAGAAGTGAGACTAGATCATAGGTCAAAGCACCCTCTCTTGCATCTTGAAAATCTATGACTACTATCTCATCATCACTGTCTATCATCAAGTTTCGTGAGTGATAGTCACGATGTACAAACAAGCCTTGCGGCTGACTCAATACTTCTTTAGATATGAGAGCAAAACTACCAAGCAAAGTACGCCCTTCTACACACTCAATCGTTTTGCCTAAATGCTCTTTGATATACCATTGAGGCATAAGATTCATCTCTTCTAGTAAAAAGTTTGCATCATAGGGTTCCAATCCTTGCGAAGGTGTCTCTTGCATGTTGACCAATGTTTTTATGGCTTTTTCATAATAAGCACTTGCATTTCCCTCATTGTATTTGTCAAATACATGGGTAGAACCAACATCTTCTAAGAAGATAAAACCTTTGTTGAGTTCGTAAGACTTAATGATAGGTATACGGATTTTTGTATCCATCAATCTCCAGCTTACACCGATGAAGATAGGTACACTTTCTTTTACATCCGAAGCATCCATCAGTATGCCCTTAGGTGGGTTTTCTAAACGGTAGTATCTTCTTGAACTTGCATCACCACAGAGAGAATGAAGTATTGGCTCTTCAATCCCTAACCATTCTAACCACCCTTTTAATTCAGCATGCATACATAGTTTCCTAAAATTATATTCTTTCTATAAGTTTGACCGCTTCAAATGCATCTTTTTGAATAAAGTCAGCATTTTCGACGAGTTGCTCTTTACTCATGTATCCACACAACACTCCGATACAAGCAATCCCTGCTTCTTCCCCAGCTATCATATCTGCATCTGTATCACCGATAAAATAAGCCACATCGCCAAAACTATGCCCCAATGCAGACAAAGCTTTTTCTACAGGCTCAGGATCTGGCTTTGGATTTTCTACATCTTCTCTTCCGATAAGTACATCAAAATACTTCATTAAGTCAAAATGCTCTAACAATACACGTGAAAATTCACTTGTTTTTGTGGTCACGACACCCAGTCTTCCGTAACCATGTGCAAATTCTACAGCTTCTCTTGCATGAGGAAGCAACACTGTTTTTTCTATGTGTATCGTTTGGTAATGTTCTTTGTATACTTTAGCATACCCCATAGCCTCAGCTTCATCTACACCAAGCTTTACAAACATCATATCAAGGGGCAAACCTATAAGTGATTTAATCTTATGTGCATCTGGCACATCCACACCAAAAGAGCTATATGCTTTTTCAAAACTCTCTAAAATTGCTTCTGTTGAATCTATAAGCGTACCGTCCAAGTCAAAAAGCACGATCTTACTTCTTATCGTACCCTCTTTCATTTGATATATTGTATTAGCCATATTGTCTACCTTTTAATTAAATTTTTATACTATCTAAATGGCATCATACCCATTAAAGATAAAAATTTATTTTACTTTTGTGTTTTCTTCTAGTTTGATATTGTCTGGATCCATCAAACTTTCAAGGTCTGCATTCGTGAGTGCTTTTTGTAAAAGGTCACTTTTATCAAGGTCTAGTGACTTAAAAGTATGGTCTTCTAGCAATTCTACAAATTCAAAAATCTCTTCTGTAATCGCAAAATTACCCTCTGTTACCCTTATCTTCTTGAAGTGTTCAAGTATAGTTTGCACATTTTTATTTTCACTTTGTTCTGTCTCTAAATCCCCAAATGCAATGATGTACACACCTGCTTTACAGGCTGATTCAACAAAATTCTGGATTCTTCTTAGTGCAATATCTTCTGTTGGAAAATTTGCTAAATTGATAAGTACCAGATGATAAGTCTGTTTTAGTTTTGACATTTGATTATGTTCACTAATGGTAGGTCTATTACAACATATCAGATCTTCATAACGGGATATGATAGTAGATTCTAGTTCTTCAAAAAGATTTTGCATCAAGTCTGGGTTATAAGCAGTTTGAAAAAGATGTATATATTGTAAAGGTGAAAGGTTGTAAAACTTCTTTTTACCAAAATCAAAAAGATCCACTTTTAAACTCTCATAAGGCATAGTAGAGAGCATTTCTAGGCAAAGGCTTTCTAGTAAGTTATCGACCTTTTTTTCAGATACTTTGTCATACAGTAAACAAAATCCACCATCATTACTTCCTGTATATAAAGGAATTGTTTCATTATCATTACACAAATCTCCCAAATGAAATCCCCAAGGGAATGCATAACGCTCATCTTTATCTGCCATACTATTGTCTCACTTTTATTTTTTTCGCATTATATCACTATTTTGATTAGGTGTACTCTCATTTCTAAGTTTAAAATATCGTGTCAAAAGGCGAAATAAAAATCAATCCATCCAAGCCTGAGTAACTATCTTAGGTTTATCATCATAAATTTTAATTTTTTCTGCACCCACACAACGTCCCTCTTCATCCAATTCAAAGACTATCATTTGAAAAATACTTTTACAGATATCAGGTACATCATAGTGTCCAGAAAGTGAAGTAAGAAAGCGTTTCATAGGTATGGTATCATCCATACCTATCACACCATCACGACAACCAGTCAGCCCCACATCTGTCACATAACAACAACCATCTACTACTTCCAAATCATCTGTAGAGACATGGGTATGTGTCCCCAATATAGCAGATACATCTTTTTTGAGTATTTGTCTTAAAGCATTTTTTTCAGAACTGGCTTCAGCATGTATATCTATAATAATATGTTTAATATTTTGTGATTTCAAGATATTTACCTCTTCGACTATCATCGTAAAAGGATTGTCTACCATGGGCATAGTATAATGTCCCATAAGGTTTATGATGGCTATCTCCTTCCCCAAAAGTATTGTTTTATACAGACCTTTCCCTGGTGTAGCTTTAGGGTAATTGATAGGACGAATGAGAGGATACCTATCAAATATCCCAAGGATTTCTTTCTTATCAAAAGAATGGTTTCCCCCTGTCATCATATCTACCCCATAACCAAGAAGTTCTATACAGTTTTTTTCAGTCAGTCCAAACCCATGAGAAGCATTTTCATAATTGGCAATGGTAAAATCTATAAAATGTTCTTGCTGAAGACGTTTGAGATGCCGTTTGAGCATTAAACGTCCAGGTTTACCTACGATGTCACCGATGAAGGCTATTTTCATTAGTTATCCTTACTCTCAATTTGTTTGAGTAACTTTATAAACATTGTTTCTTTTTTTAAGAGTTGCATGTTCTAAAGTAGAATAAAGTGATTTCTTGAAAGTTTCTTTTGCATTTTTATGTGTTATCTTTAAATAAAACAACAATAAATCTTCAAAATCATGACCATGTATGATTTTTCTTTTATCTAGTAGTAAAGTTTTCTTTTGTTCTTCAATAAAAGTATTTATCTGCTTAATTATCTCTTGATTATGAGAAAAATAGTTTTTTAGATATATATCTCTTTTAAAAGTAATCATTTTCCACCCCAATCCTTAAAAAAAGCTAATAGAAATAAAGTGCTATACTATGTAAAAAAATGAGATTGAGAAAAATGCAAATAAAATCAAGAGAGAAATTATCAGTAAAGCGTTCAATAAAAGGATACGCAGAAAAAGCTAAATCCAATAAATTATTGGAATTATTTTCAACAATTAAAGACTATAGGAAAGCGAAAGGGAAAAGACATAAGATAGAGCATATTTTATACCTTAGCGTATTAGCAGGACTTATGGGAGCAACAGATTATAAGCAGATTTCAATATGGATAGAAAAGCATATTCAAAAAGAGCAAGTGAAGAGACTTCTGGGTGTTGAGTTTATATTGACACCAAAGAAAAGTGTAGTATCTTCGGTACTTGCAAATGTGGATAGCGAAGCAGTAGAATTAATATTTAGAGAGTGGATAAGAAACTATGTAGAGACGACGGGGAAGCATCTAAGTGTAGATGGGAAAGTGATGAATGGTAGTAGATACAAAGACAAAAGATCTATTGAAGTTGTAGGAGCAGTTCTTGCTGAAATAGGTGTCATAATTGCACATAAGAAAATTGCAGAAAAATCTAATGAGATACCAGCATTACAAGCGATGATAGGGGAGCTTGGGGAGGAATTTATCTTTACTTTTGATGCGATGAATACCCAAAAAAAACGCTAGATGCTATTGAAGAAAGTGGCTCAAAATATATTGCTAAAGTTAAAGATAATCAAGCAACCCTTTTTGATAAGATAGATGAAATATCAAGAGATACAAAACCAGTAAGTACTTACAAAGCTAGAGGTATTCAACAATCGAATGAATGGATAAACAGAGAAGTTTTTATCTATCAACCCACTTCATTTTCACATAATGGAATAACACATATTCGCTCAATTATAAAAACTATCAAAAAAATAGAGTGTAAAAATCACAAAACTGGCACAGTAACAAACAGCACTAGAATTCAATTTTGTATTGCAAATTTTCATGAAAGTGCAGAGTTTTTTCATGATAAAATATTAGATCATTGGAAAGTTGAAACTATGCATCAATATAAAGATAATGCTTTATTAGAAGATGACCATAATGTCCATTTAAATCCATTTTTAATGACTATAATTAGAAGTATGATTTTGAATATTTTACACTTAAATGGAGCAAAGTCTATACAAGAACAACTCATCAACAATCGCTGGGATTTAGATGACTCTATTGCACAACTCTTGAATTTTAGTTTTTAGGGGATTGGGGTGATCATTTTCCCTTTTATAAAGAGATATTTCTTATCATCAAATGCTAAATATGTTTTTTCTTTTGCTAGTGTTTCTTTTGTAAATCGAATAAAAAACAGTTCAGCTAATATATCACCTAATATCTTTAAAAATAGCATATAATCTTCTACTTGTTTTGATGGATACCCTAAAAAAATTTTCTCTAAAGTTTCTTCATTAAAACAATAACCCTCTATTGAACTATAATCTGTTTGAAGTAAGTGAAGATAACTATATTGAGAAGGTTTTAAAAAATCAAAATCACTATCAATAATACCAAGAATCCCATACTTAATAAAATGACATACTGTAATAATTCTACTTCTATTATTGTCGTCTAAACCTAAATCAAATACTTTTGTAGGCTCTATATTCACTGTTGATATTTCTTATATTCTTCTTTTAGTTTTTCAATATTTTTAAATTGCTCATCTCTATTTGCAACATCTACTTTTCCTGAAAGTGTTTTAAATGCTTGTCGCTTACGAAAATGATGTTTTTTAAGGTAACCCCTAAATAACCCCACCAACCCAATATTAAGCAAAGCATCACACAGCTAAAATAAGCAAAAAACATCACATAAAAAAGTCATTTACTAACCAAGTATAGTAGTAGTTTTAGCTATAATAGCACTATGAAAACAGAGCTTATTGATATAGAAAAACTACAAGAAATCATTATAAATCAAGCTCAAGAAAGCAGTGTTCAAAAAGAACAAATTACTACTCAAGAAAAAGAATACAAACCCAACAAATTGAAATAAATCACCTAAAAGAAAAGATAGATTACCTCATACGTCAACACTTTACCTCCAAAAGTGAAAAACTAAACCCTAACCAACCAACTCTCTTTGAAGACAATGAAGAGAGTATTGAAGTAGTAGAAGATGAAGAGATTGAAATAACATTCAAAAGAAAGAGAGGTGGGAAGAACTTCTCCACCTACTGATATACCAAGAGTAAGAGTAGAGCACGATATCAGTGATGATGAGAAGATATGTAGCTGTGGTGATACAATGCACAAGATTAAAGAACTTGTATCAGAACAATACGATATAGTACCTGCAAAATTTCAAGTCATACAAAACGTTAGATTCGTATATGGTTGTAGATGTGGAGAGAAACCAAGCACAACAGCATTGGCATAATTTATCCTCCCAAAGACACAAGTAACCGCTTCATTCTTAGCAACTATTGCTGTACAAAAGTTTGAAGATGCATTGCCACTGTACAGACAAGCTAAAATTTATAAAAATAGATTTGGGGTTGCATTCAATGATACGACACTCTCTAATTGGATGATAAAAGCTTCTGAAAAACTAAAACATTTTAAAGAAAAACTCAAAGAGAGACTCCTAGAGAATGAATATATACAAGCAGATGAGACGACACTTCAAGTAGTGAATGCACACAAAGGCAAAGCAACAAAAAATCCTATATATGGCTAGGTGTAGGAATGGATAAATATAAAATTGTCTATATGCACTATGCCAATAACAGGAGTGCAGTGGCAGCGACCGCACTCCTCGAGGGCTTTAGTGGTTTTCTACAAACAGATGGATACGCTGGATATAATGATGTGGTCAAGACAAATGATATGACACATCTAGCTTGCTGAGAACCACGCTAGACGAAAGTTTGCAGATATAGTCAAATCAGGAGTCAGTGACCCACAAAGTAAGAGTTATGCACAAGAAGCCATAACACTCATACAGAAACTCTATAAAATAGAAAAAGAGATAAAAGATGATCCTCCTGATAAAAAGTTAATTATCAGAAAAGAGAAATCTCAACCTATCATCAACACTATAAGAGAATGGATTAACACAAAGTTCTATAAAGCACAAGAACTTGGTGGTGCTATTGCTAAAGCATTTGTGTATCTCAATAATCAATTTCCTAAGCTAAAAGTCTATCTTACTGATGGAAGACTCAATATTGATAATAATGGAGCAGAAAACCATATAAGACCTATGGTACTTGGTAGAAAGAATTGGTTATTTGCTACTTCTGTGAAAGGTGCTGAGGCTATTGCTACTTGGTACACTATTATAGAGACTGCTAAGGCTAATGGATTAGAACCCTATCACTACTTGAAGTATCTTATGACTGAGTTTCCTTATTATCAAAGAGATGGTAGGGATATTGAGGCGTTGTTACCTTGGAATGTAAGTGCTGATGGGATAGTTAGGATTTCTTAGAGGTTGGTTGGTGGGGTTATTGTGGGGGTTACAACTAGATTGTCAGAGAAAGGTTTTGTAGTTGATGTGGATATAGTGAAACAACTCTTAAAAAAAACATCATTTTCGTAAGCGACAAGCATTTAAAACACTTTCAGGAAAAGTAGATGTTGCAAATAGAGATGAGCAATTTAAAAATATTGAAAAACTAAAAGAAGAATATAAGAAAGAGGGGAATCCTGTTTTGAGTATGGATGTAAAAAAAAAGAGTTTTTAGGAAATTTATACCGAGAAGGTAAACTGTATACTCAAGAGATAATTAAAGTTAAAGACCATGATTTTCCTTCTTACGCAGAGGGAAAAATTGTCCCCCATGGGCTGTATGATATAAACCTAAATATTGGTTATATTACCATAGGGACAAGTGCTGATACCAGTGAATTTGCTTGTGAATCTATCAAAAATTGGTGGTTAAATTATGGATATATTGAATATCAAGGACATGATAAACTGCTACTACTGTGCGATGGTGGGGGCAGTAATAGCTCTCGTCACTATATTTTTAAAGAAGATTTACAGAAGTTATCAGAGGAATTACAAATTGAAATTCGTATTGCTCATTATCCTCCTTATACATCAAAGTATAATCCTATAGAACATCGCCTATTCCCTCATATCACAAGAGCTTTACAAGGAGTCATTTTTACAAGTGTAGAGTTAGTAAATACCCTTATTGCACAAACTAAAACGACTACAGGATTGAAAGTTTTTAGTTCTATTCTTGATAAGGTATTTCATACAAAAAGAAAATATGCAGAGGGCTTTAAAGAGAATATGAAAATTATCTTTGATATACATTTACCACTTTGGAATTATGTTGCTATTCCTAAAAAGTACTAGTAATTTGGTTTTATTTATGTTTTAGTCCTAAGGATTTATCACTAGAACCTTCTACATAAATTTCTTTATCAAGAGAAGGCTCTAATTCATATTTTGCAATAATTTCAGCTATCTCTTTTTTATCACCAAAGCCTGACATTAATTTTCTTTTTGATGAATAAGCTTACTTACATTTTGTGTATATTTAGTCAATAACTCAATAGAATGAGAAGCTAAAATAAACTGAATACTACTACCTTCTGAAAAAGTTAAAAGAGCATCAATTAACTTTCTTTGCCATTTGACATTTAAAGAGAGTTCAGGCTCATCAATAATAAAAATACTTGCTTGTTCCCTTGCTGTAATCGTATTACAAAAAAGTAAAAGAAGTTGTTTCTCTCCAGAAGAAAGCATAGAAGGTGTCAAAACCTCTCTTTTATTATAAATAGAAATAATTTTAAGTCCATCATTAATAGAAAAACTTAACTTTTTACTTGTATAAAAATTATTTAAAGTAATAATAAAAGTATGAATGATATTTTTAGTCTCTTCAATAGCGTTTAATCTTGTCTCTATACTTTCAATATAAGGATTTAAAATATTAGTAATCATTTTCAACTTTATAGTTGGGGTTTTTTTTACAATATCTATATATTTATCTAAATTATAATCTACACTAAGGACAACAAGATAAACAAACCCAAAATAAGCTAAAATACTATTTATGAAAAAGTACCCAAAAGAAATAGAAGAGCAAATGCTAAATCTATATAAAAGTTTATCAGAGAAAGACAGAAGACGCTACGCAGGAATAGAAGCAACCAAATTAAGTCATGGAGGGATAAGCTATATATGCGAAATCTTTGAATGTGACTATAGTGGTGTGTCAAGAGGACAAAAAGAGTTAAGAACAGAATTAGATAAAGATAATAAAAGACAAAGAGAAGAGGGAGGAGGAAGAAAGTCTATATTGCTCACAAGAGAAGGCTTAGACGAAGCATTCCTAGAGGTTATCGCAGAGAGTACAGCAGGTTCACCGATGGATGAGACGATAAAGTGGACAAATTTATCACGGAAAGAGCTACAAACTAGATTGTCAGAGAAAGGTTTTGTAGTTGATGTGGATATAGTGAAACAACTCTTAAAAAACATCATTTTCGTAAGCGACAAGCATTTAAAACACTTTCAGGAAAAGTAGATGTTGCAAATAGAGATGAGCAATTTAAAAATATTGAAAAACTAAAAGAAGAATATAAGAAAGAGGGGAATCCTGTTTTGAGTATGGATGTAAAAAAAAGAGTTTTTAGGAAATTTATACCGAGAAGGTAAACTGTATACTCAAGAGATAATTAAAGTTAAAGACCATGATTTTCCTTCTTACGCAGAGGGAAAAATTGTCCACCATGGGCTGTATGATATAAACCTAAATATTGGTTATATTACCATAGGGACAAGTGCTGATACCAGTGAATTTGCTTGTGAATCTATCAAAAATTGGTGGTTAAATTATGGATATATTGAATATCAAGGACATGATAAACTGCTACTACTGTGCGATGGTGGGGGCAGTAATAGCTCTCGTCACTATATTTTTAAAGAAGATTTACAGAAGTTATCAGAGGAATTACAAATTGAAATTCGTATTGCTCATTATCCTCCTTATACATCAAAGTATAATCCTATAGAACATCGCCTATTCCCTCATATCACAAGAGCTTTACAAGGAGTCATTTTTACAAGTGTAGAGTTAGTAAATACCCTTATTGCACAAACTAAAACGACTACAGGATTGAAAGTTTTTAGTTCTATTCTTGATAAGGTATTTCATACAAAAAGAAAATATGCAGAGGGCTTTAAAGAGAATATGAAAATTATCTTTGATATACATTTACCACTTTGGAATTATGTTGCTATTCCTAAAAAGTACTAGTAATTTGGTTTTATTTATGTTTTAGTCCTAAGTGTATATTTAATAAAGTCTTGATTCTTCTTTTCAAGTTTCTCTAATCTAAGTAATATTTCATCTTTGTTAAAGAAAGTTTCATCATTAGAAAGTATTTTTGGTGTATCTTCTAATAATCCCGTAATTAGGTTGAAATAAATATCTTGTATCTCTGTTTGTCCCATATTATCAGCTAAAGAAACTTGTAACTTAAACCACTTTTCTACTCTCCCTATTGCACTCTTTAAAAATATATCATTTAATGAGAAAGTTGTATTTCTTAATCTTCCTCTATCCAAATAATTCTCTAAAATTTCTATTTCATCATTCTTTTCATCTAGTATCATCCGAATATTACTTTTTATTTTCCTATCATCAGAAATATAATGTATAGAGAAATTAAGTGTTTTTAATTTCTCTAAAAAATTATTAACTAAATCAGACCCCTTATTTCCATCTCTTATTATATATTCTTCATTTTCTCTAATTGTATGACATAAAACATCTAACTTCTTATTATTTTGATCATCAAAAGTTAAATAGTAATCTCCTATAATTTTATTTTTTCTATAAGCAGAGACCTCAATTTTATTAGAAAGTTTAATAGTAATTTTTTTAAATTTAGTATTTGATAATTTAGTTTTATGACCTTTATCATCCTCGTAAGACAATAAATTAAAAAGTATCTCTAAAATAGTTGTTTTTCCTGCTCCATTATCACCATAAAGAATAAGTAATTTTGAAATATCTATATTTTCCATAGGAATAGAATAATTATAAATACCAAATAACTCTTCTATTTTAATATGTTCTATATTGAGATGAGTATTCATATTATTTCCTACTTTTCCATAGCTTGTCCAGCAAAAGGCAACAACGCAGAAGCCCAAGTAAGCCCTCCACCGAAGGTATCCAAAAGCATTAACTCACCATTTTGAAGTCTACCAGACTCCCAAATATCATTAATAGCCATAGGAATAGATGCTGCTGAAGTGTTTCCAAATTTACCAACAGTCACCACGACTTGTTCTTTCTTCATTTTAAGTGCATCGCCTACAGCTTTGATGATTCTATAATTGGCTTGATGTGGGATGAAATGTGGGATGTCTTCTGAATTTATTTTATTTTTGGCTAAGATTTCTTTGACATCTTTGGTGAGGGTTTTTACGGCGAGTTTAAAGGTTTCATTGCCTTTCATTTGCACAAAATTTAAACCCTCATCTATCACTCTTTGGCTCACTGGATTGACCGTCCCAGGTGCGGGAGTGACGAGGAAATCGGCATAAGCACCATCTGCTGAAGCATGTAGGTCTATAAACCCTTCTTCTTTTTTGTCTGTGGCACAAAGCATCGCAGCCCCTGCTCCATCTCCAAACAAAATACACGTACTTCTGTCAGTATAATCAACAATAGAAGAGAATTTTTCTGCACCTACGATTAAGACATTCTTTTTCATACCTGATTCTATAAAAGCTTTAGCGATAGAAAGAAGATACACAAACCCTGAACACGCAGCTGAAATATCAAAGGCTTGCACATTATTAATCCCTAATTTATCAGAGATAATACACGCAGTTGAAGGCATATTAAAATAATCTGGAGTGACCGTAGCACAAAGTACCAAATCTATATCCTCTTTTGCCACACCTGAACGCTCAATAGCTAAGGCACAGGCTTTTGCTCCCATATCACTGGTGACTTCATTTTCTGCTGCGATATGACGCTCTGAAATACCTGTACGTTTTAAAATCCACTCATCTGTGGTATCTACCATCTTTTCAAGGTCAGCATTTGATAAAATCTTTTCAGGTACATAAGCACCGATAGAACGAAATGAAGCATATATTTTTGACATAATTATCCTTGGCAAATGATGTATAAGCTATAATTTTACCATAATAATCAAGAAGATGTCTAAAAAGAAAAGAGAAAAGAGAAACAAGCTTACGCTTGTTCCTTTTTATGAAGAAGTTTCGGCTAAAAGTGACTCAATAGCACTATTTACATCTGACTCTACATAAGAAATCGCTTGGAATACTGCATTTTTTATGGCTTTGGGAGTGGCTGCACCATGAGATATAATAGTACATCCTTTGAGACCGAGTAATGGGGCGCCACCATATTCATCTTTATCTACTTGCTTTTTCATGTTTCCAAAGACTTTTTTCTTCATCATCAACGCCCCTACTTTAGCAGGAAGTGATTTACGAATATATTGCTTCATCAAATCAAAAATAGTAGAAACTGCACCTTCGGCAGTTTTGAGTAAAATATTACCAGTAAAACCATCACAAACAACCACATTTACCTTACCATTAAAGATATCTTTACCCTCAACATTCCCAATAAAACCATCTAAGGCTTTAAGTAGGGGGAAAGTAGCTTTGGTCAGTTCATTGCCTTTGGAGTCTTCACTCCCATTGGCTAAAAGTCCTACTTTAGGATTAGAAATTTTTAGAATTTTAGATGCATAGGCTTCACCCATTGCTCCAAATTGAAAAAGGTTTTCAGGTTTACAATCGGTGACAGATCCTACATCCAAAACCAAAGTTTTATCTTTGGTAATACTAGGCATGAGTGTAGCAAGTGCTGGTTTTTTAATCCCTTTTATCCGTCCA
Source organism: Sulfurovum sp. (assembly GCA_030949725.1). Lineage (GTDB taxonomy): Bacteria > Campylobacterota > Campylobacteria > Campylobacterales > Sulfurovaceae > Sulfurovum. Next base: position 72,753 of record JAUZSE010000025.1, on the reverse strand, counting down.
ATACGCAAAGTAGCAGCCGTCATAGTAGCACCCGAATGTCCTGCTGAAAGTACTGCGTCAGCTTTACCATCACGTACAAGTTCTGCTGCTTTAAAGATAGAAGAATCTTTACGTTTCAAAGCATCAGTTGCGGGGTCAGACATAGCAATCACATCTGAAGCTTCTTCAAACTCTACTTTATCAATATAATATTGGGGGAGGTATTCTAGTATTTCTTCTTTATTACCTACAAGAATAGGCATAAACTTTTTTTCATCTAGTGCTTGTATCACACCTTCGATAATAGGTTCAGGACCGAAGTCCCCACCCATTGCGTCAATCGCGATTCGTATCATCGATTACGCTTTTGTTGTTTTGTACTCACCAGTAGTCATATTCATGTGGTGAGGCATTCTCCATGTTCCATCTGCATCTTTCACTGGCATTGGTAATGTCAATTTATAATGTGTTCTTCTTTTTGCTGCTCTTGTGTGACTCACACGTCTTTTAGGTACTGCCATTTTAAATCCTTAATATTCAACTTCAAAGCTTTCATCATCATTGTCACATGTGTCACAGTAATGATAAGAACTTTCGATTGATGTAATTTCACTTTCTAGTATGTACAAAAGATCAATTTTGCCATCTAAAAATTCTATTATATCCAAATCAACTTTATCTTCAGAAACCAAATCACTTAACTTCAGTCTTAATTTAGTATGCATATCATAGGTATATATGTCTCCACACCTATCACAATCTAAATCTAAACATCCATTAAGTGTTGCATCCAAAGTTACTTGATGATAACCACTTTTTTGTAAAGTTCCATCCAGCGTAATACCCTTTGAAGAAAGTTCAATGGGCTTTGCTGTGGAATTTATCTTATCAAATACAATTGTCATAAAGGTTGCCCTTAAATTGTACTAATTAATTTCTCTTTGTGCAAAGAAGAAATTGATTTCATTTGTTGCATTTTCAACAGAATCTGAACCATGAACTGCATTTGCATCAATACTTTCTGCAAAATCTGCTCTAATTGTTCCAGCTTCGGCTTCGGCAGGATTTGTAGCACCCATAAGGTCTCTGTTGATTTGCATTGCATTTTCACCTTCAAGTACAGTCACAACAACTGGACCAGAAATCATAAATGATACAAGATCTTTAAAGAAAGGACGCTCAGCGTGTACTGCATAAAATGCTTCTGCATCTGCAAGGGAGAGTTGAAGTTTTTTGGTTGCTGCAATTTTAAGTCCAGCTGTTTCAAATCTAGCCAATATTTGACCTACAACATTTTTTGCTACTGCATCTGGTTTAATGATTGATAATGTTTGTTCCATAATTATATTCCTAAAGCGATTATTTACTTCCAAATTTTATATATAGGAGAGTATTCGGTCGGAATTATATCGAAAAATATTTTAATGTGAGTTTAAATTCTATAAGATGAAAAGGTAAGACTACGATGTGTCAGAAAGTCCGACACATCATAAAGTAAAAGACTAGTCTTCTACTACGTTCTTTCTAGCTGCTCTGTCTTCAAGAGAAATATCTTCTCTTGTAGGCATGATAGCATCAGCATCATCCATACCATAAGCTTGTTCATCAATATAGTTGTCACCGTTAAAGAAGTCTTTGTGTTCAGCTGTAAATGGCATATCCCAAGTAATACAACCTTCAGTTGGACATGCTTCAGCACATGCTGGAGAATCAAAGTGATCTACACACTCTACACATTTATCAGGATATACATAGTAGTATTCCTCACCCGTTGGATTATCATCCTCATCTACAATTGCTTCTACTGGACACTCATCGATACATGCCGCACAGTTTATACAAGTATCGCCAATAATTACTGCCATTTTAATTCCTTTATATTTGATATAACCAAACTATAGCAAAAAAAGTTAAATTAATCTTTAATCTTCAAAGTATTTATCCTAAATTATTGGATACGCTCCTTTTCCCAACAAAGCCTATTCTTTTTTAAAGTAATTCTCTCTTGTTCTACCCGAAACCTATCAGCATATTTATTCTCTTTTAAATCATTAAAGATTTTTTGTTCATCGAGATTTAAAAAATCTAATTTACCCGTAAATCTTTTAAGTATAGATTCTTGTGTAGCCATATTCTTATTTTCTGCAATCGTTTGTTTATCCATAAAAATAGAATGTGTCTGAGGAAAATAAGAACGGAACTGTGAAAGTATCGCAAAACCATGTGTATCAATATCACCCCAATAATAAAGCTTCTTCTCTCTTAACCACACCACATCTTTGAGACTCTCTATCCCATAACCCAAACCAAAAATAACCATAGCACTTTTTATATTGGGAAAACTCAATCCATTGATTTTATTTTCGGTGACAAATACTTTCTCACACGCACTATCAAGCTTCATAAATTCATCTAAAGGCAAAGAAATATCACTCAACCCTGCAAGATAATAACTTTCATCCAAAATCCTAAACCGAATACTTGGCAAATCATATTTCAATCCATAGCATTTTTCAAAGCCATGTTGCGCGAGTTTTGTCATTTCTCTCTCCAAAAGAGTAGAAAGTATCATATCAAGCACTTTTTTGTGAGACTCTATAAACTTCGTATCCACCCCCTCTATCTCCAACTCTCTCATATAGACATTAGGCTTAGGATGTGCAATAAAATACGCAGACACAAGTAAAAGCCTCTCCCAAACCTCATCATATTCCATGATAAGCTTAGGCTTCTCTATAAATAAACGCTTTAATTTGGGAAATTCTTCTATACTTTTATCTATAAGTTGTATGTGTCTCTTAAAGATATTTTCTTTGCCTAGATGTTTTAAAAAACTTTCTCTAGTAAAAACCAACACCTTAGGTACAAACTGCTCACCCAAAGAACGATAAGTAATCTTTTGAAAATCCACATCAAAAGAACTTTGCTTCAAACTCTCTATCCAATCACGAATTTCCTCAAAGTTTTGTTCTATCTCTTTTTCTGATAGCCGTTTAAATTTGATTTCTATATTAAAATCTTCTTCCAATACATACGCTTTGATATGTTGGGCTTGAGTGTAGATGCTAGTGAGTTTTTTGTTTAGGTCTTTGGGGGTTTGGAGTTTAAGGGGCATCTAATTTTTCTAATGATTTAATAATCAAGTTATCTATCTCTTTTCTATCATTATTTAGAGCTAAGCTCTTTTAATTCCGTAGCCATTTCCTCAAATTCTTTACTATAAAAGCTAAGCTCTTCATCTTTAGTTTGAAACTTCTTATCATTTTTTTCATCAAGAATTATATAATCTGTTACAATATCATTCTTCATAAAAGTATGTATAAAATCAAGAAAAAGATTTTTTTGATTATTGTTTATATTTAATTGCACTTGCATCACTAGACCTTTATATATCATAACATAAAGTTCTTTTATATCCGTTTCATCTAAGAATTAAATACTAAAAATTACAAGTATTTTTTAACTACTTTTTTATATATCATCTTTAATTAATATAGAGCGAATTGGAGAAGGTGACATCGTTTTCTTATATACAAATAATAAGGTCATCGTTGCATATGGCAAAGGCTCGGGAAAGAATTTTAGATTTAATAGAGTAAAGTTGGGGTGAGAGTAAACTCATCACTTCCTAAAAAAGATATTCCCAAATTTTAGATATGTAGGGGACGTTGGTAAACGCTCCCAATATTTCGATAAATCCAACTTACCTCTTCCCCTCCAAATACTCCTCCACACTCAGCCCCACCACCGATGAATCCATACCTTCATGATTATGTACAAAGTGTATAGACGAGATATATGGCTCTATGACATTGATTTTTTGAATAGGGGTAATGACCAAGAGTTGTAGGTTTAACTTTTGGAATAGCTCTAGTCCGTATTTGGTTGAGTCGTCTGAACCTTTTCCAAAGGCTTCGTCTATCATCACGAATCTAAAACTTTTATTTGCATTTTCTTCCAATCCATAGGCAAAAGCGATAGAAGAAGCTAAGACTGTGTAGGCTAGTTTCTCTTTTTGTCCTCCTGATTTTCCTGAAGAGTCACTATAGTATTCTTTGAGTGTGCCGTCGCCTTGGTATTTTTCGTTTGCTCCAAAGCTAAACCAATTTCGTACATCTGTGACTTTCTTTCGCCATTTTTTATCTACATCGACGAAGTTTTCACGTCCGTTAAAGCGTTCTATAATCTTTTTGACTTGCACAAACTTAGACTCATCATAGCTCTCATCTCCACCGATTGTACCTGCAAGGGCTTGTTTCAAGTCTTCTTTGAATTCCCTAATATCCACATCTATCGCCTTTGTTTGGCTAAGTTCTATAAAAGTACCAGAACTATATTCTATGGATTTCAACGAGCCATTAATGAGAGATATTTTCTTTGCAATAGATTTTTCTTCTTCTTCAAGCCTTGTTTTTAGGCTCAAAAAGTGCTGTATTGTCCCCTCTCTAAAAAGCTTTTTAAATCGCTTCTCATATTTGGGTAAGTCATCTTTTTGAAGCGTAGCAAACATCTTTTCAAACTCTGTCATCGAAGCCATAGACGCATCCACCTCTTTGCTTTGCGTAGGAAATTCTTTGATATAGTTTTGCATACTCGCCGAAATCTTTTCGGTGCTTCTGTTTATCTTAGCACCCAAACTGTCTATCTCTTTTTGAATGCCCTCTCTCATGCCTTGTTCGTCTTTTTTGATGCTATGAAGTTCTATTTTGTCTAGCTTTTTTTCTTTGATATAGGCTTTTAATTCTATCTCATAGCTCTCTAAGGCACTTTTATGATTTTCAAATAATTCTTTGGCTTCCTCTTGTTCTCTCTGAAATTTTTCAATATCTGAATCTATTTTCCCCTGTTTTTGATACAAAATATTGAGACTCTCTCTTTTGGATTTTAGCTCTTCTTTGAGCCTTTCCAATGATAGTTCAAGCGTTTTGATAATGTCTGAACTTTTTTCTAGTTCCTCTTTTTGCATCTTTAAGCCATCTATCTTTTTGGCAATCACATACCAATCTATTATTTCAAAAGCATCAAAATGCAATATATCTCTAAATCCATCTCGCAAAGCTTCACTTTTTTTAGCATTGCTATTTAAAACTTCTATCTTTTGGGCTAAAAGACTAAGGGTTTCATTTCCCAAAGCAAAATCTTTTTTGAGTGCCAAAAGTTTCTCTTTGTTTTCCCAACCCAAAATAAACTGCCGTTTGTCATTGATACTAAACCTGTCATCTTTTTCATGTCGGACGAGCGAAGATTTAATTTGTCCATTTTGGGTAAGGGCTTTTTTGTAGCGTCTAAACTCTTGTAAATTTTCCACACAAGCATAGTCAAAACGGGCATGAATTTCATTTTCTATCCACGCATAAAAAGGCGTTTCATGATGCACTTGTATTTTTGAGACCAAAGAATTTTTTTCTAGTTCTCTTAGACTTGGCTTTGTGGAAGAAGAGACTTTTAAATAAACGATTTTGCCTTTGAGATGGGTTTTGTCTATATATTGACTGACTTTTGTATAGTCTTTTTCATCTACCAACAAAGACAAGGCAAAAGGACGCAATACCCGTTCTATTGCTCCCTCCCATCCCTTATCTTTGATACGCAAAAGCTCCCCCACGAAAGAAAGTTTAATACCAATATCTTGGGCTATTTTGTCCCTTATCTTGGCATTTTGCATGGGGATATTACTCTTTCTTTGACGCAAAAAGTGTATCTCGGTTTCTAAATTTTTTAGGCTTTCTGTTTGACTGATAAACAATGTAGTTTCTTGTGATTTTTCCTTTTCTATACTTTCCTTTTGTGCCTCTATGAGAAGAATTTCTTTTTCTACTTTAGACAAATTGGTCAAAAAAGTATGTTCAGAAGAAACGCTAGGTAATCCTAAGTTTTTACTCAACTTATGATAATTAGTATGTACCTTTTTGCGTGTATCTCTTAGAATGTTTTGACGCATAATCTCTTTATTTATAGTAAGTATTTTATCCCCACCACTGCGTTTGAGTTCATCTTTGAGTTCAAAGTGTTGCTCTTCCATCTCTTCTAGGCTATGGCTCGTTTCTTTTGTCTTTGACTTTGATTTGGTTTTTTCTATCTCTAAAATTTCTAGCTTTTGGGCTAAAAGTACATTTTTGTTTTTGGCAAAATACGCAGACAAAAGCTCTCTAAGCTTCTCTTTTGATTTTTTGGATTTGAGATTACTTCGGTATTTTTGAGCATCAGCTATGAGAGGTTTGAGTATCTCCATCTGTTTTTTGGCTCTCAACACAGTATCATGGGCTTGATTGAGTTCATCAAAATTCCCACAAAGTTCATCAATCTTAGAATTTATTTCACTCTCTTCTAGCATGTGACTTCGCACAAATGAAGTCAAATTTCCCACAGACTTCATAGAAACAGTTTGATAAAAAAGGTTCAATGCTTGTTCACTCTGAATTTTTGTCAAACGCCGAAACTGTTTACTATAATCTTTAAAAGTGCTAGGCGTAGTCACATTTTCTATGGCACTTAAATCTTTTTTTAGCCCTTTCACCGTAGCAAAATTGAGAAAATGTTTCTCAATACTCAATGCCCTCTTTGCCACCACAAAAAGCTTATTGACCACACGACTTCCTTGTGTAAGCCAAAAAAACTGTGCGATAGTCACTTCTTCTTTGGTATGAGCATTAGAAAAAGTAGCCAAAAGCACAGAATAATGCTTCGTATCACGCAATGCAACAGCCTTAGAACTTCCCATGCCCTCATCTACGGTATTCTTGTACTCTCCCACCACATAAGAATAAAGGGTTCGCTCTTTTGCCAAAGACCCTGCTGCCTTGTTATAGGTAATCTTTTGATTAGGTACTAAAAGTGTCGTAATCGCATCCACCACCGTCGATTTACCCGAACCAATATCCCCCGTCAAAAGTCCATTATCACCATTGATATTTAGACTATAGACCCGTTGGTTAAAAGTCCCCCAATTATAAATTTCCATCTTTTTTAGGCGAAAGCCCTTATTATGAGAGTTTTGCATATACATCTAACCTTTTATCAAATTCGTCCATCCACTGTGCATCCACAAAAGATTTTATCACGCGTGTTATTTCATAATTTTCACTGCTTTTGAGTCGCTTCAAAAATCCCAATTCCACAACCTTTTTAATCGTTGCTTCTATCTCTTTCACCTGCTTCACTTCATTGGAACTTTGAGCCAAAAAAAGCTCGAACATCTCTACCATTTCTTCTGTTGATAACACAGCCCTACTCTCATCACTTTGCATATCAAACTGCGTCAATCGCTTTCTAAGCAAGACAATCAAAAGACTCACCTTATAACTCAAAGTTCTCTTTCTCAACAAAATAGGAAAATCTTCCTCAAGTTCCAAATTTTGAAGATAAGCATAGCCCTCTGCCTCATCAAAAATCACCCCCAGCCCCAAAGGCTTTAGATAATCCAAAATCACAGCATAAGATTTTTCGAGTTCCAACCACAATTTTGGCTGGTCACTTTTGTATAACACCCCAGAAAAGAGTTTAATAATCGTTTTTGAAGTCTCTTGGTTTATAGTCATTTTTTATTGTCCTTGGATGTTAAATTACGCTATATTTTGGAATACAACTGTTTAAATTATTCTTTCTTTCAGTATATTCTTCTATAAAACAATCTACTTTTATACTTACAATCTTCTCACTGTTTGAAACTTTTTTAGACTGTTCTATCAACTCATTTTGAAGCTCATCCACACGCTTCAATGCTTTATTCATAAATTCTTCATTCATTATAATTGTCATACATTTCTCCTATACTATTTTTCAAAAAGTCAAATTCTATATTTTGATAATTCTTATTCTCTCGTTTATCAAAAAAATGTAAATTGACTCTCTCTTTAAATCTTTCTTTAATTTCTAAAACAGTTTTATATGAATTAACATCACTTCGTAAAAATACATCTTTTGGTACTTTTCTGTGCGTGACCAATTCTCTTCTTGTTGCATACTCAAAACATTTCTCAGGATAATCATAAAGATATAAAATCTCAATCCTATATGATTTTTTCAATAAACGCTCAATATTTTTTATGGCTATTTCTATATTGGCAAAATTAGAATCCATTATCAACGAAAACTGATTTTTTAAAGCATAAGTAAAAAGCTCAGAAAAACCTCTACTTGCACCTTTTTGATAAAGACTAGCATTTTTACCATCATACCCAATGGCTCTAAAAAATTCTCTAATTTCATCCGTATCTATATGTAAAAGATTAGGATTAGACTCTTTTAAGAATATGGCTAATTCAGTTTTACCAACACCACTCATACCTGCTGTAAATAAAGCTATCTTCTCTGTTGATAGCTCTATATTTTTCGTATAATCCGTTAAAAAGACTTTCTTATTCTGATTAAAATATTGGATAGACTCTTTAATTTTTTCTTCATCTAAATTCATAATAATATTTTAACATATTTCTTTGCTATTTCTAATACTTACTCCCTCACAAACACCACTCTATCCATAATAATCTTCTTTTTCACACCCTCTTCTGTCACGATAAACATCTCTTCTTTATGTGCTTCCAAATAGGCATTATCCATATTCTGTGCCAGTTTCAGATAGACAATGAGTTCTGAGACTCCTTTGTCTATAGGATAGGTTTTGTGAAGTTCTTTGAGTGTGAATTGAGGTTTCTTTTGTAGTAGTTTTTGGATATTTTGTTTGAGTTCAGTCTCATTTACATAGACTTGAGAATACAGTTTTGTCAAATCTACTTCCAAAACTTCTTCTTTGAGTGTATGAGAAAAGGATTCTTTGGCTACAGGGCTAAAAAGCCTTTTAGAAGCGATAGATTCAAGCGATATTTTCATACCATCTATGCTAAAAAATTCTCTTAGTGTAGGGGTCTTGTCTCTCAAATCCATTGCTTTTTGTTCTATACTATAAGCTAATTCCAAAATACGACGGTTCTCTACCCACACTTTATCATCAATAAATCGTCTCAACTGCTCTACAAGTTTTGCCAACACTTTATGGGCATTTTCCCCTCCACTCAAAAGATTATAGGTCAAATTTTCTAAACTTCTCTGGGGGTCTAAACTTTGAATATCTTCTAAATCATATAAATTTACTAAGAGTCTATCCAAATGTGCAATCTGTTCTGTATCCATCAAAAAATCCCAAAAAGCATAAAAGCTTTCGCCTTGATTACTTTGACGAATGCCCTCTTCTATCTCAAAGATTTTTTCTAGCACTTCCCCTTTGGCATTTTGGGTTGAGGCAATGGCTTTTTTGGCTTCTTGATTGAGATTTCTAAAGTTGTGTTCTATTTCCCTAAAATCCGATAAAAGTTCAGCACTTGTAGCTTGGACTTGCATAAATTGTTCTTTGACTTTTCGTGTGTCAAAGCGTAAATCTTCCTGTCTTTTAATCGCTTCTATTTGTTTATCTATGGCTTTTTTCTCTTTTTCCAAACTCTCTATGCGTTCTTCATCACTCAAATTGGTCTCAAATTCCAACTCTTTTAACAGCGTCATAATAATTTTGAGTTTAGACTCCGTAGCCACAAATTCTTGCTTTTTAAGCCCTACTACCCACGAGAGTAACTTTTCTACATCAGGCATTAGTTCATAAATCGGTTCATCACTCTCATAGCTATAATATTTGCGTAAATAATTAGAACTCTCCTGCGTAAAGTCATCCAAATAGGCTTTCGCAGTTTTAGGAAATTTTGGCTCTTCATAGCCTTCATTAATAGCATAAATATAATCATCTAAAAGGTTTAAAATTTCTGTTTCTTTGAGTGTTTGACGCTTCTTAGATTTAAAGGCTTCATAAAAGAACGCCACTATCATAGAGAAATTATTGGCATTAAGAAGTTGTATTGCAAGGTGATTTTTTTTGAGGTTTTCTAAGTAATCATAAGTCATAAAAGATTATACTTATTTAGAATAATAAAAATCTTAATATCACATTATTCCACAGCGAGAGCTGTGGAACAGTAAAACTTTAGTAAATTTAGATATTAAGATACGCCTTAATCTCATCTAGCCGCGTTGTTTGTTCCCATGTAAAATCAGGATCTTCTCTACCAAAGTGTCCATAGGCTGCTGTTTTTCTATAGATAGGTCTAAGTAAATCTAACTCTTCCATAATACCTTTGGGTGTAAGATCAAAAAGTGCTAATACACACTCAGTAATTTTATCCTTATCTACATTTTCTGTTCCATGCGTATCAACATAAACAGAAACAGGTTTTGCAACACCAATAGCATAGGCAATCTGCAAGGTCACTTTTTCACAAGCACCTGCTGCTACAAGGTTTTTAGCTACATATCTTGCAGCATAAGCAGCACTTCGATCTACTTTTGTAGGATCTTTACCTGAAAAAGCACCCCCACCGTGAGGACATGAACCACCATAAGTATCTACAATGATTTTTCGACCCGTAAGTCCAGCATCACCTTGAGGTCCACCGATCACAAAACGACCTGTGGGGTTGATATGGTAGGTAATATCATCATGTATTAATTCTGCTGGAATAACTGCTTTGATGACTTCTTCAAGTACCGCTTTTTGTACTTGTTCCAAAGTAACATTGTCATGATGCTGTGTAGACACAACAATAGTATCTATAGACACTGGTTTGCCATCTACATATTTGACAGAAACCTGTGCTTTACCATCAGGACGTAAAAATGGGACAGTGCCATTTTTACGTACTTCTGCTAGCTTCGCCGTAATCTTATGTGCCAAAGAAATAGGCAAAGGCATAAGTTCAGGTGTCTCTTTACAAGCATAACCAAACATCAAACCTTGATCCCCTGCACCAATCTCACCTGAAGCTTGATCAACACCTTGACTAATATCTGGACTTTGTTCACCAATACCATTGAGTACCGCAGCGGAACGATAATCAAAACCAAACTGAGCATCGGTATAACCTATCTCTTTTATCACCCTTCTTGCAATCTCTTGCATAGGTGCATACGCTGTCGTTTTTAGTTCTCCTGCAATAACACAAAAACCGTTGCTCACAAGAGTCTCACAAGCCACTCTAGCTTGCGGATCTCTCTCGATAATATAATCGAGTATAGCATCTGAAATTTGGTCAGCCATTTTATCTGGATGCCCCTCTGTTACAGATTCACTGGTAAAAATGTATTCGTTAGCCATTTTTAATCCTTAAAAATAAATTTTGTTCACTGTCACTGAACTTAAAGAATCTCTCTTTTTATGGGAGAGATTTTTTAAATTAAGTGTTTATATTTATATCTAAAAAATGAAATAAATTGTAATGTTTTCACTTTTATTTTATTTTTTATAAATTTCTTTCTCTTTTCTACATCTTTTATCTGTTTTAGTTGTTTATTAAAATACTGATAATCATTTCTTCGTGCAATGATTAAGCGACCACTATTCAAGTTTAATAATTTTATCATATATTCTGATTTTTTACTGTTTTTCTCTGTTGTATAAATTTTAAAATCATCAAAATCATATTTAAAATATTCTTCCAAATCTATAATCTCACAAGGGTGAAGAAAGCGTTGTTTATCATATGTATTCTTCTTTATATGCCCACAGTTATGACGACTATTACCATTCGATACATTAAAACAAGTGCCATTACAAGAGACTGACAAATTAGCATAATCAAAGGTCAAAGACTTTATATCCAAAGACTTTGGCTCAATATGTTCTATATGAGAAGAGTCCATATTAACTTTACTTTCACAATAAATACATAAATAATATTGTTCATTTTCTAAGATATATTCTTTTAAAAACCTTTTTTTACTTGGAGTGTATTTTATCCAATAACTGAGCTTTCTTGTATCCCTTTCAAAAAAGCTTGGAGTAGATTTCTTTTGTACATATCGCATTAAAGAAGTTCTAAATCCATATTAATATCTTGAAAAAATGAAGAATTTTCACTTTCATATTCTAAAATTTCTGCTCTTAATGCTTTGCCCTCATCACTCTTATGCTTTCTATTGTTTACTAATTTTCTATACTCTTTATGTAAATTTAATAAATCTTCAGGAAAATCAGGAGCTTCCATGATTTCTACTATAATCGCATTAATATCTCTATCTATTGGAGGTTGTCTATATCTAGTGACTTTTCCATTGTCTAATTTAATAATATTTTTATAATAGGTAGAACTCAATATCTGAGGAGAATGTGTAGCCAATAAAAACTGACTCCCCTTAGACCATTGTGTCAAATCATCAACAAGCTCATATTGCCATTTTGGATGTAATGCAATATCTACTTCATCCATTAAAACAATAGAATTATCCTCTACAATATATTTTAGCCAAATATATATACCTAGTTTTTTAAGTTCTCCATGACTTAAATCTTCTGGAAAAAGTTCTTTTTTAGAAGATTTCAACCTAAATATTATTTGGTTTCCATCTTCATTTTCTATGACTTCTTTATCATCTAAGAAATCTTTTAATTCATTCGTTAACTCATCATATTTTGTACCATAAGTACCTGTTTTTCTTTTTGATTTTAAATCTTCATCTGATGCTTTTTGAAAAGATTTAGAAATAATATCTGTTGAGGCGAAATCATAAGTATAAAAATTATCTAAACTCTTTTTTAGATTATCTAAAACTGATGAATAAGATGTTAAAGAGTCAAAAACTTCAAGTTTATCTCGTGGCTCTAAAAAATGATATACTTGAGTATTTGGAGCAGTGAAGAAAACACTATTTGATAATTGAGTTAAGCCTTCTAAACTCATATCTGTTTTTAATAATAAAATAGAGGTATTATTTAAATGATTTATATATCTTATATTCTTTTTGTCTAAGTTATCTTTTAATAGAGATAAGTTATTTTTACTCTCTTCATATACCAATTCTAAATCATTAATATTATTAGGTTCAATACTATGATTTGATAAGGCTTGATTTATTAACTTTTGATAATCTTTGACTACTTTATGCTGATTATCTTCTATCCTAAGATTATTATACAATCCTCCTAGACCTAACTCTACAAAAATATTTTCTACATCTCTAAAGTTATTTTTAAATACTGGTGTAATCCTATTAAATTCAGTAAGTACACTTTGTAGGGCAAATATTTTATTATATTTTCGTTCTTTTATCCTATTTATCTCTATCTCTTGATGTAAATCTTTTACATCTAAATAGAGATTAAAGTCAATATCGTTCCAATTTGGACTGGTAATCGTAAAATCTAAATGATATACTTTAGAGTTATCATCAATTTCAAATGTGACTAACTCTATATTATTAGCAGTATCACTGTCCGAGAACTCTTTTAATAAATTCTTTATATATTTATGTTTATTCTTATCCATAAAACAAGACAACAGTATAAATATAAATTGAAGTAGTGTACTCTTCCCACCACCATTTTTACTAGCGATAGAAAAGACATTAGGAAAATCAGATTTTTCAAAATCTATCACAAGATTTTTAAAATTTCTATATTTTATAATTTCTACGCGTCTTAATTGCATTTTGTTTTCCTTTATATAATTCTCTCCACCAACTGCTCAGGCAAAATCCCCAAACTTTCTTCCACCAATTTCGTATTCCCATGCGTGATAAACTTATCTAAATACTCGAAAGAAGTTAAAGCTATATCTTGTATCTTTTCTTCTGCTAGGCATTCTAAAATGGCAGAGCCTACACCACCCATTTTTGCAGAGTCAGAGAAGACGAACCATTTTTTGTATTTTTTGGCTAAGGAGATAAGCATTTCTTTGTCAAGAGGTTTCACAAAACGCAAGTCTAATATCGCTACTTCTTTATCTAAAAGTTTTGCTGTTTGTTCTGCTCGTCCAACGCCGTTTCCATAACCGATGAAGAGTATGTCTTCACCCTCTTGGAGTAAATGAGATTTTCCTAATTCATAGGCTGGGCTTTCTCTATCTTCTGCCAAAAAAGCACCTCTTGGGTATCTAAAGGCACAAGGGTGTGTGTAGTCTTTGGCAAAGGTCATACAGAACTTCATCGTTGTGTCATTGTAAGGTGCTAAGAGTGTCATATTTGGGATACCTCTTAGGTAAGATATATCAAATGCACCTTGATGTGTTTCTCCATCTTCACCTACGATACCTGCTCGATCTAATGCAAATGCCACACCCAAATCCATCAGTGCAATATCGTGAATCAATTGGTCAAATCCTCGTTGTAAAAATGTTGAGTAAATCGTACAAAAAGGCTTAAACCCTTCTTTGGCTAATGCACCCATGGATGTCACTGCATGTTGCTCTGCTATAGCCACATCCCAAAAACGTTCTGGATATTTTTCTATAGCGGCAGACATCCCTGTACCTGTAGGCATAGCAGCTGTTACCCCTACTACTTTTTCATCTTCATCAGCCAATGCGATCAGTGTTTCAGAAAAGATCGCCGTGGCTGCTTTCGCACCAGCTTTTTTAGGAGCAATACCCGTTTCAAGATCAAAAGCACTTACCCCATGCCAATGTTCTTTCGTACCCTCCGCGATTTCATAGCCTTTACCCTTAGTGGTTTGTGCATGGATAATAACTGGCTTACCTAAGGCTCTAGCTACTTCAAATGTCTCAATAAGAGACTCAATATCATGTCCATTCACAGGACCAATGTATTCAATCCCAAGCTCTTCAAACAAAATACCTGGCGTAATAAGTTTTAAAGATTCTTCAAAACGTTTTGCCATATAATGTGCACTTTCAGGCAAATGTTCCAATACTTTCTCAACACCCCCTTAAATCTCTGATAAAAAGAACCTGCCATCGTTTGTGATAGTAGTTTGGATATAGCCCCGATAGGTTTGGCAATGCTCATCTCATTGTCATTGAGTATAATAATAACTGGATACTTTCTGTCTCCCAGCTCATTGAGTGCTTCATACACCATACCTGCAGACATACTTCCATCGCCTATAAATGCTACGGGAATCCTATCTTCACCTTTGAGTGCTATGGCTTTAGCTGCACCAACAGCCAATGAAATAGACGTGGAACTGTGACCTGCTACATAATAGTCATACTTAGATTCTTTTGGTTTTGTATACCCACAGATACCGTCAAATTGACGTAGTGTATGAAAGTCATCCCAACGTCCTGTGAGTAATTTATGTGCATACGCTTGATGACTCACATCAAAAATAAATGGATCTTTTTCTACATCAAAAACTTTATGCATGGCTACGATAAGGTCTGTTGCTCCCATAGTCGAAGAGAGATGTCCACCATTTTTACTTACCGTATCAAGTATCTTTTGTCTGATCTCTTCTGCTACAGTATTGAGTTCTATCTATAGAGAGGTCTTTTATGGAATGTGATTTTATATCTATCATTTGTTTCCTGTCAAGTATGCATTAAAAAGTTTTTTTGCAAAAACAATATGTGTATCGTCATACACTAAGTCTAAACTCTCAGCTAAATTTTTAAGTTCTTTTTTTGTCATCTTTTTCACAGAAACACATGCTGCTTCCTGTTGGGTAAAATCGTTTAAAACAAAAGGTTTAACCTCTATGTTCATCCACGCTTACTACCTCAATCTTTTTCACGCAATAAGCTCTGAAAAATGTTTAAAGAATAGATCATTTTGTTTTTCTGTTCCTATGGTAACACGTATGGCATTCAACTCATAAGAAGCCAAATTTCGGATAATCACACCACGCTTTCAGTAAAGCATCGGCTAGAGAGGTAGAATTCATCTTGTCATCAAACAAATAGGTAATAAAATTGGTATAACTCTCAATATATTCAAAGCCATGTGCGTTAGCAAAAGCCTCATAACGCTTGATCTGTTCTTGATGTAATGCGATAGACTCTGACACAAACCCATCATCATCCTTACACGCTTCTATCGCTGCTGCTAAAGAAAGTGTAGAGATGTTAAAGGGTGGTCGCATCTTATGAAGTTCATGGATGAGTTCTTTTTGTGCTATTCCATATCCTACACGCATACCTCCCAAGCCATAGGCTTTAGAAAAAGTACCCAAATAAATGACATTTTCAAAGCCTATCAAGTCATTAGGTGTGATGGCATACTTCTCATCTTTAGCCGAAGCATACTCCATATAAGCAGCATCTACTACCACCAATGTATCCTTGTCTACAGACTTGATGATTTCTAAAACTGCTTCTTTGCTTGTTGCATCACCTGTTGGATTGTTAGGTGTACAAAGATAAATAATTTCTGGTTTATACATACGATACGCTTCCATAAATTCATCATATTTATGTTCATAACTCGCCGTACGATAAATTTTGGCACCCATCTGTTTTGCATAGATTTCATACATAGCAAAGGTCACCGCAGACATAAGCACGGAAGCATTTTCATGCAAGCACAGCGCGTGAGATAAACTCTAGTACCTGATCAGACCCTGCACCAATAATGATATTGTCATCTTTGACATCAAACCTTGATGAAAGTGCCGCTTTGAGCTCAAACATAGAGTCATCAGGATACAAGTGTGCTTTGTTAGCATTTTCAACAATAACTTTGGCTACGGCAGGACTTGTTCCTATAGGGTTTTCATTGGATGCAAGTTTTACAACATCTTTTGCATCTATCCCAAATTCACGCACCACCAGCTCGATAGGCAAGCCTGCTTCATAGGTCTTTATATTTTCTAATACTTTGTTAAATCTCATTGCTATTATTCCAGCTACTGCTGTTTACATGTTTCATACATCATCAGTCTCTTTGACATAAGAGCCCAATACTTTGATCTCATTGTTATGTCTTTGTAAGATCTCTTTTACTTTAGCATCCTCTTGATGTCCACTAAATTCTATAAAGAAAAGTGATTCTCCTCCTACTATATGTGACTTTATCTTCGTCAAGTTCACATCAGCCTCTTCAAAGTCATTCAGGAAATCAACCAAAGATCCTGGTGTGTTAGAGAGCCTGACAAGTAGAGATGTTTTGTCATTACCTGAAGCTGCATTTTCAAAATTAGAAATAATAAAGAATCGCGTTCTGTTATTGCTATTGTCTTCTACATTGTTGAAACGTATTGGCAAATTATTGATCTTTGCGGCTACCGCAGGACAAAGTGCCGCTGCTGTCTCATCATTGAGTGCAAGCTTTGCTGCCTTGGCTGTAGATTCGACAGGTATTTGTTCTACATCATCAAATCCTAAATCTTCTAAAAACTTACGACATTGACCAAAGGCAATATCCTTAGAATAAATTTTTGTGATCTTTTTAATGTCTTCATTGATCGTAGCAAAGGCTAAATGCACATCTATCATCACTTCAGCAATAATTTTGAGATCATATTTATCTAAACAATTAATCGTATCGGAGACAATACCATTGGATGAATTTTCTATAGGAATCACACCAAACTTTGCTGTTCCTTTGTCTACTTCACGAAATATACCTTGTATAGAATTAATAGGCAGATATGAACTCATCGCACCAAATTTACCCTCTGCTGCTTGATGGGTAAAACTTGCTTCTGGTCCGAGATAGGCTACACCTTCAGGCAATTCAAGGTTTCTTGCTACGGCAAACATTTCTAAAAAGAGTGCATCTATTGCAGCGTCAGTGAGTTTCCCCTCATTTTGTTTTTTCAATCGGTTCAAAATAGATTGTTCTCGTTCAGGACGGTAAATAGGTGCACCTGTAATGTTTTTGACTTCACCCACTTTATGCACAAGTTCCATACGCTCATTATAGAGTTTTAACAATGTATCATCAATGCTGTCTATCTTTACTCTTAAATCATCTAAAGTCATAATATGCCTTCTATTTTTCCAAATATTCAAGTTCTAAACGTACTTGATCTTCATACGTCTCTCTTTGACGGATCAGTCTGTCTTTCCCAGCTTGCACTGCCACTTCTGCAGCTTTGGCACGGGTATTGTAGTTTGATGCCATCGTAAACCCATACGCACCTGCTGAATGTATCATAAGAAGATCATTATGCTCAAGTGGAGGCAATGGTACGTCTTTGCCAAAGAAGTCACCACTTTCACATACTGGTCCTACAACATCCGCAGGTGTGTTTTCATATTCTTTTGCACCTTCTACACCTACTGCTTCTATCTTATGATAAGCATTATAAAGGCTAGGTCGTATGAGGTCATTCATCGCCCCATCTACAATCACAAAACGTTTACCACCATTGTTTTTTTCATACAAAACTTTGGTCAAAAATATTCCTGCATTGGCTACCATATAACGTCCTGGTTCGCAAAGAAGTGTCAGATCAAGCCCTTTGGTCATTTCAAAGATCACTTGTGTATACTCTTTTGCAGATATAGTCACTTCTTCATCATAGACCACGCCTATACCTCCACCCACATCAAAGAACTTAATGTCAATATTGATGGCTTTGAGTGAACGTACTAGATCTGCTACAATACCACAGGCTTCTTTAATAGGAGAAAGTTTAGTAAGCTGTGACCCAATGTGAAAATGAATACCTACAGGATTGAGAAACTCTGACTTATTGGCATAAATATACATACGTTTAGCCATATCAAGTTCAACACCAAATTTATTTTCATGCAGTCCAGTTGAAATATAAGGATGCGTTTGAGGATCAATGTTTGGATTGACACGTATAGAAATACGTGCTTCTTTACCCAATTCTTTGGCTACCATTTCAACACGCTTCATCTCTGCTTCACTCTCTAAATTAAGTAGAAGAATATCATGCTCCAAAGCTGCACGTATCTCATCATCACGTTTCCCTACACCTGAAAAAATAATTTTATATTTACTTACACCAGCAGTCAACGCTCTTTGCACTTCTCCTATACTCACACAATCTGCCCCTGCACCAAGCTTTGCCAAATATGCAATCACTGAGAGGTTAGAATTTGCTTTCACTGCGTAGTTAATAATGGATTTTTTACCTGCAAATGCTTCTTTGAGTGTCGTGTATCTATTTTCAATATAATCAAAATCATACACATACAAAGGTGTGCCATATTTATCTGCCAATGCTTTCGTGTCAATACTCATCTCTAATATCCTAAAGTAACCCAATTTTTGTATATTGGATGTCTGTTTTAAAGTGATTTTATCCAAAAGTTGATTAAAAGGTAGTTTGAAATGTTCTGTAAAGATTTAAGCGATCTTTTTTTCATCCGTAAAGTAGATATACAAGCTATAACCCCATAACAAAATGATGGGTAAAAGTGCTGCAAATTCGGGCAGAAGTACACCGTTTATACTCATTTGACCCAAACCAAAAAGAAGACCCCAAATACTAAACGTCCCTGCTAAAGAGAGTGCAACCACAGCCCCTGTATTCATCATCCTTGCATGAAAAGGCAATTTGAAAAATAAGATCAAGACCAATGCCAAAGCAAACAGAGGAACCAATATTTTTTCATACATAGCAGCTCTTATCATATCTGAATTAAGATTTTGATGATGAAGTAAGTTCAAGGTTTGATAGGCATCAATAATATTCATAGACCTACCTACATACAGTGACTCTATGATCTTTGGTTTATAGCCAACTAGGGTTTCTATAGTATCTTTATGTTCTACTGTATATTTTTGTAATTCATTGTTCTTATAGATATGTGTTTTTAATGTCGCCTCATGGGCTATCCATTTTTCTCCATCAAAAAGGGCTACAGGTGCTTTAATCGTATAACGTACTTGGTAGCCTTCTACTTTAAAAATAGTAATATTTTGAATCTTTTTCTCGATGGGATCAAGATTGTCAATATACACAAAAGTATCATTGTATTTGAAGAAAAGATCATTGACATCATAAGCAGAAAGTTCATGTTTCAAAAGAAAATTTGCTTTGTCTTTGGCATAAGAAAATGCTGTCGTATGGAGCATGACAAATATCATATAGGTCAATGTTGCTACAGTAATCAAAGGTTTAAAAAGTCTTTTTTTATTATATCCAAAGGCATGCAAAGCACCCATCGTATTATTCTTAATAAGTGCGATTTTTGTCATAATTAATGCAAAGACGATAGCAAGAGGATAGAGTAAACCTAAGGCTTCTTGCCACATATAAAATATATACAGTATCTTATAATTTGAAGCTACATCAAGATTTTGTACATTCTGAAAATAATCTATTGATGCAAAGGCAAACGAGAGACCAAACAATATAGACAATAGGTTTTTAAGATAAAGTATTGATAAGTACCTAAAATAAAGTGGAGGGTAAAGAAAACTCATGTTTTCAAATTTTCTATAGACTTTAAGCTATATTTTGAGCGTACCTCATTCAGTGTTTCAGACAATAATGCTTCACATGCATCACTCACATGCATTATCAAAGCAGCTAAGTCATCTTCTTCCTCTTTAGAAAAAGCATGCAATACATAGTTGGCAACTTGAGACTTGTGTTCTGGTTTTCCTACCCCTATTCTTACGCGAATATACTCTTTTGTAAGATGTGCATCTAAAGATTTAAGACCATTGTGTCCCCCATGTCCACCACCTCTTTTAAAGCGTAAGGCACCAAAAGGCAGATCTATATCATCATGAATCACGATCACATCTTCTAGTTCAATTTTAAAAAAATGTTTTACAGCCTGTGCAGATTGTCCTGAAAGGTTCATATAAGTGCTAGGTTTTAAAAAAAATGAAGAAGAGGAACGGTAAAGTAGCCCTTGAAATGAAGTTTTGGAAATATCTCGGGCAGAAAAACGATCAAGTAAAGTGTCAATCGTTTTAAAGCCGATATTATGACGTGTATTTTCGTATTGTGATCCTGGATTACCTAGACCTACAAAAAGTGTCATAATAATTTACTTGTTTATGCTTATTTGGCTTTAATCACACCACAGATAGCAACATCTGGTCTATCCATTATAAGACAGTTTGCAGGTGATTCAATACCTCTTACAAGAATAGATTGATCTCTGTCCAATGGCTCAACATCAAGGTCAAAATTCACAGGCATATCTTCAATCTTACCTCTTACTTTTAATCTTTTTTTAGACAATACAAGTACGCCTTTATTTTTAAGACCTATTGGTGTTCCGTGCATAACAACAGGTACAAGGAAGTTTGTTACTTGACCTGGTACAGCCACTCTCAAATCTACATGTAATACATCACCATTTATTGGGTGAAGTTGATATTCTTGGATAAATACATTGATCTCTTTGTCGCCAACTTTAACTGGAAATGCAAGTGTTTCTTTGTTTCTTACTGTTCTTACAAATTCTCCACGTTTAAATGCAGCATTGATATTCTCAACGCCATTTGCATAAATGTTTGCGATTAGATAACCATCTCTTTTAAGCTTCTTTGCATTCACTTTACCGATACTCTCTCTAACGATACCTTCTAACATATTTGTCCTTTATTACATTGTATAATTTTTTACGTCATCCATTACTGTATTTCGTAAAATAGACGAGAATTATACCCAACTTGTATTAAACTACTTTTTCTCTTATTTTTTGTCCTCGTCCTCATCTTTAAATCCAAATACTTCTACTTCTTTATCTCCTCTATCTTCTTGCACAATAGCTCCTTTTCCTACCCCTGCCATTTTTAGTTTCATATCTGAAGGATTGGTTGCATATTCTAGTGCCATTTCTCTAGTGATTTTCTTTTGGTCAAAAATATCAAGTAAAGCTTGATCAAATGTTTGTGTCCCATAAATCTCTTTTCCCTCAGCTAAGGCATCAGGGATTTCAGCATCTCTATCTTCCATGATGAGTTGCTCTATTCTTGCAGTTTTTTTCAAGATTTCTATCCCTGCTACACGTCCACCATCAATCGTAGGTATCAGTCTTTGAGACAATATACCCTCAATGACAGAAGCCAAAGAAGTACGAATACGTGGTTGTTCTTCTGCGGGGAAAGTACCAATGATCCTATCAATCGTCTCTTTTGCATCTAGTGTATGCAATGTAGAGAAAACAAGGTGTCCTGTATTGGCTGCATGCAAGGCAATATCAATGGTCTCCATATCCCTCATTTCTCCTACCAAAATAATATCAGGATCTTCTCTTAGGGCAGCTTTGAGTGCATCTGCAAAAGAATGGGTATCTTCTCCTACCCCTCTTTGATTGATTAAACATTTTTTATCTGGATGTACAAACTCTACAGGATCTTCTACGGTGATAATATGTTTTTGTTGCGTACTATTAATCCTATCAATAATCGCAGCCAAAGTCGTTGATTTACCAGACCCAGTGACCCCTGTAACCAATACTAATCCACGAGAAATATCTGCGAAAGTATCAACCACAGGAGGGAGTTTTAGTTTTTCTAAAGGCAAAATATCTACAGGAATAACCCGCATAACAGAAGAAAGCCCCTGCATCTGATAAAAAAAGTTTGCTCTAAACCGTCCTTCTGTACCGATGACATAAGAAAAGTCCAATTGTTTATCTGCTACTAGCTTTGTATATTGGTCTGGAGTCAAGATTTCTTTTGCTATATTTTCCATCATCGTTGCAGTGACGACATCTTTTCCCATGGCTTTAAGTACACCGTGTATACGTACTCTAGGTACAGCAGTTGATTTTAAGTGTAAGTCAGATCCACTATTTTTCAACATTGATTTCAAATACATCTGTAAATATTTTTCCATTTCACCCATTATGTCTCCTTCTCATTGTAACGATTACGCTAATGTTTCCAGCATCTCACTAAAAGCTTTTTCAAATGCACTTAAGCCATCCTGAAGTAACTCAGCATAGATAGCATCCATATCAAATCCATTGTCTGCCAATTTAGTAAAGTATCCATTAATTACATCATCTTCTAGTGGTAATCTAGGCAGAGATTCTTTTTTGGAAATATACGACTCAATCGTTGCTAAGGGTGCTGTATTGACAGAGTGTGGTGCAAGCAATGCCCTCATATAATAATCTGCTGGCAGATTATTTCCTTTGACCCCTGTACTTGCAAAAAGTGTACGCACAGCCGGTGTATGATGTGACTCTACAAGATTATAAATCTTTGCTGCATTATAGATACCTGTTTTTGAAACCGCAATGCCCTCTTGTTCAAGGTCTGCATCTAGCAATCTATCAAAACGGCTCACAAATACAGAAATCACAGATTCTACTCTTCCTCCTCCAGAAGCCTCAAATCCATCCATACCTTTTTTCATCGCTTTCAAACATTTTTGTGCCTGTTTAGGAGAAAATATCAATGTTGCATTGACAGAAATTCCATTACACAAAAGCTCAGTCATCGCATCATATCCTGCTTCTGTTGCAGGTATTTTGACCATTACATTGGGTTCACCTATGGCAGTAAAAAGCCTTTTACCTTCTTCTATGCTACCCTGCGTATCATTAGAGAGAAAAGGATCTACTTCTATAGAGATATATCCATCATTGCCTTCATCATACGATGCTCTTAATGCTTGTGCAGCACTTCGGATGTCATCAACAGCAAGTGCTTCATACTTCTCTTTGGCACTTTTGCCTGTAAGTGAAGCCAACTGCTCTTTATACGCAGGCGATGTCGTAATAGCCGAAGCAAAGATAGAAGGATTGCTGGTTGCACCATTAATCGTTCCATTGTCTATAAGTTTTGAAAACGCGTTTTTTAAATAATCTCTCTCAACGAAGTCCAACCACAAAGAGAAATTTATATCTCGATTTACCATTTTTTATTCCTTGTATTCCCATATAAATTCAGTCCATGGACCCATATCACTTGACTTTTCTGTTGCAAGGGCTAAAGCATCAAGAAAAATCTCTCTCTCAACCACCTCTGCACCTAGACCTATCATATGATCTGTTTTCATTTGACAGTCTATAAAATCATAGCCTCTACTGCCTAAAACGTCACTTAGTGCTTTAAAAGCTACTTTAGATGCATCGGGCACCAAAGAGAACATGGATTCTCCAAAAAAAGCTTTTCCCAGAGCTACACCATATAGACCACCGACCAGTTTACCCTCTTTATACACCTCTACACTGTGTGCAAAGCCCTCATTATGTAGTCTAGTATAGGCTTCTTCCATTTCGGACACAATCCAAGTAGCCTCTTGCCCATCTCTGGGCACACTGGCACAATGATGGATGACTTCAGCAAAATGTCTATCAAAACTCACAGAAAATTTTCCAGAACGTAACACTCTTCTAAAAGATTTACGCATATAAAATTTATCGGGGTACAGTAGAAGTCGTGGATTTGGAGACCACCAGAGTATGGGATCTCCCTTAGTAAACCAAGGAAATATACCACTTTTATAGGCAGACAAAAGTCTTGAAGAGGAAAGATCTCCCCCATAAGCAAGCAAACCCTCTTCATCTGCATAATAAGGGTTGGGAAAAGCAAGAAAGTATGGACTTAATTGCGGTACGTAAAACTCATCTTCCATACTCACTCTATTTTGCAGTAAACTCAAATTTTAATGTATCTTTTTTATAAGTCACTTTGACTAAGCCACCTTTTTTAAGTTTTCCAAAAAGTATCTCATCTGCAAGTTCTTCTTTTACTTTTTTATCTATCACCCTTGCAATATGTCTAGCACCATAACGCTTATCATAGCCCGCATCAGCCAAATACTCTTTTGCTTTTTTACTTAGTGCAACAGTCACACCTTTAGATTCAAGCTGTACATTTAGCTTGTCTACTTCTCTATCTACGATAGTCACCAGTTCCTTTAGACCTAAAGCATTAAACTCAATAGTCCCACTCAAACGGTTTCTAAATTCAGGAGAAAAGAATGATGCCAGTGCTTTATCAGTCTTCATAGAAGTGTCTTTATTAAAGCCCATCACATTGGCTTCTTTGGTACCAATGTTAGAAGTCATAATCAAAATAACATTTTTAAAATCAGAAACCACACCATTGTTATCTGTCAGTTTAGCACCATCCATAACCTGAAGTAAGATATTCATAATATCTGGATGTGCTTTTTCTACCTCATCAAGAAGTAACACAGTATGGGGATGTTTTTTAATCATTTCAGTCAAAAGTCCACCTTGTTCATAACCGACATATCCTGGAGGTGCCCCTACCAAACGAGAGATAGCATGGGGTTCCATATATTCAGACATATCAAGTCTCTCAAAATTCACATGCAAGGTTTTAGCTAGTTGTGTGGCAAGTGCTGTTTTCCCAACACCAGTGGGTCCCACAAAAAGAAAACTTCCTATAGGTTTATCGTCCCCATTAAGTCCTGCATAAGAACGTTTTATCGCAGTTGCCAATGCATTTATCGCAATATCTTGTCCGATGATATGTGACGATAAATCTTTTTCAAGGTTTTTGAGTTTTGTAGTATCATCTGTCCCTATCACCGTAGCGGGAAGTTTCAAACTCTTAGCCACACTTGTTTCAATATCTATGGCTTTAATAATCACATCTTCTTTTCCACGTAGCATACAAAGTGCACCCACTTCATCTATAATATCCATCGCTTTATCAGGCAAAAATCTATCATGAAGATACTTCACAGAAAGGTCTATGGCTGATTGTAATGCCTCATCTGTAAATTTAATCTTATGATAATCCTCATACTTATGCTGAATACCCTTTCAATATAATAAACGTATCTTCTATACTTGGTTCTTCCACATCTACTTTTAGCAAATCTACGGCTCAGAGCCTTATCTTTGTCAAAGAAGTTTCTATACTCTGCATAAGTAGTTGCACCAATACATTTAAGGTCACCACGTGCTAGTGCAGGTTTTAGTAAGTTAGAAGCATCCATACTTCCACCGCTCGTTGCACCTGCTCCTACCATCGTATGTATTTCATCGATGAACATAATGGCATTTTTTTGTTCTGTAATTTCTTTGATGATACCTTTAAGACGTTTTTCAAAATCTCCTCTATACTTCGTTCCTGCGACCAAAGCACCCATATCAAGAGCAAATACTTTTGATTCTTTGAGTATCTCAGGCACATCACCTTCAGCAATTTTCAGTGCAAGACCTTCAGCAATGGCTGTTTTACCCACACCAGGTTCACCCACAAGTAGCGGATTGTTCTTTTTGCGACGACAAAGCGTTTGCATCACACGTTCTATCTCATCCATACGTCCCACAACGGGATCAATCTTGCCTGTTTTAGCAAGGGCAACAAGCTCCATAGTAAACTTATCTAGAAGTGTTTCTTTCTCTTTCTCTTCTGCTAATTCGGGCTTACCTTTATCATGACGATGAGAGATTACTTCTAGTACATCCACGCGTGCTATACCTTCTTTTTTCATAAGATACACGGCATAAGAGTGTTCTTGCATAAAAATCGCTGCTATCATATCACCTATGTTCGCTTCTGTTCTTCCTGCCGAATGGATATGTGTCATCATATCATTGATAGATCGCGAAAGTGCAACCGTCTCAAAAGGCTCAACCGCTTCTTTTAAAGAAGGAATGGTTTTACTGATATGCTCAACAATGCCGGATCTAAGTACATCAAGGTTGGCATCAAGTATGGAAAAGATTTCTTGTCCTGATGTAGAGTTCACCATAGACAAAAACACATGTTCTACCGTCAAGTACTCATGTCTATTCTCTTTGGCATAGCCTACGGCTTGTTTAAATACATCATTCAGTGCGATACTTATCATTTATTGATCCTTTATGAATTTTCTTCAATGGTAGCAAGCAAGGGAAATTCATTTTGCTTCGCCCGTTGTTTTACTTGTTGTGCTTTGGTTTGTGCTATCTCAAAACTATATACACCACAAATAGCACGTTCATAATCATGTATTTGTAACATAATCTTCTCTGCTTGTGCGTAATTCATATGAAAAACACTACTCAATATCTCTATAACAAAATCCATACTCGTATAGTCATCATTATGTAACAATACTTGATACATCTTGGGCTCTTCTAGCTCTAAGGCAAATTCTAATTCTTCTTCAATTTTTGGCATTTTGTGATACAATCCTCATCTATTTATTGGTTATTATACAGAAATATTGGAGATTTTCAAATGCAATCACTCTTTATCACTGCAACGGGTACCAACGTAGGTAAAACCTACACTACCGTAAAACTCATAAAAGCACTGGCTTCACAAGGTTTGGCAGTGGGTGTTTACAAACCTATCGAAACAGGAGTAACACACACTGCACCTGATGCTACTATACTACTTGAAACTTGCAAAAAGGTTAATAGTAGGTTCAAAGACTTAAAATCTCAAGATATTATAGCCTATACCTTCCCTCTTCCTGCCGCCCCATTTTGTGCAGATATTGAGCATACCATTGATATACAAAAGATCATAGACAAACACGCAGAACTCTCAAAACTATGTGACATTCTCTTAGTAGAAGGTGCTGGTGGTCTTATGGTACCCATCACAAAAGAGTATATGATGATCAACCTCATCAAAGAACTGAGTGCCAAAACACTCTTAGTCACCCCAAGCCGTCTAGGATGCATCAACGACACGATCCTTTCCATACTGGCTCTAAAAACATTTGATATTGACTTTGACTGGTGTGTAAACGTGTATGAAGACAAAGAAGATTTCAAAGAAGTAACACAGCCATATTATGATGAAGTGTTTCCTAATTGGTGGAGTATTGACAAAGGGCTAGAGACATTTATCGCAAAGTCATTCAAAATCCATTAGTCAATGGCAACTAAACATTTTTACCATCTATTGGATATAATCACATAATTATTCCATAAGGACAGATATGCAGCATCTCGTAGATAGCAACGACTTTTCGGACAAACAAATAGCTGACTTACTCCATGATGCTAAAAAGTTTAAAACACAACGTCCGATTCAGCTCTTACGCGACAAGCTTCTCATCACTCTTTTTTTTGAAGCTTCAACACGTACCCGTTCTTCTTTTGAAGTGGCAGCCAAAAGACTCGGTGCTTCGGTGGTACATCTTGATCCTAGTAGAAGTTCTGCTAAAAAAGGTGAATCACTAGAAGACACCTTTTCAAATCTTTGTGCTATGGATCCTGATGGGGTGATCATCCGTCATAAAGAAAATGGAACTCCAAGGTTGTTAGCCGATATGCAAATGACTTCTGTCATCAATGCAGGTGCAGGAAATTACGCACATCCTACACAAGCACTACTAGATCTTTTTACTTTGGTAGAACATTTTGATGGCGATATTCAAGGAAAAACGATTGCTATCGTTGGTGACATTCTCTCTTCGAGAGTAGCCTCTTCTGCTATCCGTTTATTTACGCGTATGGGTTTAAATGTACTCCTAGTTGCTCCAAAACCATTTATGCCAGAAAGCACCCTCCCAAAATACGACAAACTTGAAGATGTACTTGATAAAGTAGATATAATCATGAGTCTTAGAGTGCAACTTGAACGACATAAAACAGAACTTTTTAAAGATTATGATGACTATGCAAAACAATACTGTATCACAAGAGAACGATTAAAAGATAGAGATATTTTAGTCTTACACCCAGGTCCCGTCATGCGAAACATAGACATTTGCGATGCAATGCTTGATGACCCTCGCTGTAAAGTATTGACCCAAGTGAAAAATGGAGTCTATATGCGTATGGCAATTTTAAAGTTATTGTTATTAGATAGCAACACCTAGGGTGACACATAAAGGTATGTATTGGCTTAGTAAAGAAAAAGGTTTTGAACAGATAAATACTCTTGCAAAAAATCGCATACCCTTCCTCTTCATCACCTCTTTTGATAATCAAAAAATCTTTGCCCAAGCCCTTGATAATTTAGACAGTGACATCTTCTACAAATTGGAAGATTGGCGTAACTACCCTAGCAAAAAATGCAGCCAAGATTTTACTTTTTCTAAATCTCCTATAGATTTTGTAAGCTATCAAAAATCTATGGACAAAGTACTAGAAGAGATACGTTCGGGTAATACCTACTTACTCAACCTTACTTTCAAAACACCTATACAGAGTAATCTCCAACTCAAAGAGATATTTACCTATGCCAAAGCCAAATTTAAACTCTATTTTAAAGGTGAATTTATCTGTTTTTCTCCCGAATGTTTTATAGAGATAGAAGGCAATACTATAGCCACATACCCTATGAAAGGAACTATTGATGCTAGCCTACCTCATGCCAAAGAACGCATCTTAAGAAATGAAAAAGAACAAGCAGAACATGTTATGATTGTGGATCTTATGCGTAATGATCTTGGGATTGTTGGTTCTCACGTTGAAGTAAAAAAGTTTCGTTATATAGAAAAGATAAAAGCAGGCGAAAAAGAACTTTTACAAGTAAGTTCTAAGATCACAGCCCAACTTCCAAAAGAGTGGAAAGATGATCTAGGCACACTTCTCAAACAATTACTTCCAGCAGGTTCTATCTGCGGAACACCTAAAAAAAGCACTGTAGACATACTCAAAAAAGTGGAAGATTTTGACAGAGGATTTTACACAGGTGTCTTTGGGGTTTTTGATGGTAGTTCTCTACGCTCTTGCGTGATGATACGTTTCATAGAGAAAGAAAATAATGCACTATTTTACAAAAGTGGTGGAGGTATCACTATAGACTCTGATACAAAAAGTGAATATGATGAACTCATTGACAAGATTTATTTGCCGTTTTAAGAAAAACTCTGTAAACTACATTGTTTTTTATCTAAACCAGTGCAGAAATATACTCAGATGAGAGATATTCCCCCATCATAAGAGCAAGAAGCATCATAGCCACAGCATAAATATAAATCCATTTTAGATTTTTAGAAAGTACAAACCCACCCAAAACTCCTACGACAAGTCCTCCTAGATGGGCAGAAACATCCACAGAGGGGATGGACAGTCCTATCACAAGGTTTATCCCTATAATCATCCCAAAGTCTTTCATAAAGGCTTTAGCTTGGGTAGCCATAGTATCCCTATGTGCTAGAAAAAATCCTGCCAATGCACCAAACATACCAAAGATAGCCCCAGAAGCACCCACGCCCACTGAATTAGGATGCACAAACAAAGAGACAAGACCCCCTATGAGACCCGCAAAAAAATAAATGCTTATATAGGCATTTTTAGAAAAATACATCTCTGCCCCACGACCTATGATATAAAGTGAAAACATATTCATAAGCAGATGTGTTATACCACCATGTAAAAACATAGCACTTCCGAGTCTCCACCATTGACTCTCTTGTATGACATACGGACCAAACATCGCTCCCATATTTACAAGTGTTTCCATATCCATATCTATAAAATCATGACTAAAAAATGAAGAAAACAGATACACAATACTATTGAGTATGATGATCGTATAGGTGAGTTTATAACGTTTGATATCTTCTATCATAAAGATGAATAGATAGCTTCTGGAAAAACAACACCATCGATGTGACCTCTTGCAATCTTAGAGATCTCTTTTTTAGTCTGGATAAGTACCAAGATACGTGTATCAAAAAGGTATTCAGTAGCGATTGGCTGAATCATAAGTGCATCTTCTTCTTCGCAAATGATATATTTTGCACTTAGTGCATTGGCGAAGAGTGCATTCTCTAAAGTACTCACCACCACGGCGAACGGTATGTCATTATCTTGACAATGCATAGCATGGCTGTACGAATCAACCAAAGGTTCGAGAAGCACGATGTCATTAGGCTTACTCTTTTTTATATCTTCTATAGAAAAAACTCTAAAAAAACGATTGCTTTTTACCCATGGGTGTCCTATAATAATCATATTACTTCCTTATTTGTGCTATACATTCTTGTGAGCAATAATATTTAGCACCCACAATCATACTCTCTTTAGCTGTCACATAAGTATGACAAGTTTCACACTCTACTAAAGTATCTTCATCCAATTTCTTTTCATGTAAGCTTCTACCAAGCTTTGGAAGTTTCCCCCCAAAAAATTTATAGATAAGTAAACCTGCTATAGCAAAAATAATAAGTTTTAAAATCATAGTTCATTCTTTATATGGAGGTAATTTCGTTGATTTTTTTGTACTATATCATAAACTAACTGATGTTTTACATCTTCTATCTCATCAAATACACGAGAACCTTTATAAAAAAGATACTCTGTTTTCTCATCACTTATATCGCTTGTTAGCTCCAACAGTAGCTTAGTATTGGTCACTGCACGAGAAGAGATAAGTTCAAAAGCTTCATGCGCTACTTTTTCAACTCTTTTGGCTTCCACAAAAACATTGAAGAGTTCCAAATCTATAGCGGCATATTTTAAAAAGGAAACACGCTTTTTAAGTGGTTCACAGAGGACTACTTGCGTCTGAGGCAAAGCTATAGCCAATACAAGCCCTGGAAATCCAGCACCTGTTCCTACATCTAAGAGTGTTTTTGGTGTATTGATAAAAGTCAAGGGGAAAAGAGAATCAATGATATTGGCATAGATCGCATCTATCGTTTTAGCCCCTGTAAGATTGTGTATTTGGTTCCATTCATGCAAGAGAGAAGCAAAGTTCTCCAATTTTATTATGACATTACTTTCTAAAATGATTTTTTCATTGTCTAAATATTGTGCTAAATTCAAAGTTTTTCTACCTTTACCAAGCCACTTTCTATAAGTTTATCTACAAAAATAGCAAGATCTTTCTCTAGTATATCAGACTCTACGTCATACTGTTCTAGCAAGAGATCAAGTACTTCTTTCAAAGTCTCTTTCTCTTGCATAGCCTGCCAAATAGAAGTGCCCACTTCATCTAGCCCAAAGTAGTTTTCACTCTCCATATCTAAGAGTACCATCTCTCCATCTACCTCTTGGGCAAAAACAGTCTCTGCAAAGGTGACTTTTTGCTCTAGGTTCATTATTTCTGACTTCTTTTAGCTTTTATCTTCAAAAGTTTCCCTTGTTCCAAAGGTTTAAAAGTTCCATCAAATATCGAAGGTGTACCTCTTACGCCTAGTTCCATACTTGCTTGTTTTGACTTAGCTATGTAAGCCTGAGTGGAAGGATTATAGTCAAAAGGTTTTTTAGCATCTTTTATCAGTGCTGTGTATTTCCTTGAACCTTTTAACATAAGTTCCTCGAAACGCTCTTTTTTTTCAGCATCATCTTTGCCTTGCAGTATCCACTCAATCATCGCTGGTGCTTTCTTATGAAAAGAAAGTGGATACAGTATCATATGTACTCTATAGTCCTTTAGTTTACCTGCTACTGCTTTTTCAAATTTAGTACAGTAAGGACACTCTGGATCTGTTACTATATAAATGTCTTTACTACCCATACCATAAGAAAAAGCCACACCTTCCTTGATGGTTTTAGCATCTTGTGGAAAGCTAATAATCTTCCCTTCTTTATCGTAAGCCGAACCGATGTAAATATCAGATGTCTTTTTATTTAAAATTGCATTGATAAGCTGCGAACCACGTGCAGACTTTGCCACAATTTTCAGGATGTAACTTTCAGGTTTCTCTATAGCACCTTTGATCGTAAATACTGGATCTTGAAGCAACTTGTTTTTCGTTTTGATCTCTTTAAGTTTTTCTTTATCTACGATAATATCTACCCCATTCAATGTCGACATAAGTGTGATAGCTGTAAGCAATATACTAAACGATTTATTCATAGGAATGTTCCTTGAGGTTATTTTCTTGAAGTATAACACATCATAGATTTGGGTTTGCTACATGTATAGATATTGTTACTCAAAATTATTGATGTGCTTTGATGATTTTGTCATATATTGAGGATAATTTATCTCATACATCGCTTTATGAAGTAGTCTGTCATCGTAGGCTTACCAGCGATTTCCAGCCCAGATGCAGGCAACCATGAAGAAACAACAGGTAAAAGACTTGAGAAATCAAATTGTGTATTTTCCACGATAGGGATGATTCCCCGCACATTTTCTTTGGCTTCACGTTGTAGCGATATTTCATTTTTAAAATCTAAATGATGATTATAGATCATATTCTTCCCTTTAGCAAATTATTTCCATCCAAAAACTGAAAGTACAGTAAATGATTCATGTCCTCTCTCCCCAGTGATAATATTGTCTCCACACTGTGACCAAGCATGGGCTTTCATTTTTCCTTGATTCTCTTCATCTTTCATAGCTCCCAAGTAAAATACCCCTGCTATACCACGTCTTTGTAACATCTTTTGTGCTGTCAAAGCCTGTACCAAACAAACACTTTCCCATGGCGTATACACAGATGCCCTAGCGATAGATTTCCCTATGTGTTGAGCCATTTTGAGATCATTCTCCCTAAGCTTTGCTAACTCTTTTGGTTTCGCACCATGCTCCAATGCACGGGTCAAGCGTTTAAAAGAAATTGTCAATATCGCTACACGCATGATGCCCAGCATGAGATAGGCTTCTAAAAAAGGTTTTTTTTCTGCTACTGATAGTTTTGTGAATTTTTTAAGTTTTTTGATCATCTGCTCTAACTATAATGAAATCTACAAGATATAATATACATAGACTCGTCTTTAACTTCATAGACCAACCTGTGTTCGTCTGTTATTCTCCTAGACCAACAACCTACCAATTCATATCTGAGAGGCTCTGGTTTACCCAGACCATCAAACGGTTCTCTTTTTATATCTTTTATCAGACTGTTGATCTTTTTTAAAATCTTTTTATCATGACTCTGCCAGTATAAGTAGTCCTCCCATGATTTTCCACTCCAGACCAATCTCATTCAATCAACTCCCTCTGCGTACCACCATCTTCTCGTAACTCTTTAAGTGAAGAAAGTAATCTCTCTCTATTTACCTGTGAACTCAATAAATATTGCGTTTCTTTCATAGCATTGTATTCATCAAAAGGAATAACAACAACATTTTCTTTGCCCTTACGGTGGATCACCACTTCATCATGATCTTTATACACAGCATCAAAGACACTTTTAAGATTATTTCTAGCTTCTGTTAAACTCACAACTTGCATGTTTATCCTTTATTTCATTATATTGTACATATTATAGTACATTATAATGTACTTGTCAATATATTACAGTCCATCAAAATCCTCTTTTATCAAACCTTTCTCTTCCAACTCCGCATAAGAACCTTCAGCCCTCACTCTACCCTCTTCTATAAGATAGATGTAGTCCGCTTGTTTGATGGTTGTCGTTCTGTGGGCGATGATGATGGTCGTTCGTCCTTTGAGGAAAGGGGCTAGAGTTTCATAGAGATGGAATTCTGTGGCATTGTCTAAAGCAGAAGTGGCTTCATCAAAGATGACTATCTTCGGGTCTGAGAGTATGAGTCTTGCAATAGCCAAACGTTGGCGTTGACCTCCTGAAAGACGGATACCATTTTTGCCAATGGGTGTTTCTAAGCCCTCTTCTAGTTGCTTCACAAAATCTTCTAGTTGTGCTGCTTTGAGTGCTGTATATATCTCATCATCACTCTTCTTTTTTGAAAGGGTAAGATTCATACGAATGCTATCGTTAAAAAAGAGTGCCTGTTGTAACATCAGTGCCACATTTTCCCTAACCACGGGCAAGCCTATCTGTCTCTATGGGAACATCTCCATACAATATAGCTCCCGTATGTGAGGGGTAAAACCCTACCAGTATCTGTGCGATGGTTGTTTTGCCACTGCCACTAGGACCTATGAGTGCTATCTTTTGTCCTTTTTTGGCTTTAAGACTAATATAATGTAGTACTTGCTTACCTTTGCCATAGGTAAAAGAGATATTTTGTAATTCTACCGAACTCGTTTTTACTGCTTCAAAAGGATTTTTCTCATGAGGATAATCTGGTTCTTGCGAGAGAGACAGTAAAGTATTGATACGTTCGAGTGCTGGTTTGGTACTTTGGTAAGTGATGACCAGTGACATAAGTTGTTGTATGGGAGAAACAAGTGTTGAGAGGTAAAACAAAAAGGCTATCATCATCCCGATACTCAAATCAGAATACGCCACGGCAGCGATGCCAAAAGCCCTAAAGATATCTACGACTGTGTTGGTCAGAAGCGTAGAAGAACTTTGTGCTACAGAGGCTTTATATCCATAATCTACTGAAGTTTTTTCTATGAATTTAGCACGATCTTGTAACAAGCCAAAAAAAGTGCGTTCTTGGTTGGATGCACGTACTTGAATGAACAGTTCCAATGTTTCATTGAGAAATTCATGATAGAGTTGATAGGCTTCATGCCTACGCCGTAACAGTTCTCCCGTCTTACGTCCTAAGAGTCTCGAAAAACCTAGAAAAAGTGGATTGAGCATAAAAACCAAAAGTGCCAATACCCAGTTCATCCAGAGCATCACAGCAGCGATCCCTACAAGCATCAACGACGCACTCAGTGCGGTGGTGACCACTTGCCCTGCAAATCCACTCACCCCCTCAACATCTTGTACCGTCTTAGAAGCAATGCCTCCAGACTTTAGTGTCTCATACTCAGATATCGAGACGCGTTCCAAATGATCTAAGATACGATGGCGTAACAAATAGCTGATCTTTTGTGTGATTTTAGTGGCATAAAATGTTTTTCTGTTGTTCAAGAAAAAAGCTGTAATTCGTAAAATCATCACAATCATAAGCATAATGGAGATATAAACCCATATTTGAGTTGTGCCAAAAGAAGCAGAAAGTATCTCTGTCATCTTTCCTGGATGCTTCAACAATACCTCATCTATAAGCAGTGGAATGAGCATAGGGATAGGTAACAAAAGCAGTGTTGCAAATATACCATACAAGGAAGTACGCCAAAAGTCACTCTTTTGAGTCTTTATCTGTGTATAAAGTGTTTTGAAACTGTATTGTTCTCTCATGCTTAACCTAGTTTTGGGTGCTTATATATTTTACACGTATTATAGCGTTCTTTATAGTATAATTTCATATAAATACGTATAAAGGTGAATGCTTTATGACACAGGATGAAGATGAAATAGACATTAAAGAGGTAGTCTTAACTATTTTAAATTATAAAAAATCTATTTTTATAATCACTGCTATTTTTACACTCTTGTCTTTTATTTATGCCTATTTCTCTCCCAATATTTATCGTTCACATGCTTTGGTCAAAATCACTTCAGGAGACAATAACAGCTATCAAGGAGACCTTGCTAGTATCGCTATGGGACGATCTGAAAATAACATTGATGATAAAATAGTCGTTTTTCAGACATCAAACATAGCAAATAAAGCATTAAAAAAACTCTATTTTGTCGATATGCAACTCAAAGCCATCAACCAAACACTACAAGGCTCTGCGGACAAACTACAAAGCTTTAAAGATTGAGCGATTTGGAAAATCAACTTTATGAGGTCAGCTTGCGTAGCAATGTGATAGAAAACATCCTCAACTACACAAACAAGCATAAAGACATCAAAGGTATAGATCTCGATTCTGCCTTACAAGCTAGCCCCGTTGTAGGAAAGGCACTAGTACAAATGCAAGAAGATCGTATACTTTTATCAAATTTACTTACCGATTATACCTACGATCATCCTAAGGTACTTAAAGGAGAACGAGTATGGGTCTAGTCTCTCTTTTTCTTGAGTTTGAAGCAGAATAGACTGACTTTTTCAAGAATGCTCTTCGTTCTTTGTTGTCCTCTTCACTTTTCATCATGGTATACTTAGTATCATCGGTGGTTTATTCAGATCAAAATTTTGTACTTTTAGACCTTTGCTAAGTACCCTAGCTTTAAATGTTCTGTCAAAACAACTATTGTCTTTGAGGGGAGTACTTACAGTATCTTGAACCGTAATACTTCCAGCAAATATACTCAGAGGTAAGATACACAGTAGTATTAGTATTTTTTTAGTCATCTACAGTTCGCCTTTTTTTATGAGACATCTTGAAAATTAAAGCAAATGCCCCATCTGGTCTTTTTTAACTTTCAAATACGCTTCATTATGAGGATTTGATTTTATTTGTATAGGTATGCGTTCGACTATCTCTATCTTACCAAGGCTTTCTAGTTTTCGAGGATTATTGGTAAGAAGTTTTAATTTTTTTATGCCAAGGTATTTGAGTATAAACTCTACTACTTCATAGGTACGTTCATCTGCCTTAAAACCCAGCTGATGATTTGCTTCTATGGTATCAAATCCTTTATCTTGAAGGGCATAGGCATTTACTTTGTTCAAAAGTCCAATGTTACGACCTTCTTGACGATGATAAATAATCATGCCACCCTCTTTTGCGATAAGTTCTTGAGCATATTCCAACTGTTCTCCACAGTCACACTTGACAGAGTTCAAAACATCGCCTGTCAAACATTCAGAATGTACACGAACGATAGGTTCATCCGATAGATTATCTGTAAAAATAGCCAAATGTTCTTTATTTATTTCATCTTTGAATGCCTGAATTTTAAACATTCCATATTTTGTTGGTAAGGTTGCAATTTGTGAGATTTCTATACTTTTCATAAAAGAATTATACTTGAAAATTAGAAATTAGAAATTAGAAATTAGAATTAATAGTGAATTTCTTTTAATTAGTGTAAAATAATCCAACTATAATTATCAAAGGCACATCATGTTCACACGATTTAGAAGAAAAAGAATCAATCCTGTTTTAAGAAATCTCCTCCAAGAGACCCATTTGTCTGTCAATGACTTCATCTATCCGCTTTTTGCTAAAAGTGGCTCAGGCATCAAAGAAGAAGTGGGTTCTATGCCCGGTGTTTTTCAAATGAGTATAGATGAAATCGTCAAAGAGTGCTACGACCTTAAAAAACTGGGCATCTACTCCATCATCCTTTTTGGGATTCCAGATACCAAAGATTCTGTAGGGTCTGACGCGATGTGTGAGCATGGCATCATCGCACAAACAGTAAGGGAGGTCAAAGCGGCACATCCAGATATGTTTGTCGTGACCGACCTTTGTTTTTGTGAATACACAGACCATGGACACTGTGGTGTCATAGATCCTATACTTCAGACTGTTGATAATGACATCACACTTGACAACTTAGCAAAACAAGCGGTTGTACATGCCAAGGCAGGAGTTGATATGATAGCACCTAGTGGGATGATGGATGGGATGATACAAGCCATCAGACGTGGCTTAGATGAAGCAGGGTTTGTAAACTTACCCATCATGTCTTACTCTACAAAATTCTCTTCAGCCTACTACGGCCCTTTCCGTGATGTCGCAGAGTCTAGCCCAGGTAAAGGCGACAGAAAAAGCTACCAGATGAACCCTGCTAACCGTAACGAAGCCATAGCTGAGTCTGTAGCAGACGAAAAAGAAGGTGCAGATATCCTTATGGTCAAACCTGCCCTTGCCTACTTAGACATAGTAAGAGATGTCAAAAATAACACTTCCCTACCCCTAGCAGTCTACAATGTTTCGGGTGAATACTCCATGCTAAAGATGGCTGCAAAAGCAGGTGTCATAGACTACGATGCCGTGATGATGGAAACGATGATGGCATTTAAACGTGCGGGGGCAGATATTATTATAAGTTATCATGCCAAAGAAGTGGCGGAGATTTTACAAAAATAACCGTAAGGTGTTGTCGGGAGACAACACCCTACATGCCCCACACATTATCCAAGGCATTTTGTGCAGATTCCACATCTACCCACTCTTCTCCTACGCTTAACATAAATTGTAAAAATTTGGCGATAACTATTTTTTGCTCTTTTGTGTATAAATCTAATTTATCAGAACCCAACGCTCCATTTTCTAAAGTATAAATAGTTGAATCAACAGAAAAAGAACCTTCCTTATAATGATTGATGATGTATGTCATATAGGCAGGTATGACCCACTTGATACCTGCTGCATCCATATAATCCATCACAGAAGAATAAGATGCCATATATTTATCATCTATATCCGTCCATGCATTCCACCACATTCTATCTAGGTTTCTACCTTTTTGTATGAGTACATCACGGTTACCCATCTCCATTCTATCTGCTTCGTTGATCCCTATGCCGTCTTTAAGTATGACACCTGCAAAAGCTGTGTTTATCTCTTCTATGAGTTCTTGTTTGTCAATTTTGTCAATCATTTTATCTCTCCCAAACTTTATATTACTGCTCTTATATATCATACTATGTTAATACTACATTAAAAAACTCTGTCTACAGAACAAAGTAACCACATTTATGGTAGAATATTCTCTTTAATTTTACATTTAATTTAATGTACAAAGGACAGTCTAATGAGACACTTTTTAACACTCAAAGATTTTAGCAAAGATGAGATTTTGGAGATGATAGCCTTAGCACAAAAAATAAAGTCGCAGACCAAACAACGTAAGTTTGTACCGTATCTGGAGCATCAAACGCTTGGGATGATCTTCGAGAAGAGTTCTACGCGTACGCGTGTGAGCTTTGAAACGGGTATTTACCAACTTGGTGGCATAGGACTATTTCTCTCTTCAAATGATATACAACTCGGTCGTGGTGAGCCTATGAAAGATACGGCTCGTGTGATTAGCCGTATGGTTGATATGGTGATGATACGTACTTTTGAGCAATCAAAACTTGAAGAGTTTGCAGCATTTTCAAAAGTACCAGTCATCAATGGTCTTACCGATTCTTACCACCCCGTACAACTTATGACCGATTATCTTACTATGATTGAGTTTGGTAAAGACAAAAACCCTGTTGTGGCTTATGTAGGAGATGGAAATAACATGACCCACTCCTGGCTCATGCTTGCAGCCAAACTTGGATTTGAACTGAGAGTTGCAACACCTCAAGGGTATGAATGTGATGTAACTATCATACTCGAAGCCTTAGAAATCGCTAAAGAGTCTGCTGCGAAGATCACCTTTGGTAATGACCCTATTGAAGCTGTCAAAGACTGTGATGTCGTTACTACCGATACATGGGTTTCTATGGGTCAAGAAGATGAAAAAGAAGTACGCTTGAAAGCTTTTGAAGGATATATAGTAGATGAAACGCTCATGTCTTATGCTAAAGATGATGCTATATTTTTACATTGTTTGCCTGCCTACCGTGACTATGAAGTCAGTGAAGAAACATTTGAAAAACATGCAGATGTTATCTTTACAGAAGCAGAAAATAGACTACACGCCCAAAAAGGTATTATGGTTTGGTTAGATGAGAAAAGAAAACATTGACTTTTTAAAATATAATGGCTATAACAATAAAAAACAGAAAGACAGAATATGAGCAAAAAACCAGAAGACATTTTTAACTTTACTGCTACAAGTGATGACTGTATCAAATGCGGAAAATGTATCCCCGTTTGTACCATTCACCAAGTTAATCCAGATGAAGCTACTTCTCCACGTGGTTTCATAGAGTTATTGG
The DNA here is from genome assembly GCA_030949725.1 of Sulfurovum sp. Lineage (GTDB taxonomy): Bacteria > Campylobacterota > Campylobacteria > Campylobacterales > Sulfurovaceae > Sulfurovum. Next base: position 32,797 of record JAUZSE010000025.1, on the reverse strand, counting down.
GTGCCTATCAACAAGGACACCTTGAATTAGACAAAAATGTCAAAGACATCTTTGAATCTTGTTTCTTGTGTACCAACTGTGTAGATGTATGCCCCAATTCTTTGGCTACAGACATGATTATAGAAGAAGTACGTGCCGATATCGCCGATAAATTTGGTATTGCTTGGTTTAAACGTGGTTTTTTCTTCTTACTACGTAACCGTAAGATTATGGATTTTGTGATGAAAATGGGCTATATGTTTAAAACTTGTGCTTTGGCTCAAGACGACAAAAACAGAGGCTTAAGAGCAAGGTTTTCTCTCCCCATGATAAAAAAAGGAAGGCTACTTCCTTCTATGGCAAAAGTAAGTTTTTTAAATACATACCCCGAAGAAATACCTGCAGCCCTTCAAGAACAAAAAAACCAACGTGTAGCCCTTTTTATAGGTTGTTTGGCTAATTACAATTATACGGGCATAGGTGACTCTTTGGTGGACATTTTAAAAGAGTTAAACATAGACATCTTTATACCAAAAGATCAGTTATGTTGTGGTGCACCTGCATATTTTACTGGTGATGTAAGTTCTGTTGAGTATATGACAAAGAAAAATATAGTATACTTTGAGAGCTTTATGGATGAGTGTGATGCCATGCTCATACCAGAAGCTACCTGTTCAGCTATGATAAAACATGACTGGCAAGTGTTTTTTGCCAACCACGATATGCCAGAGTGGGAAGAAAGAGCAAAAAAAGTAGCTGAAAAAATACATATGGCTACTGCATGGCTAGATGACAATACTCCTTTACAACAAATCCTCAAAGACAAAGGTAAGAAGTTTGATGAAGCTGTAACCTACCATGACCCATGTCATGCCAAAAAAGTACAAGGTATATACCAACAACCACGTAATCTTTTGGCACCTAACTACCCCATGATAGAAATGTCTGATTCTGATAGATGCTGTGGTTTTGGTGGTGTGACCATGCAAACTGAGAAGTTTCATTTTGCAGAACTTGCAGGTATCCCAAAAGCTGCGATGATAAAAGAAACAAAAGCACATTATGTGAGTGCTGAGTGTTCTGCTTGTCGCATGCAACTAAGCGAAGCACTCAACCACGCAGACGTAGAAACTATCTTTAAAAACCCTTTAGAACTCATTGCAGAATCCTTAAAAGGTTAAATTATACGGCAGGTTTCTCCTGCTTCTATGATGAAGATATTATTACCCTCTTCATATCTATATCCCAGTTTACATCCTAATTTCTCCAAAATACTATGTACAATATATAAACCAAGCCCAAATCCTGAACTGCGTTTCTCTTCTTGAGAAAATGGTTCTATATAATACGATAAAGGATGTTGAAGTTCGTCTCCCTCTGAAAGAACTTCCAATCCATATCCATCAGATCTAAGGGTGACGTGTTTGTTTTTACTATATTTAATCCCGTTATCAAGTAAGTTCTTAATGGCTAATGCTAGTAACTTCTTATCTGTTTTCAAGTCTCTGTTTATCACATCAATGGTCATGCAATCTTTAGACATCATAAGAAGATTTTGGCTCTCTTGTATCACCTCATCAAGCATAATATATTCAAAATTAGGTTCAAAGTCTTGCGTGGTAACGCGTTCTAAATCAGCCAGTTCTGAGATGAGTTCATTCATGCGTTCAAAGGCTCGAATAAGTATCTTTTTTACACTCTCATCTTCGAGCATTTCAACCACAATTCGTCCTTTGGTAATAGGCGTTTTTAGTTCATGCATCAAGTTACGCATAAAAAGGTTTTTAGATGCCGAAAGTGTGTTAATATGCAAGATAGTATCATCAAAACTTTTTGCGATTTTCCCAATTTCATCATCATAGAGATAGGTTATGCGTGTCTGCATATCTCCTTTTGCAAATCGTTGTATCTGTTTATGCAAAGTCTTTAAAGGATACAGTTTTTTTAAGACTGCCAGATAAAGCAACAAAAGCAAGGCAATAAGAAAGACTCCTATCCCAATAGCGATTTCTACATAATATTTCTTCTGTCTGTTATCTTCCAATAGAAGGTTGTATCCCATACGCTGCACATAAATATAGTGTTTGTCTCCCAAAGTAAAGACCCTTACCTGCCCACTGCTAGACCCCCCTGTAAAAAGTGTCTCACCACGTAGTGCGATGGCTTCTCTGGTTTCTGCTCTGATACTTAAAGGTACATTTTTAACATGTAAATCATGATAGAGTGCATCTAACGCATTTTGTTTAGGATTGAGTTGTAACTTAGAGAGAAAGGTAAGGGAGAGTAGTTGATAACGTTTATATTCATCTATCTTACGTCTATCTTTGTCCCAAGAGAGGAAAAGTAAGAATGTAGCAATCAAGATTAAGATTGCTACAGAAAATAAAATATGTATAAAAGTAGTTACCGATAAGTTTCTCATCCTCGGTCAGTCAAGAGGTACCCTACACCACGAATAGGTTTAATATAAATATTGTCAGGATCAATCTTCGCAATCTTATGTCGTATACGCGAAATAATAACATCTATATTTTTAATAGAACTCTCATCATCTATATGCTCACTTTGGTAAAGAAGTTGTTCTCGTGAGACTGAACCATTTTTATGCTGTAAAAGCATACCCAAGATGTCATATTCTGCCGCAGTGAGTACCAAAGACTTTCCTTGAAAATATATCTCTCTAGCTTTAGCATTAATTTCAAAAAGCTCTTCTTTTTTGTCTGCTTTTTCTTCCACAGCATGCGTACGTCGCAAAATAGTTTTAATACGTGTCACGAGTTCTCTCGGATCATAAGGTTTTGGCATATAATCATCCGCACCTCTTTCCATACCGATCACTTTATCTGTTATATCATCTCTAGCTGAAGAGATAATAATAGGTATATTAGTAATATCACGTATTTTTGGTATAAGTTCAAGACCATCTATACCTGGTAAAGTGAGATCTAAAATAATGAGATCAAAAGCATGTTGCGTTAAAAGAGAAAGTCCGATGTAAGGATCTTCTGCACCTATCACTTCCATATCGAACTTCGTGAGGTAATTGGTTAAAATGAGTGCCAGTTCTGGGTCATCTTCTATAATGAGTATTTTTATGATAGTAAATCCTTTATGTGCAAATTATCGTATAGTATGTTTAATTGAGGGTTAATGCCTATACACTATTTTTCATTATAATCCAAATACACTTTGGTAATAGCAATGAGAAAAGAAGTGACCGCAGGTCCTAGTATCATTCCCCAAAAACCATAGGTACTCATACCTGCGATGATGGAGAAGAAAATGACAATAGAGTTAACAGATATAGTACTTTTGAGAAGGTCTTCTTGTATTCCCTGAATAATCATCGGCTTAATAAAGGTATCTGCAATCACAGAGATTATAATGATGGAATAAGAAGCAACAATAATAGCCGTTTGGGAGTCAATCTGCGTCCAAGTATAAAGTGAGACAGGTGCCCAAACAATAATCCCTCCGATGATAGGGATAAGTGAAGCAAAACCATATATTACACCAAAAAGTAAACCGTTAAATCCAAAATAATTCATAATCATTCCAAATAAAAAACCTTCAAAAATAGCTGTCACGATAATGGAATAAAAAACCACTTCCATAGTGGAAGAAATTTCTTCAAGCATTTTTGTACCTTTTGCAGTAGAAACAGGTAATAAAGCCAAAATAGTATCAAAAAAACGATTACCATAATAATTAATGAAAAAATAAAACACCACAACAAAAAACATATCTTTCACAAAACCTAAGCCCGCACCACCTGCAAGTGTTACATACGAAGTTGAGTCCTCTATATACGATGTAATTTTATCGTCACTAAGGTACTGTATACTCATTTCATGTAAAAAGGGAATCTCCTCCATAAGCACCCTAAGTGCATTAATAGTGTCTTTGATACCTACACTATCTATCTGTGAGGCATATCCCACACCAATAGTAGCAATATACACAATCGGTGCAAAAAGAAGAAGTGTCATTAGTGTTGTAGTAATGGCAGCAGAAATATGAGTAGAATGCGTATAATGTATGATATTTTTTGTGAGATTAAATGTTGCCATAGTGAGCAGTATCGCAACAATCCAAGAAAGCACAAAAGGCTTATACACACTGTGTGCCCCCACAAGAGCCATAAAAAATAACAGCATAATCATGATATTTGCTCTAGTCATCTAACAGTCCTTTATTTCCAGATAATTTAAAATGTTCATAAGATTTTTGTGTGGCTATACGCCCTCTAGCCGTTCTTTCAATATAGCCATGTGCTATAAGATAAGGTTCTAATACATCTTCTATCGTACCCTCATCTTCACTTAAAGCTGCCCCTATAGTACTCAATCCCATAGGTTTGTTCTTTGCCGATACAAGCAATTCAAGTAGCTTAATATCTTGCTCATCAAAGCCCAAATTATTTACACCTAGTTGATTCAATGCATATTGTGCTCTCTCTAGGCTTATCTCTTTTTCATCAAGTACTTCTGCGAAATCACGTACACGTTTGAGTAAACGCAAGGCAATACGAGGTGTACCACGGCTACGTTTCGCCATTTCTATAGCAGCATCTATTTGGGCAAATTTATCTAATTTATGCGAAGCCAACGTCACAATTTGTGTAAGTTCTTCAGGGGTATAAAACTGCATTCTAAAGTGCATCCCAAAACGCTCACGTAAAGGATTTGAAAGCATTCCTGCTCTAGTCGTTGCCCCAATCAGTGTAAAACGGGGTAAATCTATCTTCACTGTTTGTGCAGCAGGACCAGAACCTATAATAATATCTAATCTAAAGTCCTCCATAGCAGGATAGAGTATCTCTTCAATGGCAGGAGACATACGGTGTATTTCATCTATAAACAAAATATCACCTTCTTCTATATTCGTAAGCAGTGCAGCCAAATCTCCTGCCTTTTCTATCATAGGAGCAGCTGTAGTCTTGATATTCGCCCCCATTTCGTTAGAAATAATATTGGCTATAGTCGTTTTACCAAGTCCAGGAGGTCCAAAAAACAAAATATGGTCTAAAGCTTCATTTCTTTTCTTGCTAGCCTCTATAAAAACCTTTAGATTCTTTTTCATCTTCTCTTGTCCAATGTACTCATCCCAAGAACTGGGGCGAAGGGTGACCTCATACGAGACTTCTTCATCAAAACGTTCTAGCTCTACCATACGTTCCATTAGTATTCCTCCTCTCTTCTAAATTTTATATTTTTTTTTCATCTATAAAGTCTTTTATATGCTCTAAAATAAATCTCATATAGTCTACAGACTCATTTTTTATCTCTTCTAGTCTTAAGAGGGTATATTCTCTTCCACATTCAGAAAATATTTCATTGCCATGAGCTAAATTATTACGTTTATTTTTTATAATAAAAAGGGAGCTTGGATTTTCAATATCATGTGTTTCAAGACCATACTCATTTATTGATTCTTTTATTATTACTGGTGTTACATTACCAGATAATTGGTTGGTAAATCTTATGTTCACAATATCTTGGGTTATTGTATCTATTTTGTTCATAAGAAATTCAGACTTGGAGGTATCTCTTGGAATATCACATTTCTCATTAAAATTTTTATACTCTTTATTAATCCACATCTTTTTTATTTCAGAAATAACATCTTTATATTTTAACTCATCATTACTTATCTCTATACAAATTTTTTCTAAAGCATTCTTAAATGAAGATTCCACTACATTATATAGTAATAGAAATAAGTTTGACTTCAAAACTTGATGGACAGTCTCTGAAACTTCTATCATATCCTCACCTAAATTCAACCTAAGATGAGTAGTCGTTCGAACAAAGGAAAAATATTCATTTATTTCTTCCGTTTTCCCTTCAAATTCTAAAATAATAACTTCCATCTATTTACCTAAAATCTTATTTTTGACATAATCAGTTCGTCCTATCAATTTAAGTCTATTATTTGCTGCATCAGAACGAGTATGTACTTTAAATTCATCAGACCCTACCCAATCAGTATTTACTTTATCTAAACTAGGGTTTTCCAATAAAGCTAAATAAACTCCTACTGATATAGCTTCAAATCTAACACGAGGAGTTGATTTTGCACTTTTTGTTTTTGCAAAACCATTTTCAAAATTTTTATCAACGAACTTTAACATTAAGGAAAAACTACTTTCCATCTTTCCCTTCTCTTCATCTGTAAAAGTATCCTTTTTACTTTTAATATATTCTTCTATAAATGGAGCAACATGCCCTTTGTACTCAGTTCTATTTTCAGAATAAGCAAAAAATCTCAAAACCATTTGCTGTGGCTCTTCTCTTAACGTTCTTTTTTCACTTATTGGACAAAGTTGCCTAAATAGTTTATTATTAGCACACTCTGAAATAAAATTATAAAATTTTCCACCATAAGCACCCTTTAGAACTTCTATTTGTTTTAATTGATCACTTCCAGTATTTATTCGTTCAAATAAATCAATTCTAGCCTTTGCATCTGTTTTTTCACCAAGAGCAATCATTTTTAAGCTTTTTTTTCTTATTCTCCTTTGTCTAATTATTGATAAATCTTTAAAATAAAAATTATTTAATTCTGTCAACTTTTCCAACTCTTGTAATTTCAGCTCATTAGAGAGAAATGAATGTAATGTCCTAATTCTTTGGGAGCCATCTACTATTTCATATCTACCATCAACATCAGCAAAAAATATATATGGTATTGGAATTCCTAAAATAATAGATTCGATAAACTTAGACCTTCTTTTTTCTGCCCAAACATACTCTCTTTGATAATCGGGTATATAGATTTCTCCATCATTATTTTCAATACCATCTGAGTACTGTTGAATGATTACCTCTATAGGATATTCAACTGTATCATAATCATAATTTTTTATTTTTTCCAATATCTGTTTTTCTGCATTGGTTTTTTGTTCTTCTGTAATTTTAATCTCTTTTTTAATTTTTTCCATCTTCTATCTCCTCCAAGTGTTTTATAATACTTAAGCCTATTATCTCTCCTAGTCTAGGAGGTACAGCATTCCCAATCTGCTTGGAAACCTGTGTGAATTTCAAGTTTTCACTATTAGAAGAAAATTTATACGCTTTTGGGAAACTTTGTAAAATTCCTGCTTCCCTCAAAGATATAGCTCTATCTTGCTCTGGGTGTCCAAATCTTCCGTTACCAATACCTGTACAAAAGGTAGTCATAGTCGGAGAGGGTTCATCCCATTTCATTCGTCCATAAACACTTCCATAAGTTTTTCCACTCTCTTTTTTATGACACTCTAACTTTAAACTTTCATCCCAGTCTTTCCAGCTTCCACCCTGAACCGATTGTCTTAACCTCTTTAAATTTTTATCTGACAACTTAGAAGATTTGTGTATAAAATCTTTAGATGAAGTCTCTCCAGAGTCTAATGCTTCTAAATGACCTATAGCATCTCTTACTGTAACATAATTCTCTTTGGTGTGTGTTGGATTTATAAGTGTAATTTCAGCTTTTTTAGATGCTAATAATATTAATCTTTTTCGTTTTTGTGGAATCCCATAATCAGGAGAATACACAATTTTATGCCATACAAAATAGCCCTCATCTTTTAATTCATTGACAAAATTCTCAAACACAGGTTCTTTTTTGAAATTTAATAAATTAGGTACATTTTCCATTGAAACTATATCGGGTTGTGTCTCTTTTATTAATCGACTAAAGGCATAAAGCAATTGCCATCTTTGGTCTTTTTGTTTATCTGCATTAAGTGTATAGGTTGAAAATGGCTGACAAGGCGCACATCCTACCAAAACACGAATATCTTCTTTGTCATAAAAGGCTTCTATATCTTCGCTTTTTACTTGACTAATATCTTGATGGATAAACCTAGCATCACAATTTGCCTCATAAGCATACCTACATTTATTATCAAAATCAAACCCTGCTTTTATATCAATTCCTGACTGTTTCAATCCATAAGACAATCCTCCTATCCCACAAAACAAATCAACAGCTGAGATATTAGTTTTCATTAAATAATTCTTTTTTTCTATCTCTATCATACGTTCCATTAATAAGTATACTCATCACTTGGGAATGTTCTATCTTTCACTTCATCACGATACGCTTCAAGTCCCTTTCGTATCTGCTTTGCACCATCCATATACTGTTTGACAAACTTAGGCTTAAAGGTTTCAAAGAACCCAAACATATCAGACCAAACCAATACTTGCCCGTCCGTACTGTTTCCTGCTCCTATGCCAATAGTTGGGATAGATATAGCCTGCGTAATAGCCTTTGCTGCCTCTTCTTTTACGCCTTCTACCACAAGGGCAAAAACCCCTGCTTTTTCCAATGCTATTGCATCTTCCACCAAAGCTGCAATGTCTTCTGCATCTTTTCCTCGTATTTTATAGCCACCATCACTGCGTAAAAACTGTGGCATAAGCCCTATATGTCCAAGCACGGCAATAGAGTTTTGTGTTAATGCTTCAACGATATATGCACGCTCTTTACCACCCTCTATCTTCACTGCTTGTGCATTGGTCTCTCTGTATGCTCTTGTTGCATTTTCTACAGCCATTTTTGGAGAAGTATACGTTCCAAAAGGCATATCTAGTACGATAAGTGGTAAATTTGCACCATTACAGACCGCCTGCGTATGGTAAATCATCTGATCCATAGTGGCAGAAAGTGTGTCCTCTTTTCCTAAAAAACTCATATTAAGACTATCACCGACTAAGATCATCTCAACTTCGCCATCAAAAAGCTTCGCAAAAAGTGCGTCATAGGCTGTTACCATAGTGATAGGTTCATTGCCTTTCATCTTTGCTATAGTGCTTAAGGTTACTTTTTTTTCTATTTTTGCTGTATACATACTCATAATTTTATTTTAATCCTAAATGAAAAATCTATATTTTTACTCATTTTATCATATAATGTTAAAAATATATTATAGAAGAAGACATATTGAAGAAATTAGTTGCTTATATTACCACTGGATACCCCTCTTTAGAATTTACAGTAGATGCATCATTGGCTTTGGCTGAAGCTGGAGTTGACACTTTAGAACTAGGTATGCCATTTTCTGATCCTGTTGCCGATGGTCCTGTCATAGAAGCAGCCAACCTTAAAGCCTTACAAAATGGTTTTAAATTAGACCATCTATTTGAAGCCTCTACAAAAATAGCCCCACACATCGATACGCTTTGGATGGGTTACTTTAATCCTTTTTACCACAAAGGTATGGATACATTCATTGCAGAAGCCAAAAAATCAGGCGTAAATGGTTTTATCATCCCTGATTTACCCCTTGAAGAAGCAAGACCTTACAAGCCAAGCATAGAAGCAGCAGATTTGAGCCTCATAGACTTCATAGCACCTACAGATACGCAAGCACGCATAAAAGAAATAGTCACCGATGCAAAAAGTTCATCTACCTTGTAGCGTATGCAGGCATCACTGGATCAGGTAAAAGTGAAGACTTACAACCCATCATTACAAGTATCAAAAAGTACTCTGACACGCCTGTCTATGTAGGTTTTGGTGTTGATACGCATACAGCAAAAGAAAAAGCCGTTGGTGTGGATGGTGTAATCGTAGGTTCAGCATTTGTGAAAGTACTTTTAGATGAAAGTCTTAATGGCAGTCAAAAGATTAAAAAGATTTCCCAAATTGCAAAAGAGATAAAAGAGAAGATAAACGCTTAGATTATTTAGAGTATAATACTTCTAATTAAATCAAGGCTATCACTTATGGAACACTTAATTTGGAATGTAAACCCTATTCTATTAGAACTAGGACCCTTACAACTACGCTGGTATGGACTTCTCTTTGTAGGCTCATTTTTTCTCGGACTTATGATATTTCAACGGATATATATACGTGAAAATAAAGATCCTATTGTACTAGACAACCTACTCATATATGTGATGGTAGGTGCGGTGATTGGTGCGCGTTTGATGCACTGTTTAGCGTATGAACCAGAGTATTATCTCGCTCACCCTCTCGAAATACTCAAAGTATGGAAAGGTGGATTGGCAAGTCATGGTGGCTTACTCGGTGTCATTGTGGCACTTTATATATTTGCAAAACGCTACAACGAATCCTTCTTTTGGCTAGTCTCACGTATTGCTATACCAGGCGCACTCGTTGGTGTATTTATACGTTTTGGAAACCTTTTTAACTCTGAAATACTTGGTCTACCCTCAGATAAACCATGGGCAATCATTTTTCAAAGAATAGATATGGTTCCCCGTCATCCTGTTCAACTGTATGAAGCATTTTCCTATCTGCTACTGTTTGTAATTATGCTAGCAATTTACCGTAAAGTTACCCCACTATTTGCGACAAAGATACTTCCCGGTGTCTTTTTGACCTACATGTTTATCATGCGTTTTATACTTGAGTATACCAAAACCCGTCAAGCTGACTACAGCACAGAACTACCTTTTAGTACAGGTCAAATGTTAAGTATACCTTTTATTTTAGTGGGTATCACATGGATTATTTGGGCACTACTCACAAGAAGTGCCAGAAGAAAAGGTATAAATAGTACTTTATCTTTTCTTACTTCTTAGAATTTTACAAAATATCTATTGACAAAACAACCTAAAAGTGTTATCATTCCATTATCTTTACAATTATGGGGATGACTTGGTTTCGACTGGAGTAGTCGGGGCTATGTGCATGTCGGACTGAGCAATTCCGTTACGCGGCTCACACGCATTTAAACGCAAACAACACAGATTACCGTCCAGCTTACGCAGTAGCGTAAGTCATTAACCCCGCTTCGCGGAGGACTGCCCTACCGAGGAGTGTCATCTTAATCGGAATCCATTTATTTGGAAGTGCTTGCGCACTTTGGGTATCACATCTGGTGACTATGCTTTAGGGAAGCTATGCCCTAGAGTGAGAATCCTAGCTCGTCTGGCAAAGTTTTGAGTGTAGTACAAAACCAGATCAAAATTAACAACACTGACTAAGCATGTAGAGTCATAGTTCTAGCTATTTTAGGACAGGGGTTCAATTCCCCTCATCTCCACCAATACCATCATCTAATAACTAATATTTACAAGTATTTCATCTATATATTCGTCAGATATAAATGCACTTTGAATATTATACTTCTCCAACACCCTCAAACCATTGCAAGCACAGTGCCTTATAAATAGCCTGATATGCAGTAAGTTTATCTAGGTTTATTTTTGCTTCTCTTCCAAAATATCTTCTTAAAAAATATGCCTCATCTTTTTTGTTTAAATCACACTCCATACAGACACATGCCAGATCAAAATATCTGTCATTCACTGTCGCAAACTCCCAGTCTATCAGTTTTATTCTTTTGTTGTTGACGAGTATATTTTTAAGATTGAGGTCATTATGGCAAAGTACATTTTCTACTTTATAGCCTTGTATGGTTTGAAATGCTTTTTTTACTTCTTTTGATTGTGAGATAAATGATTTTTGTAAGTTTATAGGTGTTTCTCTTAACTGTATTTTATGTAATTTTTTTAGAATTATGGCAAGTTGTGTCAAGTTGTGTTTGTTTAGTTTTTCTTTATGCTCACCCTCTACATAGTCACAGATCATCAACCCATTTTTCTCATCAAGAATTTGAGGTTTGGCTGCTATCTTTTTTTGATATGCTAATTTTTGTACTTTAAACTCACGTTTTCTATTATTTTCGAGTTTAAATTTTCTAAGTAAGTATTTGTGGTCTGTAGTTCTTATCAGATAGCTTTCATTCGAAAAACCTTGTGTCTTTAAGAGGGTAACGCTTTGTATACTATCATTTCCAAACAAAGTATATTGCACCAATTTACCCTGCATTTTTTACCTTAGACCAAGCGATATAGCCATAAAATGCCAAAAGAACATACAGTGCAAAAAGTACAATCGTTGCAAGATAACCCGTCTGCCAGTAGAGTACAATAGCAGCAGAATCGACCACTATCCAGTAAAGCCAGTTTTCCAATACTTTATTTGCCAACATCCACGTGGCAAGTACAGAGAAGACCATAACAAATGTGTCTAGGTAAGCAAATTTTGCATCCGTATAGGTATCAGATAGGTATCCAAGTATTGTGGCTATGAGTAGTCCTGAAAAGATCATACTCATATTTTTTTGCAGTGACCAACTACTTACTGTAAGTTCTTTACCCTCTTCTCCACCACTACGCCATAAGAAAAAACCATACACTGCCATACCCATATAATAAAGATTGAGCAAAGAAGAAGAGACAAGCGCTCCTTCCCAAAATAGTATAGTATAAATAAAAGTCCCAAAAAATGCAAAGAGCCATGTCCACAAAGACTCTTTGGCTGCAAGGAGTACATACGCAATGCCCAGAACTACTGCTATGAGTTCCCACATGGGCATAGCTAAAAAAGCATCCATAATGCCTTGAATGGAAAATGTCATTTTAAAAGTCGTATGAAAGCGTCAAGCCTGCTGTTCTTGGCGTGCCTAGTTGTGTATATAATTCTGTAGCATACCCATTACCAGGATTGTTACCAAAACTTCCAAAACCTCTCACTTGATACGTTTCATCTGTAATATTTCTTACCCAAAGAGCTGCTGTAAACGCACCTGTTGTGTATTCTAAACTTGAGTGCCATAAGGCGTAAGCTTCTGCTTTTTCGTTATGTCTGTTTGAGAAATAATAACTTCCTTTACCTTCCACATTTGTTTTAAATGTCCATGCATCAAGAAACAGATAATCCAACCCTACATTATACTGATACTCTGGAGAGTTTGCAGGCGCACGACCTGTCATCATAGGGTTGTTTGGATATTCATCAAACTCTGCTTGAAGTAAACCAAAACTCGTAAATAGGTGTAAGGTCTCAAGAGGGAAATAATCAATTTGTGATTCTACTCCATAATAGTTACCCTCAGCAGCATTACTCACATAGTCAACAAATTCTGTACTTCCACCAGGCTGAGGAATAAGAAGAGAGTCTTTGACTTGTTGATCCTTACGTTGCCCATAAAAAAGGTTAAATCGGCTCTTGACTTTACTATTAAAATAATTAGCATTTAAACCTGCATCAATATTCCATAATGTTTCTGTCTCATATTGTCTTGTATCTGATGATAATCTGTTGTCCGCATTTACGCCACCAGGTTTATACCCTTTGGCTAAAGTAACATAGTATAAACGATCGGCTGAAGCTTGGTAATTAAGTCCGATTTTACCCCCTGTTAACAACTCATCTGTATTAATATTAATATTTTCAGAGTCAGAATATTTAGAATCCCACTGCTCTAGTCTAAGTCCTGTAACCAAAGTGAGTTTGTTAGAAAAATGCGTGTCTAGCTGTCCGTAAATTGCTGTATTTTGTGTATCATATACTGAACTAAAAGGTGCAGCAAGATAGGTATACTCACGTGACATATTTTCAGAATAATCTTTATAATATGCCCCAATAGTCCAATCTGTCGTCCCAGAAAAAATACGACCTGCTTCATCTGAAACCAAACGCACATCTATATCTAACTGCTCTCTATCTCTTAGGTACTCATCAAATGCACTATATGGATATAAAGCATCATCAAATGCACCCGCATAAGACCAATCTACATCAAAACTGTATTTTAAGTCTGTTTGACTGTAACTTATAGCAGAGATTAAATGCATAGATTCATTCACTTGATAGGTAGATTTTAATGCAAAGGCATTGGTTTCTTGTGCATCTCTTCCTGGTTCATCCGCGTAAGAATTTCTTGAATTATCAAAAGTAAATCCATCATAACCATTGTCTATATTTATATGTTGTAATGTCAAATCAACCGTATGGTTATCTGCTGCGAACCAACGGAATTTTGCTTTGGCTGAGAGTTCATCAATATTTGCAGTGTCTTCTCGTCCTAAAAATACATTATTCATATATCCATCAGATGTATTTTTATACAAAGAAAATCTTGAAAGTAATTTATCTTCAACGATAGGTGCATTCACAGTTAAACCAAAAGCTTTCGTGTTGTAATCTCCTAGAGTAGCTTCAATGTGTCCACCTGCTTCATTGGTCGGACTATTACTCTCCACATTGATCACACCTGCCAGTCCATTCGCACCAAAAGTAGTCCCTTGTGGTCCTCTAAGTACTTCAATTTGCTTTAAGTCATACATTGTGACACCCAAAGCTGATTGTGAAAAGTCAATACCATCTACGATGATACCTACAGAAGGATTGATAGGAGTTACAAATTGACTTCTCTCACCAATACCACGTATTTGAATATATTTTGCTTTTGATGCACCCGAAGAGAAGTTTACATTTGGCTCTGCAGCTAGTACTTCTACAAAAGATTGTGATGCTTTATCATAAATGTTTGCTTCAGAGATGAGACTCACAGAAGCAGCTACTTTAGACAGATTTTGCTCTCTAAAGTCAGCCCCTACCACGATAGAATCCAGTGTAACTTCCTCTGCAAATGTGGGTACGCTTATTACAGCGGATGAAGCTATAATGGATAATCTTAAAATTTTGGATGTCATGTTGTTCCCTTTTTATCTCAAAATACTTAGCACCCCGAGAATTTTATAATTGGGTTATACATAAAATTAGTTTTAGTTATGCTTAAAGTTATTAATTAATGGTTAATCAAACTGATGCCAAAAAGGAGTCCCTACTGTAGGTGTAGAAGGAGAGGCAAATGCTCTCTCTTTCATCGTGCCTGCTTCATAACCCAAACGTCCTGCAACTACTGCTACCCTAAAAGCATCTGCCATTTTTACTGGGTCTTGTGCCAAAGCTATGGCAGAATTTAGCAGTACGCCATCGTATCCTAGTTCCATCGCTTGTGTGGCGTGGGAAGGTTTACCGATGCCTGCATCTACAACAAGTTGTAAATCGGGGAACTGCTTACGGATAGCGATGAGATTATCAGGGTTCATAAGTCCTTTTCCTGAACCTATCATAGATCCCCACGGCATAAGTATCTTACATCCTGCATCTGCAAGACGTTTGGCTACTACCAAATCATCTGTAGTATAGGGAAAAACTTCAAAGCCATCTTTTATGAGAATCTCAGCTGCTTTTACAGTCTCAAATGGGTCTGGTTGTAAGTTATACTGATCTCCGATGACTTCGAGTTTTATCCAGTTGGTACCAAAGACTTCTCTTGCCATCTGTGCGGTGGTGATGGCTTCTTTTGCAGAGTGAGAACCTGCCGTGTTTGGTAAGACTTCAATACCCATAGATTTGATAATATCCCAAAACTGATTGCCACCTGTACCCTCATTTCCACCTGCAGCCTGACGACGCAAAGAAACGGTAACGATCTGTGAACCTGAAATTTTAATAGCATCTTCCATATTGGCAGGACTAGGATAGAGTGCCGAACCTATGAGTAACCTAGAACTTAAAGTTTTTCCACCTATTTCCCATTTGTCATCACTTGTTTCTATCTTCTTCATCATTTTATCCACCTTGTACGGGAGCCAATATGTCTATGGTATCTCCCTCTTTTATGATTGTATCGGTATATTTAGCTATAGGTATAAAAGTAGTATTGACGGCTACAGCAAAACCTTTGATTTTATACTCAAGTGCTTCTATCATCTGACTTACATTCAAGCCCTCTTCAAGCTCTTTTATCTCGCCATTTACCGATACTTTTATCATTTGTTTATTCCTTCATTTAATGCTTTTTCTACTATGGCAGGTGCTAGCAAATATCCATGTCTATAAAGCCCATTGATACGCGTCATCTTTTGCCCATGTATTATCTGAGGTAAATTATCTCTCAATGTAGGACGACAGTTTGTCAACATCTTGACGATACGTGCTTCTGCAAAACCCGAATGCATACTATATAGAGCAGACAACAACTCCAAAGAAGAACGTACAGATACAGGGCTTTTGTCTTCGCTTTCTATCTCTGTTGCACCTATAACATATCTATTATTAGGTCTAGGGACGATATAGATTTTATATCGTGGGTGTAACATACGTGTGGGTCTAGTGATATTGACTTCAGGAGCATCCAACCAAATCACTTCACCTCTTACCCCACGTAAATCTTTTACTTGTGCATTCGCACCTAATCCTCTAGCATCAAAGACCCAATCAAATACTTCACTTGTCTCTTCTAGTTCTATACTACCTTCAGATATATCTTTTACTTTTACATTTTGATTCCAAGTCACATCAGAGTTGGCTAACAAATAATCACTAGAAGCTTGCATAAAATGCTGTGCATCCACCTGACCTTCTTGTGGTATAAAAAAAGCTTTGGCATGTTGAGATAAGTCTGGTTCTAGTTCGGTAAGTTCTCTTCTGTCCAAAAGCTTAATCTGTGAAGCTTCTTCCACTTTAGACTTCAATGTTTCTATAAAGTGATCCAACTCATTATAGTCTTGAGGGTGTGCGGTAATAATGCTACCTTTTTGTTGGTAAGCCTCTGCACAATCTACCTGTGCCAAGAGATCTGGCCAAAGTGCTATAGAACGATTGCCATGGTCAAATATCACGGACTCAGCACTCTCTAACTCAGCAAAAACAGCAAGCATACCAGCAGCAGTCATACCTGCAGCTTTGTCACCATAGGCTATATCTTCATCAAAAAGTGTGAGTGTATGCCCTTGTCGCAAAAGATTTAACGCTAAAACTCTTCCAACAAGACCAACACCTGCGATACCTATATGCATATTATACCTCTTCTTCTATATATAAACATAACGGTGTTGTCAGGAGACAACACCCTACATATTTTATGCTTTCGTAGGGTGTTGTGTCCCCACAACACCAAAACTACAAAAAACTTAAACTTTTTCTATTCTTTCAGCATCCACATACACTTCAGAACCCATCTCTTTAAACTTCTCAGACATTTCGTCCATACCCTGTTGTTTTGCATCTTCTACATCTGTGCCCAATTCTGCTGCATACTCACGTACCTCAGCAGAAATCTTCATAGAACAAAATTTTGGTCCACACATAGAACAAAAGTGCGCCACTTTTGCAGCTTCCATTGGAAGTGTAGCATCATGATACTCTCTTGCACGGTCTGGGTCAAGTCCAATGTTAAACTGATCTACCCATCTAAACTCAAATCTAGCCAAAGACATCGCATCATCTCTAGCTCTTGCTCCTGGATGACCCTTAGCAACATCTGCTGCGTGAGCGGCTATCTTGTAGGTAATGAGTCCTTCTTTTACATCTTCTCTGTTTGGAAGACCTAGGTGTTCTTTGGGTGTCACGTAACAAAGCATTGCACATCCATACCAACCAATCATCGCAGCACCGATTCCTGATGTAAAGTGATCATATCCTGGAGCAATGTCTGTAGTTAAGGGCCCAAGTGTATAAAAAGGAGCTTCATGACAAACTTCAAGTTGTTTGTCCATGTTTTCTTTGATCATATGCATGGGTACGTGACCCGGTCCTTCTATCAGTGTTTGTACATCATGTTTCCACGCAATTTGAGTCAATCTTCCTAGCTCTTCAAGCTCACCAAATTGTGCTTCATCGTTGGCATCTGCACCTGATCCTGGACGTAAGCCATCACCTAGAGAGAAAGTCACATCATAGGTTTTCATAATCTCACAAATATCTTCAAAGTGTGTATTCAAGAAGTTTTCTTTGTGGTGATGAATCATCCACTTAGCCATAATAGCTCCACCACGACTCACGATACCTGTTACACGTTTAGCCGTCATAGGTACATGGTGTAAAAGTAATCCTGCATGAATCGTAAAGTAATCCACACCCTGCTCTGCTTGTTCTATAAGCGTATCTCTAAACACTTCCCACGTAAGGTCTTCCGCGATACCATTTACTTTTTCTAAGGCTTGATAAATAGGCACAGTTCCTATAGGCACAGGAGAGTTACGCAAAATCCAGTCACGTGTAGTGTGAATGTTTTTACCCGTTGAAAGATCCATAACAGTATCTCCACCCCAACGTGTAGACCATACCATCTTCTCAACTTCTTCAGCGATGCTTGACGTAGTTGCTGAGTTACCGATGTTTGCATTTACTTTTACAAGGAAGTTTCTACCAATAATCATCGGTTCAACTTCTGGGTGGTTAATATTTACAGGGATAACAGCACGACCTTCTGCAACTTCTTTTCTTACAAATTCAGGAGTTACTTGTTCTGGAAGGTTTGCTCCAAAATTTTCACCTTTGAGTCTTGCTTCACGCTCCGCGTCTTGAAGATACTCAGCATTCATCGCCGCATCTTGATTTTCTCTTAATGCGATAAACTCCATCTCAGGAGTAATAATCCCTTGACGTGCATACCACATTTGAGAAACATTTCTACCCTTTTTAGCACGAAGTGGCGTACGAACAAGCCCTTTTGCTCCAGCAGTTACAAAGTCAAGTTGCTTATCTGTAGAGTGACCATTGTCACTAGGCTCCATGATACGACCCTTATACTCCTCAACATCACCACGTCCAGTAATCCACGCATTTCTAATACCTGGTATACCTTGATCTACATTTATCTCTACAGTGGGATCAGTGTAAGGGCCTGAAGTATCATACACTCGCAGTTTCGTCTCATTACTCAAAGTAATCTCACGTACAGGTACACGAATATCTTTGTGTATGTTACCCTCTAAATATACTTTTTGTGAAGCAGGGAATGGTTCACGAGTCAGTTCATCGTTTGAAGTTGAAAACTTATCTTTAAATTCTTTTTGCATAATTGTAATCCTTTTACATAATAAAATACGAAAAGAAAGAAGTGTAATTAGGGAGATAAATGGATAAAGCTAATACTTACAAAGTAGTATCACTTATCCATTTATGGAGTAAATACAGTCTCTTCCTTACGCTGGTTCTAACCAGTTCAAGTTCGGCGGGTCAAGCATTGTCTGCTATCTCAGCTATGTATTCCAACATAGCACCCCGAGAGGTTGATGAGGTAATATAGTGTAAAAGAGATAAAAGTTTTCTTAATATAAAATTTACTTCAGATTCAATCAACCTAATATCTGATATACTTTTGAAAATATTTTAAAGGAGTTGTTATGCCATCACTATTTTTACATTTATTTAACACTGTTGCAAACGCTCCTTTTGTTCCCCTAAAAGCCTGTCACTGTAACTGTTTTTTCAAACTCAAAACCAAATTGGCATTGCTTTTAAACCACTACATCCCAAGATGTCCTTTTTACTGTACGTACTTTGCATTTAGACGTACGGGTGTACATCCTCCATACATTATTCTTTCATAAAAATAACCATTCACAGCACTTTATAAACACATTGAATCAAAGCAACACACTAAAACTCTCTATTTTTTACTGTGTTGTTTGGATTGTTAGAACAAAGGATAAATTATGTCAAAAAATTACGTAATAGGCTTCCCACGTATTGGGGAACAAAGAGAATTAAAAAAAGGTTTGGAGCTTTATTGGGCAGGTAAAACAGATTTTAACGAAGTAGAAAAAGTAGCATCAGTACTCAAAAAAAGACACTGGATGTATCAAAAGAAGCAGGTATTGACTTTATATCGTCCAATGATTTTTCACTGTACGACACTGTACTCGATACTGCTGTTATGTTAGGAGCCATTCCTAAAAGATTTCAAACATTAGACGATGAAGCACTCTACTTTCTCTATGGCACGTGGAAACAAAGATGCAGTAGCGATGGAAATGACAAAATGGTTTAACACAAACTACCACTACATCGTACCTGAACTTTCACTTGAAGACAACTATGCACTCAACGCCACAAAAATCACTCAATGAATATAAAGAAGCAAAAGCACTAGGTATCAAAACCAAAATTAATCTTATTGGTCCTATCACATTTTTAGGACTTTCCAAAAGAGTTGATAGAGGTGATACCTATGAATTATTTGCTACTATTCTTCCCATTTATGAAGCACTTTTATCCGAAATAGCCAAACTCGATGATGAAATCACAGTACAGATAGATGAACCTATCTTTGTTAAAGACTTAGAGCCCAAAGTTTTGAGCCTCATTAAACCTTGTTACGATACACTTTGTAAAGTATCTGACAACATTAAAATCATCGTTACTACATACTTTGAACACTCAAATGAAGCTACAAAGGTATTGGTACACACGCCTGTTTGGGGATTGGGACTTGATTTTTACACGGTGATAAAAATGTAGAAAGTTTAACACTCATAGCAGACTCTGGCAAAAAGCTTATCGCTGGAGTGGTAGATGCTAGGAATATTTGGAAAAATGACATTAGAAAAACAGCTATGCTTTTAGAAACACTATCAAACGCTATAGAGAAAGAAAATATCATTGTCTCAACGTCTTGTTCACTTTTGCATACGCCATTTACACTCAAATATGAAGAAAAAATGGATAAAGAGATCAAAAACTGGCTTGCTTACGCAGTAGAAAAATTAGATGAAGTTTCACTAGTATCTAAAATATTTTTTGATGGTGTAGATACTCTCAATGAAAAAGAAACACTTAGATATCAAAACAATATAGAAGCCAATACATCTAGAAAAAACTCTACACGTATTCACAATCATGAGGTACAAACAAAAGTAGCAAACTTTACAAAAACAGAAAGAGAAGGTAGCTATGAAGAGCGTATCAAAATCCAAAAAGCACTATTAGGCTACAAAGATTTGGCAACCACCACTATAGGTTCTTTCCCTCAAACACCTGAAGTACGTAAAGCAAGATCAGACTTTAAAAAAGGTCTTATCTCAAAAGATGTCTATGAACGTGAAATGAAAAACTACATCGATGAGTGTATTACTTTTCAAGAAGAATGTGGCTTAGAAATACTTGTACATGGCGAACCTGAACGCAATGACATGGTAGAGTACTTTGGTGAACAGTTAGAGGGTTATGGCTTTAGCCAAAATGGCTGGGTGCAGAGTTATGGTAGCCGTTGTGTAAAACCACCCTTTATCTACGGTGACATTTCACGTCCCAAACCTATGACCCTAGCGTGGACAAGCTATGCACAATCAAAAACAAAACACATCATGAAAGGTATGCTCACAGGACCAGTCACCATACTCAACTGGTCATTTGTACGTGATGACATGGCTAGAGGAGATGTGTCGAAACAAATTGCCGTTGCCCTAAGTGATGAAGTGGATGACTTACAAAAAGCAGGTATACGCATGGTACAAGTAGATGAAGCAGCTTTCAAAGAAGGCTATCCACTACGAAGAGAAAACATTTCAGAGTATGAAAAATGGGCAGTGAGAGACTTCAAAATCTCCGTTTCAACAGCCCACAAAGAAACACAAATTCATACCCACATGTGTTACTCAGAGTTTAACGACATCATCGCAACCATAGAAGCCATGGATGCAGATGTTATCTCCATAGAAACAGCACGTTCGGGCAATGAGTTACTCAAGATTTTTAAAGAGGTAGGCTACAAACAAGAGGTAGGACCAGGTGTGTATGACATTCATTCACCCCGTGTTCCAAGCGTAGAAGAGATGGTCAAACAAATCAAGCTTCTCCTTGAAGTCCTACCCAAAGAACAGTTATGGATCAATCCTGATTGTGGACTAAAGACACGTAAATGGGAAGAAGTGAAACCGAGTTTGGTCAATATGGTCAAAGCTGTGGAGATTGTGAGAGAAGGGTTATAAGCAAAATATAAAAGACAAGGAGGCTACTCCTCCTCTGTCTTTGCGTCCATAAGCTCAGCAAGAAGTTCGTCTATTTCATCTGCTTCCAACTCATCGCGTCCAAGCTCTTCAACGATAGCAAAACATTCCGTACGCATGTCACGCATCTCTTCTAAATCTTCTTTTTGCTCAGTTGAAGCACTTTTGGCTTTATCTATAGCAGCAAAAAGTTCATCAATTGCCACTTCCAAATCTGGGATAATTTCTACTTCTAAAAGTTTTTTGAGTTTGTCTGCATTTGTCATAGTCTGTTCCATATTAAATTATTTTTTATATTGTATCCAAAAAGAAGCGTAAAATAGAAACACAAGTGTGGATTACTCCACACTAACATTAAAACTTATAATCAATCCCTACCATAACTGATCTACCAGGCAAAGGGGCAGTCTCTTTTAAGAACGAAATATGGTTTTGAGCCAAATCATCTGTCAAGTTAGTTGCCTTGAGCCAAAAATCGAACGCTCCGTTAGTGAGTTTCATAATGATACTTCGTTGTAAAGTTTAAAAGTGCATACCCGTCTGTCGAAGTTTCATTATTGGCTACATTACGACTTTTATCCACCCACCTATAGGTAACCTCACTGTGTAGTCCCTCATAATCATGCTCAACACAAAACGTAGCATTATAAGGTGACATTCTTGGGATATACCCACCACTGTCCAGTTCACCTTTAAGAAAGTTTAACTGAGCCGTAAAGATAAATGCATGCAGTCCTAGATTCTTCTTGTATTTTTCTTCTATCCCAAATCCATATACAGTAGCAGCAACACCCTGCATCTGCCATACGGGACTTAAGTGAAATGGATCTAGTATAGGCACACCAGAATCATCCACTACTGGAGACTGATAGATATAGTTTCCAAAATCATAATAGTAAAAGCTTACTCTAGATGAAAACGCTTCATTATGTTTATACATAGCATCTATATCAAAGTTAATAGAAGTCTCTTTATCTAAGTCTCTATCTCCTATAATATAACTCTCTGTAGCATGATGAAAGCCATTCCAAAATAGCTCTTGTGAAGAAGGTAAACGCTGCATATAGGCTAGTGAAGCCTGGGTATCAAATGCTTCACTCCAACTATGCCACCACCCCAAAGAAAGACTCGCTGCTACATCTGTATCTGTCTCATAATAATCACTATCGACACTGGAATGCATAAGCCATGTCTCTTGCATATTTTTGGGATCAGCTGAGAGTTTTCTTCCTACGATATTGCTAGCTAGACTTAGTTCGTCACTCTCACCCAAATAGTGTTTAACATTGAGTGCCATAAGGAATTTATCTTCCTCAGTATCTGGCATAGGATGCCCATGTGAGTAGGCTATGCCTGTAGCATTATAATAATTGAGTAAAGACAAACCATCTTCTGCACTCGTTCTTGTAGCATCTTCAAATTCCCTACATCTGCCATGTTCATGACATACCTGAAGTGCATTTCCTGTCCACTCCATACGGAAATTAGCATCTGTACTCTCCGCAATATCAAAGTCAAACTGTGTACTCAAGCTTTGTTGTTCCTGAGCAAAACGACCATCATAGCCTCCGCCTTCACGCTCAAAATGACTGTAGTCGCTGTATTGGTACTCAGTGATCACATTTTTTATCTTCCCTATAGACTCACTGTGCAACACAACTCCATAACGTTGCTGCTCCATGCTAATGTCTGTACGTTCAGTGGTGCCATTGGGGATACCATACTCTTTATCCATCGTATCCGCATAGAATTTGATAGTATGTGCTTGCGATATCTTCCATCCTAACACCGCATGAAATTGTTCGCTAAAAGTATCTGAATCTAGCACTATTTCGCCAACACTTTTATAGCTAGTAGCTTCATTACGATAGTAGTTTACATTTACAGAGTATGCATCAAAAGCATAGGTACTATTGACACTTGTTGTTCCAAAACCTGTATTAGAATTTGTGGATACAGAGGTGTCTAAAGAGAGACCTTTTTTAGGTAGCTTTGCTTCATGTTCTTCTCCAAGTGTACGTATCACACCTCCACTATAAGAGCCATAAAGCAAAGACGCTGGCCCTTTGACCATCTCTATACGTTCTGCCATTCTAGCATTAAGCCCTACTGCATGGTCTTGACTCATAGCAGAAAGGTCATTCAATATAATGCCTCCCTGAGCAATCCCCACACGATACCCTTCCATCCCACGAACTGTGGGTCTTCCAACCGCAGGGCCATAGCTTGCACTATCTACCCCTAATTGGTCAGAAAGGTAATCACCTAGCGTTTCACCTGATGCATGGTTGGCTAAAGTGTCGGTATCATAAGATGCACTAAAAGAGACTTGGTCTTCTTGCTCATGGATACTGTGTGACTCCACCGTTATCTGCTCTAGTTCCACCTCATCTGCTAGAGTAAAATTACTTATGAGTAGTACACAAGCACCGACTGACAAATGATATTTAGTGGTCATGATCGTGCTCTTCACCCTCACCTATACCTGTAAAGATTGTGGGTGTAAATCCTGTGGGTAAAAATCTATTTACATCCAAAGTACTATGCACGTGGAAGTCCTCACCATGAGAATCCGCTAGATAGAGTTTTTGACTCTGTGCCACAAATATAATTACTCCATGTTCATCCTCTTGGACGATACTACTTTCATTTTCTTTACACTCTGTTACACCATCAAGTGCAAATACAGCTTGTGATGATTCTAAGCCATCTTGACCATCTTCAAATACATATACTTTTCCTGAAGTGCTTAAAGCGATGTGAGGTGTAGCTTCTTCATCATGTCCAAATACAAAGAAGTTACAAAGTGTCTCTCCACTTGGTAATGCTTCAGTAATCTCCTCTTTGATCTCATTTTGCTCTATAAGATGTTTATTCAGTGATTGTATGGTTGCCAACTTCGCGTCACTTGCCACCGCTGGGTCAAACTCGTCTGCATTGTGTGCAGCAAATACAGGTACACTATTCTCTTCATGGAAATGCCCCAAGTAATACATGTCTTCATAGCTAAGGTTAGCATCTGTGATATCGAAGTGTTCATCTATCATGACAATCTTTTCATCAAACATAACAAGCTTAGCATTTTTACCCGTCATATCATAGTTCTCACCGGCTACATTCATATCGTCATAGCTCTCTGTATCTGTGTTGTAAAGGTACTGTTCTGAACTTGCATTATCGAAAAAGATCAATGTCTTTCCATCGGGTAGATCAATCGCTGTTCCTCCATCATTATTTCCACTATCATTGTTTGAGCTACTGCCACACCCTGTCATCATTGCTACAGCTATTACTGCACCTGCTATCCATATTTTTTTCATTATTATTCCTTTGATATATTTCATTCATATTCTTTTTTTAATTGTTTAGTGAATCTTTAGTTATGAAAAATATAAGGGTGGTGCAGTAGCATTAAATCCTAGAGGTATAGACGCAACACTATATTCCCTACTATTTGGAATATCAATGGGTTTAAAGTTTGGTACTTTGCTATAGTCAAATCTAGCCTTGACAACAACCTTTTCTACCTCTCTTCTTGATTGAACAGCAAGATGTTCATTTACCATTACGATGGGAGTGTTATGCTGATAAAGTTCCATCTGTTCAGATACATCACAAAGGTAACACTCTGATATTTCGTCAATAATATGATGTTTATCGTGAATGGTAGTACTCTGAAATGCCCATACAAAAAGAGCAATCAATAGCAAATTAACAGATTGTTTGAAGTTCATTAAAATTGTCTCCTTTATATTTGATATTTGATAGTCTAACTAGCTTCTACACAAGAGGGACACTTGCCATTGATGATGATATTGTTTATCTCATAGTTTACTAATGCAATATCGATATTTTTAACACACTCCACCTTATTGCACTGTACACAAACAAAATGTGCATGGGGGGTTAGTTTGAGTTCAAAATATCTTTTTTTATCATTGGATTCAAAGGCATTTAAGATGTCTTCTTCCTCAAACTTAGAAATATTTCTATAAAAAGTTGCTTTATCCATAGAAATATCATTTTTGATTTCTTCATAACACAAAGGTTTATCTGCTGCTTTTAGTATCTCTAAAAGCTTTACTCTTGCAGTGGTAAGCTTGATATTTTTATCTCTTATAAGTTCTTCGATTTTCATATTATGGAATAATAACTAAAATTGTATTAAATGCGACTAAGTTGCAGAGTAAAGAAAAAAGGGGTATCTTATAGAAAATAAATGTACAATGTCAGCAAAACACTATTTAAGGAAAATCCACATGCCAGAAACAAAAGACACCAGTAAAAATACTGCCCACAAAACACCTATAGATTCCGAATTCTACAAACGTGCAGATGCGCACATCACACTTGCCAATGGTCAAATAAACGACAAAGTAGCCCCAGCAGATGCAACGAACTCACTGATGTTTGCTTCTTCACGTTTCAACGCGTGGATCACAGCTATGGGGTTTAAAAGTGCAGAAGAGATGAAAGCAGAAAAAGCGGAGATAGTAAACTTCTTTACCACACAATACAAACATATGCTTGAAGAAAATTTTGAAAATTACGTAGAAAACTTTGAACAGTTTATCACTGGAGCTAAAGCAAGTCAAGAAAAGAAGTAGAATACCGTATCACGGTACTCTACATCAAAAAATTACTTCACTGCAAACTTAAACATCTTTTCCATTACGATGGATTCATCTCTACCATAAACAATGATGTCTTCATCTACCACAATTTCACTCGCATCTATTTTATTGGGGTAATCTACAAAATTTAGTATATGTTTGATGGCATTAATTCTAGCCTTTTTCTTGTCATCACTTTTCACAATAGTCCATGGTGCAGCGTCGGTATGCGTAGCACTAAGCATCATAAATTTTGCCAGTGAGTATTCATCCCAAAGACGCTGTGACTCTTTGTCGACAGGTGAGAGCTTATATTGTTTTAAAGGGTCAGTTTCTCTGGCTTTAAAACGTTTTTCTTGTTCTTTTTTAGAAACAGAGAAGTAAAATTTGAAAATTTGTACATCTTCATCTACTATCATTTTTTCAAATTTAGGTGCATCTTTCAAAAACCTATGGTGTTCTCTTTCCGTACAAAAACCCATCACAGGTTCAACCATAGAACGGTTATACCATGAACGGTCAAAAAGCACTATCTCACCTGCTGATGGCAAGTGTGATACATAACGTTGGAAGTACCACTGTGACGATTCTTTGTCACTTGGCTTTTCAAGGGCAACAACCCTCGCTCCCCTAGGATTGAGATGCTCAGTGATCCTTTTAATAGTTCCACCTTTCCCTGCTGCGTCACGCCCCTCAAAAATCATAAGGATTTTTAATCCTTTGTCTTTCACGTGCATTTGAAGCTTAAGAAGTTCTACTTGTAACTTAATCAATTCTGCTTCATAGTCAATTTTGGATTGTTTGACCCAAATTTTAACTTTTTTTGATTTAGATTTTTCTTTTTTTGATTTAGATGTTTTTAGTGCATCTTCTAACGTACTTTTAAGCACTTTATTTTCTCTTCTCTCTTCTTGATCATTTTTATTTTTTTCTGCCATACTTTTTCCTTTTTCGAACTTAAACTTTAATTGTGTTATAAATTATCCCCATTTTTTACTTCAAAGGGTATGAATTAAACTATTTTGCTTTAGAAATGTTAAATTTATTTTGGAGATAGAAGAGAAAACGTAGAGTATATATGCCCGTACTAACCAAACGGAACAAAGCCGTTTGGTCAAAAAAGTTTGGTTCTTATTTTTTAGCTGCACCTGTACTACATGCTGAAACACCGGGAGGTGTTGTAGGTTGTACAGAAGCGTTATCTACGCCGCCTTCTGCATTTACTTTTTCTATAAATGCCCATAATTTAACAGCCGCTTCTTGGTAACGTTTGGCTGTTTCAGAGTCAGGTTTGTTATAAACGATTGGCATACCTGTATCGCCACCTATTCTAATCTCAGGTTCTATAGGTATACGTGTGATGAGTTCTGTATCGAACTCTTTGGCTACAGCTGCAGATGTACCCATACCAAAGATGTCTGATTCTGTATCACATGAAGGACAAATAAATCCTGACATATTTTCTATGATACCTGCTGTTGGAATCTCCAACTTTTTGAACATATTGAGTGAACGTCTACTGTCATCAAGTGAAACTTCTTGAGGTGTTGTAACCGTAATCCCTGCGGTAATAGGTACAGACTGTGCAAGTGAAAGTTGAGCATCACCAGTGCCAGGTGGCATATCTATCACAAGTATATCAAGCTCAGACCATAAAATGTCTCTTAAGAACTGCTCAATGGCTTTCATAATCATAGAACCTCTCCAGATCAGTGCTGCACCATCTTCCATGATAGACCCCATAGACATAAACTCAACACCATAGGCTTTTAGTGGCTCTAATTTATTTCCGTGAATTTCTGGTTTAATTGCATGTAAACCCATCATTCGAGGTATGTTTGGTCCATAGATATCTGCATCAAGAAGTCCTACTTTTTTACCTTGCATCGCCAAAGCGATAGCAATGTTTACAGAAGTAGTAGACTTACCAACCCCACCTTTACCAGAACTTACCATCACAAAGTTCTTGATATGTGGTGCTAAGTTTTTACCAGATACAGAGTTTGACATTTGTGTCGGTGCTTGAGGTGCTTTGATATTGACATGGATTTCTTCAAAACCAGCTTTTTTAAGTTCTGCTGTTGCCTTTTCGATAAGCTCATTTTTTACTTCATCTGCTGATGATGTAATATCTAGCATAAGCCCTACTGTTGTATTTTCAACAACCACATCTTTTACAAAACCAAAAGTTACGATATCTTTCGTAAACCCTGGATACGTTACATTTTTTAATGCTTCTAATACATTTTCTTCTGTCATGTGTACTCCTAATTCATTTATTTATAGGGATGTTATACCACCAAAATCTTAAATAGGAGTAAATTTGTCTTATTAAAGATGTTCTAAAGCATCGCTTCTGTATAATTCGTTACAAATAGTTACATGATAGTAATTCTATAGGGGAAATTTTGTCAAATATAACTTTAATTCTTCTAGGTGCTGGAAGTTCTACAAGATTTGGTACAAATGTTAAAAAACAGTGGCTCATTACGGGAGAGCTACCCTTGTGGTTACATGTAGCAGAACACTTTGAAAAAAGCGCCCACTTTGATGAAATCATCCTTGTCTCTTCCCCCTCAGACATACATTATATGAAAAACTTTGCTTCCTACACTTTTGTAACAGGTGGAGATTCCCGACAAGCATCACTATCACATGCACTCACACATGTCACTTCGGAGTATGTACTTGTCAGTGATATAGCCAGATGTTGCGTCCCTAGAGATATGATACAACGTATCTTGGCTGCAAAGACAGAAGGTGCTTGTATCGTACCCGTACTTCCTGTTACAGATACGCTTTACCATAGTAAGCAGCCTTTAGACAGAGAAGAGGTAAAGATTATTCAAACCCCTCAACTCTCTGTGACTAAGATACTCAAAAAAGCCCTTGAAACCCAAACACTCTTTACCGATGATTCTTCCGCCATAGCAGCACTAGGAAAAAAAATACACTTTGTAGAAGGCTCCACCAAAGCACATAAGCTCACCACCCGTGAAGACTTAGAAAAGCTATCCTGCCTTCAAGCACCCTCCCCAAAAACCTTAACTGGTTTTGGTATAGACATACATCCCTTTCGAGAAGGGAAAACAAATGTTTCTTTGTGGCGTACCTATAGATGTAGATTATGGATTTAAGGCACACAGCGATGGTGATGTGGCTATACATGCACTCATAGATGCACTGTTGGGTGCAGCAGGTATGGGTGACATAGGCGAACTTTACCCAGATACAGACGAGAATTATGCAGGAGCAGACTCCAAAGTATTACTTCAAGACACAGTCAAACGTATCACCTCTTTTGGATATACCCTAGGCAACATAGACCTTACTATACTCGCCCAAACACCGAAAATTAATCCCTATAAAGAGGAAATGCGTACCACCCTTTCTTCTTTATTGGGCTTACGTAAAAACTTTATAAACATCAAAGCAAGCACTGCAGAAAAACTTGGTTTTATAGGACGAAAAGAGGGAGTGACGGTACATGCCGTAGCCAACCTCACCTATACAAACTGGAAAACTTTATGAAATGGAACAAAAAATGAAAATTATCATTGTAGAAAATGAACTCTACTTGGCACAAAGTATCGCCTCAAAACTAAATGAAGCGGGATACGACACAGAGACATACAGCTCCATCAAAGAAACGATGAACAGTGAAGGTGATGTTTACCTTCTCTCCACAAACCTTCCAGGTCAAAATACCTCTCCTTTAATTACAAAATTTAAAGACAAAATCATTATTTTGATGGTAAATTATATCAATAACGATACAGTGGGAGAGCCTCTTAGACTAGGAGCCAAAGATTACATTGTAAAACCTTTTATGCTTGAAGATCTTATGCGTAAAATCGAACACTATAAAGAGTATCAGTCACTTCAAAAACAAACCTCTCTTTATCAAGAATATATGCACAATCTTCTTCAAGATATTGAAACCAACTTTGATATCAGAAAAATCACCACCCCTCTTGTCATAGAAACAAACTATCAGAGACTTGTCGATAAAATTGTTTTTCAACATAGCGAACAAACAAACACATACACTTACATTTATTCCACTAGGCGATAAAAATTGGAAAGAACAAATCCAAGAAAGTTCTCCTAGTGCCTTACTCTATATCACTGAAATTCATGTGCTCAAAAAACTAGACAGAGAAATGCTTTTAGAAATGTTAGGCTCTTATGACTTCATCTTATGCAGTACTTCAAATATAGAAACTGACTTTAACACGATCACACTCAACACAGACTCAAAACTCTATGATCAAAATGAGATTCTCACTATTGATGACTATGTCAAATTTATAGTCAATAGTTTTCAATACCGATATCCAGATACTGAGCTTTCTAAAAAAGCTAGGTATCTCAAGAAAAAGCCTCTGGGAAAAAAGGAAAAAATATGGACTTTTCAAAAAGAAATAAATCACTACATATAGACACAGAAGCACTCTCCACTTTAGCCTTGGCACAAGCTGGTCTGATCTCTCCTGTAGAAAAGCTCATGGGCAAAGAAGAAGCCAAAGCCGTTGATAAAAGCAAAAAGTACAAGGGTGTACCCTTCCCTTTTTCTTTTATACTCGCCCCAAAAGGAAAAAGAAACCATAAAGTACTGCAATCACTCAAACATGCTGATATTGTCTCCCTCGTAAATAATGGAGACATTATTGGAGAAATCACTGTAGATGAAATCTTTGACATAAATCCTGAGCAACGATTAAATCATATTTATGGTACTGCAGACTCTGCACACCCTGGTGTACGAAATACCATAGCAAGACTAGGATCCATAGCAGTGTCTGGTCAATATAGCGTCGTATATCCTCTCCTTGAAGACAACATAAACCGTATAAAAAACATGGTCACAAAAACAGGTGCACAACATGTATCTTCTATGATGCTTGCTGCAAATCCATTGAACCGTGCACATGAACGCATGATACGACAAACCCTCAGTAGTTCCGATCTGGTTGTGATATTTCTACGCAAGCCTTTCACCTCTGAAGGTCTGCGTTATGACATACGCCACAATGCACTCAACACTTTTGTTGATAATTTTTTGCCACGTAACAAAGTGATTATCATTCCTTTTGAGAACTCTTATATCTTTGCAGGATACAATGAATTGATACTTGATGCACTTTTGGTCAAAAATTATGGCTGTGACCAGCTAGTTATCGGTAAAAACCATGGAGGTCTAGGTCTCTATTATGACAAGAACCGTCTAGCTTCTGTTTTTGATCATTGTCAAGACATTGCCATTGACATTAAAACCATTGATGAGTATGTTTATTGTGATACTTGCAAAACACTTGTGAGTACCAGAACTTGTCCCCATGGGCAACATCACCATGTGCATTACCATTCAGAGTCTATTATGAAACTGATACAGTCTGGACTGATTCCTCCTTCCATTTTGCTAAGGAAAGAAGTCTCTGCAAATATCTTGGCAGCCCTCTTCCCCGAAAGGTTTGAAAACCTGCAAGAGATGCATTATTCTCTGATGCCAGGTTCAGGACTGCTAGAACAACAAAGTGAAGAACAGTTCTATCTTAAACTCATCGAACTATACCAAACATCATCACTCACATAAACATTCTAAAGGATTATACAAATGACAGCACAAAAACTTTTTCTAACCTTCTTTGGCTCAGGTCTCAGCCCCAAAGCACCAGGTACAGTAGGCACACTAGCATCGTTACCTGTAGGATTAGCCATACTCTATTATCTTGGTATGGAAACACTCTTTCTCATAACCCTCACCATTACCATCGTAGGTATATTTGAGATCAACAAATATGAAAAAGCCACAGGCATACATGACCACCAACAAATAGTCATAGATGAAGCAGCAGGAATGTGGCTTTCACTGATGATAGCCTATTCAGCCGCTATCACTTTGACCTATCCTTATGTAGAAGTCCTAGCTATAGTCTTTAGCTTCGCCGCATTCCGTCTCTTTGACATCTGGAAACCCTCTACCATCGGATGGATAGATAGAGAGGTCAAAGGCGGTATGGGTGTCATGATGGATGATGTATTGGCAGGAATTGCTGGTGGATTGTTGAGTGCTGTTGTACTTATCGGGTTGGGGAGGTTGTTTTAGGGCAACCCGTAGGTCGGGTTGCCATCATTAGAGGCATTATCTATTTAAACAATAGAAATATTCAATCGTTTACCTAGTGCATGTGTAGCAGATTCCAAGGTATGTAAAGTGAGAGAGCTATTGTCAGGATTTAGTAGGCGACTTACCACTGCCCTACTTGTTTTCATAAGTTCAGCCATTTTTGTTTGTGTGATGTTTTGGGCTTTCATCTCTTGTTCTAGTTGGTAGGCTATTACTTTTTTTGATGGCTCTGTCTGTTACTTCTTCATAAATCTCTTCTTCTTTGAGAAAATCATCAAAGCTACTACCTATATGTTTATTCTTCATCGCATTCTCCTGTATCAAGTTTTTTTCTTCTTTCTATGGCTAAGTTTTTATCTTTAAGTGGTAGCTTTTGGTCTTTTTTGATAAACCCGTGCAGTAAGATCATACAGTCTTTATAGACTGTAAATATCACTCTAGCAATTTTGTTACTTTTTAGTGATGTTCTTACTTCCCAAAGTTTATGCTTTGTATCTATCTTCTTGACCAAGGCATACCCA
>JAUZSE010000024.1 GCA_030949725.1 Sulfurovum sp. | reverse complement strand
GCAGAAGTAACTTATCTTAGCTTTGGAAAAATGTCTTGCTATGGTTTTCTAATTTTAATTTAGCCATTGTAATCTTCTTTTCGAAACTTTCGCCATTGATGAGCTGGTCAACGTAGAGTTTCGCCAATCTACTTTTCAAACTCGTATGTTTAGGATAATACTCTTTGATGAGAAAATAAACATATTGTGCCAAAGCATCTTTGCCTATAAACTGATGTTCATAGTTTTCTCTTTTAAATACAGCACAAGTAAGACCTTCTTTCATCGCAGTAACGATACCTTGAGGCAGATTTTTCTTTTGCAAAAAGAATGGTAAAACGCTCTCCTATCTCATGGTCACTGTCGTGGGCATCAGAGTTAGCAAATGGTGCTAGATATTTGTGTTCATTTTTTGTTTGAAGTGCAGTCAAATGTGTCATGTTATTATGCTCTTTCACTTTTTCTTCTCCAAAAACCTCCACCCCATTTAGCTGTGAACTTCTTAACATCTCTTTATAAAAAGCTTGATGAAGATGATATTTACCATCACGATACACCCAATTTGGATGTGCCAAGATAGAGATACCATTTGCTTCTTTTATCTTGCCTATCACCCAAATGTTTTTTGCATAATGTACGGGATCTATGTTTTTATCTATATCTTCTTTTTGTAGTGTATGTAACTATGTCTTGCAGTTCTTGTTCATATTTCTCGATATTTTTTCTTTGATCTTCTATAGATTTATCTGCATTAATGGAAAGGATATGCCCATTCCCCTGAGAAATAGACATATCTTTTGTCCCTCCCACACTGACTTCTTCTCCCTGCTAGAGACGATAAGGTCGATATGGTTTTCTTTTACTTTCTTTATGGCTTGTTGACCGCCTTTGTAGGTATCATGGTCAGTGATACTCACAAAGTCCATCCCTTGTTGTAAAGATGCCAAAGCCATAGCAAAAGGTGTTGCTCTGCCATCAGAGTAGATGGAGTGCATATGTAAGTCACCCTTGTAAGGTCTAAGCCCAATCATCTCTTCATCAAGGCAATAGAGACAAAGCCACTTGGATTCTTTGTAGGTAAAATTGACGTTGACAACAAATTCGCCTAGACAGGGCATAGCGTAGCTAAACAAGATCTTATTATTTTCAATGCTGTAAGTGATTCTATCTTTATGATAATAATTGCCTCGAGAGAGGACTTCTATAGATTCTATATTGTTTGTATTTTTTAATGTAAGTGTATAGTTGATACTCTTATTTTGAGCAACTACATTAGGAGTAATTTTCATACTTTTCCTCTGTTTTTTATATTTTATCAATATACCATAACAGAGTGGTTACAAATGAGTTAGATAAGTTGAAATCCATAAATAACAGTTATTAAAAGCGTATATGTTGCGAGAATATACACATTTCTTGGATTTCCTGAAAGTTTTGGTGTTTTGATCTCTGATACATTGAGAATCGCAAGTCCTACACCAGAGATATATAAAATGACAGTAAACACTTCAGGACTGACAACGCTATTGAGTAAAAATATAGCGACTAAAATCAAACTATTGTTATCAAGTGCAAGTCCTGTATATTTTGTGCCACCTGCTAGCCCATACGTACTAAAATAGCTCAGTCTAATAGCCGCAGCTGCTATCATAATAAAAGCTCCTATCAAAAATAAAGGCTCAAATTTTCCATAACTTAAGAGTAAAATAGCAGGCGTGACACCATAACTTACAATATCGATAAGCACATCAAGTTGTCCTCCGAATTGTCCATCTGTTGAGGTACGTCCTTTGAGTCTTCTAGCTACTAAACCATCCGCCCAATCAAAAGCAACAGCCCAAACCATCCCTATCATAGCAGCTGCATAAAGACCAGTGATAGCAAAATAAATAGCCAAAAGCGTACAAGCCAAACCTGCAAGTGATAAAAGGTTTGGAATGTCTTTGACATAAGAGAGTATGGTGGGTTGTTGTGTTTGAGTAGGGCTAACGTTTTCTTTTGACATAAATTATGTCCTTTATCAAGTTTTTGCTTATAATTAAGCATATAATGGGTATTATATCTAAAATATCTTAATTAATATTACCAAAGGAAACAAATTATGACTATATATACTGTTGGAACTTTCGATTTATTGCATGTAGGGCATTTGGCTTTACTCGAACATTGTAAAACAATGGGGGATACTTTGGTCGTGGGTGTAGCCTCTGACAAGGTAGTAAATTCTTACAAACCCAATGTTCCTGTCATACCTTTAGTCCAACGCATGCAAATGCTTAAAGCCTTAGATTGTGTGGATGATGTTCGCTCTTATGATGAACTTGAGTATGTGAGTGCATGTAAAGAAATAGGTGCGGATGTTTTTGTCATTGGCGGTGACTGGGGTGACAAACCACATAACCTTGCAGTAGAAAAATACCTAAAAGCCAATGGTAAAAAAATCGTTCAAGTAAACTACAATCCAAAAACTTCATCTACAGCCATAAAGCAAAGTGTGCTTGCCCAGTTTCATAAAGTCGCTGCTAGAACGAATGAAAATGCACAATTTATAGTTATAGAAGAGTAATAAATATGAAAAATAAGATGAAAGAACTCAAAAACTTTTCAAAAGAGTACAGTCTCTTTTTGGCAATCATCACTTTTTTTCTTATGTCTTATTTTGAACATACGCTTGTGCAAACGACTTTGGGAAATCTTATAGGATTTGGGATTTTGTTTGCGGTGATTATTTATGCAGCTATGAATGTTGCACACCATGCGGAGATGCTTGCTGAAAAATTTGGAGAACCTTATGGTACATTGATCCTTACTTTTTCTGCGGTGGTGGTGGAGATCATTATCATCGTTATTATGATGCTACATGTCGAAAATCCTACGCTCGCACGTGATACTATCTATGCGGCGATTATGCTAGACATCAATGGTCTTCTAGGGATTGCTGCGATTATAGGAGGTATCAAATATGGAGAACAACCTTACAATATAGACTCTTCTAATTCTTATCTTTCTATGTTATTGGTTGCCATCGGGATTGCTATGGTTTTACCACACTTTATAGATGACGCACATTACGGGATGTTTTCAGTGTTTACTGTGCTTACTTTTGTATTGCTCTATATTACATTTACCCGTGTACAGCTTAGCTCTCATAAGTACTTTTTTGAATATCAAAAAGTAAAAGACACAACAGAAGAAAAATGTGAAGAGACAGCTGTGTGCGAAAAGCATACAGAGATCAACACTTGGTACCATACTGTAAATCTTGTGCTTTATATCGTTGCTATTGGGGCACTTGCAGAAATTTTGTCTGTATTTATGGGTAACACTCTAGCAAACTATGGACTACCTCTAGCCATAGGAGCGGTAGGTGTTGCACTTATCTCTGCTTCTCCTGAACTCATCGTTGCAGTAAGAGCCGCCTTAGATAACCGTATGCAAACAGTCATAAACATCGCACTAGGTGCCTCACTTGCCACGATACTTCTAACGATTCCTTCGGTGATCATCGTGACATACTTTATGGGTATGGATTTACACCTTGCGATAACACCTCTACAGGGTGTAATGCTAGCCTTGACCCTACTAGTAAGCATCGTCAACTTCAACGACGGAGAGACCAATGTCCTAGAAGGATTCTTGCACTTTATCTTGTTTATTGTGTTTGTGTTTTTGTTGTTTGTGTGAAGTTTATTGTGTACAATGATGGAAAGCACCTTTATTTAAAATTTTGATATTAGACTTCTTGCAAAACTTGGTAGTGGAGAGTTTACTCCCACCATTGGTGAGACTAAAGTCATCACTTCCGATGGGTTTTGCAAGAAGTCTATTGTTAATATTGGAAATGTATTTCAAAGGTGCATTGAAAACGGCACTACGGTACTTTTTATATTTTCCTCCTTTTTTAGGTTTGCTTAGTTTTATTTGTATTTAAAAATTAGATATAATAATACTCATACACTTTAATAATACATCAAACAAATGGATAAAATATGATAGCCCAAATACTCAAAGACACAAACTCACACAATTTAAAGTTGGTAGCTTAATCATGAATAAATATAATGTTATTGAATTATTTGCTGGAGCTGGAGGTTTGGCTTTGGGTTTAGAACAAGCAGGATTTACCACAAAAATAGCCATTGAAATCAATAAATGGGCGACTAAAACACTCAAAACCAATAGACCTCAGTGGAATATTGTGCAAGAAGATATAACAAAAATATCAGAAATAGGTATTAAGCAGTATTTAGAAGACGATGAAGAGATAGATTTACTCTCTGGTGGTTATCCTTGTCAATCTTTCTCTTATGCAGGTAAAAAATTAGGTTTAGAGGATACAAGAGGCACACTTTTTTCTGATTTTGCAAAAATTCTAAAAGAGATTAAGCCCAAAATTTTTTTGGCTGAAAATGTAAAAGGTTTATCTACACATGATAAAGGCAAGACGCTTCAAGTGATGCTTGATGTATTTCAAGAAGTTGGATATTGTGTCACTTATAAAGTCTTAAATTCATTAGATTATAGCGTAGCCCAAAAAAGACAAAGAATTGTTATTATTGGTATAAGAGACGATATTAAAGAAAAAATAGGTGTAGATTATACTTTTCCAAAACCTCATATTAAACAATTAACACTCAAAGACATTTTACAAGATGTACCTCACTCACCTTGTGCGACTTATAATGAAAAGAAAAAGGAAGTTTTAAAATATGTACCTGCTGGTGGATGTTGGAGAGATTTACCCGATGATGTAGCAAGAGATTATATGAAAACAACCTATTTTATGGAAGGTGGAAGAACTGGCATTGCAAGAAGACTTTCATGGGATGAAGCAGGATTAACCGTTTTGTGTACCCCTGCCCAAAAGCAAACAGAACGCTGTCATCCTGATGAATTGAGACCTTTTTCTGTGCGAGAAAATGCAAGAATTCAATCTTTTCCTGATGAGTGGATTTTTGAAGGCTCAATCGCTGAACAATACAAACAAATTGGTAATGCAGTGCCTGTAAATATGGCAAAAGAAGTAGGAATATCTATCATAAAGTATTTAGATAAATTAAAAGAGGATAAAAAAATGAGAGCATATAATTTGAGTTTTATTAGTGATAGTGATTTATTTAATCATGTGAAAGAGACGATAGAAAAATATAGATTTAAAATTACGCTTAAAGAATTTAATAAAAATTTAATTGACCCTATAAAACTAACATTTGATGCCAAAGTCTATGGAAAGACGATTGAAGAAATTATTGAATCAGAATCAATTAGACAAATGGATAAATCAAATACCAATAATATTGGCTACTTTCAACAAAATATCTTTAAATATATTTATCATAAAGATACACAAGGAACACATTGGTCTGTGCCAAAACAAGGTTTTGATATTATCAATGAAGTAGATAAAATTTATGTAGAGATGAAAAATAAGCATAATACAATGAACTCCTCTTCTTCACAAAAAACATTTATGCGAATGCAGAGTAAACTCTTAGAAGATAGAGACAATAGATGTTATTTGGTTGAAGTTATTGCTAAAAATAGCCAAGATATAAAATGGCAAGTCTCTTTAGACGGAGACTCTTCTTCTCATGAAAATATTAGAAGGGTTTCTATTGATAAATTTTATGCATTAGTCAGTGGTGAGAAAGAAGCATTTAAACAGTTAGTAGAAGCTTTACCTCTTGTGATGGATGATGTCTTAGAGGAAATACAACAAAGTGGCATAGAAAATTCTGTATTTGAAGAACTTGAAGGAATTGACAAAAATATATTAAAAAGTTTATATTTATTGTCATTTGAAAAATATGAAGGTTTTTCTAGGTTACAAATTTGATTAAGGACTAAAACATAAATAAAACCAAAGTACTAGTAATTTGGGAGGATGCCAAATATTACGATGAAAAAAATATTAAAGTACAGCCTTCCTATATTGATATTATTATTTTATATTGGAGTTTTTCATCCACATAAAATTTATATAGATAAATTTTTATCTACTAGTATTGTTGAACGAGATGAAATACAAAATATTTTTTCTCCTCTATCCTTTAATAATACATATAGGTATACTTTTCCAAATAACATTTATGGTGATACTAGATTCTATTTTACCAATAGACTTAATCTATTTAAGCCAAATATACTCTATATTGAACTTAGTGCAATATTTAAAAATCAAAATACATTTAATAAATTCATAACCTCTAACAATGAAGTAGAGTATGAAAAAATAGAGCAGGAGTAAAAAAGTAAGCTTTAAAGTCTTAATTCTTCAACGCTTCCTTGATCTGTTCTGCTACGTTTTCTGCTTTTGTTCCGAGTATAATTTGTATAGATTTTTTATCTGGACGAATCACACCTTTAGCACCAAGAGCAAGAAAAGTTTCATCTGTAAGTGTACTACTGTCAACCACTGTCATACGTAGTCTTGTGATGCAGGCATCTGTCTGTATAATGTTTCCTTTTCCTCCTAAAGCTTCTATAAATGCCAGTGCTTCATCACTTTTGTTAGCTATATACGTTTCCTTGTCCTCCTCAAAAATCTTGAGTTTAAAGAGTTTGATAGTGTAGTAACTTAGCACAAAATAGAGAAAAGCAAAAAATACGCCAAGAGGAAGAATAAGCAAGGGATTTGTAGCAAGCTTATAATTGATGACATAGTCAATGAAACCAGCAGAAAAGCCAAAGCCTGCGTGAATGTCTAGCATTTGAGCTGCTGCGAGTGCTAGACCTGTGAGTATGGCATGTAAGACAAAGAGTAGAGGGGCAACAAATAAGAAAAGAAATTCTAAAGGCTCTGTGATCCCTGTAAGGAATGAAGTAAAAGCAACCCCTGCCAGTATAGCACCTACCCGTTTACGACTTGATTTAGGGGTATTGAGATACATAGCATACGCCATGGAGGGTAATCCAAACATCATCACAACATAAAAGCCAGACATATAAACACCTGCGGTTTTATCTCCTGCGAAGAAACGGTGCAAGTCTCCATTGGCTACAACTTCTACACCGTCTTTAATGTGTGTGTATTCTCCCAACTGAAACCAAAATACAGAGTTCAATATATGGTGTAATCCTAGAGGAATAAGAAGTCGGTTGAGCGTACCATAGATAAAGGTTCCTATCTCATCTAAACCGATGATGGCATTGGAAAAGGCATCGATCCCTGCTTGTGCAAAATGCCAAAAGTATCCTGCCAGTACGCCCACAGCTATGGCGGCGATAGAAGTAATGATAGGCACAAAACGCTTGCCTCCAAAAAATCCTAGAAATTCTGGTAATTTAATATCATGATAATGGTTGTACAGTGTCCCTGCAAGCACACCGATAAT
Source organism: Sulfurovum sp. (assembly GCA_030949725.1). Classification (GTDB taxonomy): domain Bacteria; phylum Campylobacterota; class Campylobacteria; order Campylobacterales; family Sulfurovaceae; genus Sulfurovum. The sequence goes on along the minus strand of JAUZSE010000024.1, from coordinate 90,646 downwards.
GATACCTACAAAGACACCCATATTGACATCTTTATCTATGCTAAGATAGACTGCTTTTGCGATGAGTACACCCACCGCACCTGCAAGTGCTGCTGCACCATCAGCAGTTTTTAGCCAGACCGTAAGCGATACCGATACCAAAGAGTAAATCAAGATTTGAAAAAATGGCATCCCCGAGCTGCTTTCATAATCTCTGCTATTTGACCATCGAAGATGTCTCCAAATCCGAGTCTAAGGAGTAGGGCGGCTACGGGAAGTACTGCGATGGGGGTCATCAGTGCTTTACCGATGCGTTGAAATAAGTTAAACATGACGAATAAGTTCCTTAGTTTTGGCTATGCTTTTTGGCGAAATAGAAAGTGTTTCCAAGCCTAGGTGTAGAAGTTTTTCTATAGCGTTTTTATTGGCAGCGAGTTCCCCACAGATACTGACGGGTTTTGTTGCTTTTTGAAGGATGTTTTCAATGGCTGAAAAAAGTACGGGCGAAAGTGCATCTACTTTAAGGGTGGGGTGGGTTCTCTCTATGGCAAAAAGGTATTGGGCTAGGTCATTGGTGCCAATGGAGTAAAAGTCTACCACTTCATTGAACTGTTCGAGTAAAAAAAGTACAGAAGGTACTTCTATCATAATGCCAAAGTCTATATTTGATATATCTATCTGATATTTTTTGGCGACATTCTGGGCAAAAGCTTTTGTTTGCGTAAATTCTTCTACGGTAGAGACCATAGGAAACATAATCTTTAGTGCTTTCTCTTTTGCAGCTAGAAAGATGGCATACATTTGCTCTTCCAAAAGTTCTGGGTGTGTCTTAAATAAACGTACACCACGTATGCCTAAAAAAGGATTGTTCTCTGTGGGAATTTGTATATAAGGCAGTGCTTTGTCACCACCCACGTCTAATGTTCGTACGGTAATGTCATCAAACAGAGAGAAGATTTCTTTATACGCTTTTTGTTGGGTTTCCAAAGAAGGTTTAGTGGCTTTAAATAAAAATTCGGAACGTAAAAGTCCTATGCCCTCAGCACCTTCGTCTTTGGCTTCTTTAGCAGAATTAAGATCTGCAACATTTGCCAAAACTTTTATCTTTTTACCTTGCATGGTTAGAGCTGTTTCAAAACGTTTGCTACTACTTTGTGCCTTTTGGATTTTGTCTTGTTCTTCATCTTGTTTGGCTTTTTCTAAGTCAGTAGCACTAGGCGTATAGACTAGTACCGCGGCATGGGCATCAAGGATAAGAGGCTCTTTCCCCGATAGATTTTCTGTTTGGGCAATAAGAGAAGTGATACCTGCTGCACGGAGTAAAATAGCAGTATGCGAATAAATAGAAGTCTCTTGGAGGATTACGCCCCGTACTTGAGTCTCTAAGAGAGCGTCAATTTCACTAGGAAGAAGGTCGTCGGCTATAAGGATAAATGGAGTGTTTGGGAAGGTGACTTTTGTTTCCCATCCTAAGTGTTTTTTGACACGTTGAAGTATATCGTGATAGTCCACGCTTTTGGACTGCATTTTGCTGCCTAAAAGTGTGTCTATTTCCTCTGCTATTGATTGTTCTAATTGGGAGAGTGTTTTACTCCTTTCTCCAAGTGAGGCTAAAAGTTCTTTTTGTGCGAGATAAATACCAGCATTATCTTCTTTCTTATGCAGAAGATAAAGTGCTTCTAGTTCATCTGTGGCACAATGTAGGGCTTCTTTGAAATTTACATTTGTTTCATGTTGTACTTCTTGACGCAGATAAGCGTAAGCAGGTGCAATAGCGATACCCTCACAGATAATGTCCCCTTCAATCAAATTACCTTGATAATTAGAAACAGTTTTGACTATCTTTTTGATCTGCGTATCTGTTTGCATGAGTGTCTCAAAGAGTGTTTTTAACGATTGAATCGCTTCTTCTGCTCTTTTGCCTTGTGTTTGTAACCTAAAAGTATCTTCCTTTTCCAAAGAGAGTGAAAGTAGGGTGTTGATGGATTTTGCATCTACAGTTTTGTTTTGGAAAGTAACAGTGGTCTTGCAGGGAAATGATTTGGACATAGAGACAAATTGTGCAACGGGTCTAAGGTGAAATCCGTTGCTAGAGGTAATGGTCAGGTGTACAGACTGTGGTTTAGAAAAAAAATGTGTAAATAGAAACATATTTTAGTGTGTATCTTTCGTTGTTTTGTTTATGATAAAGTGTATTGGCATTATTGTTCCTTCACATAAAGTATAGCAAATATTTGATATACTTTATGTATATTATTAAATTAGGAATTTTCTTGAAACACCTTATTGACTTTATTGAAACAAAAGATGTGAGTAAATCTTCTATATTTGGGCATTTGAAATGTACCAAAGAAGAAGCCTTACTTGTACAGTATATCTGTAAACGTTATGTATCTGGCATAGAAGAAATATCTGTTTTGGAGATACTTCAAGATAATTTTACTTCTGAGGGGTATTTGTATCTTAAAAAACTTGGATTGATGAAAAACCTTTTAGATTTGGGCTGGCTTATACAAGTAAGTTTTGGACAGGCAAAAGCACATGAATCTGCGAAACTAGAACTGTTAAGTACGTCTATTACACCTAGTATCTCTTTGTTGCGTTTACTAGAAGAGGGTTCGTTGGAAATCTCTCTTCCCGAAGTAAAACCTTATACGGATCATTTGGAGTATCTCCAGGATCAGTTTGATATGGTGGCACTTCTTCATAATATTTCTACGTTCAAACAAGGTTTTGCAGACAATTCTTTGAGTATCGGACGGCTCAAAAATAAATTGACACTTTTGACCGCACGCATTGAAGAACGTGTCAAAATGACAGAAGCACCCATAGTAGTAGAAGAGTTTTTTAAAGAAAAAGCATTAAATGAAAAAGAAAAACGGATTTTTCTTGCACTTCTAAAAGAAGAATATTCTGGAGGCGAAGGGCAGTTTAGAGATATGAATACCCTTATAGAGCTTATCTCATTTGATGAATATGAGAAGATCAAAAACAGAGCGTTACTTGAAGATGGTGCAAAACTCATCACCGATGATATTATTGATTATGAAGAAATACTCAATATGTTTGGGGGTGTAAGTAGGTCTTTTTACTTACAAGAAGAGGTGATGCAACGTATCATCCATCCTAAAAAATCAAAAAAAGTGACCAAGCTAAAACTAGATGCACTTGTAGGAGAACAAGAGATTTTTGAGTATCTCAAACCTAAAACTACCCTAGATGATGTGGTACTACATCCCAAGACAAGAGAAACTTTGCAAAATGTTGTCAAGCAGGTGGATAAAGAAGTCTTTAAAAAGCTTAGAGAATGGGGCATCAAAGATAAGCGTAAAGGGATAGATGCACGTATTATCTTCTATGGTGCAGCAGGTACAGGAAAGACGATGACTGCGATGAGTCTAGCAAAAACACTCAAAAAGCCTATCTTGTCTTTTGACTGTTCAAAGATTCTCTCTATGTATGTAGGGGAGAGTGAAAAGAATGTACGTAAGATATTTGATGATTTTAAGGAGCTGAGTAAAAAAGCAAAAGTAAATCCCATACTGCTTTTAAACGAAGCCGATCAATTTTTAAGTTCCCGAACCGAGGGTCCAGGATCTTCAGCCGATAAAATGCACAACCAAATGCAAAATATCTTCCTAGAACAGATAGAAAAATTTGAAGGTATACTCATCGCTACGACCAATCTACTAGGCAACATAGACAAAGCATTTTCAAGACGCTTTAACTACAAGATAGAGTTCAAAAAACCAGGTAAAAAACAACGCCTAAGACTATGGCAGTTTATGTTACCTGAAAATGCAGACTACACAGAAGACTTTGACATGACAGAACTTGCCAAATATGAGCTAACGGGAGGACAGATCAATCTCATTATTAAAAATACTGCGTATAAAGTAGCCGTAAGAGATGAAAGTGTTTTTGGAAACAAAGACTTTTTAGACGAGATAGAAAAAGAGTTAGGAAGTAGTTTTGATGGTGCGAAGAGTATGGGGTTTAAGGTTTAGTTACTATTTTTTATTAAAACCCATAGAATGTAACTAAGAATTCCGTAAAGCTGCATATTCTTTTGGTATTAAATAATCTTCCGTTTTTATAGGTGTATCCCATAGTCCATGTTTAAAGCCTAGTGCATATAATGTATCAAGGGCTTTGAGTTGTAACTCTGAGAGTTCTACAGATTCGTCTGAAGCATACATATCTAAATACTTTTTTAACATATCTGAAGAGATGCGTACAAGGTTGTCTGTTTCAAGTTTGGTACAGAGTTCTTCTTTTTTGTCATTGGCAACTTTTACTCCATCTATAAGAATGTTTTCTATGTCTATAGCACGGTTAAGTGGGAGGCTTCTGCGTATTGCCATACCACCAAGGGGGAGAGGTAGTCCCTCTCCTACAAGATTTACCCAAATGTCCCAGAGTTCTTTTTCTACTTCTAAACTTTCATCAAAATCTAAAATAGATTCATGTATGAGTACCCCAGCATCTACCTTGCCCGATACTACAGCTTCTTCAATCTCTAAAAAATCCATATAAACAGGTCTGGCTTGGGGATAATATATGCGAAAGAGCATGGCATTGGTGGTGTATTTCCCTGAGAGGGCGACTTTGAAATTTCGTTTGAGTTTTTTGTCTTTACGTCGTATGAGTTTTGGCCCATACCCTTCTCCAAAACTAACAGCCGTACGAAGCAGGGCATATTCATCTTTGATGAGGGGGTACATACCAAAACTTATAGCAGACACATCATAGGTGCCTTTGAGTGCCTCTATATTTAGGGTTTCAATGTCTAAACCAATATTGTCAAAGTTGTACCCTTTGGTATCAACCCAGCCAAATTTAATAGCATAATACATAAAAATATCATCAGCGTCGGGGGAGTGTGCTAGTAGGATAGGATTCATAGGGGTAAACTCTCTTCTTTTTGATAAAGGTATTTTAGCATAAGGGTGGTAAAGAGTTACCTAAATCCAAATTATAGAATTAAAAGGTATATCCAAGAGAAAAGCTATATTGTGCGAAGAAAAAATCTTGACTAGCCTCGTCTCTGCTATTTCTACTTGTAGAAATATATGGCATATTAATATATCCTGTTTTTAATTCTCCACGCATAAAAAAGTTTTCATATAAATCAACATGTAGACCTCCTTGAATGTCCAAACCATATCCAGCTAATTTAAAGTCATCTTTCCTATCTTCGTATCCTATTAATGTAATATTGGAACGAGGAATAAGCACGCCTGCTCCTGCCCCTGCAAAAAGTGTTAGAGCATGTTGACGTGAGGCATCTTGCCAAATAGGAAAAAATTTATTGTAAGCAACATTGATATAGTTCAGTCCATCAGTATGCTCAAATTTTAGAAAACCATCTAGCTGAATACTACCATCAGAATGTGATACCCCTTGATGGTCTGTACCAGATATTTGTACTACTTGTGGAGAATCAACTACATATTTCATATGATCTACACCAAAAACAATGCTGTCTGTATCGGTGAAGAAATAACCTACCCTAATATCATACTGAGGTATGGTTTGCTCGGTAATATATACCCACCCTAAAGTAGTCTGCCTATCTGAAGCCGATACATCTCGTAGGGTATAATCGTAACCATCGCCCTTAAAACTAATATCTGATTTAGAATAATCAGAAAGATTCCATCCCCATGAAACAAAGTATTTTCCTTCTTTGTCTAATACATCTGCGTGTAAAACATTCATCGTGTAAAATATATACATAAATAAAGTAATTTTTTTGATGGTATATCCTTAAATTATTGTTAATATAAGTATAGCAAAAAATAAGCGTTATTTACTGTATTTTATACAAAAATATGTCAATTTGACATATAATTACTCATTACTAAATAAAAAGACTTTATTTAGATAAAATAAAATGAATTTAATATAATTATAAAAGGTTAAGGATATGGCAATGGACGCGAACAAACAAAAAGCACTGGATATGGCAATCAAGCAAATAGACAAAACGTTTGGCAAAGGGACATTGATGAGACTAGGAGATAAGGCATTTGAACCTATCGAAGCTATCTCTACAGGTTCATTAGGATTGGATATGGCACTGGGCATTGGTGGTATACCAAGAGGAAGGGTTGTAGAAATTTATGGGCCTGAGTCATCAGGAAAAACGACATTGGCACTTCAAACCATTGCTTCTGCACAAAAAGAAGATATGATCTGTGCCTTTATAGATGCAGAACATGCGCTTGATGTAGTGTATGCAAAAAATTTAGGGGTAGATACAGACAATCTACTTGTTTCTCAGCCAGATTTTGGAGAGCAGGCACTTGATGTACTTGAAACACTCACACGTTCTGGCGCTGTGGATCTTATAGTGGTAGATTCAGTGGCAGCTCTTACACCTAAAGCAGAGATAGAAGGAGACATGGGTGATACACATGTAGGGCTTCAAGCCAGACTTATGTCTCAAGCACTTCGTAAATTGACAGCTATTTTGCATAAAACAAATACAACAGTTATTTTTATAAACCAGATTCGTATGAAAATCGGTACGATGGGGTATGGTAGTCCTGAGACAACTTCTGGTGGTAATGCACTGAAGTTTTATTGTTCGGTTCGTATTGATGTAAGACGTATTGCTACACTCAAACAAGGGGAATCTTCTATAGGAAATCGTGTCAAAGCAAAAGTTGTGAAAAACAAAGTAGCACCACCATTTAGACAGGCAGAATTTGACATTATGTTTGGTGAGGGTATCTCTTATATCGGTGAGCTTATAGATTATGGTATCAAGATGGATATTGTAGATAAGTCTGGGGCATGGTTCTCTTATGGTTCTCATAAACTAGGGCAAGGCAAAGAGAATGCAAAAATCACCATTAAAGAAAACCCTGAAATGATGGCAGAGATAGACAAGAAAGTAAAAGAAGCATTGGGCTTTGGTGAATGTATGGCAACAGATGAGAATGAGACGAATGACAGTAAAAGTTAATCTAACACTTTAAAGATTTTGACTTACCTAAAAGATATTTTGTTTTCTGGTAGGTTCAAATATTTCGCCAAAACGAATACGTTGTTGTATACCACCACGGGCAGCAAGATCAACAACGATACCTAAAGTATCCACATTTATAGCCGTATGAATCTTCATATAAATCTCATGTGCGATATTCTCAGCTGTGAAGATAGCGGATCGAAGAGATGTAATATACTTTTTTAGATCAACAAGATTCACACTCTCTCCTTTGCTTACGAAATGAATATAGAGTGTTCCTCTGTAGGGTTGACCACTGTGTGACAAAAAAAGAAGTTCAGATGAGGTGTATTCTACCATTGTATCTTTTATGACTGCTATTGTTCGTAAATCCATGGCTTATCCTATACGTTGTGGGTTTATATTTCTGTTGAGAAATCTGTGTTTCTCTACTTCAACATACTTGTCTTCTCCGTTAGAAAAACTAAAAGTAGGGTGTATACTGATGTTGCCTCGTGGGTAAAACAATCCCAGGACTTCCAAATATTTGGGAGACATAAGAGAGACTAGGTCTTTACCTATCTTGTTAACCACATCTTCATGAAATTCGCCACTGTTCATAAAGCTAAAAAGATAGAGCTTTAAGGACTTACTCTCGACCATATCTATATGAGGGATATAGTTGATAATAAGCGTAGCAAAATCAGGTTGCTTTGTGATGGGGCATAGAGATGTAAATTCATCTGCGTTGAGTGTCACCCAATAGTCTCTTTGAGGATGCATGTTTTCAAAGGTTTCGAGTAAGTGGGGTGCATATTCATAGGTATATTCTGTATGCTTAGAACCTAATTGTGTTAGTTCTGTAGTGTTTGGCATGTGTACTCCTGTTTGAAACAAAATTGTTTTACTAGGATTAGCAGAGACTAATCTTTGGTGTTGATCATCCATTGAGAGAAGGTATTAAGATAATTCCAGAAACTTTGGATATTTTCTTGACTGCTTAGTTCTTGTGTTATGATAGGTTGCAATGCCTCTTCAAAGGTGACAAGCCAATGTAATCTTGCATGAGACGTTATGCGAAAGGCTGCATGTCTTCTTCTCATCTGAGGTGCACCTCTGCTTTGGTTAAAGTATGTAGGTCCTGCACAAATCTGTATGAAAAAGTCTGCGGAGTATTGTCCTGCAATCCTCATCTCTTCTTGATTTGTGGGAAATAGTTCCTTGATTGGACTTTCAAAAAGACCTATATAAAATCTATCTAGTAAGTCACGCATACCTAGCTCCCCTATGTCTTTTAAAAATGCTGGATTGGGTCTAGTGACAGGAGGGGTTATGCCTTCATGATAAGCTTGTATGGAAAAGTCTAAAGAAGATGTACCGAAATTCATAAGTCTGCCTTTTGTAGAATATTTAAAAAGTTATAACATGAAATAGCTTGGGTCAAGAACAAGAATTAGGATTTTGTACGGCAAAACTATTGTGATAGCCACATTCTAAGCACTCAAAAGAGAGTATTTGTGGCCCAGAACATCCGCTAGAACGTTTGTCTGTAAGTTCGATGCTCTTTTGATGACATTTAGGACAAAAACCACGCTTTATGGCATCGAGATGCTCTTTTTTTTCTTTTAGATAATATATATAAACGAAGACAGAGCCAAAAAGAATGATAAGCATAAAAGCTATAAGATAAAATGAATCGATAGTAAATTCCTTAAGTAGTATATTTTTTTTAATTCTTGTACTTGGATCTTGTAGCTTTTTTCAGTAGCAGTTGTTCTAGCCTAAGTAGGGAGACTTTAGGAGATTTTATGATGCGTACCCCATGTACATCAAAAGAGAGATAAATATGCTTGTATTGGGGGAGCAAACTCATAGAGTAAATCTAGCTAACCATTCTACCATTTCGGTAAACCACACTTTTGTCTACTTTCCCATCTTTTCGGTATGTTTGTGCGATACCTTCTTTCATACCATTTCTATAAGTATAGGTCACCATGATGTCTCCATTGGGGTAAAAGGCTTTTTGTATACCTTCTTGCCTACCATTGACATAATGCTGTTCCCACAACACACGACCTTTGGAGTCATATCCTGTTTCTGCACCGTGAGGTACTCCATTTCTTATCTCTGAAATAGAGGTTATATTGCCTTGATGACCATATTTTTTAAGTGTACCATTTTGTTTGCTAGCATCATCCATGATAAATTCAGAACGTAACTGACCACCTGTAAAATACTCTTTTTTGACCTCTTTCCCCGATAAAGAAGGACCATCGCAAGCACTAAAAGAAAGAAGTACAAAAAAAGAAAGTAGTAAAGATAAGTGTTTCATGTATAAACCTTGATAGTTAAAATAATGCTATAAGTATACAGTAAATTACTTTGTGATATACGCTATGACTTAATTAGTGGATGTTATTCTTTTAAGTTTTGCTAGATACAATATAATCAAACTTAATACTAATTTATAGAGAAAGGTAAAAAATGATTTACAGATCTAAATCTTTATCTCGAGTACTTCTACTTATGTTGATTCTTGGTTCCAATGCTCTTTATGCTAAAGTTATACTTATTCCTTTTGGTGACATGGTCATACCCATCGTAGTGATGGACGATGTAACAGCACCTACAACACCTGTACTTAGCTCTAGTATCGTAAGTAGCACATACGATGCACAAGTAAGTATTGAAATCACAGGTGAAGTCTCTAGTAGAGTCTATATAAACGGTGTGTATATCCTTAGTATAGATGCTACAGGTAAGGCTAACCTCCTCTTAGATACCTCTGGAAATGATGGAATAAAAACCTTCAATATTACACTTGAAGATGGGGCAGGAAATAGTAGCCCAGCACTCACCCTCTCTATCACGAAAGAAACAGACCCTATCTATACTTTTCACTATAAAGGTTTGTATTTTTACTATCAAGACCAACTGGTAGAAGATTATACTCTTACCCCTTTAAGTGATAGTACCTTCAATGCCCTTACCCAAGATCAAAAAGAAAAAATAGCCGAAAAACTACTAGGTACACTCTTTTATAGCTTCCCTTATCCTATACTCAAAGAAAAAATAGCTACAGGAAATTTTATAGAAAATATTCTTATTTCACTAGGAGAAGAACGCAATGATAAGACAGCCATAGAAGACTATATCATCGATAACGACTACTTTAGGCAAGTGAGCTACAATGAACAAGAAGCCGTCAATATCTTGACACGTTTTTTTGTTATGCCAGAATTAGACCACTATTATTTACAAAATTGGATGGCATATATCCTCACACAAACAATTATGTTTTCTCCTGCTTATGAGCTAGAATCTTCCCAAACACCTAATATATCTAGGGTTTATAATCGTTTGGTACGCTTACTAGCAGAAGAGAGTGGTTTACGCTATATGACCTATGTTCATATGATAAGCGAAGACAATTGGCGACGATTTAGAAGCCCTGAAGACAATGGCAGGGAAATGTTAGAGATTTTTACTTTTGACAAAAATGATTTGCATGTACCTATTGCAGCACAAGCTCTCAAGAATTGGAAGCTAGATAGTCGTAGTGACACATTGGTAGTAGGACTCAATGAAAATAGAGAGCCTCTTTCACTCTTTGATACGACGATTTATAATGGCGATGACTTTTACCGTGAACTGGCTAAATCAGATGTATTTATCGCTGGCGTTACGAAGCGTTTGGTAAGTTTTTTCTTCCCAAATACATTAGCAAGTGAACAAGTACAGATTACTCAAAGTATCTTACAAAGTAATCCTGAGACTTGGAAAGATATTCTTTTACAAATTGTCCTTTCAGAGGAGTATTTACTACATTCCCAACGGGTCAAAAGTGCTGAAGAGCTTTTCTTTTCTACTACGAAAAAACTCTTTTTCAAACACCATACTACCACTATCCATCAATTTAAAGACAGGCTTGAAGAGATGCACCAAGCTACGATGAAATACAAACTAGGGAAACTTCATCGCGTACCACTAGACACGCTCTCTTTTGCAAATTATCATCAATATATTCGTGAAGACTTATTTTTAAGACAGTCAAATCCAGATTATATAGATATTTATACCTCATGGTCAAGGCAAGGATGGAGCCGTGAATATTTAGCCAATAACAACTTCATACTAGACAGTAATGATGAAGAAGCCTCTTTGCTTACGATGATACAGTATATTTTTCATAGTATGATACATAGAGATGCCACACTAATAGAGCTTGCACTCTTCAAAGATCACATGCTTGTATTGGATTCTAATCCAAAAGTATTGCGTTATACTTTTGATATTTTTCGTACATATGCAGATCCTGTATTAGAGTTAAAGCGTCAGGAAGACAACAAAAGAAATATTGCTATTATTGTACTAGACTATCTCTCTAGGCTTACAGAAACCTATACATTTGGAAAGGTAAATTAACATGAAAAGAAGAAACTTTATCAAATTATCTTTGGCTATGGGTGGGGCTATTTTATTGCCTACTTTTAGCTATTCTAAAGAACTTAACTTGAGTGAAATTATATTTTCAACAGGTATACATAATGCAAATCAAGCACAAACTATCATCATATTTCAATATGGAGGAGCCAGTCAATTAGGAGCAAACCTAAGCAATCTTGACGAGATAATGCCTCTTTCTCAAAGTGATTATGACTACTTCGGAACAATCACAAAAACCACCAATGATTGTTGGGCAGAAGCTGGAGGCACACATATAGAAAGTATGTTGGCTAGTGGAGATATGACGCTATTTCGTTCATGTTATTCTAGCATACGTGAAGACAGCAAGAATAAAGCACATGGTTCCTGTGTAGCACAAAACCAAAAAGGTTCTTTTGATGATAGCAACGCAGGGATCCTAAGTAACCTAGCTAGAATACTAGAAGACAATAATGTAGTCACACAAAACTCTATCATGCCTTTTGTGACATTGGAGGGAGAGTCTACTTTCTATGTAGATGGTATTAGCCCTGTCCCTAGCTATCTCAAACCTGTAGCATTGGATGAAAATCTCAATAATCCTTATGGTCGTTACAGTAGGGATCGGAGGTATTATAGCGATGTAGAGGCTAGTATTCCTGATTATAATGATGCCATCAATGGTTTTGATGCAGCCCTTCACTCCCAAATGGATACTCTAGCCCAGCAACACAATCAAGCCTCTAAAATTACCGATGCCTTTACACGTCGTTCTTCTTTAGATACCTTTATCCATACACTATCATCAGTTGTTACACCTGACCTAGGTACGGATGCCTATCCTCTGAATAATCGCTTTTCCAACAAAGTAGAAACAGCTGTAAAAATATTGGTTCATAATCCTGATACTAAAGTCATCACTATTGGTACAGGAGGTCTAGGAGGATGGGATGATCACAATAAAGCCAGTGAATATGTCACACGTTCAGAAAGTCTTTTTGCTACACTCAAATCTGCTATGGCACATTTAAGAGCAGAGGGGAAAGATACGACGATTAATATTATGGTTTTTGGTGAATTTGGACGTAATGTCAATCTCAACAATTCCCAAGGATGGGACCATGGCAATCTCCAAAACTTTTATGTTTTAGGTGGGAAAGATTATTTTAATCATCAAGGTATTGTAGGTGAAACCATCCTTGACGATACAGGTTCAAACAATAGACTATACCTCAAACCAAAACCAAATACCTATACTTTTGAACCACTGAGTATCGCTTCAACACTATATAAAATTTATGGCATAGAAAATCCCGAAACATTGACCAATAACAACCTTGAGATTACCCCACTATTTAACTAACTAAATAACTTATGATATACTTATTATCATAAAAAAGGAAAAATAAAATGACAAAAGTAATAATAGGGGCTTTATTGACCTGTACATTGGCGATTTCTGCTAGAGATATTGTGCCAGTAGCGGAAGATGCGGTCGTAGCCCCAATGCTTATAGAAGAAAATAATGGATGGCAACATAGTCTCTCTGTTTATGGTTGGCTACCTAGTTTTGATGGAACATTAAAATATACTATTCCTGGTGATCCCAATGATCCTAATGATTCTGATAAAGAGGGAGAGTCTGGATTTGTAGATAAAATTGATATGGTATTGATGGGGACGTATGAAGCAAGAAAAGACAAATGGTCTTTTCTTGTAGATGCTATTTACTTCAAGATGTCAGATGAACAAGATGCTTCTTGGGATGTTCCCTTGACTGGAAAAACAATCACTGCTGGTTCAGAGCAAGAGTTTACAGCATTACTGCTAAGTACCTATGGTGGATATAATCTTATAGATACGCAAAATGCTTCTTTAGATGTCATAGCAGGGCTAAGATACCTCTCTTTAGAGTTAGATATATCTGTATACATTAATCAACTCAATAGAAGTATTTCACCTTCTGTTGAACTTTATGATGGTGTTATTGGGATGAAAGGGCATATCAATCTTAGTGAAAATTGGTATGTGCCATATATGTTTGATGTAGGTGCTGGAGACTCTGACCTTACGTGGCAGGGACAAGCAAGCCTTGGGTACCGATTTTCTTGGGGAGATGTTTTGGCAACGTACCGTTACATTCATTATGAAAAAGATGATACAAGGCTCGTTGAGAAGCTTGATTTGTATGGCCCAAAAATAGGGTTTGTTTTTCACTTCTAAAGTATAGAAGTTATCTATAGCGGGTATGACATTTTTGTCATACCTTTTTTATCTAACGTTCATCATCTCATCCATAATCTTAGAAATTATAGTCATCCCTTCAATGCTCAAATCTGCTTCCATTTCTTGCCTAGAGGGGAAGACACCTGATAGGGCAGCATATACGTACTTGGCATCTTGTTTAGTCATGGTTCTTAAAGCTGCCTCAACGTTTAGTTTCTGATAAATCTCATGTCGTCTTATTTTTGAGATGCTAATATGTCGTTTTTTGGTTTGTTCTGGACTTACAAATTGACAGCTTCCATAGTGCTGACTTGCGATAATCTTATCCCCCAACAATATATTCTGACTGTGTACTGCTTTTTGTTCATTTTCAAGAGGGGGGAGTCTGGTCATCGAAGTTGTGGTAATATTCCCACGTTTACTGATCTCCACAAAAGAGAGACCATTGTCTCCTTTGATTGTCTTACCCTGTGTATCTCCAGAACTTCTCTTTATGGTAAAGGTACCTGCATCATCCTGCGTGATGATACTAAATTTCATCGTACCTTTATCAAAAGAGCCTTTTGCTGTGGCATAAGAATCAAATGTACACATATATGTGGTCTGTTTAGGTTGGGCAGAAAATCCCAGTGTGCTAACAAGGGTAAGTAGCAAAATATTTTTCATAGTATTCTCCAATGTATTCAAATTATAGATTAAACATAAGTGTACCATATAAATATAGAAATAAAAGGGAGAAAATTGTTGGAGTGATAAGTGGTGACCCCAAGGAGAATTGAACTCCTGTAACATGGATGAAAACCATGGATCCTAACCGCTAGACGATGGGGTCACTAAATAATAAAAAGTTACAAGTTGAATATGGTGACCCCAAGGAGAATTGAACTCCTGTAACATGGATGAAAACCATGGATCCTAACCGCTAGACGATGGGGCCATCGCAACTTGTGGATGGCATTATAGAACTGTGGGGCTTAAAAATCTCTTAAATAGTGTATAATTTAGATAAAAATAGGAGAAAAAGCATGAATAGCTTGAAAATAGTTTTATTTTTTACTCTAAGCTTACTATTGAGTGGGTGTGTATCAAAAGAGTACGTGAAACAAAATACGGCACTGATTGTCTTTAAAACACCGACATTTAAGTATGCAGACATGGGGTTTATCTATGAAAATAGAGAAGAGGTTAAAGCTGAGATTTATGGAAATGGACAAGCTTTGATGGTTTTAAAGATTTCGAAGAGTAATATATGTATGAGCCTTTTTGAGTGTATGGGCAAAAAAAGCTTCAATAAAGCAGTATTAAGTGCATTGTATCCTAATGAGATACTTGATGATATTTTTAGGGGAAAAGTAATTTTTGATGGGCTAGGATTAACGAAAAGTAGTCACGGCTTTACCCAAAAAATTGTAAAAGAAAATAAATATAATATACATTATAATGTTTTAAACAATGCAATCATTTTCCGTGATACAATCAATACAATACTTATAAGAATCAAAAAGGACAAATGATGAAAAGAATGTTGAGATTGGCATGGGTAATACCCGTATGGTTTATCGTTGGGTGTGGAGACTTAGATAAGCCTGTAAATGAGGTCGTTAAAGGTGGAGAGGTTGTTGTGGATTTAAGTGGGGATGTGATTAAGAGTGGACTGATTGCTGCTGCTGTAGCAGGCATTGATGCAACAACAACGGTTTATGGATACAAAGGGTATAAGATTCCATATACTACGACAGATGAAGAAGGAAACAGCGTAGAGGTTTCAGGACTGATGGTAGTACCTACGGGTTTACCTTCAGAGGTTGTGGCTGGGCTAGGACTGTCAATGGTCAGTGACAGTCATGGGACTATTTTCGCTGATACTGAAGCACCTACAGCTATTGCGAAGCATACGAATGGGGCAGACGGTTCTCCTATTGTATTCACTTCATTGGGTGGGTTTGTTACACTTCAGGCTGATTATATTGGTTTTGGTGATTCATCAGACCATCATCATCCTTTTATGTTGAAAAAATCTCTTGTAAATACAACGGTTGATTTCATCAAGGCGGCACAGGTTTTTGCTTTGAATAATGACATCAATCTTAATGGACAACTTTTCCTTACAGGGTACAGTGAGGGTGGATATACAGCCTTAGCTACCTTGGAAAGAATTGAGATGGAGGGAAGCATGGATGTCACTATGGCTGCCCCTATGGCAGGACCGTATGATGTGAATCGTACAGCGTTTGGTATATTCACTCAAGCTACACTTTCTGTTCCTTCATTTTTGGCTAATGTGGGGTATTCGTATGCCCTTGCTTATGATGAAGAACTTGCTTCTGTAATCAATGAACCCTATGCCTCAAAACTTGAAACTTTGTTTGATGGGTCTTACACGCGTGTTGCTATTGATGCTGAACTCACTACTGTGACAACAGGAGAAGATGGACTCTTTAACCCAGTCTTTATCAATCAGTTTTTTACAAATCCTAATCACTGGTTTAGACAGGCTGTGTTAGAAAACAATGTACATACTTGGGGACCACAAACGACTGTTAAACTTGTACACTGTGAAGGTGATGATGTGATTCCTTTTGGTATAGCACAAATCGCAGAGGCGACTATGAATGCCTATGGTGCAGCAGATGTGAGCATAGTACCTGTAGAGGCAACTTTAGGATTGTCTGATCCTTTAGGGCATGCAGAGTGTGCAGCGATGGCATACAATATCACGACAAAAATATTTGCTCAGACTAGAGCAGCAACTATTGGATACTAGGAGATGAAAATGACACCGATACAAAAAATAATTACAGTATCAGCACTTACAAGTGGAATCCTTGTTGCAGGTGGGTATAAAATACCTGAACAATCACTCAATTCTATGGCTTTAGGTGCAGCATATGTTGCACATACAACAGATGCAGATACTGCGTATTTTAACCCCGCAAATATGAGTTTTTTAGATTCTGGGCTAAGTTATATTGAGAGTGGAATCACTTTGGCACATTTACCTGAAAATACTTTCGCTGGAGTACAATATCTTTCAGGTATAGGTGGGGTACCTGCTTCTGGAAATTCAGAAACTGAAAACCTTCCTATTCCTTATTTCCATTATGTTGCACCAGCGATAGGTAAGTGGCGTTATGGTGTCAGTATGGTCGCACCTGCTGGACTTACCAAACGTTGGGAAAGTCCAGTTCAAAAAACATTTGCAGAAGAGTTTACCCTTCAAAATGTTGAACTAAACCCTGTCGTGTCTTACAAGGTAAATGAGAAGTTTAGTGTAGGTGGTGGATTACGTTTAGTGTATAGTATGGGTAAGGTGTATAGCGATGGTAGCGACCTTGGTGTTCCGTACAAGAGAGAAATGGAGGGGGATACGTTAGCACTGGGGTATAACCTTGCCTTGGCATGGAGACCTACATCAGATATTGCAGTAGGCGTTACGTATAGATCTAATATTGATCTTGATGAAGAGGGAGAAGCCAATCTCTATCTTGGAAAGGTTGGGCAACAATACAGTGCATCTGTATCGGTGCCTATTCCTGCGGCACTCAATATCGGTGTGAGTAAAACATGGGACGATAGAGTGACTGTAGAATTTGTGTATGAGCGTACCTTTTGGTCAAGCTATGAGAATTTGGATTTTGAGTATGCTTCAGCTATACAGCCTGGATTGGTTGGATCTTTTGATGATCCTAAGGCGAAAGATTGGGTAGATACCAATACCTATAGACTTGGTGTAACGTATATCTTGAATGATAGATTGACACTTATGGGTGGATATGCCTATGATGAAACACCTGTCCCTGTAAAAACACTGAGCTATGAATTGCCAGACAGTGATGCACAAATCTTTTCTGGAGGATTTAAGTATCAACAAACCAATGAGATAAGTTGGGGTATGGCTATTTTATATGATAAGAAAGAGAGTCGTACACTGGCATTAGGTGAAAATGAAAATGGTATCGTTGGTAAATTTACAGATGGTGGTGCTATTTTAGCTACTGTTGGTCTCTCCTATAGGTTCTAAGATGGAATACCCATTTAATAACTTTTATGAACTCATCACTTCTCAGGCAAAAACACATAGTAAAAAAGTAGCACTTTTTGTAGATAAGGATAAAATCACTTATGGAGAGATTTTGGAGGCTGTGGATAAACTTGCAGCCTATTTGTCAGGACTAGGAGTAAACAAAGGCGATAAGGTGGCGTTTTTTTTACGTAATTCTCCTGAGTTTATCTATAGTATTTTTGCTGCTTCTAAATTAGGTGCTATGGTTGTGCCAATCAACACCTTTTTGAAAGAAGATGAACTGACATATATTTTGGAAGACAGTGGAGCTACTATACTTATGGCTTCTGTTGTACATGCTAAAGTGGTCAATGCTAGTAAGGCCCGTTCACTATGCCACTGTATTGTATGGGAAGGTGAGAATGTAACCAAAGGAGAGCAACATCATTCTTTTGATGTGGCTTTAGATACAAAAACTTCTGTGGAGCATCGGGTTACAGAGCTAGAAGATACGGCAGTTATCATTTATACTTCGGGGACGACAGGTAAACCCAAAGGTGCAATGTTGAGCTATAAAAACATTTTTTCAAATGGACGTTCGGGTGCGATGACTATCAAATTGATACCCAAAGACAGAGCCATTGTGTTTTTACCAATGTTTCACTCTTTTACATTTACTATAGGTGTGATGCTACCTATGCAAGTAGGCATGAGTATTGTCATTATCAAATCTATACAACCCTTCTCCAATATCTTCAAGCAAACGTTAACCAAACGTGTAACGATATTTTTTGGTATTCCTGATGTATACCATGCATTGGCAAAGGCTAAACTACCTTGGTATTTCATGTGGTTCAATTCTATTAGAGCTTTCATCTCTGGTGCAGCAGCACTACAACCTAAAACACTTGAAGCGATGTCAAAGAAGTTTAAAAGAGCCACACTACTAGAGGGTTATGGTTTGAGTGAAGCCAGTCCTGCGGTGTGTATGAATACCTTTGAAAAACAAAAGGCAGGATCTGTAGGCACGGCGTTAGATAGCTATGAAATGAAAGTAGTTGATGCAGACATGAATGAAGTGGAGTACGGAATAATCGGTGATATTATTGTCAAAGGTGACAATGTGATGCAAGGGTATCTAGGTCGTCCGACTGCTACGGAAGAGACTATCATCAATGGTTGGTTACTTACAGGAGACATGGGTTACATGGACGATGAAGGTTTCTTGTTTATAGTAGACAGAAAAAAAGATCTTATTATCTCTAAAGGGATGAATATCTACCCACGAGAGATAGAAGAAATCATAGACGTTTTTGAGGGTGTTTCTGCTTCTGCGGTGATAGGCATAGTGGATGAAAGAAGTGGTGAAGTACCTATTGTATATATCGAACTTAAAGAAGGTGTATATACACTTGATGAAGCAGGATTAAAAAAGTATATGAAAGAGTCTTTGGCAAATTATAAAATACCAAAACAGATTCATCTCATTAAAGAACTTCCTAAAAATGCAACAGGGAAAGTATTAAAGCGTGTGCTTAAAGAGAAGATACAAGACGCGTAAGGGGGAAAATATTAAAGCTATTATCAATGCAAAGATCATAACAGATGTCGAAATTATTGAAGGAAAAACACTTTTCTTTGACAAGCATATCATAGAGATTTCTGATAAAAATGATTTGAGAGGTATGGAGATTATAGATGCTAAGGGTTGCTATGTTTGTCCAGGGTTTATAGACCTGCATATCCATGGTTCGGGGGATGCAGATGTAATGGATGCAACACCCCAAGCACTGGAACGCATCTCTTCCATTCTTTTAGAAACAGGAACAACCTCATTCCTTGCTACAACGATGACAATGTCAGAGGAAGCGATTGATAAGGCTTTGCAAAATATTCAAAAACATGGAAGGCAAGTCACAGGGGCGAATATACTCGGTATTCATCTTGAAGGACCTTTTATCAATGCAAGTAAACATGGCGCGCAAGATCAACACTATATAGAAAAACCAACCCTAAATTTGATTAAAAATTATATGCAAGAAATCAAAATGATTACCTTGGCACCTGAGGTTGATGGTGGGGAAGCATTTGTTAAGTACTCTGACAAAAGAGTATCCTCATATCATTTTAAGCATTGGTCATTCTAATGCGTCTTATGAAAAGTGTAAAGAAAGTTTTGCTTGGGGTGTGTCACATGCAACACACTTGTTTAATGCTATGAGTCCTTACCATCATAGAAAACCAGGTATTGTGGGAGCAGTGTTGGATGCAGATGTCACCTGTGATATGATTGCTGATTTAGTGCATACGCATCCTTCAACCCTAGAATTGGTACAAAAGATTAAAAAAAATAAACTTATACTTATTACCGATGCGATGCGTGCGGGATGTATGAAGTGTGGAACTTATGATCTAGGTGGACGAAAAGTTGAGGTATCTGAGGGGAAAGCAGTCTTAGAAGATGGTACATTGGCAGGCTCGGTACTAAAGATGAATGAAGCATTACGCAATATGCTCAACCATACTTCCATGAATATGATAGAAGCTGTTTATAGTGTGACGAAAGCTCCTGCACAAAAACTAGCTATCCTTAAAGGTGAACTATGTGCAGGGTATGATGCAGATATAGTGATATTTGACGAGAGCTTTTGTATACGCTATACTATAGTCGCAGGAGAATTGAAGTACAAGAGCTAACATAGTGTGAAGTTTTAATTTTTGGATATAATTTTAATTATTAAACAAAAAAATCTTATAAAGTAGTAAATAATATGAAAGTAATCATTCTTTTAATGCTGTCAATAGTCTGGACTTATGCACATGAGGGTACTTCTACAGAGTATGAAATCCTTGTTTACGGACAGTTTTTTTTGAACCTTTTATTATTTGTCTATATTGTAGTAGAGAAATTTAATCTTGTTAAGAAATGGAAACAACGAAGAAAAGGTGTCTTACAACATTTAGTAGTAGCACAGATACTCCCATGGTTGCTAAAGTTAAAACCATCACTTGGGATGCGTTTTTCAAGATTTTTAAAAGATACCTCTCCCCCTCCCTTAAAAGCAGAGCTTTATACGAAAACAACGAATGCAGATATTGTGGAACAATATAGAGTTGAAATGCGTAAGGTCAAAATCGAAAATCAACCTTTTAGAATTAGTGGATTATTGCATATATTGACAAATAAATTGAAAACAATATTACAAAAAAATAAACAAACGCTCTATTTTGATGTGCAAAGTGATGTGGGTCGATATATTGTTGGTGACAATGATTATATAGAACAGGTTTTGGAAATTTTATTAACACAAAGTCTTGAACTTAGTACAGGTTCGGGCATCAGTCTAAAGATTTCAAAAGTTAAAGATCAATTTATAGTGTTTGATATCATCAATAAAAATGGTTTTATGGACAAGGCAAGCGTCAAAGAATATATGCAAGCCAATCGGACATTGAGTACTATGCGTCAAAACTTACTTACTTTCATCAAAGCTAAAAAGATTGCGGAAGCTATGTCGGGGATCCATAGAAGTAAAAAGCAGTAAAAGGACTGGGAATCATTATAGTTTTACTATACCTTATTATGTAGATAAAGACAAGAGAAATAATCAAGATGAATTGAGAAAATCTTTAGATGGGAAAAAAGCTTTATTTATCGGGCAGGATGAATATGACACTAAAAGAGCACAATATATTTTTCAAACATTTGGTATTTCTATTGAAAATATGAAATTATCTGATTTTGAAAATACGAAACCAAATATGAAAAAGTATGATATGGCTATTTTGAGATCGTCAGATATTGGACATACACATGTAAACTTTTTTAGAAATATCTACGAAGATAAAAGCAGTAAGTTCAAAATTATTATTATGCATGAATTATTTGAATCAGAAGAAAAAAATTGAACGTGCAAAGACTATTGCCCATGCAGAACTTTTTAACCCAACGATTATTGGTGATGTAGAAGAGATTTTATATCAAATGTTCATGCTTGAAAGTAAAGCAGTCAAAGGGATCAACAATATGGAAATTTTTGATTCTAAAACATTTGCAATCAAAAAATATGGTAAGGATTTGGAAGATAATCTTGAGCAATATCAAGGTGCACATATTGCCATAGTAGAAGATAGTAAGATAGATCAACGCATCATTAAACATATTTTAAATATAGATGGTGTTACTCTTTTCTGTATGAGAAATGGTGCAGAGATGTTAGAGCTACTTGAAAAAGAAGAGATAGATATTATATTCTCAGATATAAATATGCCAGTGATGGATGGACTGACTATGACTAGACATATACGTAAAAAGAAGAAATGGAATAATATTCCCATTGTTTCTATCTCTTCAATGGCTTTTACGCATGAATTAAGAGAGATGCAACTTGCAGGGATGAATGCTTCTATCGCAAAACCGATTACAACGGAAGAAGTGTATCGTGCCTTGAAAAGATTTTTAGTGGTTACACCTGAAATACGAACACAAAGATTGCTGTCAACACAAGTAAAGTTTGATTTTAATACAAATATATTAGATATTGACAAAGGACTAAAAGAAGCTGAAAATGAGCTACTGTATCGGGAAATATTGAAAGAGACTATGGATATGCTAGAAGAGACGTTGGAAGTATTTTCTAAGATGGTATATGCGCAAGAGTATCGTGCGTTGGAAGAATTTTGTCAATCTACACTTCCATTGTATGAAAATATCCATGCTGGAGAGATGATTAAACTACTCACGGAATTACTCCAATTTATATCTATGGGACAAAAAATATATCTCATAGAATATGACTTCCTTTATCAAAAAAATTGGAAAAAGTTACAAAATGAAATAGAAAAATATTTGACTCAAAATAAAAGATAGAAGGTAAGTAAATGTTCGGATTTTTAAAACGTAAAGTAAGAGCTGTTTATGCTCCTGTAGATGGTCAGATTGTAGCCCTAGAATCTGTACCTGATGAAGTTTTTTCACAAAAAATGGTAGGAGATGGTGTGGCAATCATCCCACTATCTAATATATTTACTGCCCCTATTGATGGTGTGGTATCAAAGATATTTTCTAGCAACCATGCCTATAGTATTAAGAGCATCAAGGACTTAGAAGTGATGGTGCATATCGGCTTAGATACGGTTGCACTTGCGGGAAAAGGTTTTACCCGTATTGCAAATGAGGGAGATGAAGTGAAAGTTGGTGATGCTATCATTGAAGTTGATTTAGCGTATATACGTGAACATGCAAAAGATATTGTCACCCCTATCATTATCACGGATACAAGTGATGTTAAAAACATTGAGAAAAATTTGGCTATCGTTAAAAGTCAAGATAAAATTATGGAGGTGAGCTAATGCCACAAGGTGAAAATATTTATTATTATGCTGCGTATGGTTTGATTTTGGTGATATTTTTTATTGTATTGAAAACACCCAAAAAGAATAATATACCCCCTAATGAAAGGTTGAAAGATAGTATGTAAAAGTAACCAATTCTTTCTACCAAGTACCATAGGTCTTATATGGTTTTCTGCTCCATTATTATCAATATTGAGTCTTCCATCAGTAAGATAGACTTTTAGCTTAGGAAATTGATTATTGAGATACACAAATGCTTTAGCAATAGCACCACCAAGTTCTTGTGCTTTATAGAACTTTGTGTTAATCCATTCTCTTATAGTGTTGATGATAGGTTGAGATTTCTCTTTTCTGATAATTAACTTTTTATCAGGAGGATCATCTTTTATCTCTTTTTCTATTTTATAGAGTTTCTGTATGAGTGTTATGGCTTCTTGTGCATAACTCTTACTTTGTGGGTCACTGACTCCTGATTTGACTATATCTGCAAACTTTCGTCTAGCGTGGTAGCAAGCTAGATGTGTCATATCATTTGTCTTGACCACATCATTATATCCAACGTATCCATCTGTTTGTAGAAAACCACTAAAGCCCTCGAGGAGTGCGGTCGCTGCCACTGCACTCCTGTTATTGGCATAGTGCATATAGACAATTTTATATTTATCCATTCCTACACCTAGCCATATATAGGATTTTTTGTTGCTTTGCCTTTGTGTGCATTCACTACTTGAAGTGTCGTCTCATCTGCTTGTATATATTCATTCTCTAGGAGTCTCTCTTTGAGTTTTTCTTTAAAATGTTTTAGTTTTTCAGAAGCTTTTATCATCCAATTAGAGAGTGTCGTATCATTGAATGGAGCCACCAAATCTATTTTTATAAATTTTAGCTTGTCTGTACAGTGGCAATGCATCTTCAAACTTTTGTACAGCAATAGTTGCTAAGAATGAAGCGGTTACTTGTGTCTTTGGGAGGATAAATGGTGCTCAATGCTGTTGTGCTTGGTTTCTCTCCACATCTACAACCATATACGAATCTAACGTTTTGTATGACTTGAAATTTTGCAGGTACTATATCGTATTGTTCTGATACAAGTTCTTTAATCTTGTGCATTGTATCACCACAGCTACATATCTTCTCAAGCTTAGTATCGGTAGCCTATCCTTGCTAATATAGAGATATCTTACACTTAAAGTACACAAAGAGTGACTATACTACGCTTAGTAATCACCCCATAAAAGGTATATATTCAGATGATAAAACGAAGACAATTTCTTATTTTGGGTTCTTTGCTTGGACTCTCCACGTACATCCCAGCCAAAGAGATGAGCGTTTCTGAAAAAGAATTTAAAGATGAATTTAACACTATAGAAGCAACGCTTTTTGCAGTACAAAAACATATGTTTCCCGAAGGGAGTAAGTTACCTTCCGCCGTTTCTATGCATGTGACAGAGTTTGTATTTGAAACTATCACCCATAAAAGCTATGATAGAGATATAAAAGCTTTTGTGCTTGAGGGTGCCAAAGAGTTGCATACGCGTGAAAAGGGTCAATTTGTATCTATGACAACGCATAAGAAAGAAAAGGCTTTGCGTGCCTATGAAGAAACGAATTACGGGCGTAATTGGCTCTCTCGTATTTTGACATTGACGATGGAAGGACTATTCTGTGATCCTATTTATGGATCGAATATAAAAGAAGAGGGATGGAAAGCCTTGGGTGCTTTTGGAGGCTTTCCTCGACCTAAGACAAAGTACATGGGGGTATGATATATGTATGATGTAGTGATTATCGGTTCGGGAGCTAGTGGTGGTGCGGTGGCATATACTTTATGCAAAGCAGGGTACAAAGTCGCAGTGCTAGAAAAAGGTCGCCTAATGAAGCGTGAAGAATTTAGCAAAGACGAATTGGCGTATTGTAGACGGGATCTTGTGACTCCTTCTTTGTTTGATGAATACCATACGATAGAGGAGAAAGTGGAGGGTAAATGGATTGCTACGCCTACCTATGAATCGGGATGGAGCTTTTGGAATGGCAATATCGTGGGTGGTTCATCCAATTTTATGTCGGGGATGTTACATCGTTTGCATCCAGATGATTTTAGACTTAAAAGTAAATATGGAGAGATTAAGGGTGCAAATGTAGTTGATTGGCCCATTACCTATAGTGAATTGGAACCGTATTATGCTTTGGCAGAAGAGTTGGTAGGTATCTCTGGACATTATGAAGAACATCCTTTTGAACCCCCTCGCAGTACGCCAAACTTTACGCAAGCACCCACCAAAGAAAATGCTGTCGTAAAGCTTCTTGACAAAAGCTGTAAAGCACTTGACATTACACCTCTTGTAACACCAAGGGCTGTTCTTTCTAAAGATAAAGCAGGGCGAGATGCTTGTTATTATTCGAACCTTTGTGGAAGTTATGGTTGTAGTTCGGGAGCAAAGGGTAGCTCTCGTGAAGCACTTTTGAAACCAGCACTTGCCACAGGGAATCTTACGCTACTTACCAATACCCATGTAAAATCTTTACATACTTCCCTAAAAGACAAAGTAGATTATGCTGTTGTGGTAGACACGATTACGGGGAAAGAGAAAAAGATAGAAGGCAAAATGTTTGTTGTGGCAGCACAGGCACATGAGAGTGCAAGACTTTTACTAAATTCAGCCAATAATCACCATCCTGATGGGCTAGGTAATAGTTCTGGAGAGTTAGGAAAAAATTTAATTTTCTCAGGAGGAGGTTCTGGGCAGGGAGAACTACACAAAGATTCTCTAAAAGAGATCAAGTTTGATGACTTGATGACCACAGGACTTTTTGTAAATCGTTCGGTTTTGGACTGGTACTTTATAGACCATTGGTGGGATGGTAAATTTAAAGGTGGCTCAGTAGAGTTCATGTTTGAACATCAAAATATCATTACCCGCGCACGTAAAAATGGCTATGAAAACGGCAAACTTCTTTGGGGGAAAGCACTAGGAGACCGTATCGTAAAACGTTTTTCTGAACAAAAAAATATACGTTTTGAAATCTTTAATGATTGGCTTCCCAATGATGACTGTTTTGTTGCTTTGGATCCTACACATAAAGACAAATACGGCATGCCTGTTGGAAAGTTACGGGTAGAAGGGCATCCTCAAGATGTGAAAGTAGGCAAGTACATCGCTGAGAAGTGTGAAAAAATACTTGAAGAAATGGGTGCAAAGAACATCTATTCAGGCGTATCTTCTGCCCCACCTCAAAACCTAGTAGCTGGAGGATGTCGTTTTGGTGATGACCCTAAAACCTCTGTACTCAATAAATATTGCAGATCACATGATGTTAAAAACTTGTTTGTTGCCGATGCAAGTTTTATGCCCACAGGCGGTTCTGTAGCCTATACTTGGACTATTTATGCCAATGCGTTTAGAGTGGCAGATACTATTGTAGAGGAACTAAAAAACATTTCTTTGGGTAAGTATTTAGTAATATGTAAGAGATTGTTCGTGACCATTTGTTATTTGTTAATCGTATCGTGTTATAATTAAATAATTTAATTGTTTAAAAGGAGGAAATACATAAATGAATAAAATTTACACCTCATTATTTTCTTTTTTTGTTCTACTGGGACCTCTTCAGGCAAAGAGTAAAACCATAGAACATAAAATAAAAAGTGGAGAGACACTCTATACTGTAGCCCATGAAAATCATACTACGATAGAGGAAGTCCGTAAAGCCAATGGACTTGTAAAGGGAGAAACCCTCAAAATAGGAAGAGTGCTAAAAGTACCTACAGATACTTATATTGCAAAGAAGAAGGCAAATACTTCTGCTCTAGTGATGGTGGAACATAGTATTGAAAATGGAGAAACACTTTTTACTGTTGCACATAAATACCATACTACGATAGAAGAAGTACGTAAAACCAATGGACTTAAAAAAGGTGAGGTACTCAAAATAGGTAGGATTCTAAAGGTACCTAAAGATACGTATGTTGCAAAAATAAAGGTAAAACCCCCGGTACTTATGGCGAAACATAGTATAGAAAATGGGGAAACACTTTTTACTGTTGCACGTAAATATAGTACAACAGTAGAAGAAGTACGTAAAGCCAATGGACTTGTAAAAGGTGATATTCTCAAAATAGGAAGAGTGATAGAAGTACCAAAAAATACTTATGTTGCAGAGGTTGTAGAAAAGAAGAAAAAGCCTTTAAAAGTAGTTCGTAAAGCTAAAACCCCTAAAAAGACTTATAAAGTAGCTAAAAAGAAGAAATTTAAAAAGAAAAAAATCTGCAAAGAAAAAGTTGCTTGCATCTATTTCTAATTTAGATTCAGTGAGCCTAAAACAAAAAAACAAAAAAACAAAAAAATCAAATACCCTTAGTTTGGCTAGTATCTTTTCAGGAAGTAAAAAAGTAGATGCGAAAAAATGTAGGAAAATTACAAAAGATGCAAAAAAGAAACTGGGTAAAAAATATGTATGGGGAGCCAGTGGTACTAAAAATACTTATGACTGCTCTAGCTTTACCAAGTATGTTTATGGAAAAAATGGAATATCTATACCTCGAACTTCTATTAACCAATCAAAGCATGGTAAGTATGTGAAGAGAAAAAATTTGAAAAAGGGTGACCTTATCTTTTTTGATACTTCTAAAAGACGTAAGGGATATGTGAACCATGTAGGTATCTATCTTGGGAATAATAAATTTATACATGCCAGTTCTGCACAAAAGAAAGTAGTTGTGTCAAGTTTAAGTAAGTTTTACGGACAACGCTATAGAGGTGCTAGACGACCTCTATAACTAATGAGCAGATAAAAAGATATGTACACTTATTCTGCGTAAAGTACTGCACCAGAACTTGCATTGGTTACCAAGGCTCTGTATTGTTTTAGCCATTTACTTGTAAGTGGTTTTACAAGAGGTGTAAAGTTCTCTCTTCGTTTTACGATGACCTCATCACTAAGGTTTGCCTGTAAGATGTATTGGTCTACGTCAATGTGTATCTCGTCACCATTTTCAAGTAATCCTATAAGACCACCTTCAGCAGCTTCTGGAC
The DNA here is from genome assembly GCA_030949725.1 of Sulfurovum sp. Classification (GTDB taxonomy): domain Bacteria; phylum Campylobacterota; class Campylobacteria; order Campylobacterales; family Sulfurovaceae; genus Sulfurovum. The sequence goes on along the minus strand of JAUZSE010000024.1, from coordinate 62,670 downwards.
TTACATGTCCTATGCTTGCTCCTCTTGTAGCTCCTGAGAATCTACCGTCTGTTATTAGTGCCACAGAAGCACCTAGTCCCATACCCATAATGAGTGAAGTAGGACTGAGCATTTCTTGCATACCTGGACCACCACGAGGACCTTCATAACGGATGACCACAACATTTCCAGCCTTTACCTCACCTGCTAAGATACCTTCTATACATTCATCTTGTGAGTTGTAACATACAGCAGTACCAGTAAAGACTCTCTCTCCTGTAATACCTGCGGTTTTAATCACAGCACCTTCTTCTGCTAAGTTACCATAGAGAATGGCAAGTCCACCTACCTCAGAGTAAGCATTATCAATGGTGTGAATGATGTCGGTGTCAAGAATTTTTGCATCTTTCACTTTTTCATAGAGTGTTTCCCCTGTAATAGCAAGGTTATCAAACAAAATATTGTCACCACGTTTCATCATCTCATGCATCACGGCATTCACGCCACCTGCTTTATCGATGTCTTCCATATGTACAGTAGAAAGAGAGGGAGAGATCTTAGCGATGTGTGAAACACGTTTTGAAATAGCATTAATATCACTTAACTTAAAGTCTACATCTGCTTCTTTTGCAATGGCTAACATATGTAGTACAGTATTTGAGCTTCCACCCATTGCCATATCTACAGCGAAGGCATTCCGTACGGCATTTTCATTTAAGATATTTTTCATACGGTATTTTTCTTGCTCTGCTACTTCAAGTTTGGCTATCTCACATATACGACGTGCAGCTTGTTTGTAGAGTGCCGTTCTTGCAGGTGTCAATGCCAAGATGGTACCATTACCAGGAAGGGCAATACCCATAGCCTCCATAAGTGTGTTCATAGAGTTTGCGGTAAACATACCAGAACATGACCCACCACTAGGACAAGCGTTACATTCGATATCAAGAAGTTCTTCATCCGACATCTCACCTGCTTCATGTTTACCTACAGCTTCAAATGCTGTTGCAAGGTCTATAGGCGTACCATCTTCCGTATAGCCTTTCTCCATAGGCCCCCCAGAGACAAAGACAGTAGGAACATCGACACGTAACGCACCCATAATCATCCCTGGAACGATCTTGTCACAGTTTGGTATGGCTATCATCGCATCTAGCTTGTGTGCGTTCATTACCGTTTCTATAGAGTTAGCGATGATTTCACGAGAAGGCAAGGAGTAGAGCATACCATCATGACCCATAGCAATACCATCATCCACACCTATAGTGTTAAATTCAAAAGGCACACAACCATTTGCACGGATCTCTTCTTTGATAATCTCTGCTACTTTGTTTAGAAAAAAATGCCCTGGAATAATCTCTATAAATGAGTTGGCTACACCAATGAAAGGTTTTTCAAAATCCTCATCTTTTACACCTGTTGCACGCAACAAACTTCTATGTGGAGCTCTGGAAAAACCCTCTTTTATCTCGTTACTTCTCATAATAAAACCTTTATATTTTAAGTATTTAAGTGATTATATCAAAAAACCGTGATTATCTCTTTACTTTAAAAAATTTTTAGCTATAATCGCACTCCAATTTTAAATTAAACTTTAAAAGCGGATATGGATTTGCGGGCGTAGCTCAGCGGTAGAGCATAACCTTGCCAAGGTTGGGGTCGACGGTTCGAACCCGTTCGCCCGCTCCATAAAAAATAATAAATGGTGCCTTTTATGCCCGAGTGGTGGAATTGGTAGACACAGGGGACTTAAAATCCCCCGGTCATTGCGACTGTGCCGGTTCAAGTCCGGCCTCGGGCACCATTCACATATTTAATACTATAATGTTTGGAGCCATCGCCAAGTTGGTAAGGCCGTAGATTGCAAATCTGCTATTCACCAGTTCGAGTCTGGTTGGCTCCTCCATATATAAACTAGTTTTTATCTTTTTTAGATAGAATACTATTCTACAAAATGTCGGGAGATGTCAGAGTGGTCGAATGTGCCGGTTTTGAAAACCGGTGAGGGTCACACCTCCGGGAGTTCGAATCTCCCTCTCCCGGCCATATAAATAAAAATCACAAACAATAATTACAACAGTTTTTATCAGATTAAAACCTAACTGTGGGACTAAAGTCACCACTTCCAAGAGCTGTAAATAAGCTGAGAACGGGTTAAAATAACTTAGAGATTCGCCATATCTTTTAGCTCATCTTCATACATAATCTCTTTGTCAAGTAAAAGCATGGATAATTGTTGAATTTTATTCCAGTTGTCATTGACTAGTTTAATGGTTTTTTGTTCGGCTTCACTCATCCATCTTTCTACGGCCTCATCCACTTTTTTATCGCTATGTTGACTGTCTTTTTCTTTTGACGTTTTTTGATGGTTAGATTTTATATTGATATATCTGACTTCTTTGTCCATGCCATAGTGGGCTATGGTCATATAGGCATCATTGATGGCATGTTGGAGATCGGGAGAGCCTTCCATATCCATACCGATGATGCTGCCATATTCTTTTATTTGGGCTATTCTTCCTGCGAGGGAGACACAGATTCTATGTTTTATGTCTTCGATGGTCATATTGGTCTCAAGGCCATCAAAATTATTGGAGATAAATCCATTTTTATTGTTTCGTGGTGTGACTGAAATTTGTTTTATTTTTACCTCAGGCATAAGTAGATGCGTGATAATGGTGTGTGCCGCTTCTCTGATCGCCGCCTTTTGAAAGACTTTTTCATTGGTATGATTTGAAGTATTTTCGCCATACTTCACTTTGTTGATCTCTTGGATTAAGATGTCTTGCGTGATATGGGCTAAAGTGTGTCTGATACAATAAAATGATGCTTCTTTACTCACAAGTTCTAGTTGTGCACCTGTAAGACCTGCGGTGTATGTCAAAAGCTTGTGCATATTAAATTTGCCAGATGTGGGTTTGGTTCGGATAATCTTATCTATAAAGTATTTTCGAGCATCTTTGTCTAGGTTGTCTACTTTGATGTGTATCTCAATTCTTCCTGGTCTAATGATAGCTGGGTCTATGTTTTCTTTGTAGTTGGTGGCAGCGATGATAAACACATTTTCATCTGCTTTATTTGAGAAGCCATCCATCTCAGCTAGAAATTTGTTGATTTGGACCTCACGGTTGTTGCCTTTTTCACGTATACCAATGGTATCTATCTCATCTATGAAGATGATAGAGGGGGCATACTCTTTGGCCTTTTTAAACACTTTCTTGATTTTATCAAGTTGTAAAAGCTCCACACCTGTAATAGAAATAAAAGGCAACTCTGCTTCTGCTGAAAATGCTTTTGCCAAAAGTGTTTTTCCTGTTCCTGGAGGTCCATAAAGGAGCATCCCTTTGGGGGGTTGCACGTCAAATTCTTTGAGTAGTTTGGGTTCTTTTAAAAACTTGATGACTTCTGAAAGTCTTGTCTTTGCATTGGTATGCCCTGCAATGTCATCAAATGAGACATCGGGTATATCAAAGACCAAACCATCTTCAGAAAAATCTTTGATGCGTTTTACTTGTTTGAACCTGCACTCTTTTACTGTATAAGTAATAACAGAATCTTTTACGCTAAAACCATCATCAAGTTCTAATTTAATGTTTTTTCTAAAAAGTTCTTTTACCAGTTTCTCGTCTTTTATGAGTGGAAGTAAATGTTCATTGATGAAATCAACACATTCTTTTGAAAGTGATATGTGTATATCTTGATAGGCAAAAGCATCATTGCCTAGGGTAATAAGGAAGTCTGTTACTTTGGTAAAAAAGTTTTCACCTATTTTATTTTTGAGTCGTCTTGCATCAAGTTCTGGTGCAAAAAGCAGTATTTGTGTTTTGAGGAAGTTGTTAAAGTTTGTATCTATTTGAAGGTCGAGGTCATATTTGTCATTAAAGATTTTTTCATATTCTAAAAAAGCTTTTTCACCTATGGCTTCATAGGCAGGGTAGTTTAATTTATTGAATAAAACAATGGTCGCTTGTGAAAATCGTGAAATCAACTCAGGAATGATTGCTTTTTGTAATCCGCCTGTTTTGGTATTTACTTTTTCTTCTCTTTTGAGTGCTTCGAGTATCATAGACTCAGCTTGGATATAATCATCATCTATGAGTTTGATAAACTTAGTATCGGAATACAATTCTTCCCCCAAACTAGAGGTGATGATAAAGATAGTTTCTCTAAAGTCAATGGTAAAGATGGCATTGTCCTCGCTGTACACTCTATCTTCTGCATCATTACATGGCTGGTCGGTCACCTTGTCCCAACCACAGGCATCTCTCATCGTTCCACCCTCAAAAATGGAAAGCAGATTGGTTTGTATGACATTGTCTGCTTTTTCAAATGCATCAAGCACGATGATGGATTTTGGATGGTCATGCACAAAACCTGTAAGTTGCCCCACGCTATAGCCTGACCAGCCTTTTGGATACCCATACAGTTCCCCACCATTTTGTTCATGGTATTGGGTCATGTCAAAGTTTCTGATCTCGTAGTCACTGAGTGTTTTGGTCATCAGTTCGGCAAGGTATGTCTTACCTGTTGCAGGTGAACCTAAGAAGAGATAGGTAGCCTTGGGTGCATTTTTGTTTGTAATGATATTGCTTTTGATACTATTGGCAATAGCATCTATGGCTCTATCTTGACCAAATAGCTCTTTGCTTAGTGCTTCTTTTAGTTTGTTTGCAACGTTTATATACTCTTGACCATCATTCATGTGTTAATCTTTATGTGTATTTTTACTTAGAAGTTTAGCTAATATTTTATATAAAAATACCATAAAAAGATTAGAATTGGGTTTTAAGTATGGTTTTTACATAGCCTATACCTAGGATATATCCTGTTCCTGATCTTAATAGAACCATAAGCAGGATATGATTTTGCCATTACTGATGTACTCATAGCCAATGTAGATATAAGTGAGAGTGTTAAGTCTTTCATTATATTTCCCCTAGTTTTAGTTAGATGCAACATTAAATGTTACCAATTTGAAACCAAATTGGTATAAAATATCTTCGGGCATCTCTTCTTAGAATCAGTAACGATTTTGTTCTTGTCATCTTTTCATACTCTATATATCTCCCCTTTAATACATACTACGGAGATGCCCTTCTTGTTATAAAAATGTTATCACTTAGTTACCGAACTGTTATCTTTGGACTTTATACTCTCATATTAATTTAATGGAGTGTACTATGAAGCAGAAAGTGAAGAAGAAACAGAAAGAAAAAGATGAGATGTACCTCTCAGATAAAAAAATAGCCAAACTGGCAAAAAAGATTTCAAAAACATTTAGCCTTAGTGAAGAAGAATCATTAGAAGTTATTTATGAAGAGTGGGATATCGTAGAGGCATTGTTCCATACGCATCAAAAAGTTAAAATAGTCCATGAGTATCTGGTGGATGAGATCAACTACACCTATAGGATAGCCTAATGCACTTAAGTGTAGAAAACTACATGGTACATCATTATCCTACACTAGAAACATTTCCTGATCTTGCAAAAAGAGTATTATTCTCTACGATGAAAAAACTTTTTCATGAAACTCAGATCAATACTTTTATGGATGATAATGCACATAAAGATACTTTTTCTTATGTAGAATCTATCGTAGATTATTTTGATATTTCTATAGGATTGAAGACCAATGAACTGGCACGTATTCCTGCGTACGGACGTACAGTTATTATAGCAAATCATCCTTTGGGTGCTTTAGATGCTATGGCACTGTTGCACTTGCTTAAAGATGTACGTAAAGATATTAAGATCGTGGCGAACTCTTTTTTGTATCAGTTTGAAAACCTCAAAGATATTATTATTCCTGTAGATAACATTAACGGGAAAATGGATAAAGAGACGGTGAAGAGTATTTATAAAGCATTGGAAGAAGAGAAGGTTGTTATCATGTTCCCTTCAGGTGAAGTCAGCCGTGCTAAACCAAATGGTATCAGAGACACACCATGGAAAAGAGGTTTTTTAAAGATAGCGACAAAGATGCATGCCCCCATACTTCCTATTTACATTCAGGCAAAAAACTCTAAGAACTTTTATCTTCTCTCTATGATTAACCGTTCTTTGGCTACAGCAACACTTCCTCATGAAATGTTTAAAGCAAAAGGCAAGACCATCGATTTTAAGATAGGGAAATCCATTCCTTTTGAAGCCTATCATCTTCCCAATCTTTCAAACAATGAAACAGTCAAACTCCTTAGAAAACACTTGTATAAAATAGCAAAAAATCATAAGCCCATATTTGCTACACAAAATGAGATTTCGGTACCAGAAGAGAGACGTGAACTCAAAGCGGCGTTAAAAAATGGGACAGAGCTTGGAAAAACAAGTGACGGAAAACATATCATAGTTTACGAGTCTGTTATGGAAAACTGTGTGATCAAAGAGATAGGAAGATTACGTGAGATTTCTTTTCGGCATGTGGGTGAAGGTTCGGGCAAAAAGCGTGACATTGATGGCTATGATTTTTACTATAAACATCTCATCATTTGGGATGATGAAGCACTTGAGATCGCAGGTGCTTATCGTTTGGGAGTGTGTAGTGAAATATTGGCTGATTTTGATTTGGAAGGGTTGTATACCAGTACCCTTTTTAACTTTGATGAAAAGTTTGAACCGTATTTGGAAAGAGGCATAGAGTTGGGGAGAAGTTTTGTGCAGCCAAAATATTGGAATTCAAGAGCACTTGATTATCTTTGGCAGGGGGTAGGGGCTTATGTTCAAACACGTCCAGAGATTCAGTATCTTTTTGGGGCAGTAAGTCTTAGTGACAGCTTCAATGCAAAAGCACAAGGGTTAATGATCTACTTTTACCAACACTATTTTAATCAAAATAAAAATATAGTCACACATAAAACACCTTATAAGACAACAAAATGGATAGACGAACACTGTGAAAATGTGTTTTGTGGTGATGACTACAGAGCAGATATGCGAACACTCAAAGAAGAGCTAGGATTTATGGGCTATACCGTACCCACACTGTTTAAGCAGTATGGAGAGCTTTGTGAAGAGGGTGGGGTACAGTTTTTAGATTTTGGCTATGACAAAGACTTTAACAATTGTATTGATGGGTTTATTGTGGCTGATTTGGATCTACTTAAAGCGACAAAGAGAAAAAGGTACTTTTCTTAATTCGAACCTGTAATAAAAATGTTTCCAAATTGCCTTATAATTCGCAAAATCCTATTTTAACAGTGCGGATAACTATTTTAAGGAAACACACCTATGACACTCAAAACATTACTTACTACAGCGGTAGTAGCTTTCCTTGCCCTTAGCGGAGTGAACGCTTCTGATCTCAAAGGTAGAGGGGCATCTTTCCCCGGACCAGTCTATAAATCTTGGACTTCAGAATATTTTGCTACTACGGGTAAAAAAGTAAACTATACCCCTACGGGTTCTGGTGATGGTATTAAGTCTATCAAAAAAAGAATGGTTGATTTTGCAGGTTCTGACAAACCACTTAAAGCCAAACAACTTGCAAAAGCAAAACTTTATATGTTTCCTTCTGTTATTGGGTCTATCGTACTAGCATATAACATTGATGGTGTAAAAGATGGTGAGCTTAAACTTTCTCGTGCCGCAGTAGATGCGATCTTTACAGGTAAAGCAACGCATTGGGATGATACACTTATCACAAAAGATAATGCAGCTCTTAAGCTTCCACATGAAGTCATTACTACTTGTGTAAGAGCAGATAAAGCAGGAACTACATTTAACTTTACCTACTTTTTAAATAAAATCAACCCAGATTTTAAAGTAAGTAAAAAACCAACGTGGAAAGCAGCCAAAGTCATCGCAGGTAAATCTAACTCAGGTGTATCCGCAAACATCCAACAAATCAAAAACTCTATTGGGTACATTGAGTACTCATATAAGATTAAATTAGGTCTTCCTGCTGCGCAAATAGAGAACAAAGAGGGAAAATTCATTAACCCAACAGTAGCCTCTTTTCAAGATGCAGCAAAATATGCAACATGGACAGCAGAAAATGACTTTTATGCCGTAATCGGTGACCCCGCAGGTGCAACTTCTTATCCTATCGTAGCAGCAACATTTATCTTGCTTCCAACGGAGAAAACGCAGATGAACAAACATGTTACAGCATTTATCGACTGGGCATTTACAAATGGAGATAAAGCAGCAGTAGAGCTTGGTTATGTGCCACTTCCAAAAGAAACAAAAGATACTATTAGAGCATACTGGGAAGCAAAAAAGATCAAATAAAATCAAACATTTATCATGGTAACTCCTTGAATACGTTTATAACCGTGATGAATGTTTTTAGTAATCAAAATGTTACCAACTTCTACTACAATCCTCTTCAATAAATGATTAAGGCAACACACTATGGGTGCTAAACTCTTTAGAAATCTATCTTTCTTTTCTGCAACACTCTCACTTTTTTTACTCATCGGTATCTTTGCGGTACTTTTTACCTACGCACAGCAAGCGATGCATGAGTTTGGATTTGACTTTCTTTTTATAGAACAATGGGAAGCAGATGAAGATGATGAAGGCGGTATTTTTGGTGGGTATATACCTATCATCGGTACTTTGCTGAGTACACTTATCGCTATGAGTATTGCGACACCTTTGGCGATGGGTATTGCTATCTTTTTAACAGAGATTGCACACGATAAAATCGTGAAACCTTTCTCTATTGCGATTGAACTTTTGGCGGCAATTCCTAGTATCATTTATGGTATGTGGGGACTTTTTTACTTTGCACCTATCGTCCAATCAACGGTTGGAGGTAATGGTGTAGGATTACTAACTGCTGGTATGGTTTTGGCGATTATGGTCATTCCTTTTATGGCAGCCATCACACGTGACTCCATGAATGCCACGCCTGATGTACTGAAAGAGTCTGCTTATGCTATGGGTGCGACAAAATTTGAAGTGATTAAAGATGTGGTGATGCCTTATTCTAAGGGTGGAATCATCGGCTCTATTATCTTGTCTTTGGGTCGTGCTTTGGGAGAGACTATGGCTGTGGCATTCCTTATCGGTTCGATTATGTCTATCCCTTCAAAGATTACGGATCCAACTACGTCTATACCTGTATTGCTTGCGAATAATTTTGCAGAAGCACAAGATCTTGAAATTTCAAGTATGTATTACTTGGCACTCATACTTTTTGTAGTGAGTTTTTCTATTATTTCTTTGGCTAAATTTTACTTCCTTGGGAGGAAAAAATAATGAACAGACTTATACTCAATAAAGTGGTTTTGTTTCTCTCTACACTCTCTGCGGTCATCGGTATAGGGTTTCTTCTTTGGATTCTGATCACACTTACCTATAAGGGTATGGCAGGGTTGAGTTTCTCACTCTTTACGAAAGATCTTGGTAGAAGGTGGTATACGAAATCTCTTAGTAGGACAATTTACTATGGCACTTATGGCAACGGCAGTCGCAGTACCTATAGGAGTACTTGCAGGTATCTATCTGCGTGAGTATGGAGAGGAGAGTAAAATGACCTCGGTCATTAGAAACCTTTCTGATGTCATGACTTCTGCACCTTCCATTGTTATTGGTGTATTTGTATTTGCCCTTTTTGTTGAACCTTTTGGGAGTTTTAATGGCTGGGCAGGTGTGGTTGCTCTAGCTATTATGATGATTCCAATTATCATAGGAACGACAGATAACATGTTGGCTTTGGTGCCTAAAGAATTGCGTGAAGCGGGTATTGCATTGGGTGGTAGTAAAAAGCAGGTGATACTACAGATTGTACTCAAAGCTGCTAAAGTGGGGGTTACGACAGGGATATCTACTCTCTTTTGCACGTATCATCGGTGAAACAGCACCTTTACTTTTTACTTCGGCGAACAACCAGTTCTTTAGTATGGATTTGACTGATCAGTTCCCCTCATTGACTGTAAGTATTTACAACTTAGCAACATACCCAGATGAAGCCAGCAGACAACTTGCTTGGTCAGCAGCATTTGTATTGACTGCGATTGTACTTTTCATTAATCTGGTAGGTCGATATGTTACAAGACATAAAAAATAAAAAATAGGGGTCTGGCTTCAATGATATGTCACAGCGTGATGTATCGTTGGTGCCTGACTCCCCTAATAAAAGGAAGCGTATGCAACAAGAAGATTTTAAAGCAGTTATGGAAGTAAAAGACCTTTTCTTTACCTATCCTGGGTCACCTGAACCTACACTCAAAAAGAACAATCTTACCATACATAAAAACAAAATTACGGCAATGATTGGTCCTAGTGGATGTGGTAAGTCAACGCTACTTAGAGCGATGAACCGTATACATGATCTCTACCCAGGGTGCGAATATGGAGGAAAGATAAATCTTCTTAATCCTAAAACAGGGGAAATGGAAAATCTTCTTAAGCTTAAAACAGAAAATGAATTGATAGGGTTGAGACAACGTGTGGGAATGATCTTCCAAAAGCCTACACCTTTCCCGATGAGTATTTATGACAATGTCGCGTATGGTCTTAGACTTGCAGGTCTTAAAAATAAGTCTGAACTAGACGGGCGTGTGGAAAAAGCACTCAAAGATGCTGCGATTTGGAAAGAGGCAAAAGACCGTCTAAAAGACTCTGCCTTAGGTTTGAGTGGTGGACAACAACAGCGTCTTTGTATCGCACGTTCGGTGGCTTTAAAACCTGAAGTATTACTTTTTGATGAACCAACATCTGCACTTGATCCTATCTCCACAGGGGCGATTGAGGAGTTGATTACTGAGCTAAAAAAGATATTACGGTGGTCATTGTGACACACAATATGCAGCAGGCAAGTCGTTTGAGTGACTATACGACATTTATGTATCTGGGAGATATTATAGAATTTGATAAAACAGAGAAAATTTTTGTGAACCCTTCTGTAAAATTGACAGAAGAATATATCACTGGTAGATTTGGATAAAGGGAAAATATGTTAGATAAAAATAAAGAAAAGTTGGGAGAAGTAAGAGCAAGAACTGTAGAGATACTAGAAGACCTTACCATCTCTCAAAAATTGGCACTTCAAGCACTCGAACAGTGTGATTCTCAAAGTTTTGAGCAGGTAAAAGTACCACTAAAGCAGATCAATAAAAAAGCAGATGACATTGATAATCTTATCTTAACAGTGTGTGCATTGTATAGTCCTGAAGCAAAAGACCTTAGGGAGATGATCGCCTTTTTGAAGATCACTTCTTCCTTACAACGTATCGCTACCAATGAAAAAAACTATATGAAAAATATGTCGATCTGTAATCCTGAATCGACGGAAGAGATCAAACGTGTGATTAAAGAGTCTCTTGCCATCAACCGTTGCACCATAAAAGCTTTGGAATACACCATAGAGATGATTACAGAGACTGAAGATAAAGACAGGATCAAAGACCTTGAAGCAAAGATCGCAGTGGAATACTCTAAAACAGATGATATCTATTCTATGATAGAAAAAGATTTACTGCAAATGATGCATCAAGACCATCAAGTCAATGATGCGTATATTAATTTAATGAAATATATCAGAAAAAATTTGAAGATTATAGACCGTTTGGAAGATATCGCATCACGATTGATTTTTGCACGTATTGGTGGGACGCTCTAAAATCACTCAAGAAATCTATGTTGCCTGCTGTGCTATAATGTACGTATGCAAAATGAAAATATAGAAATAGTTGTTATCGAAGACGAAGAAGACATTTTAGAACTCATAGAGTATCACCTGTCTAAAGAGGGCTATAGGGTGACAGGCTTCCTCTCTACAGAGAATGTAGAACAGTTTTTAGAAGAAGAGAACCCTTCTTTGATGCTGGTTGATAGAAACCTTCCAGGGATGGAAGGCAGTCGCTTTATTGCTTATCTTAGAGAAGAGGGGTATAATATTCCTGTTATTTTTCTTACAGCAAAAGACCATGAGTCTGATCTTGAAGAAGGCTTTGCCGCAGGTGGTGATGACTATATGCATAAACCTTTTAGTCCAAAAGAGTTGACGCTAAGAGTCAAAGCCCTTTTGAGACGTTCTGGTGTCTTAATGAAACAGGCACGTATCAAACATAAGGTTTTGATGATCGACCTAGTAGAGAAAAAGCTTTATATAGAACAAGAAATGGTTTCACTGACCAACCTTGAATTTAATCTTCTGCATACCTTTATGACATATATTGATACAGCACTTACAAGAGACTTCTTGCGTGATGAGGTATGGGGGTCGGACAATGAGGGGGTCAATGATAACGCTGTGAATGTTGCTATTAACCGACTCAAAAATAAAATAGATCCCCAAAATGAGCAGAATTATTTTCATCCTGTATGGGGAGTAGGGTATAAATTTTCATAAAAATATGTCAATATGACATATTTTTACCCTCTCTTCCATTAGACACGCTACACTTCTATTATGAATAAATTAGAAACCCTTGAACACTATTTTGGACACAGCACTTTTAGACCTTTGCAAGAAGATGTCGTGGATGCTATCTTGGAGAAGCAAGATGTATTGATGATACTTCCTACGGGCGGAGGGAAATCACTTTGCTATCAACTCCCTACACTTCTTATGGATGGTGTTACCATAGTTGTCTCTCCTTTACTGGCACTTATGCATGATCAAGTAGTAGCCCTTAGGGAAAATGACATTTCTGCGGCGATGCTTTCTTCTATGCAAACACTTGAAGAGAGTCAGGAGATAGAAAGGCAGCTACGTCGTGGCGATATAAAGTTGCTTTATGTTGCACCTGAACGTTTGACCAATGCGTATTTTCTAAATCTCTTGCATCAACTACCTATCAACTTCTTTGTCATAGATGAAGCACACTGCGTGAGTGAATGGGGACATGAATTTAGAGAAAACTACAGACGGCTTTCTTTGCTCAAAGAACAGTTCCCCAGTACAGCGATTACTGCTTTTACTGCGACTGCTACGCATGCGGTGGAAAGTGATATTGCTTCTAATTTAGGTCTGCAAACACCAAAAAGGGTAAGAGGGTCTTTGTTTCGTGAAAACTTGATGATCCATGCAAGACACCGCATCAAAGATGGACGCGCCCAACTTATAGAGTTTTTAAAATTGCATAGAGATGAATCGGGCATCATATATACACTTTCTCGTAAATCTACAGAAGCAATAGCCCATTTTTTGCAGACCAAAGGCATCGAAGCTAAGGCATATCATGCAGGACTTCCTACAGAAGAGAAAAACAAAACCTATGCAGATTTTGTGGCGGACAGAGTGCAGATTGTGGTGGCTACTATAGCTTTTGGGATGGGGATAGACAAGTCTAACATCCGTTTTGTCGTGCATATGACCATGCCAAAAACCCTAGAGAATTTTTATCAGGAGATAGGACGGGCAGGAAGAGACGGTGTGGAGTCTGAAACTTTGTTACTTTTTTCGGCTCAAGACATCGTGCAACAAAAAAGCTTCATAGAAGATCTCCCCGAAACACCTTATAAACAACATGCATTCAACAAGCTTGATAGCATGATACGTTTTGCAAATTCGGAGAACTGTAGACATCAAAGTGTGGCGGCTTATTTTGATGACCGTATAGAAGCTTGTGGGAGTAAATGTGATAACTGTACTGCCCCTGATAGTGAAAAGGTAGACATCACTACTCCTGCACGTATGTTACTCTCTGCCATACTTAGAACAGAACAGAATTTTGGTTTGCATTATGTGATAGATATACTCAAAGGGAGTAAAGAGCAAAGAGTGTTGCAAAATGGACATGATAGTCTTTCAGTCTACGATATAGGAAATGAATACTCTAAAAATCAATGGCTGACGATAGGAGATAAACTTTTAGAGTTAAACGCCGTGGAGATAGGTGAATTTAAAGTCTACAAATTGACAAACTTTGGTGTAGAAGTCATCAAAGGTGCACATACGATTGACCTCAAAAAAGAGAGACTCACGGTACAAAAAGCAGAGAGTAAAAAGAAAGTGACCTATTTTGATGATTATGATGTAGATATGTATGATAAGTTACGGAATCTACGGACACAAATAGCCTCGGCAAAAGGCATACCTCCGTACATTGTATTTTCAGATAAGACTTTAAAAGATTTGAGCAACAAACAGCCCCAAGATAAAGTAGAGATGTTAGCGATACATGGTATAGGTGAAGTAAAATTTGAGAGGTATGGGAAGGCGTTTTTGGATGTGTTATGTGATGGGTAATATAACAATCACTACTTTGTAGTTTTTAGCGTAGGGTGTTGTGTCCTCACAACACCAAAAGACATGATTTAGAATAAGGTTTTGATTTGTTTTGTATGTTGGGAAGATCGGTGTTGTCTCCCGACAACACCCTACGGTTGGATGTGAAATAAAAGTTTGTTTGGAAAATAAATGGGTAGGGTGTTGTGTCCTCACAACACCAAAGGGTATGATTTAGAATAAAATTCTGGTTTGTTTTGTATGTTGGATATATCGGTGTTGTCGGGAGACAACACCCTACGGAACAAAGGATGAATATTGCCAGTCATTCCAATCGTCAACTAACATATGCTTAACGGCATTGTGTTGAATGTATTGTATCTTTTCTAACCAATCTTTTTCATCTCGTATGGTGTGCTCATAAAATCTTTTCTGCCAAATACCTGAGAGTTTACGATTGTAGGAAGATGTACTTAAGGTCATTTTAGCGTTATCTTTATAATGACCATCAAGTCCGTAGACAAAACTTCGTTTAATATGTGAAATTATTTTAGGGTATTCATTTGAATTTTTAGGTGTAATAATCATATGAATATGGTCTGGTAAAATGATGATGGCATCTATCGTATAAGCATATTTCTTTTTACTTAACGCAAAGCTGTAGCGTAATTGGTCGATACATTCTATAAGTATAGGGTTTCTTCCTTGTGTAACGATAGTGATAAAATAGCTATAGCCATCTTTAAAAATTCTTTTATAATTAGACATGGTTTATGTTATCACAATATTTAATCTTGGAGTAAAAATATGTCAAATTGTCACATTTTATATCTGTAGGGTGTTGTGTCCCCACAACACCATGAGACATTATTTACAATAAAATTCTGGTTTGTTTTGTATGTTGTATATATTGGTGTTGTCAGGAGACAACACCCTACGGTAATTGGATATAATATATTTAATAACATAGTTAAGGGGAAAAGTTGGAACTAGTTTATTTGTGGGTTGAGAATTATAAAAATATACATAAGCAGGGGTTTAACTTTTCTCCTCGGTTTGATTGTGAGTTTGATGATGAGAAGAAAGAACTGACTATTGATGAAAATAAAGACTACATAGAAAACTTTTTTTGGTGATAATATTAATGTGACGGCTATTGTTGGGAAAAATGGGAGTGGGAAGAGTAGTGTTTTACAAGCTCTAACAAATAAAGATAATTCTTATAGCTTTTTTTGATTCAAGCTGTCAAGAAATATGTAAAGATAATTTCTTTGATAGTAATGTAATTTTATTATATGATGAAGATATTGAGAGCGAGAGCTATCTAAATGAATTTAATATGAACAAACAAGTGAGTAATAAATTAAAAATTGATAGTAAATATGTTTTTAATAATATTTCAGTTAGTTTTTTATTTAATAACAATCAAGAGTTTTTAAAGAATTTTAAATTTATTCCAACACATATTGAACTAGAAACAATAGTCAAATTAAAAGATAATGATTTTAAAAATTTGATGCATAGGCGATTTGAGTTTCCAAATGATATGTTGGATATAAGGGAAATATTTACTATTGATTCTCAAGATATTGAGAATCTTAAAATATTTCTTGAGAATAAGTTAAGTAGATTTAGTGATGAAATTGAAGATGTTAAAAACTATTTATATTTAAGGGAGTTCATTTATAAATTAAACAATAATCATTCTAGTGCTTACGAAATTGCTGAGACTATAATTAAGCACAATAAGTTTCAGCATTTTGATGATGTTGACAGTTTTTTTCAGAGAAAACTAGAAAATCTTTTTGATATAAATGAGGAAATTTTTCACGATATAATAAAAAGTTTTGGAAATATACAGTCGATATATGATTATAGTCTCGATAAGTTAATTATTGATATAAATAATAAAAATTTAGAAAAACTTTTATCCAATCTTCATAGGCATTTTTTTAATATAAGATTTTTTAAAAAAACAAGAAGAAAAAATCTTTATCTTAATAATTTAAGTAATGGAGAAAGAAAACTAATTCTACTTTTTGCAAATATTTTTTATACAATTAGAAAATTATATGTAACTGAAAATCAAAAAACTTTTTATATTTTACTAGATGAACCCGATATATATTTACATCCTGAATGGCAAAAGAAAATAATTAATCTTTTTCGTTTATTCTTCTCTAGTAATAAAATTTTTGAAACAAAAAAAATTAATCTAATCTTCACCACCCATTCCCCATTCCTCCTATCCGACATCCCAAAACAAAACATTATTTTTTTAGACAAAAATGAAAAAGGAAATTGCAAAGTAGTAGATGGATTAAAAGAGAAAAAACAAACCTTCGGAGCAAATATCCATACACTTCTAAGTGATAGTTTCTTTATGGAAGATGGGCTTATGGGAGAGTTTGCTAAAGGAAAAATAGACAAAGCTATTAAACTGTTAAATCAAGATAAATTATCAAAAGAAGATTTAAAATATTGTGAGCAAATTATTTCTATTATCGGTGAACCTATTGTTAAAAATCAGCTTCAACGGATGTTAGATAGTAAGCGACTGAAAAAAGTAGATAAAATTGATACTATAGAAAAAGATATTAAAGCATTACAAGAAGAGTTAGAAAAGTTGAAAAATGATAAAAATTAATATTACAAAAGAGATAGAACAACATTTTACTCAACAGATAGATAATATTTTTAAAAATGGAAAACTTGAAAAGAAAAAAGACAAGAAAACTATTTTTAATATTTCTAAAAAAGATATAAATAATTTACTTCAAAAAAAATTAAAGAAATTTGATGAAAATATTAACTTAGGACAACAAGATAAACAAACCCAAAATAAGCTAAAATACTATTTATGAAAAAGTACCCAAAAGAAATAGAAGAGCAAATGCTAAATCTATATAAAAGTTTATCAGAGAAAGACAGAAGACGCTACGCAGGAATAGAAGCAACCAAATTAAGTCATGGAGGGATAAGCTATATATGCGAAATCTTTGAATGTGACTATAGTGGTGTGTCAAGAGGACAAAAAGAGTTAAGAACAGAATTAGATAAAGATAATAAAAGACAAAGAGAAGAGGGAGGAGGAAGAAAGTCTATATTGCTCACAAGAGAAGGCTTAGACGAAGCATTCCTAGAGGTTATCGCAGAGAGTACAGCAGGTTCACCGATGGATGAGACGATAAAGTGGACAAATTTATCACGGAAAGAGCTACAAACTAGATTGTCAGAGAAAGGTTTTGTAGTTGATGTGGATATAGTGAAACAACTCTTAAAAAACATCATTTTCGTAAGCGACAAGCATTTAAAACACTTTCAGGAAAAGTAGATGTTGCAAATAGAGATGAGCAATTTAAAAATATTGAAAAACTAAAAGAAGAATATAAGAAAGAGGGGAATCCTGTTTTGAGTATGGATGTAAAAAAAGAGTTTTTAGGAAATTTATACCGAGAAGGTAAACTGTATACTCAAGAGATAATTAAAGTTAAAGACCATGATTTTCCTTCTTACGCAGAGGGAAAAATTGTCCCTATGGGCTGTATGATATAAACCTAAATATTGGTTATATTACCATAGGGACAAGTGCTGATACCAGTGAATTTGCTTGTGAATCTATCAAAAATTGGTGGTTAAATTATGGATATATTGAATATCAAGGACATGATAAACTGCTACTACTGTGCGATGGTGGGGGCAGTAATAGCTCTCGTCACTATATTTTTAAAGAAGATTTACAGAAGTTATCAGAGGAATTACAAATTGAAATTCGTATTGCTCATTATCCTCCTTATACATCAAAGTATAATCCTATAGAACATCGCCTATTCCCTCATATCACAAGAGCTTTACAAGGAGTCATTTTTACAAGTGTAGAGTTAGTAAATACCCTTATTGCACAAACTAAAACGACTACAGGATTGAAAGTTTTTAGTTCTATTCTTGATAAGGTATTTCATACAAAAAGAAAATATGCAGAGGGCTTTAAAGAGAATATGAAAATTATCTTTGATATACATTTACCACTTTGGAATTATGTTGCTATTCCTAAAAAGTACTAGTAATTTGGTTTTATTTATGTTTTAGTCCTTAGAGAAACTTATTCTATCTGATAATAACTATATAAAAAAGATGATTCTTTTTATAGACGCAAATAAAATATATACTCAACTTTCTACAATTGAAAAAGATTATTTTTTTACACTCTACTCACGATTAAAAAAAGCAGATTTTATTAAAAAAATAGGAGTATCTTCTTGTTTATATTGTAATAGAAATTATATTTTTAATTTTACAAAAAATAATCAAGAGAATGCGACTGCCCAACTTGACCACTTTTTTGATAAATCTACTTATCCTTACTTAGCTATTTGTTTATACAATCTAATACCATCTTGTTCAACATGTAATCAAAGAAAATCATCTAAAAAAGTAGATATATTACATCCTTACTATGAAAGTTTTGATAATAAGGCAAAATTTGATTTGAAGATAAAGGATTCTTCTTTTTACCATTCTTTAAAAGGTTTTCAAATTGATATAAATACGGAAGATAAACAAGCAGAAAAATCTATAGAAGTATTTAATTTGAAACAACTTTACGATAATCACAAAGACATCGTACTTGAACTCATACAAAAAAATGCTATTTACAATGAAAGCTACCTAGATGAACTTATGACACAATACGAAGGAACACTTTTTAAAAACAAGGAAGATTTACAACGACTTGTTTTAGGTGGATACATTAGTGATGATGAGATAGGAAAGCGCCCACTCTCAAAACTCATCAAAGATATTTCACAAGAATTAGGATTATTATGAAGGATTTATAATTTCATAAACGTTTGCATTCTTGGTGTTGTCGGGAGACAACACCCTACAGAAGCCATGTGTTGAGATAGATGTATAAAATACATGAAAATCTACGTAGGGTGTTGTGTCCTCACAACACCAAATGCTTAGGATGGGATAGAAGGTAAATATAGATTGTAAACGTTTGGATTTATCGGTGTTGTCGGAAGACAACACCCTACGGTTGATTTGCGTGCAGATTTAATTTGAAGACATGAGGGTTGTAGGGTATTGTGTCCCCACAACACCATAAATAATGGGATAAATAGGAATAATAATGAATAAACAACTTTGCGGCATAGACGAAGCAGGAAGAGGACCTCTGGCGGGTTCTTTGGTGATAGCTGGTGTGGTACTTAAAAAGCCCATGTAAGGGGACTTATGGATTCTAAGAAACTAACGGAGAAGAAGCGTGAAGCTTTGTATCCTCTTGATCAGTAGAAAATTCTGATTATTATATCGTCTCTTTTTCTGCACAAGAAGTAGATGAACTGGGTATTTCTAAGTGTTTACACTAATGGGTTAGAAGAGATTAAAAAACATTTACCTGATGTGGAGTACTTTGTTTGATGGCAATAGTACTTTTGGGGTGGAAAATATTGGCACTATGGTGAAGGCAGATACTAAAATAGCAGAAGTTTCTGCGGCGAGTATATTGGCTAAGGTAACACATGATAGAGAGATAGTGGAGATGGCTAAGTTGTATCCAGCGTATGGATTTGAGAGACATAAGGGGTATGGGACTAAAGCCCATATGGAGGCTTTAGTGAAGTATGGTAGATGTCCTATTCACCGTAAGACATTTAGGGTCAAAGGGTTAGAGGATTAGTTACATGGCTTGTTTGCCATTGACAGAAAGTTTTCCATCTTTTAATTCAATCTTATAAACCTTTTTAGCCACCTACATCTTTAGGTTGAAAGAGCATCATTGCCATGACAGCTTCTGGTCGTTGTGCTAGTTGAGTGAAGACTCCACTAGAGAGGCTTAGGTCAATAGTGGCATTGAGTGCATTTATGGCTGCTAATGGGTTGTTTTGTACGGCAGTGATGTTAAGTGATTTGTCTATATCAAAGAGAGCAGAAAGCATAAAGCCCCCCATTTTTTTACCTGCATTTTGTATGTTTTCTATAGAGAATGTAGGGATTTCAAAACGGATACCCTGAGAAATAAGTTGTTGAAGTACTAGATTTATTTCTTTTTCATTATTGACATCTATTTGTTCTAGTTTCTCAAAGGCTTTCAGGTCTAAATTGTCTGCTTTCATCTCAAAGACAATGTTGTCCAGCGTAGTTTTATTTCCTTTTTCTTCAATGACAACATTTTTTACATTGGTTTTAAATGTACCATTTGCAAGAGTGTCTTTGACGGTAGAATCTGAGCTTAATTCAAAATTATTCATCTGAACATTGAGTTTATCTTCTGCTTGTAGTAACATTTTCTCTATGCTATAGTTTGTAGTATAGTCATACGGTGTGGCACCTGTTAGGCTGTAGTCACTTGTTAGATTGTGCATTGCCATAGTGAGTTTGTTTTGGACATGTATACTAAGTTCTTTAAGCGTCTGTTTTACACCTTGTAGTTTGTCATCTTTAATATCACCCGTAAATTTTAGTTTTGAAAGTATCAGTTGTACATTTTCTTCACCTTGAAATGTCTCATTTATATCTTTCAGATGACCTTTGAAGCTTGATCCTAGTTTATTGATATCGAGGTGTATGAGTAATGCTTTTTTCTCTAACATTTTCTCTACTTGAAGTAAGATTTTTTTGTCTTCTTCATCTTTCACTGCTTGGGTAATGGCTGTAGGGAGTGCGAGGGGATACATGTCTATGCTTATAGCACTGTAGGTATCGGGTAGATAATTAAGGTCAATACCAATCTTTAACCCTTGTAATACTTTTGCATCATCCTCAGAAAGTTTGGCACCATTTTTTGTAAAAAATACTGCTATTTTTTTGGGTTTGTCAAAAGAAAGTACAAAATGTTCCTTCTTCTCCTCTATTTTTCTGTCCTGTACAGAAAAACCTTGTGTTTGAATGCTGACAAGTTCTGAATCGACTTGTGCTTTTATCTCAGCTGTGAGCTGTACAGAGCCTGCTGTTAAGTAGTAAATACCTGATATAAAAATAAGTCCGATGACTCCAAATCCTAATTTTTTCATAGTTTATCCTTTGTAAATAGTTTTTAAATGTTCCATTTTTTTACCCATATTGAGCAGCGCCATATCGGCTAAGGTCAATGCCATCATAGCCTCACATACCACTGTACCACGCAAGGCAACACAAGGGTCGTGACGACCTTTTAGACTGAAGTTTAACTCTTCATCATGGGTTGTAATCGTTTGTTGTTCTTTAAATATAGAGGGTGTAGGTTTAAAGTGGGTTTTGACGATGATCGTATCACCATTGGAAATACCCCCCAATATACCACCTGCATGATTGGAGCTAAACCCATCTCGTCTTATGGGGTCATTGTTTTGACTGCCTTTAAGGTGTGTACTTGCCACACCATCACCTATCTCTACGGCTTTTGCAGCGTTGATACCCATCATCGCTTCAGCCAAAATGGCATCAAGCTTGTAGTAAAGAGGCTCACCTAGTCCTATGGGTACACCAGTGGCAGTAGTAAGTACTACGCCTCCTACAGAATCATGATTTTCTTTGGCATTGAGTATAGCTGCTTCTTGGGCTGCTTCTATGTTGGGGTCTAGGGCATACATTTTAGATGTTTTGGCATACTCAAAATCTTGTAATTTCCCTTTGATTCCATCTACTTCACAGACACCACTTTGTACGCTAATGCCTAATTCTTTGAGCATAAGTTTGGCTATGGCTCCTCCTGCAACACGGGCAGCGGTTTCACGCGCAGATGAGCGTCCACCACCACGGTAGTCTCTTATCCCATATTTGTGAAAGTACGTAAAGTCTGCATGACCTGGACGAAAAAGATCTTTGACATTCTCATAGTCTCTTGATTTTTGATTGGTATTAAAAATAATCATAGCAATGGGCGTACCCGTACTTAGCCCCTCAAAAGTGCCAGAAAGTATTTCAAATTTATCATCTTCTTTACGTCCTGTTTCGAGCTTGGATTTCCCTGGTTTTCTTCTGTCTAGTTCAGACTGTATAAACGCTTCGTCTATGGCAAGCCCGGCTGGAACGCCGTCAAGTATGCATCCTAGTGCTTTTCCATGTGACTCACCAAAGGTGCTAAGGGTGAGTTTTTTTCCAAAGGTATTCATCGTTTTAATTCCTTTAATGCAAGTTTGGCTGCTTTTTGCTGAGCTTCTTTTTTACTTTTACCTTTTGCCTTGGCAATCATCTTCTCGTTTAAAATAATAGCAATCTCAAACTCTTTTTTATGGTCAGGACCAGAGGAACCTAACATTTCATAGGTGGGTGTCACGCCATGTGTGGCTTGTGTGAGTTCTTGTAAAGCAGTTTTGTAATCTTTGGAGAGTGAATCAAGATCAATTTTAGGATGACACTCTTCAAGTAGCTTTACCGCAATATCTTTTGATACATTTAGACCGCCTTCAAGGTAGATAGCACCGATGATAGCTTCAAAGGCATTAGAAAGTAGTGAAGGCTTGTCTCTTCCATTGTTGTTCTCCTCGGCTAGAGAGAGAAAGATAAAAGAACCTAGATTGATATGGCGTGCCAATAGTGTAAATCCACTTTCATTGACAAGGGAAGCACGTATCTTAGACAAGATACCTTCATCTGACTTTGGAAATTTAGAAAAAAGGTATTCACCGACTATAAGGTCAAGTACCGCATCCCCCAAAAATTCAAGCCGCTCATTATTGTAAGGCTTTTTGTCACTTTTGTGTGTCAAGGCCTCAATAATCAATTGCTTATTCTTAAATGTATAGTTCAGTCGTTTTTCTAGTTGACTGTAATCGTTCATTTTTATTCCTTTGTTTTTTGGTTTTTTTGTTTTTATTGCAAGGAGCAGACTCTGGAGACATCAGAGTAAAGAGTAATCTGTTTGTGGACTTGATTTTGCAATGGTTTCCTCAACTTTAACAGAATTTAATGCCATACAATTTGGACATCGCTTAAAAGAAACAGGAAAACTCTGTTTACATTTTTGACAAAGATAAGAGAAAGAAAGGTCTCCCTCTTCAAATCTATTTTGTCTTGCAGTGGCTAACATGTCCAGACTAAAGATACCACTTCCAACGCTAGCTTCTTGGAGATAGCCTTTTGCATAGTATAGCGTTTTGAGCTGTTTATTTGAGTGAATTATATCTAAATCAAGTTGTGAATTTGGTAAGAACCACAGGATGTCAATCAGCTCTTTGATGCGTGTAGTATCGATGCTCTCCCAAGCACTTTTGGTATCAAGGTGTAAGAGTGCGCTCACAACCTGCCTATACATGTTGGGTTCTTTGTTCTAAAATCTCTTTTAATTGAAGTACTTTAGTCTCTATAGACAATGTGTTGTTGGAGAGTAGGAGCAAAAAGTCAAGAAACTTTTCAAGTGAAGCGGTTTCTTCTCCTAGCATTGTTAGAGGTTCGAGTACTTCTTTTGCTTTCTCATACTTTTGCATGGTCTCATACACGACACCGAGTTCATAAAGCACTTTGACATTGCGTGGCTTTTTACGTAATATCTCTGTATAAATGGATTTTGAACGTGCTAGAAACCCTGCATGAAGGTAGGTGTTTCCTAAGCGTTCCATCAGTTCAAGTTCTCCTTGGTCTTGGGAAACATGTTTGATGAGGTAGAGATAGAGGTCAATAGACTTATGGTATTCTCCAGAATTTTCAAAGGCTTTTGCCAAGAGGGTGAGAGGTTTGAGCATATTGGGCTCATAGGGCATATCGGCTGTGTTTAATGTGCATTCGGAGCTGTCAAACTTCTCCAAAAAGTTGAGGAGCTTTCCCTCTTCTTTTTGTTCTCGATACACCCCCCAACCATAAGTAACCAGTGCCACAATAAGACCAATAACAATAATAAGTACAATACTAAAAAGTGGGTCATCATAAGCAGGTAATATCTGTTCCAAAGTAGTCCTTTATAAATTATACCTAATTAGATATAATTCCTTTATGATAGATAACGCCTCAATAGAATCCCTTAAAAGCAGTATAGATATAATAGATGTAATAGGTAACTTTATAGAGTTGCGTAAAGCAGGTGCAAATTATAAAGCAAATTGTCCTTTCCATGGAGAAAAAACCCCATCTTTTGTGGTAAGTCCTTCCAAGCAGATATACCATTGTTTTGGCTGTGGTGTAGGAGGAGACAGCATTAAATTTGTGATGGAGTTGGAAAAACTTTCTTACCCAGAATCCATAGAAAAACTCGCCTCCATGAATAACTTTTCGCTGACTTACACCAAAGGTAGTTCTGATTATTCTGATGCCAAAAGAGTACTTGAAGCCATCAGTCAGTGGTATGTTAAAAATCTTAATCAAAATACCACAGCCACACAATATCTACTCCAAAGGGGTATTTCTCAAAATTCGATTGAAAACTTTGAGATAGGGTATGTGCCAACAGGGACAAGCAGGTAATGCACTTCTTGCAAAGCTGCATTGCTTCCTTTGCCCAAAGCAGCAGAAGCAGGTATTATCGCAGCGAGTGAAAATGGGGAGGGGTATTATGCCCGTTTGGTGGAGCGTATTACCTTTCCTATCTATTCTCCTTCTGCATCGTTGGTGGGGTTTGGTGGTAGAACCATTAGTAATCATCCTGCGAAGTACATCAACTCACCCCAAACAAAACTCTTTAACAAGTCTCGTCTTCTATACGGATACCATTTGGCGAAAGAGAGCATCTATAAAAACAAAAAGATCATTATTTGTGAAGGGTATCTTGATGTAGTGATGTTTCATCAAGCAGGTTTTAAAGAAGCAGTAGCAGGGATGGGAACAGCCTTGACGACCGAACACTTACCTATGCTTAGAAAAGGAGACCCTAAAGTCATCCTTGCGTATGATGGTGACAAAGCAGGGGTCGCAGCGGCACTCAAAGCTTCGCAAATGTTATCTGTGGCTGGATTTGATGGGGGAGTCGTGCTGTTTCCTGATGGACAAGATCCTGCAGATCTCATAGCCAAAGGGCAAAGTGAAGCAGTGGCAAAGTTACTACGTGAAGCCAAACCACTCATCCCTTTTGTATTGGAGAAAATTGTATCTAGGTATGATCTGCATGACCCTAGAGAAAAAGAAGTGGCTTTTGGTACAGTAAAACAATATATGGATGCGTTAAGTCCCATCATTAAAGATGCATATATTCCTGTGGCAGCGACCCTGATTGGGCTTTCTCCTGCTTTTTTTGGGAAAGAAAGCAGACCTGAACACGCAAGAGACAATTTTACGCAAAAAAAAGACAACACTGAACTTTTGTGCATACTAAAAACGCTCATAGAATTCCCTCAATACATCGACAACGTACTCAGCGTTATGGATGCTTCATTGTTCAAAGAGTATGCAGAATTATTTTCTATTTTGCTAAGAGGAGAGCTTGACAACCCTAGTTTGGTGGGTTTGAGTATTGATGAGGGCATCAAAGTGCTAGATGAAAAAAGTTTAAATAAAACACTGTTAAACATGCTTACTATACACTACAGGCAACAGTTGCAAGCCATACCAAGAGATGAAAATATGTCTATGGACAAAAAAATGTTTTTGCTTAAAAAGATAAAAATGGATATACTGCCAAGGCTAAAAAAAGGTGAATTGGTCGCATACGACCCTTCATACTAGCTTTAAACTTATTTTACACTAATAACAAAGGATATTAAATGGCATCAGCATCAGCAAGACACATATTGGTAGACGATGAAACAGTTTGTACTGAACTAAAAGAAAAGATAAACGCAGGGGAACTCACTTTTGAACAAGCAGCAAAAGAGAACTCAACATGTCCATCAGGTGCAAAAGGTGGAGAATTAGGTAGCTTTGGCGAAGGTCAAATGGTTCCAGAGTTTGATAAGGTTGTTTTCAATGATGAGGTAGGTGTAGTACACGGTCCTGTCAAAACACAGTTTGGGTATCATCTTCTTGAAGTAACTGAGCGTTCGTAAAATATGTATAAGATAGGCGAGATTTTACCTATCTTATGATAAAATTCTATTTCTTATCCATACTTATGGGGAATTAGCTCAGCTGGGAGAGCGCTTCGCTGGCAGCGAAGAGGTCGACGGTTCGATCCCGTTATTCTCCACCACCAACACACCCCTTAAATACGATACATAAAGTACTTTTAACAATAAGATATTTTCTTTAAGTTTTCTGATGTAATGAAATCAAACTTCTTTACAAAACACAATCTTTGTGTTATAATGAATAAAAAAGGATTTATCATGGTAGTTGAAAAGTCAAGAACCAATGTGTATCTAGATACAAATCTCAAAGCACAGGCGAAAGAGATTTATAAACATTATGGATTAAGTCTTAGTGAAGCCGTCAATATGTTTTTAGCTCAATCGGTTTTTAGCAGAGGGTCTACCCTTTGACGTAAAGATACCTAACGATATAACGTTAGAAGCTATGAAAGATGTGGAAACAGGCAATAACTATGAGGACATTACTTTAGAGGATTTAGTTAAATAATGCAGCTCAAACGGCACAAACATTTTAGAAAAGATGAACTCAAAACAAAGCTTACAGATGAACAGTATGCAAAGAGGATTAATTATTTATCACTCCTCTTAAAAGAAGAGCCTTTAGCACGTGAAGCGAAAGACCATGATTTATTAGGTGAGTATAAAGGTTTTAGAGAATTTCATTTAGGTGGGGATATGCTTATCGTTTACACTGTAAGAGAAAATATACTATACTTGCAAAGAATTGGTACTCATAGCCAACTTTTTAAATAGCCTTTAGAAACAATGGTAGTACTTTAAGTAGTATTTTTATGTATCATAGATATTGGGTATCCTAAATAACGTTACTTATAGTAATAGTTAGGTGGAGTTATTCTCCACCAATCTAAATAAAAATTAAATACAAGTGAGGTAATAAATGTTGAGTCGTAAAAATTTTGCTCTTATTGGAGCAGCAGGATATATTGCCCCTAGGCATATGAAAGCTATAAAAGAAACAGGGCATAACCTTGTGGCAGCACTAGATCCCTATGATGGCATAGGTATTATGGACAGTAATTTTCCCGAGGCTGATTTCTTTATAGAGTTTGAACGCTTTGATAGGTTTGTAGATAAATGGCGTAGAGATACAGGTAGAAAGATTGATTATATGTCCATCTGCTCTCCTAACTATCTACATGATTCTCATATACGATTTGCCCTCAAAAGTGGCGCAGATGCTATTTGTGAAAAGCCACTTGTTCTCAACCCTTGGAATATTGATCAGCTTAAAATTATCGAAGAAGAGACAGGACAAAAAGTATATAATATTTTGCAACTTAGACTGCATCACTCAATTATTGCTCTAAAAGAAAAAGTCACTAAAGAATTAAAAGAGAATCCCAATAAAGTCTATGATATTGATTTAACCTATTTGACAAGTAGAGGTAAATGGTACTTTATCTCATGGAAAGGTGACCAAGCTAAATCAGGGGGAATTGCTTCCAATATAGGGGTACACTTTTATGACATGCTTACGTGGATATTTGGTGAGGTAGAAGAGAATATCGTGCATGTGAAAACTGCTGATTGTAATGCGGGTTCTTTTAAACTAAAAAATGCCAATGTCAGATGGTTTTTATCGGTGAATGATGACTATTTACCAACAGAGATAAGCGCAGAGTGGACAGAGAACCTATAGAAGCATTACTGTTGATGGGGATGAGATAGAATTCTCTGGCGGATTTACAGACTTACACACAAGATCTTATGAAGAGATTTTAAAAGGAAATGGATTTGGACTAGATGAAGCGTATGCGTCTATCTCTATGGTTTCAACCATTAGAAACCTTGATGCTATTGGGATGAAAGGGAATTATCATCCTTTTTGCAAGAAGGTACTTGGCTAATGGCAGACTTTTTTGTGCATGAGAGTGCTTATGTTGATGAAGGCGTAAACATAGGAGATAAGAGTAAGATTTGGCATTTCTCTCATGTGTTATCCAGATACAAATATAGGCAGCAATTGTTCTTTTGGACAAAATTGTGTAGTAGGCCCTAAAGTAAATGTAGGCAATGGCGTAAAAGTACAAAATAATGTTTCCATCTATGAAGGCGTGGAGATAGAAGATGATGTCTTTCTTGGACCTTCTATGGTTTTTACAAATGTGATCAATCCACGAGCATTCATCCAAAGGAAAGAAGAATTTAAAAAGACGCTTTTAAAAAAGGGATGTACGATTGGAGCAAATGCCACGATTGTATGTGGTGTAACTGTCGGAGAATATGCTCTCATAGGAAGTGGGGCGGTTATCAATAAAAATGTCAAGCCTTACGCACTTATGGTGGGTGTGCCTGCCAAACAGATCGGTTGGGTGGGGGTTTCAGGAAATACTTTAAAGTTTATAGATAATAAAGCAGAAGACGAATTTGCTATGTATGAGCGTATAGAAAACAGTTTAAAAGTAGAAAGAAAATAATATGAAGATAGACTTCGCAAACCTTCAGTATCAATATCAACTTTACAAAACTGAGATAGATGAAGCCATTCACGCCGTACTTGATAAGTCAAATTATATCATGGGGGAAGAAGTATCACAACTTGAATCCTCTTTACAAGACTTTACGGGAGCAAAACATGCCATCACTTGTAGTTCTGGAACCGATGCCTTACTTCTAGCGATGATGGCATTAGATATTCAGCCTGGTGATGAGATTATCACCACTCCCTTTACATTTATTGCAACAGCAGAGACGATTGCATTTTTGAAAGCCATACCAGTATTTGTAGATATAGATGAAAAAACTTACAATATAGATACCTCTAAGATAGAAGCAAAGATTACAAATAACACAAAAGCCATTATGCCAGTAAGTCTTTATGGGCAGCCCTCTAATATGGACGCTATTCAAGCTATCGCAGACAAACATAACTTGAAAGTGATTGTGGATGGTGCACAAAGTTTTGGAAGTACCTATAAAGGAAAAACAGATTCTAATTTAGGAGATATTTCAACCACAAGCTTTTTCCCTGCTAAACCTTTAGGATGTTTTGGCGATGGTGGGGCTGTATTTACCAATGATAATGCCTTAGCCCAAAAGATGAAATCACTTAGAGTACATGGACAGTCTAAGCGTTATCATCATCAGTACATAGGAATGGGTGGGCGTATGGATACCTTGCAATGTGCTATTGTAAATGTGAAGCTGAAGCATTATGCGAAAGATTTGAAATTACGTCAAATAGTAGCACAAAAATATACAGAAGCTTTAAAAAGTAAAGATTTGATTTTACCTTTTGTAGATGAAAGAGCTACTTCTGCTTTTGCTCAATATAGTATTAGGATTCAAAATAGAAATGATGTGCAAGCTCACTTAAAGGAGAAAGGTATTCCTACAGCAGTGCATTATCCTATGCCTTTGCATTTGCAGGAGTGTTTTGCGTATTTGGGCTATAAGAAAGGGGACTTTCCTGTATCTGAAATGATATCAGAATGAGACACTATCTTTACCTATGAATCCGTATGTTGGGGATGATGAGATTGCTAGGATTAGTGAAGCTTTATGATTCGTATCTTTTTATTATTATCATTGTTTGTTTGGGCAGAAAAGCCTAATCTACTACTCCTCAAAACCTACAAAAACCAAAATATAGACGGTTGGGTAATGAGTGAAAAACTTGATGGGGTAAGAGCCTATTGGAATGGTAAAGTGCTTCTGAGTCGTGGAGGTAAAATCATCCATGCTCCTGCGTGGTTTATCAAAGATTATCCTCCTTTTGCCATTGATGGAGAGCTTTGGACGAAGAGAGAAGACTTTGAAAATATTGTCTCTATCGTGCGTGATAAAGTACCTAGTGCAGAGTGGCTGCAGATAAAGCATTATATTGTTGAAGTGCCTGATGCCAAGGGGGATTTATTTGAGCGTTTGAGCAAAGTCAAACCGTATGAAAATAAAGTTATTCACATACTTCCTCAAATCTATGTGAAAGATAAAAAGCACTTAGAAACATTGCACAAAGCCTTAGATGAAAAAGGAGCAGAGGGTGTAGTGGTACGAGATCCAAAGATGCCTTATATAGGAGAGAGAACCAGTACAGCACTCAAAGTCAAGTATTTTAAAGACGCAGAATGTGAGGTCATAGGGCATACGCAAGGCAAGGGGAAGTACCAAGGAATGCTCGGTGCATTAAAATGTAGATTAGATAATGGTATACTCTTTAAGATCGGTACAGGACTGAGTGACAATGAACGAAGAAATCCACCTAAAGTAGGCTCTAGGGTGACTTTCAAGTATCAAAATATGACTAAATATGGGAAGCCTCGGTTTCCTGTATTTTTGAGGGTGAGAACTTTATCTAATATTATGGAATATATAAAATGAAAATATTATTATTGGCTGGTGGATACGGAACAAGACTTAGCGAAGAGACGGATATTAGACCTAAACCTATGGTTGAAGTTGGCGGTAAACCAATTTTATGGCATATAATGAAGATGTACTCACATTATGGATTTAATGAGTTTGTTATCCTACTTGGATATAAAGGTTACTACATAAAAGAATATTTTGCAAACTATTATTTACATCAAAGTGATGTTACATTTGATATGTCAAATGGAAAAATGGAAGTTCACAATAATTCAAGCGAACCATGGAAAGTGACTTTACTAGATACAGGCATGGACAGTATGACTGGTGGACGAATTAAAAGAGCTAAAGATTTTATTGGTAATGAAACTTTTATGTTAACTTATGGTGATGGTGTAAGTGATGTAAATATAAAAGAGTTAGTAGAATTTCATAAAAATAACAAAACAAAAGCAACGATGACTGCTATTCAGCCCGCAGGTAGATTTGGTGCTTTAGATATTGATTCAAATTTGGTTAATGAGTTTATTGAAAAGCCAGCTGGTGATGGGAACTGGATAAATGGTGGATTTATGGTTTGTGAACCTGAAGTTTTAGACCTTATAGAGTCTGATAATACAGTTTTTGAACAATATCCTCTTCAAACTCTTGCACAAAATGGGGAACTTAGTGCCTATAAACATGATGGATTTTGGCAGTGTATGGATACGCTGAGAGATAAAATAGCATTAAATGAATTGTGGGATAAAAATAAAGCCCCTTGGAAAGTTTGGTAGTGCAAAAGTTATTTAGTGGAATATATAAAGATAAAACTATTTTAGTTACAGGTCATACAGGTTTTAAAGGTTCTTGGTTAGTATATTGGCTAGATAAAATGGGTGCAAAAGTAGTAGGGTATTCGCTCGAAGCTCCTACTAAACCTAATCATATAGAACTATTAAACCTTGATATAGTATCAATCATAGGTGATATTCGAGATTTAGATAAATTACATGAAACTTTTGAAGCTTATAAGCCAGATATAGTATTTCACCTTGCTGCACAGCCTTTAGTTAGATTATCTTATGAAAATCCGATAGAAACTTATGAAACAAATGTTATGGGAACTCTTAAAGTTTTTGAAGCATGTAGAAAACACGCCGTAAAAGCAATAGTAAATATTACTAGCGATAAAGCCTATGAAAATAGAGAACAAGTATGGGGATATAGAGAGAATGACCATTTAGGTGGGTATGATCCATATAGTTCCTCTAAGGGATGTGCTGATATTTTGGCTAACTCTTATAGAAACTCATATTTTAATATAAGTGAATATAAAAAATCACATAATACTTTGTTGGTAACTTGTAGAGCAGGAAATGTTATAGGTGGTGGTGACTGGGCAAAAGATAGACTTATGACGGACATAATACTTTGTGTTTCACAAGGAAAAAAAGTCAGCATAAGAAATCCAAATGCTACAAGACCTTGGCAACATGTACTTGAACCACTTAGTGGATATTTACATGTAGGTCAAAAACTTCTTGAAAAAAAAGTAGAATTTGGAGAGGCTTGGAATTTTGGTCCATCAGATGAAGGGAGTATCTCCGTTGAAGAAGTAGTTAAAAATGTAAAAAAACATTGGGATACAATAGATTATGAGATAAACAAAGATACAACTCAACTGCATGAAGCAAATCTACTTAAACTAGATTGTTCAAAAGCGCATATACTTTTAAAATGGAAAGATGTTTGGAAGAGTGAAACAACATTTGAAAAAACTGTTAACTGGTATAAAGCTTATTATGAAGATAAAAAAGAAATTTTAACTTCACAAGATTTGGAATGTTACATAGTCGATGCAAAAAAGAAAGGTTTAGAGTGGACAAAAAATTAAATATTATATCAACTAAAATAAAAGATTTGTATATCATAGAGCCGAATTCTTTTAGCGATGAAAGAGGTTCTTTTTCTAGAATTTACTGTGAAGATGAACTTAAAGAAATTTTAGATGTTAGTATTAAGCAGATAAATCATTCTGTGACTAAAGAAAAAGGTACGGTTCGAGGTATGCATTTTCAATATGAACCAAATAGTGAAGTTAAAATGGTTAAATGCATAAAGGGTCGTGTCTTGGATATAGTTGTTGACATTAGAAAAGACTCACCCACTTTTTTAGAAACTTTTTCTGTAGAACTCTCAGCAGAAAACCAAAAAATGATATATATACCAAAAGGTTTTGCACATGGCTTTCAAACACTAGAAGATGATACCGAACTACTTTATATGCATAGCACTATTTATGCGCCATCAAATGAGGGTGCATTAAATATAAAAGATTTATCTTTAGGGATAAAGTGGCCGTTGAAGATAAAAAATCTTTCTAAAAGAGATAATGAACATGAATTTTTAGATAATAGTTTTAAAGGAATAGAGATAAATGAATTGTAGATTTTGTAAAACTTTGTTAAGTAATATATTTGTAGAGTTAATAAATGCACCTGCATCAAACTCATACTTAACTAAAGAACAATTAGATGAGCCAGAAACTTTTTACCCACTTAAAATATATGTATGTGAAAAATGTAAACTGGTTCAAATAGATGAATATAAAAAATCAGATGATATTTTTGACAAAGATTATGCATATTTTAGTTCTTTTTCTACAAGTTGGCTAGCTCATGCTAAAAACTATGTAGAGATGATTAGTAATAAGCTTTTGCTAGATGAAAATTCATTGGTTACAGAAATAGCATCAAATGATGGCTACTTACTTCAATACTTTAAAGAAAAAGATATACCATCTTTAGGAATAGAACCAACAGCTAATACAGCTAAGGTTGCCAAAGAAAAAGGGATAGAGGTAATAGAAGATTTTTTTGGTAGTTCTTTAGCCCATGATTTGAAAAAGTCTGATTTGATACTTGGAAATAACGTATTAGCACATGTTCCCGATATAAATGATTTTGTTCAAGGTTTAAAGATAGTCTTAAAAGATAATGGAACTATTACTATGGAGTTTCCTCATCTTTTAAATATCATAAAAGAGAATCAATTTGACACAATATATCATGAACACTTTTCATATTTGTCTTTTTATACTGTAAAACAAATATTTGAAGCACAAGGATTAAAGCTATATGATGTAGAAAAACTTACTACTCATGGGGGAAGTTTAAGAATATAT
Source organism: Sulfurovum sp. (assembly GCA_030949725.1). Taxonomy (GTDB): domain Bacteria; phylum Campylobacterota; class Campylobacteria; order Campylobacterales; family Sulfurovaceae; genus Sulfurovum. The sequence continues at coordinate 29,137 of JAUZSE010000024.1, read as the reverse complement.
GCAACACATAGTGAAAACAACGCTATGAATATTTCAACTAATGTTAATCAGCTTTTAGAAGAAGAAAAAGAGTTTGGACTTTTTGATATAGATATATATAGTGGTTTTCAAGAAAAAGCAAATAAAGTAAAGTATGATTTATTAGATTTTTTACTTCAAGCAAAAAAAGAAAATAAAAAAGTTATTGCTTATGGAGCAGCTGCAAAAGGAAATACACTCTTGAACTATGCAGGAGTAAAAAATGATTTGATAGAGTTTGTTGTTGACAAGTCTCCCTATAAGCAAGGGAAGTATTTACCTGCAAGTCATATACCTATAGTAGATGAACTTGAGATTGGAAAGAATAAACCTGATTATATTTTGATTTTACCTTGGAATATTAAAGATGAAGTTATGAGTCAGCTAAGATATGTAAAGGATTGGGATTGTAAGTTTGTTGTAGCTGTTCCAAGATTGGAAATAATTAAATAGATGGCTAATTATTTTCATAAAGATAGTCAAGTGTCTAAATTAGCATCTATAGAAATTTCAAGTAGAGGAAGCGATACAAGAATAGGTGCGAACAGTGTGATTGATGATTTTGTGAAAATTAAACATGTTGGTGGAATAGGTGGAATTACTATAGGTGAAAAAGTTTATATAAATTCAGGGTGTGTTTTATATTCAGGCAATGGGTTAAAGATTGGCAATCATGTGTTAATTGGTCCAAATTGCTCTATCACTCCCGTGAATCATTCCTTTATGAATAAAGATACCCTTATTGTTGAACAAGGATTTATGGAGTCAAAAGGTGGAGTTATTATAGAGGATGATGTTTGGATAGGATCGAATGTTACTGTATTGGATGGAGCTATTATTAGAAGAGGTGCTGTAATTGGTGCTAATTCCCTTGTAAATAGTGAAATTGAGCCTTATTCTATTAGTTATGGTTCACCATGTAAAACTAAAAGATATAGAAAATAAATGAATTTATCTAAGCTGAAAAATAAAAAAATTGCTATTTTAGGAATAGGTTATATTGGCTCAAATATATTAAACTATTTAAAAAGCTTAGATATAAATTTACATATAACTGTAATAACTAAAAAAAACCTAGATATAATTGAAAAAAATGAGTTTGATTATTTAATTAATTCATCTGGGAATAGTGGAGACTTTAGAACTCAACTTATAGAAACCATAGATTCCAATTTAGGTTTAAATAGCTATATATTAGAAAAAGCTAAAATAAAAGAAAGTTATATCTATATTAGTTCAAGTAGAGTGTATGGTTTTACAAATGAAAATAATATAATTTTTAATGAAGATAGTACAAATTGCTATAATAATTTAGATTTAGATTTTATTTACGATGGTAGCAAAAAATTAGCTGAAAGCCTATTATATAATTATTCGAAAGATCTAGATTATAAAATTGGGATATTGAGACTTTCTAATGTATATGGAAAATTTAATAATTTCGATGACTCAACGCTAATAAAAAAAATTATTAGATATAAACAAGAAAATAAAAAAAGTTTGTTTATAAAACAAAATAGAAATTCAATGAAAGATTATATTTATATTGATGATGTTGTAGAAAGTATTATAACAGTTATGTTAAATATTAAGAATACCGATATTTACAATCTAGCCTATGGTAAAAGTTATTCTTTAGATGAGGTTTCTAAATTTTTAAATCTAAAAATAGAAACAGATGATAATATTGAACCAATATATTCCAATGTTTCAAATGAAAAATTGAGTAAAGAATTTGGAATAAAACTAAAATATAGTCTTATGGATGGACTAGAAAACAATTTTAAAAGGACAATAGATGGATGTGATTAGAGAATTTGAAGTAGAGAGAGAAGAGAGAATAGCTAGAAATGGAAAAGATGATGAATTAAAGAGTTCAGCTAATCAGTGGTTAACTGAAAGTATGATGAAGCAAAGTGTTTATAACTTTAGCTGGTTAGGTAGACCAATTATCCAGACTCCTAGTGATATTATGGCTTTACAAGAGATTATATGGGATGTAAAACCTGATATGATAATTGAGACGGGGATAGCACATGGAGGATCTTTAATTCTTTCAGCATCTATGCTAACATTACTTGAAACATGTGGCGAAATAGAAAATGGACAAGTGTTGGGTATAGATATCGACATAAGAGAACACAATAAAGAGGCTATTGAAAAGCACCCTATGAGCAAAATAATTACTATGTTTGAGGGATCAAGTATTGATGATGAAATGATTAAAAAAGTTCATGAATTTGCAAAAAAGGGTAAAAAAATACTAGTGTGCCTAGATAGTAATCATACACACAATCATGTTATGGAAGAATTAAAAGCTTATTCTTCTTTGGTTAGTATAGGAAGTTATTGTATAGTATTTGATACACTAGTGGAAGATATGCCTACTGAATTTTCAGATGATAGACCATGGGATAAGGGAAATAATCCTAAAACAGCAGTTTGGGAATTTTTAAAAGAAAATAATAATTTTGCAATTGATAAAGATATTGAAAATAAGATATTAGTTACTGTCGCACCTGATGGATACTTGAAGCGAATAAAATAATAAAAATATTTTATAATTTATGTCAGTAAAAAAGAATATTATAGCCAACTATATTGGTAAAGCATTACTAACTATATTATCAATAGTTTTTATACCAATATATGTAAAATATCTTGGTATAGAATCTTATGGACTTATTGGAATTTATACAATATTGGTCTCAATGATGATGCTTGTAGATGTAGGTATGGGTCAGACTATAGTTAGAGAAGTTGCAAAATATAGTGCAAATATTCTAACGCTAGAAGAGATTACAGATACGATCAAAACATTTAGATACTTATATCTGTTTATTGGTATTGTTTTTGCTATAAGTGTGTATTTATCATCTGAATTTATAGTATTGCATTGGCTTAATGTTGAACAGTTAGTTGTCTCAGACGTTATTATATCCATTCAACTAATATCAGTTATGCTTTTTGTTAGTTGGCTAAGTATTCTTTATCGAAATTCTATTATAGGGCTTCAGTATCAAGTGTGGCTCAATGTATCTGATGTTAGTTTTGCAGTAATTAGTAAGATTGGAGTAATATTAGTGTTGGCTTTTATATCACCAACCATTATTTATTTTTTAATGTACCAAACTATAATATCTACTTTACAACTATTTTTTATGATTTATAAATTAAATAAAATACTTCCAAATACATCATATAAGAGTAAATTTTCTATGACTGTTATAAGACGACTATGGAAGTTTGCTTCTGGTGTTGCTGTGACAACAATATTTGGCACCTTGCTTAGTCAGGCAGATAAATTTATACTTTCTAGTATGTTGTCTTTAAGTAGTTTTGGATTATATACTATAGCAAGTGTTGTGGGAAGATCTCTAGGTACAGTAATTTCTCCCCTGACATTAGCTATAAGACCTAGATTAACAATACTTTATGAAAATAATGATGAAGAAAAACTAATAGATTTTTATCATAAAAGTGCCCAATTAATGTCAATAGTATCTATTCCAATGGGTGTAATACTTATACTATTTTCTAAAGATATTCTTTGGATATGGACAAATGATATAATTATGACAGAACAAATATATATCATTGTTTCTTTATTAGTATCAGGTACGGTACTTAATGGCATGATGCATGTGCCGTATTCTCTGCAGTTGTCTGCAGGATGGTCAAGCCTCTCTGCTAAATCAAATGTAATATTGTTTTTTATTACTATACCTCTTTTAATTATAAGTATTGATAACTTTGGTATGATTGCAGCACCTTTAGTATGGGTAGTTGTAAATTTAGTGTATGTTTTAATCATAGTTTCAATAATGCATAAAAAATTACTAATTCATGAAAAATGGAATTGGTATAGATATGATATATTTTATATTTTAATTGTGTCAATTTTTTCGGGGCTAGTAGCTAGGTACTTCATAGAGTTTAATTTAGATATAAATAAAGGGGTACTTCTATTTGAAATTTTTGTTTCATATACAATAGTGCTACTTGGTGCGGTGTTAGTTGCAAGCAAATACAGAGATAAGTTTTTAAATATATTGAAAAAAGGAATATGATGCCAAAGATTACTATAGGATTAATAGTTTATAATGAAGAAAAAAATTTAGATGAAGCGATTAAGTCTATATATGAACAAAATTTTGAAGATATAGAAATACTTATAGGAAATAATGCTTCTACAGATGGTTCAACTCAAATAATAGAGCGTTATGCACTAAAAGATAGTCGTATTATACATATAAATAGAAAAGAAAATATTGGTGCATTACAAAATTGGAATGATTTAGTAGATAGAGCAAGTGGGGAATATTTTGTTTTAGCAGGTGGGCATGATAAATGGTCTCCAAATTATTTATTAAATCTTAGTAAAGAATTAGATGAGAATAAAAATACAGTTTTAGCCTATGCAAAAACTCAATGGATAGATAGTGATGGAAAGAATTTTTATAAAGCAACAACATCTATAGATACATCAGGGTTATCAGTTATGGGTAAATTTGTATCATTGATGTTCTCAAATCAGCATCCAGTGATGGGAATGATTAGAACCAATTCAATTAAACAAACTAGAAAACAGCTTGAAATAATAGGTTCTGGTGAAATATTTTTACAAGAATTAGCGCCACTTGGAGATTTTGTACTTGTAGAAAATGAGAGATGGTATAGACGAGAAGTGAGAGGGGTTGAAAATACAGAAAATGGACTCGATAGGTATAAAAGAATGTTGTTTTCAAATAAGTTTACACGATATAGGTTTATGGTATTACCTCATTTACAGATGATGTTAGTATATTTTGGGTTAATATTTATACTTAAAAATATATCTTGGAAAATGAGAATACTTCTAATTTCTACATATCCATTGATTTTTATAAAATTAATCTTTGGCGTTTTCCTAGATATCAAGTGGGGAATGAAAAATATATTTAAGGTTATATCTAAATGAAAATAAAAGGTTATATAAAAGAAATTTACAAAAGAGTAAATGAATTTGCTATATATAAAAATGCAAGACAAGTAAAAGTAAGTGAGTTTGACTTTAGAAGAAATAGTATAAAAAAAGAAGACTATTCACCTATTTTTTTTCTTTCAACTGGGAGAACAGGTACAGAGTTTTTTACACAACTATTAAGTAAATCAAGTAAGTTTAAAGTATTTCATTCTCCTTCTAGTTTATTATGTAATGCACAATCAGAATTAATAGAACAAGGTCGTGTATCTTATGAGATGTATAGTAAATTTGGATTTGATGATGAAAGAACAAATATCTTAGCTTCACAAATATTTATGGCTTCAAGAGAAGATTTATTATATAAAACTTATTTACATGATAAAACATATGTAGAAACTAACAATAGAATAACTTTTTTGGCACCAGCAATAAAATATATTTTTCCAAATGCAAAGTTTGTGCACGTATACCGTCATCCTGGAGAGTTTATTAGATCCGGTATTAGAAGGGGTTACTACAAGTCAGAATCTATACACGAAACTGGTCGACTGGTTCCTCTTGAAGATAGTAGCTATTATACTAAATGGTCTAATTTTGATGATATACAAAAAGTAGCTTGGCTTTGGAATGAAACAAATACATTTGTTGATGATTATTTAATGACTTTAGATGAAGGTGATTATTTTAAATTTAATTTTAATGAACTAAACACTGAAAACATAGTAAAATTGATGTCCTTTTTAGATGTAGATGATATCAATAAAGAAACTATAGAAAATTCAATAAATAAGCCTACTAATATACAAAAAACTGGTTCATTTCCAAAATATAATCAATGGAAAAAAGATGATAAACAAAAAGTTATAGATATATGTGGTCATTTAAGCTTAAAATATGGATATAAGCTTTAATGCTAAAAATAACTATTCCAGACAATAATATTAATGAAAGAAAATATATTATTAATATTGTTTTTAGTGAGTTTTTAGGATTAGAATATACACTTAAATATGGCTCACAAGATTATGCGATAGAGTTGTCAAATAATAAAATAAAAATCATTAAAGATACTTTTTTTAGTAAGTATCCAACGGACTTAGAATATCTAAAATTTGAGAATATCCCGTCTAAGATAGAAGAGCTAGATATGTTTGCAGCTATTTTTTTTATGCTTACAAGATGGGAGGAGTATGTAAATAAAAATCGTGATTCTCATGATAGATTTCCTGCTTATGAAAGTTTAGCATTCAAGGAAGGCTTTTTAAGTAGACCTATAGTAAATGAATATGTTGAGGAGTTGAAAAGTAAGCTTTTAGAACTTGATAATAGTTTAATATTTAAAACTCAAAATTTAAAGTTATTTTTAACCCATGATGTAGACCACCTTTACCAATGGAGAAACTGGAAACAAGTTGTGAGGATTTCTTTGGGAGATTTAATAAAAAGAAGAGATATCCCTTTGGCATTTGAAAGAATAGCTGAGTATTTTTTAATAAAACAAGAAAAAATAAAAGACCCCTTTGATACCTTTGATTGGTTGATGGATAAGAGTGAAGCCATCGGTGTTCAAAGTAGATTTTACTTTATGAGTGGAGGAGTGACAGCTTATGACAATAACTATAAAATAGATGAATCAAAATCTTTAGAACTTATGCAAAAGATAAAAAAAAGAGGTCATATCATAGGAATTCATCCATCTTATAATGCTTATAATAATTTTGAGCAGTTTAAACAAGAAAAAGATTTACTTGAATCTGTAGCAGAACAAAAGATAGTGGAGGGTAGAGAGCATTATCTAAGATTTGAAGTGCCTAGCACCTGGCAAATATGGGAAGATAATGGGATGGAAGTAGATAGTACATGTGGATATGCAGATAAAGAAGGCTTTAGATGTGGTACAGGTGATGAGTTTTCTGTATTTAATATCTTGACTAGAGAGAAGTTGAAGTTAAAGGAGCGACCTTTGGTTGTGATGGATTGTAGTCTGTTTGATTATAATGATTATAGCTATGAGGAAGCAAAAGAGAAAACAATAAATATGCAAAATAGTACAAATAGTTTTACGCTATTGTGGCATAACTCATACACTAAACATACGAAGTTTTATGGAGAATACTTTTTTAATACAAATCTAAAATCCCAATAGGCTAGAGTAATAGAATCTTCAATCATGCCATTATGGTATAATAAATAAAAAATAGGAATGATGATGACTGCCATTGATTATTTACCTCATTACACTTATGATGACTATGTACAGTGGGATGGGGATTGGGAACTGTATGAAGGTTTTCCTGTGGCTATGTCTCCCGCACCTATGATCATCCATCAGGCTATCTCATTTGCTATGGCAAGGCAATTAGGGAATCAGATAGAAGAATGCGAACAATGTTTGGTTTTAGTGGAGACAGACTATAAACTTGGAGATGATACAGTTTTTAGACCAGATGTCGTACTCGTTTGTAGCGAGCCAAATGATGTATACATCACAAAAGCACCAGAGATCATCATCGAAGTCATATCAAAATCTACTGCTAAAAATGACGAACACTATAAATTTGCTAAGTATGAAGCGGAAAAAGTCAACTACTATATACTCGCATATCCCAAGGAACTTTATGCAAAAGTCTATAAACTTGTGGATGGCAAATATGATAAACAGGGCGATTACTCCAAAGAGAGCTATACTTTTGATGAAACTTTATGTGAACCGAGCATTGATTTTGAGAAGGTTTTTAGACGGTTTAGGAAATAATAGCGTTTATGGAGACTTATTTGAAAAAAATAACATCAATAGTATTAAATAATTTCAAAAATGATAGCCGTGTTTTAAAAGAAAATATATCTTTGCAAAATGCGGGGTATGAAGTAAAAGTTGTTGCACTACACGAAGAACCACTTAAAGAGTTTGATGAGGTTCAAAATATACTGGTGCATAGAATAAAGCTAAAAAGTAGAAATTGGTCAAAAAATAAATTTGTACAACTTTTTAAATATTTTGAGTTTATATATAAAGCTGTTAAGGGCTATAAAAATAGTGATATCGTGCATTGTAATGATTTGAATACCTTACCAATTGGGGTAATAATAAAAAAGTTTTTTAATAAAGATCTTAAGATTGTTTATGATGCACATGAATACGAAATAAACGATGTTCCAAATGAAAGTAAATATAAAATAAAAATAAAGTATTTCTTAGAAAGATTCTTAATTAAATATGCTGATAAAGTTATAATAGTAAGTGACTCTATCGCAAATGAATATGTAAAGCTTTACAATATAGAGAAACCCGCATTAGTTCTAAATACTCCATCATATCAAGAAATTGAGAAGAAAAATATATTTAGAGAGACTTTTGGAATCAAACCAGAACAAACTATATTTTTGTATCAAGGAGGCTTAAGTAAAGGTCGTGGTATAGAGATTCTTTTGGAAGCTTTTAAAACCATATCTGATGAAAAAGTAGTTATTGTATTTATGGGGTATGGACCTTTAGAAGCTTTGATACAAGAAGTATCAAAAGAATATAAAAATATATATTTTCATAAAGCGGTGTCTCCTGATGTTTTACTTGACTATACAAGTAGTGCAGACTTTGGTATATCAACTATTGAAGACAGTTGTTTAAGTTATAGGTATTGTTTGCCAAATAAAATATTTGAGTATTTAATGGCAGAAATACCTGTAATAGTTTCAAATCTTTATGAGATGAAAAGGTTAGTTGAATCACATGAAATAGGAATAGTAGCAAAAGAGAATAACTCAAATGGACTCAAAATAGCGATAGAAGAAGCTGTGAAACTAGATAAAGATAAACTACAAATAAATATAAAAAAACTCAAAACCATTTATAATTGGGAAGAGCAAGAGAAAGTTTTACTTAAAGTGTATAAGGATCTAGAATAATGTGCGGAATAAGTGGGATAATAAATCGAAATAATGAATTAGTTGATAAAGAAAAAATAAAAGTAATAAATAATTTAATATTTCATCGGGGACCAGATGATGAAGGATTTTTTTATACAGATAATTTTGCATTTGGACACAGACGACTTGCTATTTTGGATTTGAGTTCTGATGGACATCAACCTATGCACTATTTAGATAAAAAATATACTATAACCTATAATGGGGAAGTGTATAATTATGTAGAGATAAGAGAAGAGCTTGTTGGTTATGGATATACATTTCATTCACAAACTGATACAGAAGTGATACTCGCTAGTTATGATAAATGGGGAGAAGAGTGTGTCAATAAGTTTAATGGTATGTGGGCATTTGCTATTTACGATAGAGAAAAAGAGATAATCTTTTGTTCCCGTGATAGATTTGGAATAAAACCTTTTTATTATACCGAAGTTGATGGTAAGTTTGTATTTGGTTCTGAAATAAAACAGTTGTTAGAATTTTATGAGGAAAGATATGTAAATAAAAAAATATTAATGGATTACCTTGTAATCGGATTTGAAGAACATACTAATGAAACATTCTTTGAAAATATTTTTAAACTAGAACAATCACATAATTTGATATATGACTTAAATAGCAATAATTTTATAATCAAACGATATTATGATATAGTAAAAGAGAAGATAGATTTAAATGAAAAAGAATCAATAGATTTATATAAAAGTAAATTGACTGATGCTATAAAACTAAGACTTAGAAGTGATGTGCAGGTTGGGACATGTTTAAGTGGTGGACTTGATAGTTCAAGCATTGCTTCTATCGCTTCACGAGAATACCAGAAAGAGTCAAACGATATATTTACCGCAATACATGCAAAATCAACTGAAAAAAAGAGTGATGAGAGTTTATTTGCAAAAGATGTAAGTGATTTTTGTAATCTTGATTTGCACATCATTGAACCAACAAAACAAGCGTTTATTGAAAATATTGATGAACTTGTGTATGCACAAGAAGAACCATTTGGTGGACCATCTATTTTCATGCAATATTTTGTTATGCAAAAAGCAAAAGAGATAGGGTGCACTGTCTTGTTGGACGGACAAGGTGGAGATGAAACTCTTTTGGGGTATGAAAGATATTATCCAGCTCACTTATTAAGTTTGAATTTTATGGATATGATAAAAGGATTTATAAATGCTTCAAAAAATTCAAAAATATCATTAAAATTATTAGCACAATATTTTATCTATTTTACAAGTGCAAGGTTGAGATTAAATAGATTAAAAAAGAAAGGTAGTTTTCTTAAAAAAGAATATATAGCTAAAATTTCAACTGAAAGAGTAACAAGTAATGCAAAAAATTATTTAAATATTTTCCATCTTCAGTATGATGAGTTGTACAAAACACAGATGCCTCATTTATTAAGATATGAAGATAAAAACTCTATGAAGAACTCTATAGAAACAAGATTACCATTTATAGATGTAAAAGTTTTACAAACAGCTATCTCTATAAAAAATAATTATAAAATAAAAGATGGCTGGACAAAATATATTTTAAGAAAAACAGTTGAAAACTTATTGCCAAGTAGTATTGTTTGGAGAAAAAATAAGTTTGGCTTTGAAGCACCCTCTAAAAGTTGGATAGATAGTATAGAAAAGAATATAGTTAATAGTATTGAATCATCAGATATAATAAAAGAAATTTCTAAGTCTGCTATAAACCTTAAAACATTAACTAATAATCAAAAATGGAAACTATTTAACATTGCAAAATGGGAAGAGATATATAATGTTAAAATCGTAACCCCCTAAATAACCCCACCAACCCAATATTAAGCAAAGCATCACACAGCTAAAATAAGCAAAAAACATCACATAAAAAAGTCATTTACTAACCAAGTATAGTAGTAGTTTTAGCTATAATAGCACTATGAAAACAGAGCTTATTGATATAGAAAAACTACAAGAAATCATTATAAATCAAGCTCAAGAAAGCAGTGTTCAAAAAGAACAAATTACTACTCAAGAAAAAAGAATACAAACCCAACAAATTGAAATAAATCACCTAAAAGAAAAGATAGATTACCTCATACGTCAACACTTTACCTCCAAAAGTGAAAAACTAAACCCTAAGCAACCAACTCTCTTTGAAGACAATGAAGAGAGTATTGAAGTAGTAGAAGATGAAGAGATTGAAATAACATTCAAAAGAAAGAGAGGTGGAAGAACTTCTCCACCTACTGATATACCAAGAGTAAGAGTAGAAAGACGATATCAGTGATGATGAGAAGATATGTAGCTGTGGTGATACAATGCACAAGATTAAAGAACTTGTATCAGAACAATACGATATAGTACCTGCAAAATTTCAAGTCATACAAAACGTTAGATTCGTATATGGTTGTAGATGTGGAGAGAAACCAAGCACAACAGCATTGACGACCATTTATCCTCCCAAAGACACAAGTAACCGCTTCATTCTTAGCAACTATTGCTGTACAAAAGTTTGAAGATGCATTGCCACTGTACAGACAAGCTAAAATTTATAAAAATAGATTTGGTGGCTCCATTCAATGATACGACACTCTCTAATTGGATGATAAAAGCTTCTGAAAAACTAAAACATTTTAAAGAAAAACTCAAAGAGAGACTCCTAGAGAATGAATATATACAAGCAGATGAGACGACACTTCAAGTAGTGAATGCACACAAAGGCAAAGCAACAAAAAAATCCTATATATGGCTAGGTGTAGGAATGGATAAATATAAAATTGTCTATATGCACTATGCCAATAACAGGAGTGCAGTGGCAGCGACCGCACTCCTCGAGGGCTTTAGTGGTTTTCTACAAACAGATGGATACGTTGGATATAATGATGTGGTCAAGACAAATGATATGACACATCTAGCTTGCTGCAACCACGCTAGACGAAAGTTTGCAGATATAGTCAAATCAGGAGTCAGTGACCCACAAAGTAAGAGTTATGCACAAGAAGCCATAACACTCATACAGAAACTCTATAAAATAGAAAAAGAGATAAAAGATGATCCTCCTGATAAAAAGTTAATTATCAGAAAAGAGAAATCTCAACCTATCATCAACACTATAAGAGAATGGATTAACACAAAGTTCTATAAAGCACAAGAACTTGGTGGTGCTATTGCTAAAGCATTTGTGTATCTCAATAATCAATTTCCTAAGCTAAAAGTCTATCTTACTGATGGAAGACTCAATATTGATAATAATGGAGCAGAAAACCATATAAGACCTATGGTACTTGGTAGAAAGAATTGGTTATTTGCTACTTCTGTGAAAGGTGCTGAGGCTATTGCTACTTGGTACACTATTATAGAGACTGCTAAGGCTAATGGATTAGAACCCTATCACTACTTGAAGTATCTTATGACTGAGTTTCCTTATTATCAAAGAGATGGTAGGGATATTGAGGCGTTGTTACCTTGGAATGTAAGTGCTGATGGGATAGTTAGGATTTCTTAGAGGTTGGTTGGTGGGGTTATTGTGGGGGTTACTTTTTAATGACTATAATTAGAAGTATGATTTTGAATATTTTACACTTAAATGGAGCAAAGTCTATACAAGAACAACTCATCAACAATCGCTGGGATTTAGATGACTCTATTGCACAACTCTTGAATTTTAGTTTTTAGGGGATTGGGGTGATGAACAATCATCTTTTGTATAAAATACTTGACATGAAAAAATAAAAAAGATAGAATGACTAATATTTTATACAAATTGGAAAAGAAATCTCAAAAATAAGAAAAGATAAAAAGATTTTTCAGCAACAAGTAGCGACAGACCTTAATATATCACGAGCTACCATAAGTAATTTTGAAAGTGGGAGCTGTGGGGATATAGGGTTGAAAAAAGTTATTCAGATTGTTGATTATCTCGGATATGAAGTTGATTTAAAAGAAAAGTCGCCATTTCCTGTTTTTGAAGAGTTGCTTAATGGATAGCTTAAGTGTACAAACATTAGATAAAAAGTGTGAAAATGTGTTAGTTGAGAATGGTGAATATATATTTAACTACACATCGAATAAAGATTGTGGCTTTATATCATTAACTAAAGTTGAAAACAAAGCTACACTAAAACTTGAAGAGTATATTGTGAAGTCTTGGGGAAAGGAATATCCAGAACTTGCATTAAATGAGTATTATTGTATGAAAGTTGTTAAATATGCCAACTAAAGTAACCCACCTTACATCAGCACACCCAAGATACGACACGCGTATATTTATAAAAATGTGCTCATCTTTAGCCCAAAACAACAACTACGAAGTTAGTTTAATCGTAGCAGATGGAGAAGGTAATGAAAGTAAAAATAATGTAAACATAGTTGATGTTGGGGCTAAAATAGGTGGTCGTATATCTCGTATGACCACTACTGTTAAAAAAGTTTATGAAAAAGCAAAAGAATTAGATAGTGATATATACCATCTTCATGACCCTGAACTTATTCCTATTGGTTTGAAACTGAAAAAACTTGGTAAAAAAGTGATATTTGATGCCCATGAAGATTTACCAAAGCAACTTTTAGGGAAGCCCTATCTAAATCCATTTTTGCTGACGTTCTTGTCAAAGACTGTAGCTATTTATGAACGCTATGCCTGTAAAAAATTTGATTATATAGTTACGGCTACACCCTACATAAGAGATAAGTTTTTAAAGATTAATGATAAGAGTATAGATATAAATAACTTTCCAATCTTAGGTGAATTGTCAAATGATACACCATGGGGTGACAAAAAAGATGAAGTTTGTTATGTTGGTGGAATAGCACAAATACGGGGGATAAAAGAAGTCATAAAATCTATGGGATTAGTTTCAAATACTAAGTTAAACCTTGTAGGTGCTTTTAGTGAAAAAGATATAGAAAAAGAGGTGAAAACTTATGATAGCTGGGTAAATGTAAATGAACTTGGGTTTTTAGGTAGAATGGAAGTTGCAAATGTTATGAGCCAATCTAAAGCTGGAATTGTCACTTTTTATCCTCTCCCAAATCATATAGATGCTCAGCCCAATAAAATGTTTGAATATATGAGTGCAGGACTTCCTTTAATAACTTCAGATTTCCCTTTTTGGAAAGAACTTGTAGAGGGAAATAGGTGTGGACTATGCGTAAACCCACTAGACCCCAAAGAGATAGCATCGGCAATAGAATATATTATGACAAATCCTAAAGAAGCAGAGGAAATGGGACAAAATGGTCAAAAAGCCGTTTTAGAAAAATATAACTGGGGTATGGAAGAGCGAAAAATATTTGAAGTTTATGAGGAGTTGATAAAATGATAAAAATACTAACCATACTAGGTGCAAGACCACAGTTCATCAAAGCAGGAACAGTCAGTAGAGAGATAGCAAAATATGATGAGATAGATGAGATTATCGTGCATACGGGTCAGCACTATGATGCCAATATGTCTGATATATTTTTTGATGAGATGCAGATACCTAAGCCTGATTATCATCTTGATATCAATGGTCTAGGACATGGTGCGATGACGGGACAAATGTTAGAAGCGATAGAAAAGGTTTTGATAGATGAAAAGCCTGATTGGGTGATGGTATATGGTGATACCAATTCTACCCTTGCAGGTGCATTGGCTGCGTCTAAGCTACATATAAAGTTGGCACATATAGAAGCAGGATTACGCAGTTTCAATATGAAGATGCCTGAAGAGGTCAACAGAATATTGACAGACAGAGTGAGTGATCTTCTTTTTTGTCCTACTGATTCAGCGATAGGAAATCTAAAAAATGAAGGTTTTGATCAGTTTGCTTGTAAGGTTGTGAAGTCAGGCGATGTGATGCAAGATGGGGCTATGTTTTATAGACATTTGGCTAAAAAGCCAGATTTTGACATAGCAAATGACTATATCTTATCTACGATTCACAGAGCAGAGAATACAGATGATATAGTAAGACTCACGTCTATCATTGAATCTCTGAATACATTAAATAAAGAAAAGCAAGTGATAGTACCACTACACCCACGAACGAGAAAAATAATAGAGGTAAACAGTATAAAAACAGAATTTACTATGATCGCACCCGTGGGTTATCTGGAAATGGTTTGGTTGATAGACCACTGCGATATAGTGTTGACAGATAGTGGTGGATTACAAAAAGAGGCATTTTTCTTTCAAAAACCATGCATTACTCTAAGAGATGAAACGGAGTGGGTAGAACTTATAGAAAATAGATTTAATGTCTTGGCTGGAGCTGATAAAGATAAGATATTGGATGTGTATAAGAACTTTGATTTTTCTGATAATTTTAGTGTTGATTTGTATGGTAGGGGGCTAGCAAGCTCTTGCATTATGCAAGAATTACTAAAGGAGAATATATAGATGTATATTATTGAACAATTCTATAAAAAGATTCTAAAAAAAGAACCACCCTACTATGCAAAATATTCTATGGGTATGATATTATGGAAACCCATACGTAAATACATCAATGTGGTCATCATCCCCAATGTACCATTTTCAAACTTAAGGGTATCTCTCTATAGGTTGATAGGGTTTGAGATAGGTAAAAATGTTTTTATCGGGATGAAATGCTATATGGATGATGTAGCCATTAAAAACACAATCATTGCAGACAATGTGACGATCTCCTATGGGACATATTTTGCCTGTCATGGAAAAGGGCAGGGGCATACGCAGATTATTATTGAAGAAAATGTCTATATCGGGATGAGGTGTAATATTCTTTCGGGGAAAGAGGGGATAATTATTGGGAAAAATGCTATTGTGGGGGCAGGGTCTTTGGTAAATAGAAACATTCCTCCTAGTACTACAGCAGTGGGTGTACCTATAAAAAGTTTAGAGATTAAGAAAGAGATAAAATGAATGATTCTCCATTAATTTCAATCATCATTCCCACCCTAAATGAAGAAAAATATATAGCCCAATGTTTAGATTCGATATTAGATACAACATACGATAAGGAAAAGATAGAAATATTTGTTGTGGATGGTATGAGTGAAGATGAAACTAGTAAAATTGTACAAGAATACCATAGAAAATATAGTTTTATTAAATTACTTAAAAATGTAGAAATATTTACACCTATTGGTATGAATTTGGGTATTAATGCTTCTTTGGGAGAATACATTTTTATACTTTCTGCACATGCGAAGTATGAACATGATTACTTTATAAAGCTAATAGAAAATATTGAAACTTTAAATGCTGATTGTGTAGGTGGAGTCTTGATTACCGCAGTTAAAAATATAAACAAAAAATCTTCTTCTATAAAAGAGGTTTTGATGCATAAATTTGGTGTGGGTAATGCAAGTTTTAGAACGGGTAGTGATGAAGTGAAGCTTGTTGATACTGTGGCTTTTGGAGGTTATAGAAGAGATACTTTTGATAAATATGGGCTATTTGATGAAAAATTGATACGTAATCAAGACATAGAACTTAACAAACGTATCATAAATGGTGGGGGAAAAATTTATCTTATACCTGAAGTGAAATGTACATATTTTGCCCGAGAAAATTTTAGTGCATTGGCTAAAAATAATTACAGTAATGGGCGTTGGAATATACTTACTGCGTATTACACAAAAACATTAAGTTCATTGAGCCTAAGACATTTTATACCACTATTATTTGTTCTTTCTTTGTGTATTCCTCTTGTGGTATCTTTGATTGCTCCAAGTATATTATGGCTGGCATTATTTTCATTAGTAAGTTATCTCTCTTTGGTTATAATCATAAGTTTTAGACTGAAAAATAGTTCAAATAGTATAGGTTATTTAATCATAAGTTTTTTAACTCTACACTTTTCTTATGGTCTAGGGTCGTTTGTGGGAATTTTTTCTGCTATAAATAAGTATATAAAAGGTGCAAAGTGAGTCAAAATAAATTTTCTTTAAATCAAGTAACAACAGGTCAAATGCTAGGATTGATGCTTTTAGCATATATGTTTAGCTTTGCTATTCGTATGATATGGATATATCAGTTTCAAGATAATCCAAATTTTATTTGGAATGATCAATTGATGATCAACACAAATGATGGATACTTTTTTGCAGCAGGGGTGCAACAAGAACTTTTTGGGCTACATGAGTCAAACCCACGTGTTTTTGGTATGTGGGATTACGGAGTCATCTTCTTTACTACACTACTTGTTAAAATAACACCATTTAGTATAGAGACAATACTTCTTTATATGCCAGCAGTAATCTCTGGTTTGGTGGTTATTCCTATGATATTGATTACAAGGTTGTATAGGAAGTCGTTGTGGGGATTCTTTGCTGCATTGCTTGGGTCTATTGCTTGGAGTTATTATAATCGTACGATGATGGGATATTATGATACAGATATGTTTTCGGCTATGGCTCCGATGTTTATCTTGTTTTTTTTAATGAAGAGTACCATTGATTTTAATTTGCGTAGTGGGCTATATGCTGCATTGGCAATAGCCATTTATCCATTTTTATATGATGCAGGACTTACTATTGTCTATGCTATGGGACTTATGTATGCCCTGTATATGATCTTTTACCATCGTTCTGAAAATACAACGTATACATCTCTTATACTTGTATTTGTATCTTTGTTACCTTTTCCTTTCTCTTCTCCTTATGAATATTTATTGAAGATAGTAGTATTAATTGTTTTATATCTGCTACTTAGAAAGTCATCTTTAGAACAAAATAAACTCATGATTATCTCTACTATTCTCTTTATATTATTTCTATATTTTGGGAATGTCTTTGGATTGGTACTGGCTAAAATTACAGGATACCTTTCTACAGGTACCAGTACAACGGGGCTACATTTTTACTCGGTAGTACAAACCGTACGTGAAGCAGGCCAAATCCCATTTTCTATGTTTGCCAATCGTATTTCTGGTTCTCAGGTGGGTGTGGTTATCGCATTGATAGGTTATCTCGTGTTGGTTGTTAAACATAGAGCATTTGTTTTGGCATTGCCTTTGGTTGGCATTGGTGTTTTTGCTCTAGTTGGTGGTCTTAGATTTACAGTCTATGCTGTGCCTATTGCAGCAATGTCTGCCATTTATCTCTTTTTTGTTTTAGGAAAATTTCTCAAAAATAAAAAGCTTAAATATGCATTTATAATACTTGCAACAGCAGGGATGATATATCCCAACATCACGCATATCATCGGTTACAAAGTCCCTACGGTTTTAAATAAAACAGAAGTGCAGGACTTAGTAAAACTTGATAAAATATCTGATCCCAAAGATTATACATTGGCATGGTGGGATTATGGGTACCCTATCTGGTATTATTCTGATACTTCTACGCTCATAGATGGGGGTAAACACAATAATGACAACTTTATCATCTCTAAAATTATGCAAACATCATCACAAGATTTAGCCGTGAATTTGAGTCGTTTGGCTGTAGAGACTTATGTGGATTCCAATTATTCTGTGGTTGCCAATACACTGTTTAAAAATGGGAAAGAAGATCAAGTGGATCCAAATCTGTTTTTGTATGAGTTGGAAGACCCAGACTATGTACTTCCCCCAAAGACAAGAGATATTTATCTCTATCTTCCTTACCGAATGATGAATATATTTCCTACTGTATCTGTTTTTGGTAATTTGGATCTTACAACAGGGCGTAAAAAAAGAAATATGATATTTTACTCAGGTCATCCTGTCAAAAAAGATGGGGAGTGGACGCTACTTTCTAATGGGATAGCTATTGATATGAAAAGAGGGTTACTGAAAGAAAGGGGACGTGATATTTCTATATCTAAGATGGTGGTTACGCAAAGTACGAAAGAAGGGTATCTTAAAAATATGACCAAAGTCTTTCATCCTGATGGTAAATACTCTGTTGTCTATATGCGTGATTATAACACTATCGTAATGATGGACAATACAACATTTAACTCTACCTATGTACAAATGTTTATGCTCGAAAGATATGACAGTAAACTTTTTGAACTGGTTATTTCTTCTCCCTATAGTAAAATTTACAAACTTAAGAAATAGATGCTAACTTCTACAGATAAAATTCAAAAGCGTCTTTTTGACATAGTTTTATCTGTGGTGGGTATTTGTATGACATGGTGGCTTATGTTGTTGGCTTGGATAGTTGCTTCAGTGGATACGAAAAGCAATGGTCTTTTTATGCAAGCACGTATAGGTAAAGAGGGGGAACCTTTTTTAGTCTTTAAAATAAAAACAATGAACCTTCTAAAAGGTGTAGATACTACAGTCACAACAAGTAGGGACAGCCGTATTACTAAAACTGGTGTATTCTTTCGTAAAACGAAGATAGATGAGTTACCACAGCTTTTTAATGTCTTGTTTGGAAGCATGAGTTTTGTAGGCCCTCGTCCAGATGTGCCAGGTTTTGCAGATACACTTGAGGCAGATGATAGAATAATTTTGAGTCTTCGACCTGGAATCACGGGTCCTGCTTCACTAAAATATAAAGACGAAGAAGAGCTACTCTCGAAACAAGATGATCCCGAACGCTACAACAAAGAGGTGATATGGACAGATAAAGTACAGATCAATAAGACGTATATCAAAGAATGGTCACTTAAAAAAGATATAATCTATATAATAAAAACAGTTTTAGGATAAAGAATGGATAGAATCTTCCTCTCCCCTCCTCATATGAGTGGCAAAGAACAGCAGTACATTGCAGAAGTTTTTGAAAGTAATTATATCGCACCATTGGGTGCTTTTGTGAACAAATTTGAAGAGAGTATCGAGTCTTGTACAGGTACTTCCCATGCTTTGGCACTCTCTTCTGCTACTGCTGGATCTACATCTTGCATCTGCGTGTTTTGGGTGTCGGTGAGGGTGACTTTGTTTTGGCATCAAGTTTTACTTTCATTGGGTCTGTATCTGCTATTTTGTATCAGAATGCCAAACCGATATTTGTAGACAGTGATGAAAGTTGGAATATCTCGCCTCTGTTACTAAAAGAAGCTATTCGTCTTGCACCCAAAAAACCAAAGGCACTTATCATCACGCATCTGTATGGACAGTTGTGTAAACTTGATGAAATCATCGCTATATGTAAAGAAGAAGGTATTTATCTTATAGAAGATGCTGCAGAATCTTTGGGTGCTTCTTACCATGGCATACAGAGTGGTACGTTGGGTGACATGGGTGTGTACTCTTTCAATGGCAATAAAATTCTCACAACCTCAGGTGGCGGTATGCTAGTGAGTGAAAATGAAGAATGGATAACCAAAGCAAAATTTCTCTCCACTCAGGCAAAAGAAGATACCTTGCATTATGAGCATAAAGAGTTTGGATATAATTACAGAATGTCCAATGTCTTAGCTGCTATTGGTGTGGCACAGATGGAAGTACTAGCGGTGCGGGTAGATAGACGAAGAGAAATTTTTGCTCTTTATCAAAAACATCTTTGTAGCATAGATGAAGTACAGTTTATGCCAGAGATACAAGAAAGCAGGGGAAACCGTTGGTTGAGTACTTTAACTTTGGCTAAAACAAACCCTTTACAGGTTATCGATGCGTTAGAAAAAGAAAATATAGAAAGCCGACCACTTTGGAAACCTATGCATCTACAAACACTATTTGTTGATAGCCTTGTGATTGAAGATGGTACAAGCCAGAAACTATTTGAACGTGGTCTTTGTTTGCCTAGTGGTTCGAGTATGTCTGATGAAGATGTGTATCGTGTCTGTGATACCCTAAAGAAGGCATTAAAGTGAAAACTTTTTTACATCCCACCTCTACAAAACGTTTGATTTTTTTGTTTTCCTAGATAGTGTTCTCTCTTTTGTAACACTGTATCTAGCGTATCTACTACGGTTTAATTTTCATATACCAGAAGAATTTTTACACTCATTTTGGTTGACATATTTTATTTTAACAGGGGTAAAACTTGTTTCTCTATTTTCTCTTCAAAAATTATTTTATAGTTTGGCGTTTTTTTGCTTTTGTAGATGCTAAAAATATTGTGTTTGCACATATCATAGCCTATGGTGTATTTATTGTAATTTACCTTCTGTTTTCTCAGTATTTTGCACCTTTCCCTAGAAGTATCATCGTTATTGATTTCTTTTTGTCACTTATTTTTATAGGGGCTTTGCGTGCAAGTAAACGTTTCTTTAGTGAAAGAGACCAAGCTTCTGTACTCAAACCCACACTACTAATAGGCGTAAACAGCAATACGGGGACGATGATACAGAGTGCATTAAGAGGAGATATAGCATATTATCCTTCTGGAATCATCGCGGTGGATGAGAATGAAAGTGCTACGAACGCGTATATTCATAATGTCAAAGTGTATCCTTTGGTGAACTTGGAGCAAATTATAAAAGAAAAAGAAATTTCATCTGTGATCATTACGCAGCAATTAAAAGCTCAAAAATTAAAAGTACTAGTCGATAGATTGAACAGGGTTGGTATAGTCGAGATCAAACAAGTAAAGCTTTTGGGTGAGAATAATGAAAAATTAGAAGATATTTCTATCGAAGACCTGCTTGCCCGACATCCTAAAGATTTAGATTTATCTATGATAAAAGATTTTATTGAAAACAAGTCTATTCTTATTACAGGAGCAGGGGGAAGTATAGGTTCTGAGATTGCGAAGCAGTGTCAGGTTTTTGGTGCTTCATCGCTCACTTTGCTAGACAACAGTGAATACAATCTTTATCAGATAGGCGAGCAACTGGAATATGCCAAATTGAAATTGGCATCGGTAACAGACAAAAATAGATTGAAGGTTATATTTGAGGAAGTTAGCCCTGAGATAGTGATACATGCAGCCGCCTATAAACATGTGCCTATCTGTGAAGACAATCAAGAAATGGCAGTGTTTAACAATGTCTTAGGTACTAAAAATGTGATTGATGTAAGTATAGAGACGGGGGTAGAGAAAGTAGTGATTATTTCTACCGATAAAGCAGTGCGTCCTACCAATGTGATGGGAGCGACAAAACGTGTGACAGAACTGTATGCCAACAATGTAGATGCAAAAAGTACGGAGATTGTAGCTGTGCGTTTTGGAAATGTACTGGGTTCAAGCGGTTCTGTAATCCCCAAATTTAAACAACAAATAGAAGAGGGTGGTCCCGTGACTGTGACCCATCCTGATATTACCCGTTACTTTATGCTTATTCCAGAGGCGTGCCAGCTGGTACTGCAAACGGCGGCTATTGCAAAAGGTGGAGAGTTATTTATCTTAGATATGGGAGAACCCATCAAGATAGTAGATCTGGCAGAACAGATGATACGGCTTTACGGAAAAGAAGATGAGATTAAGATTGTGTTTTCTGGATTACGTCCTGGAGAGAAGCTTTATGAAGAGCTACTTCTTGATGAGAGTGAAGAACAAACAAAATACAGTTCTATCTTCATAGCTATGCCTACAAAGTATAATATAGTACGGTTAGTGAGTGATATAGAATGCGTTATTGGAAGCACAAGATAAAATACAAGCACTTCAAAAAATAGTTCCTGAGTTTATAAGAAACAATTAGTTATAATATCTTTTGTTATAGTAAAATATAATTGAAAATAAACCTCAAGGAAGAAAAATGTTTAAAAAAGTAATAACAGGATTTTTAATACTTGCAACATCAACAGTATTTGGAATGAGCCTAAGTGAACTAAACGAAGCATCTAAATCAGAACTTATTGAGATTAAAGGTATTGGTGAAGCAAAAGCAGATGCTATTATGAAGGCAAGGAAATTTGAGTCATTTGATGATGTACTTAAAGTAAAAGGTGTGGGCGAAAAACTTTTAGCCAATATCAAGAATGATGTAAAATCTAAAGCGAATTCAGAAAAGCCTACTAAAAAATAAACAAAAGAGGAGGGCTATCCTCTCCTCTTTTTCATTTCTCTTTCTTCTGTACCTTTTAACCACATTTTTGATACAATTCCACCAATTAATTATGAAGGTATTACTTATGACAGTCACACGTTTTGCACCCTCTCCCACAGGATATTTACACATTGGTGGTTTAAGAACCGCACTTTTTTCTTGGCTCACAGCACAACATAACAAAGGTACATTTCTGCTTCGTATAGAAGATACAGATATGGCACGTAATTCTGAGGAAGCCAAAGATGCCATTTTAAAAGCCTTTGAATGGGTTGGTATGGGGAATGATGGTGAGGTTGTATATCAATCTAAACGTTTTGATTTGTATAAACAGTATATTGATCAACTTTTAGAAGAGGGCAAAGCCTATAAGTGTTATATGTCCAAAGAAGAACTTACTATTTTACGTGAAGAACAAATGGCTAAAAAAGAGCGAACACGTTATGATGGACGTTATAGAGACTTTAGAGGTACACCTCCTGTGGGCGTTGACCCAGTTATTCGTATCAAAGCACCACAAGAGGGCATGATAACTTTTGAAGATGGTGTCAAGGGGACTATCAATATCGCAGCTTCTGAAGTAGATGATTTTGTGATTGCCAGAGCAGATGGTGCGCCGACATACAATTTCGTGGTAGCCATAGATGATGCACTTATGGGATGTTCTGAAGTGATACGTGGAGATGACCATTTGTATAATACACCTAAGCAAATAGTAGTCTATAAAGCCCTTGGATTTGACCTGCCAAACTTTAACCATGTGGCTATGATAAACAATGAACAAGGTAAAAAACTCTCTAAAAGAGATGGTGCAACAGATGTGATGGACTATAAGACTATGGGGTACTTACCCGAGGCATTGCTTAATTTTCTTGTACGTCTTGGTTGGTCTCATGGGGATCAAGAGATATTTTCACTAGAAGAGATGATAGCTCTGTTTGATCCTAAAGATATTAATAAATCTTCATCAAACTATAACCTAGATAAGTTATTATGGCTGAATGCACATTATATTAAAGAAGCATCAGACGAAAAGCTTGTAACACTGCTCAAAGATTTTGGTGTTGATTTAGAAGATAATGATAAAGCATCTATGATTTTAACGGCCACCAAAGAAAGAGGTAAAACGCTCGTGGAGTTGGCTAAACAAATTAAACTTATTATGATTGCACCCACAGAATATGATGCAAAGTCAAGTAAAAAAGCATTTAAAGGTGAAGCCAAAGAGATACTTAACGCGTTTGCAGATATGTTAAGTCTTTCATCTCCTACAAGCAAAAGAAGCATTTCATTCTGTGATGGAAAAGATAGTAGAAGAAAAAGAGATAGGTTTTGGAAAAATAGGTATGCCTTTACGCGTAAGTCTTATGGGTTCGATGACAGGTTCTGGACTCGATGAGATTATGGCTATTTTGGGTGTGAGTGAGACGATTAAGAGGATTGAACGTGCGATAGCTAGTATTGAGTAGGTTTGGCTATGCTAAACTTACATTTTTAAAAATAACTTCAAGGACTTTTTCGCTTTATCGTCCATTTTGTAAGAAATATGTTCTAAATACCAAGTGAGTTGTTTAGGGGTGATATTTCTTTTTTTCGCTTCTTTTTTTAAAATATACTGAGGTATTTTTACTTTTGTATGTGAAAATGTAGACGCAATCTTTTGGATCTCTTTAGCATGTCTGTTGTAGCAGAGTCTTGCAAAGACAAAAGGTAAGCCAGTTTTGTTATACCAAGCTTCAGCTAGGTCTATACCTTCCCCACCGTCAAGATAGTGTTTGAGTGCAGCGTCTCCTATGAGAACCTTGCCTTGTAAGCCTAAAATTTTTGCAAGTTGATTGGAGCTAGCAGAAGCAGGGTCACTTTCATTGTCACCTTCTAAGAGTAAAACACTATAGACTTTCTTATGTGCGATGATACCAAGATTGGTACAAGGGTACTTCTTTGATGCAACAGAAGAGATGAATGCAGCATGGATTACCCGTCTTTTAAGTGCTTTGTTGATAGTGGAAGGAACAGCACGTTTGTACGCAAAAGACATTTTACTGGCATTGTGAGATAAGGTACGTTTTAAAAAGACTTGAAAAGGAAGAAGGTTAAGGTAGGAGATAGAACCAAATAGCATGTGTGTATACCCCTTCCAAAATTCCATTTAAGCGTAATTATACCAAACAAGATTTATAATCGCGTTAAGATAGTAAGAGGAGTTTGCTCATGATAAAAGTAGAATTTTTAGGTCCTATCTCTAAAGCAGCGATAGAGATGGAAGCAGAGACATTGGCAGAAGTATCGGCAAAGTTAAAAGAAGATGATACTTTGACCGATTGGTTAGATAAATGTGCAGTAGCACTGAACGATACCATGGTCAATGATTTAACGATAACACTTAAAGATGGAGACAAGGTTTCTATCTTGCCTCCTGTATGTGGTGGTTAAGTAGTGGAGTTATATAATGGACCACTCGATAGCAAAGAGATATTTGGACGTTGGCTAGATGAACAAACAGAGTCAAACTATGGAGCGTATATACCTTTTGTAGGGACTATACGGGCAGAAGATGATATAGAAGCGCTTAGTTTTGACATCTATGAACCTGTATTACAAAAATGGTTTGATACTTGGCAGGAGAAAGCGGATAGATTAGGTGCGGTGGTAAAGATGGCTCACTCTATAGGGGATGTACCCGTACATACTTCTTCGTATGTCTCGGCAGTTTTTTCTCCTAAGCGTCGTGTTGCTTTGGAACTTATAGATGAATTTGTAGAAGACTTTAAGGCCAATGCACCTATATGGAAATATGATGTGAAAAATGGTGAACGTATTTACGCGGCGGATAGAAGTACCCCTATGGCGGGTGCTGGGCTTTTACAATAAGGAATAATATGGCATTTATGCACTTTGACGAATCGATTGAGACAATACAAAATCTTGAAATAAAAAATTATAAAACAAAAAAACTTTACCTCGTAGATGCTTTAGGGTATGTACTTGCTGAAGATGTGGTAGCAGATCATAATTCACCAGAGTTTCCAACCTCTGCGATGGATGGTTATGCGATTATACATGAAGATATGACACTGGGTACATTGAGAGTAGGGAGCATTAATCCTGCTGGATCTGCTTTGAAAAAAGAGGTCATAGGTGGTACTTGTATTAAAACATTTACAGGTTCACTTATGCCCAAAGGTGCAGATACGCTTATCCCTATAGAAAATGTAGAAGTGGATGGTGAGGATATCATCATCAAAGAAGAAGTACCTCAAGGCTTTTCTGTTCGTGAAGTAGGGGAAAACTATGCCAAAGGGCAAGAGCTTATTTCTAAAGGTACAAAAATAGACTTTCCACAGATAGGCGTGATGGCATCTTTGAACATAAGCTCTGTTTTAGTCTATGAAAAACCAATAGTTGCCATACTCTCCACAGGCTCTGAACTATTGGCGTTAGGAGAAGAACAGACCAATGATTCTCAAATACGCTCTTCCAATAATTATATTTTAGAAGCCATTGTCAATAAATATGATGGTGTGCCTCTACAATTGGGATGTATCAAAGATGATAAAGAGAATATTACCAAAGAAATACGTTCAGCTTTAGAGAAAAGTGACATTGTGGTGACTACGGGTGGGGTGAGCGTAGGTGACTTTGATTTTGTGAAAGATGTCATTGTGGAACTTGGATGTGATGTACTTTTTAAAGGGGTACGGGTAAAGCCAGGGCAACATATCGTAGTAGCACGAAAAGAGGGTAAATTCATCATTGGACTTCCAGGGTTTGCGTACTCTTCTACTGTGACGGCGTTACTTTATCTTGTCCCCCTGATTGCAAAACTTCAGCAAGGTAAATGTTCTTTACGTAAAGTAAAAGCAAAACTTACAGAACCTTTTGTCAAACGGGCAAAAAAAGCTGAATTTACTGCCTGTAATGTTTCACTTCTTCATGGTGAATATTATGTAGATTTTAAAGGAAAAAAGCTTGGTTCCTCTGCGATACTCACCAATATGCTTGAAAATGTTGCACTTCTTGTTACCTCTGAAGAAGATACATCTAAAGTAGTGGGAGATGAAATAAACATTTTACTTTTTTAGTATATCAGATTGTATATAAAAATATTTATAAGTATGTCAAATTGACATACTTATAAGCTTAAGGGACTATACTTACCTATATAAGAATAAAAAAGGGGTTTAAATGTTAATTTTAGGTGAAATCATAGAAAAACTGAAAGATGTAATTTCGGAAAGTACCACAGGTACAAAAGTGTTCAATAAAGATGTTGCTAGTGCCTTACACATACCACAAGCTACTTTTGCAACGATGAAGAAGCGTAACTCTATTCCCTATGAGGAGATCTTAGAGTTTTGTGCACTAAAGAAAATATCTGTGAATTGGCTCTTTTTTGATCAGGCAGTAGATATGCTCAAAGTTGAAACAGAGAAATATTTTCAAGTACGTTATTTTGCGGATATTCGTGCAAGTGCAGGTGGAGGGGCAGAAGTATTTGATGAAGGTTTTGAAATGATCACCCTAGATGAAAAGATTATGCATACTATAGTAGGTCAAGGCAATACTGACCTTGAAGCCATCCATGTCGATGGAGAATCTATGGATCCTACTTTGCAAGATGGTTCCATTGTATTTGTAGATAGGACACAAACCAACATCAATAAGAATGGTATTTTCATTGCCTCAACTACTACAGGCGGGTTATTTATAAAACGTATTCATAAACGTGTAGATGGCATGATAGAATTAATTTCTGACAACAGTCTTTATCCCCCACAAGCGATTCATAGTGATGAGGTGATTATTATAGGAAAAGTGGTAGGGAACATAGAACGCTTTTAGGGTTTTTGCAATTTTATGATATATTGGTTAAAAAATAAGGTCGTAAAATAATGTTAGTAATGAACGAAGACTTAGAAGGTGCATTAAAAGGGTATCTGAAACTCTTAGATGAAGAAGAATATTTTGAAGCACATGAAGTACTAGAAGAGGCATGGCATCCTTTGCGTTTAAAAAAACATCCTTTGGCAAACTTGGCTAAAGGCTTTATAAATGGAGCTATAGCCTTTGAGCATTTAAAACGCGACAGTAAAAATGCAGACAAAAAAGCCAAACATGTGATGGAGTCTTATGAAAGACATATACATCTTTGTAGCAGTGACATACAATGTTTTGTCTTGTTTGAGACAGCCAAAACTAAAATAGAAATGTTAAAATCAAGACATGAGAAAGTCTTTATGTCTTGATTTAGATTTGATTGTTATTTTCTTTGGGAGTGTGACGAAACTAAAGTTTCGTCACGAGGTAATTTATCTTTTATTTTCAAGAAATCAATAACGTATATATTCCCCACCCCTATCGTTATTATTATCTTGATAAAAGTCTTCATAATTCCCTTCTTTTATCACTCTGATAGTATTTATTTTATTACTCTGTTTTGATGATACACTAGAAGTAGATACTTGATAATCTCTTGTACATCGTGTATTCATGTGATATGAAGTATTAATCCATATCCATCTACCCAATCCAAAGTTAATAACTTTTGCTGACTCACTCTCTGGAAACACTCCACCATTTAAATCCAAAGACCAATATCCTACAGCTCCTAAATGCTCAAATTCTTTATAGATATACGGAGGTCCAGCTAAATCTAATATATATATAAGGTCTATATATGTTGGAACTCTCCAGTCATCATAACCACCTAAAGTAAGTGCAGCACAATGTCTCTTTGCTCCATACCAGCTATCTAGCCATGTGTATGTTTCATCTTGCCATTGTAGTCCTCTTTCGTGGTCGGTTACGATATTGGTATTGTCATCTCTTGTAAAACGTTTAGCACTTAGGTTTATATCATTTACAGTAACCGTACTAGCACTAGTATTGGCTAGCGTTATGAACAAGCCTCCTTTTCTTTCATCATCGGTCAGATTATGTTCTTTATTGATACCTGCTTGGGTTGTGAAGTTGAAGTTATTGGCTGCTCCTAAGAGAGTGCTTGTATTATTGCTATTTAGTTTTACGGATACAAGTGTTAAGGGCTTATCTGTTTGGATATTTAATTGCATGGGGTATGGTTTTTGGGTTGAGGAGAGTGCATCTGCATCTATTCTAAATGAAACTGCCCCGTAGGGCAATATCTTTACGAAAGTTGTACCTGCTATGAGGTCTAAGTGACCCGCAGTCCATTTGTTTTTAGCAAAAGTTTTGATACTGTTTTTAAAACTAAACCCTACATCAGATTCATTTGGGTCTAGCAAACTTATCCTTTTTTCTTGTAGGGTTGCCCAGTTGTAGTAGACAAAGGCTGAGGCTAAAGGTTCTGAGGTATTAACTCCAAAACCACACTGAGATATGGCTCCTTTTAGCGTATGTATGCCTGCAGTATATGTCAGGTTATTTGTA
>JAUZSE010000023.1 GCA_030949725.1 Sulfurovum sp. | reverse complement strand
CTACAGTTGGGGTACATTTATTGGCTAGCATCTTCCAAAATAGAAAATGTTTATATCCTTTTTTATTATCTGTAGGTGTACCAAGAAGCCCAGCACTAAGAAGATTTAGATTAAATGGATTTAACCCTGTATACTTCTTATAACTGTCTCCATTATCAAAAGTATTATAATCCTCAAACCATTTGGCTGTTCCTTCTGTTTTCCAGTTTCCTTTTAAATCAACTGGATCTATAGCTTGTTCTTGAACTAAATGAAAATACTCATGTTGAGCAATGTTTTTACGGACATTATTATATTCAGACTTGTTTCTATCAAGAGATAATTGATGATTATTTTTTATACCATTAACTTCAAATGTTCTTCCTCCTCCTACAGAATTTTTTTCAATCTTAATAGTCAGGTTACCTTCATGCATATTGTGAGCATCCATGCCCAACTGTGATACATTATTTTGAGCATCTCTAATCCATTGTACCAATGTATCGGGAGTGATGTCTCCCCACATTGTATGATTAGTAGTTAGGGCTTTCTTATCTACTATCCTAACAATAGTATTTGTATTTAAAGAACAATAAAATTCATAAGTATTTGGTTGATTGTCCCAGTCAGCGACAACTTCTTGTGGTTGACATAATGCAGAGTTTGATTTTTGAATCATTGGCATTTTTTTCCTTAGTCTCATGGCTTGTTTATTTGCACTATTACTTGTACCTAGTGTTGGTAAATATTTAGGAACAGTAAAGAAATAAAAAAATGGTCTGTTTATACTTTCTTTATGCTCACGAAATTTTTCTATTTTTCTATTTACTATTTCACTGATTTCCCATGACCATCCCCCAGAATTCCCATCACTGTATTCACCATGTTTTAAGTAATAACGTAATGCCATTTTAGTAGCTCCAAATTGTTGCATAAAACTTTCCATATTATTAAGACCTATCACATACTCTTTAGGTCTATTCTCTATCATAAAGACATCTGCTAGTCTTATCTTGTATGTTGCATCAAGGTCTTTTCTAGGCACCTGCGCCTCAGGAGCAATCTTAATCTTCATAAGCCCAGGATCACTGCCATCTAAAGGCTCAACTGTGAGTCCATCTAGTTTTGACGTGGGGTCTACAACGACCAGTTTACCATCCTGTACTTCTGTATTCAAGTACTTGTCCTCTGCCACATACACATCAAAGGTTACAGTTTCTTCTACAAGACCATCACTTACTCTTACCATTACTGTGTAGCTTTGGTTTGACTGTGCTTGTGTCGGTGTCCATGTTAATCTATCTCCATTAAACACCATACCTTGTGGGGCATCAATTAGTTTATAATTCAAATTAGACTCAAGACCTTGATAAAATACATTTTGTTCATTGGTAATAATACCAACTAAATTCACATCTATATAGGCTATAAACTCCAATGTACCTTTTTCTCCACTTATAAACTCTTTACTACCGTTAGGAGGATTCACTCTAAGTATCTCAGGGTCATAGGTGAGGTTGATGTCTGCTAGCTGTATCCCTTCATAGTTTAGGTCATCACTATGTGAGAGATCAAAGTGTATGAGGTAGTTTTCACTTGCATTCTTTGGCATACTATAATATAATGTGATATTTTTATGATTCTCTTCTGTAAAGACTAGGCTAGTTGTTGTACTTCCATTAAACATATTTTCTTTAGATGCAGTCACTGTTAGGGTTACATTACTCTCTGGTATGGTATTGGTATCTATTTCAATATGGTTAAGTTCATAACTCCAATTTAGATTAGGTTTTACTAAGAACCCTACACTAGGGGCTTGTATACGAAAGTGTAGTATTTTTGTATCTGTAGCACCTTTGTTATCTGTTACTTTTAAAGAGAGATTATGTTCAGTAGCTGCTGCTTCACTTCCTCTCATATAAGTTGCTAGTAGGTAGTTTGTACTATTACTCATTTGACTGATTAAATTACCATCTACAAACCATTCATATTTTATAATCCTACCATCGCTATCGGTACTTTGACTAGCATCTAGTTTTACACCTATATTTTCAAGTTCTGCTATTGTGAGGTTTAGGTCTACCGTTGCTATCACTGCTGTGGGAGTTTGGTTTTGACTAGGCACAGAATTAGGATCTAAAGGGTCACTACCAGCTGCTATCTCTTGGGCATCACTATAGCCATCATTATCATCATCCGTATCTGCATTGTTTCCTATACCATCATTATCGGTATCTATACTCTCTTCAGCATCACGCGGAAATGCATCATTAGCATTGGGAATACCATCTCCATCTATATCGTCATCTTCTGTGTCTATAATCTCATCACAATCAAGGTCAGGTTCTGTGATGGTTTTATCGTATATAGGGATTGGTATTACAAGAGAATCATAGGGGATAATAGCGAACTTAGGACAAGGGTTTGCATACACAAAAGTACTTGATAACGCAAAGATTAATGAGGGAACTAAAGCTTTCATTGATCCCCCTAATAGAGTAAGTTTTTTTGACATAATATTCCTTTTCAATATATTTGTATATAGAATATTATAGTGTACATTTTTGAAGGTTTGGGATTAGTACTTTATATATTCCCCACCCCTATCGTTATTATCACTCTGTTATAATGATGAAATAGTTTTGTATGCCTTAGCGATAGGTAATTAAGGCGACTATTTTTTAAACCTATACTTCATGGATTCTAGGTGCATACGAATTTTATCAGGAATGTCTCCTTGAAATTCTAAACTATCTTCTTTGACCGTGCCACCAGTACCAAGTCTTTTTTTGAGCGTTTTTAGAAGTGCTTGTAATGTTTTTTTCTCTAATTGGAAAGGCTTGACGATGGTCACTACTTTACCTTTTCTTTTCTCTTT
This sequence comes from Sulfurovum sp., assembly GCA_030949725.1. Lineage (GTDB taxonomy): Bacteria > Campylobacterota > Campylobacteria > Campylobacterales > Sulfurovaceae > Sulfurovum. The sequence goes on along the minus strand of JAUZSE010000023.1, from coordinate 66,303 downwards.
CGCAAAATGAAGCAAATGTTTTTCAGGTGCTTGTGTTTCTGTAGAGATATTTTTACTAGGTTTATTTTTATTGTCGGAAGACCAACCATTTTTCGTGTCTGTTCCAAAATTCGTACCCATTTCAAATAAATTTTTTTTATAAAGTGTTTCATCGGAGGGTAATTGCATAGTGATCCTTTTATATTTTAGATTTAGGTTTCTATAGTATATACGATTTCGGTTTTATTTTTCTTAGTTTGGGTCTCTTTGATACTGAGACCCTCTATAGGTAGTGTGATAAAGTCTGCTATATTTGTGATGTTTGCTTTTGCTATCTGGCGTAAAACAATCCCTCTGTATGCTTTTGCCCAGTGGCTCACTACTTTTCCTTCTTTGATGAACTTAAGTGTAGTGTAGGCTTTCTGGGGCTTATAGAACTTGTCATAAAAGCCTGCACGTAAGTCTAAAATCTCTTCATCTTTGAGGTGTTCTTCCATAAGGGAGGCTGAATATTGATGGTAAAACTTCTCAACTCTAATGTCATTGACTGTTTCACCTTGTTTGAGTTTGTACTCTGGGATGAGATCTGAGGCACGAATAGGACCTAAAAGATTTGAAAAAAGAATGACATTGTTATCAATATAGGTTTGTGCAGAGGTATCTAAAGTATCGTATTTGAGATATTCAAATGCAACTCCTGTGTATCTTTGTATGGCTTTGATCGTGAGTTCATGGATAATATCTTTCTTGTATTTGAGAATATCGGTCTCTTTTTTGATACCAAACATTTTAGAAAGGTTTTGCATGTCGCCTTGTTGTATGACATTGGTATAGGCATGTAAAAGTTTGGTTCTATGTGGTCTAAGTGACTCAAAGAGTAAGCTACTTGGATCAAAAGAGTGTTCTCCTCCTGATCTTTTTGTTTCACTGGGTGCCAATAATATTTTCATCTTATCTCCTGTATATCTTCAGTTTTGATCTCGTATTCTATAGAAATTAGCTAAAAAAAGAGGAATTTTACAGTATTTTGCAAAAACCCTTGACATTCTAAGTATATTTGTCTATAATTCCCGTCCATTTTAAGTGAATAACTTTTAATGATGGCGCTGGTGTAGCTCAGCTGGCTAGAGCAGCTGATTTGTAATCAGCAGGTCGGGGGTTCGAGTCCCTTCACCAGCTCCATAGAAATATAATTATCAGTGTTTGTACCAGAAATACAACAAGCAAAATAAGTGGTGAGTTATTCAAGTGGTTAAAGAGATCGGATTGTAAATCCGCCGGCTATGCCTTCGAAGGTTCAAATCCTTCACTCATCACCATATATGTTAAGTTGCATAAAATACGCGGGCGTAGCTCAGTGGCTAGAGTTCCTGCCTTCCAAGCAGGCTGTCGAGGGTTCGAATCCCTTCGCCCGCTCCAACATTCTGGGAGCTGTGTGAATTATGTACTTCACATATCTATTATTAACTTCCGCACTAGGCTTGCGCGACCTGTCGCTTTACTGAACTGCAACTAATAATCTCAAACAAAATTGACTCAATAATTATTTTAAACTAACTATACTTGCCCATATGGCTCAGGGGTAGAGCACTTCCTTGGTAAGGAAGAGGTCGTGAGTTCAAGTCTCACTATGGGCTCCAGTACCAACGTATGGACAAAAGTATTACATTTGTGTAATAGTTCTGTCCATATAGGTAATAATAGATTAAGAAGATTTAGGTATAATATTGCCTTTATAAAACATTTTACGCTAGGAGAATAGCATGGCTAAAGCAAAATTCGAACGAAACAAACCGCATGTTAACATCGGTACTATCGGTCACGTCGACCACGGAAAAACTACATTAACAGCTGCAATCACAATGTGTTTAGGGCTTAAAAATGGTCAAGAGACTATGGATTATGATCAAATTGATAATGCTCCAGAAGAGAGAGAAAGAGGAATTACAATTGCTACTTCTCACGTAGAATATGAAACTGAAACTAGACACTATGCTCACGTAGATTGTCCAGGTCACGCGGATTACGTTAAGAACATGATTACTGGTGCTGCTCAAATGGATGGTGCTATTCTTGTTATTGCTGCGACTGATGGTCCAATGGCACAAACTAGAGAGCATATCCTTCTTTCTAAACAAGTAGGTGTTCCTTACATCGTTATTTTCTTGAACAAAGAAGATCAGCTTGATGATGAAGATAAAGAAGAGATGTTAGAACTTGTAGAAATGGAAGTTCGTGAACTTCTTGAAGAGTATGATTTTCCAGGTGACGATACACCAATCATCGCTGGTTCAGCTTACCAAGCACTTGAAGAAGCTAAAGCTGGTACTGCTGGTGAGTGGTCTGAGAAAATTTATGCACTTATGGATGCAGTAGATACTTATATCCCACAACCAGTAAGAGAAACAGAAAAAGATTTCTTGATGGCAATTGAAGATGTATTTACTATTCAAGGTCGTGGTACAGTTGTCACTGGTAAAGTAGACAAAGGTACAGTATGTATCGGAAATGATGTAGAAATCGTTGGACTTAAAGATACTCAGAAAACAACAGTAACTGGTGTTGAAATGTTCCGTAAAGAAATGGATTGTGGAGAAGCTGGTGATAACTGTGGTGTTCTAATCCGTGGTATCGATAAAGAAGCTGTACAAAGAGGTATGGTTCTTTGTAAGCCAGGTTCAATTACTCCTCATACTGTATTTGAAGCTGAAATTTATGTTCTTACGAAAGAAGAGGGTGGTAGACATACTCCATTCTTTGATAACTATAGACCACAATTTTATGTTCGTACAACAGATGTAACAGGTTCAGTAAGACTTCAAGAAGGTACTGAAATGGTTATGCCTGGTGATAACGTTAAAATAAACGTTGAACTTATCGCTCCAGTTGCACTCGAAGAGGGTACTAAATTTGCTATCCGTGAAGGTGGTAGAACAGTTGGTGCGGGTGTTGTTGCTAAGATTATTACTTAGTAATACACTGTAAGAGGTTTTCCTCTTACGCACTTATCATAGGAGATAACAATGAGAGAAACAGTTCACTTAGGTTGTGAGAAATGTACAAGACGTAATTATCACACCAATAAAAACAAAAAAACGACAACAGAGAAACTTGCTCTTAAAAAGTATTGTAAATGGTGTAAATGCCATACTATACATAAAGAGATGAAGCTGTAATCGGAGACTTTTGTTAGCATACCATTGGAGTAATTCAGTGGTATATTTTTAGGCCAATAGCTCAGTTGGTAGAGCACTGGTCTCCAAAACCAGGTGCCGTGGGTTCGAGTCCCTCTTGGCCTGCCACAATAATAAGGTAACAAAACTATGGGAAAAATTTCAACATTTATAACAAACGCGAGAGCGGAGATCCATAAAGTTATATTTCCAACAAAAGTACAAGTAAGACAAGCATTTTTAGCAGTTATTCTCGTAGTAACTGTGATATCAATATTTTTAGCATTGGTTGACTTCTTGATGTCATCAATTATATCATCAGTTTTATAGGATAAATAATGGATTATCAATGGTATGCAATTCAAACGTATTCAGGATCTGAACTTTCTGTAAAAAGAGCAATTGAGCAACTTGTCATCGATTATGGAATCGAAGAAAAAGTTGAACGTATCGTTGTTCCAACAGAAGAAGTGATTGAAGTAAAAAATGGTGAAAAAAAGATTACAGAGAGAACATTGTACTCTGGATATGCTTTTGCACATATAGACCTGGATACAGACCTTTGGCACAAGATACAGTCTTTACCAAGAGTATCTAGATTTATCGGTGAACAAAAGACACCCACTATACTTCCTGCAGCAGATGTTAAAAACATCTTGGACAGAGTAGAGCAGAAATCTGCACCGAGACCAAAAGTTGATTTTGAAATAGGTGAGATGGTACGTATCGTGAATGGATCATTTTCTAACTTTACAGGTATGGTTGAAGAATATGACCTTGACCACGGGAAACTAAAACTAAATGTTTCTATTTTTGGTAGGAATACACCAATTGAAATAGATTACACAGAAGTAGAGAAGATACTATAAGTATTATCTAGTCTTTTATCTTGGGACTTAAAACGAAAAGATATACAGTAATACCAATTAATCTCAAAGGAAGAACAGATGGCAAAAAAAATAACTGAAAAGTTCAAAATGATGATCCCCGCTGGATCAGCAAATCCATCACCACCAGTAGGTCCTGCACTTGGACAACGTGGTGTAAATATTATGGAATTTTGTAAAGCTTTTAATGAAAGAACAAAAGACAAAATGGGTTTCAAAATCCCTGTAATTGTAACAGTGTATGCTGATAGAAGTTTTACATTTGAAACAAAGCAACCACCAGCAAGTGATCTTATTAAGAAAGCTGCGGGTATTAAAAAAGGTACAGATAATCCAATTCTTAATAAAGTTGGAACTATTACTAAAGCAAAACTTGATGAAATTATTGATCAAAAAATTGTAGACCTTAATACAAATGACCGAGCAATGGCAGCAAATATTATAGCTGGTTCTTGTAGAAGTATGGGTGTTGAAATCGTAGACTAGTCCTTAGACTAGCTACTCTTTAGAAATCAATCTTAACCACATGATTTAAAAATGTGGGAGCATAATAAGCGGAGAAACAAAATGGCAAAAAAACCAACTAAAAGAAGAGAAGCATTACTTAAAAAAATTGATGCAACTAAAGAATATGGTGTTGATGAAGCAATGACTATACTTAAAGAACTTAAATCAGCAAAATTTGATGAAACAGTTGAAGTAGCACTTAATTTAAATGTTGACCCAAGACATGCAGATCAAATGGTGAGAGGATCAGTTGTTCTTCCTAATGGAACTGGTAAAAAAGTAAGAGTTGCAGTGTTTGCTAAAGACGCAAAAGCAGACGAAGCGAAAGCTGCTGGTGCGGACCTTGTAGGTGCTGCAGATCTTATTGAAGATATTACTGCCGGTAAAATTGACTTTGATATCGTCATCTCTACACCAGATATGATGGGTGTTCTTGGTAAAGTAGCAAGAATTCTTGGACCAAAAGGTCTTATGCCTAACCCTAAAACGGGGACTGTAACTATGGATGTTACAAAAGCTGTTGAAAATGCAAAGGGTGGACAAGTTAACTTTAGAGTAGACAAAAAAGGTAACATTCACGCAGGAATAGGAAAAATTTCATTCTCTAAAGAAGCAATCAAAGAAAACTTTGTAACACTTCTTGAAATGGTGAACAAAGCAAAACCTGCATCTGCTAAAGGTAGATATATTTCGAATGCAGCAATATCACTTACAATGAGTCCATCAATTACACTTGATACTACAGAAGTAATGGATATTAAAGCAAGTTAAGAAGAGGCTTAGGCCTTTTCTTGCATATTGTTTTCAAACAAGAGCTAGTGGTAGTTTTTATTTGAGAGTAATTTTACTACTCATAGGACTATTAGGTTCATATCTTAGATTTAAGATAAAAGGGGCGAAAGCTTAATTAATCTGTTTGAAAGAGCAGGTGTATTGGTATCCAATACCCTTTTAGAGATCGGAAGGAGAATATATGACTAGAACTAGAAAAGAAGAATTGGTTGCAGAAATGACAGCAGAATTCAAAGGTGCTGGTGCGATTATCGTTTGTGATTACAAAGGTATGACTGTTGAAAACCTTGAGATTGTAAGAAATCTTGGAAAAGATGAAGATACAAAAGTACAGGTTGTTAAAAATAAACTGGCAATGATCGCATTGAAAAATGCAGGTTGTGAAGCAGTAGATTTTACAGATACAAACCTTGTAATTTGGGGTGACGCACAAGTGACACCTTGTAAAATTGCAGATATTGCAGCAACTCAATTTAAAGATAGTTTTTCAATCAAAGCTGGTTTAATCCAGGGTGAAGTTGCAAGCATGGAAACAATCAATGCTATGGCTAAACTTCCTACAAGAGATGTACTTATTGGTATGCTTCTTAATGTATGGAATGCACCTGTGCAAAACTTTACAATTGGAATGGATGCGCTTTCTAAGAAATTAGAAGAAGAAGCGTAGAGTGGTGAGAGCCACTAATTCAGTGGTTTTTTTGATTTGAAGATGCAAAAGCATTTATAATATATATTTTAAGGAATTAAAAATGGCAACAACTAAAGAAGATGTTCTTGAGTTTATCTCAAACATGTCAGTACTAGAGCTTTCAGAGCTTGTAAAAGAATTTGAAGAAAAATTTGGCGTATCTGCGCAAGCTACAGTAGTAGCTGGTGGTGGAGCAGTGGCTGAAGCTGAAGAAGAGCAAACAGAATTTGACGTAATACTTACAGGTGCTGGTGAGAAAAAAATCAATGCTATTAAAGTAGTAAGAGCTATCACAGGTCTTGGACTTAAAGAAGCAAAAGGTGCAGTTGAAGGTGTTCCTACTGTACTTAAAGAAGCTATATCTAAAGATGAAGCTGAAGCATTCAAAAAACAAATTGAAGAAGCTGGCGCTTCTTGTGAACTTAAATAATCTATTTTATTTAAGTGAGTTTAGGCTTTTGCCTAAACTCTCCTACCTACCCAGATATTCATAAAAGCTATTGGGAGACATTTCATACCCTCCTCTAATAGTTTCTCTGTGTATCTGGACATACTAGAGTTATTCTAGCCTAAACGATATTTATTAAACCATTAAAACCAACACTACTACAAGGACAAACATGCTAAATTCTTTGCATTCTGGTAACAGACTCCGTGTCGACTTCTCTAAGACACCAAGAGAAATTGAAATCCCAAATTTACTTCAACTTCAACAAAAAAGTTATGAAAACTTTTTGATGTTAGGTGAAAAAGACAGAAAAAACTCTACTTTAGAAAAAGTATTTAGATCTGCTTTCCCTATACATGATCAACAAAATAGACTGACTCTGAACTATAAAAACTCTGAAATTCAGAAACCAAAATATACGGTAAGAGAATGTATGGAAAGAGGGCTTACTTATTCTGTATCTCTTAAAATGAATATTTCACTTACTATATGGAATAGAGATGAAAAAACAGGTGAAAGATTAGACCCAAAAGAGATCAAAGAACAAGCAGTTTTTGTCCGTGATATCCCTTTAATGACTGAAAGAACATCATTTGTTGTAAATGGTGTTGAAAGAGTTATTGTAAACCAATTACATAGATCACCGGGTGTTATCTTCAAAGAAGAAGAAGGTACAACTGTGGGTGCTGGTATGCTTTACTCTGCTCAAATTATTCCTGATCGTGGTTCATGGTTATATTTTGAATATGATTCTAAAGATATTCTTTATGCACGTATCAATAAAAGAAGAAAAATTCCAGTAACCATTCTTTTTAGAGCATTAGACTACTCTAAAGATGATATTGTAAAACTATTTTATACGAGTAAAGAAATTACGATCAAAGACAATAGATTTTTGACTAAATTTGATGTGAGTGACTTTTTAGGTAGAGCAGATTATGATGTCAAAGATATTGACGGAAATACTGTTGTGAATGCTGGGAAAAGATTGACAAAGAAAAAAGCACAACAACTTGTAGACGGAGGACTTGAGTGGATAGAGTATCCGTTAGAAATACTGATGGAAAGACATTTATCTTCACCCGTAATCGATCAAGAGAGTGGTGAAGTACTTTATGATGTGGTTGCACCTTTGGATGAAGCAAAACTTAAAAAGTTGATTGAGACTAGGGTGTTGAAAAGATTGATATTATCAATGATTTAGCAGATGGTGCAGATAAATCCATCATTAATGCCTTTATTGCAGACCATGAATCTTTGAGACTCTTAAAGCAAACAGAACAGATAGATGATGAAAACATACTTTCGGCGATACGTGTCTATAAAGTTATGAGACCAGGTGAACCAGTTACTCCTGAAGCTGCAAAAGCATTTTTAAGACAGCTTTTCTTTGATCCTGAAAGATACTGTTTGACAAAAGTTGGACGTATGAAGATGAACCATAAGTTAGGACTTGATATTCCTGAGTATGCCACTATATTGACATCAGAAGACCTTATCAATACTGTAAAATATCTTATCAAAGTCAAAAATGGTCAAGGTCATATTGATGATAGGGATCACCTAGGTAACAGAAGAATTAGAGCCATTGGTGAGCTTCTTGGTAATGAACTTCACAAGGGTCTTATCAAGATGCAAAAAGCCATTAGAGACAAAATGACTACAGTGTCTGGTGTACTTGATGAGCTCATGCCTCATGACTTGGTGAACTCTAAAATGATTACCAACACTATTTTAGAATTTTTCTCATCTGGACAACTTTCACAGTTTATGGATCAGACGAACCCACTTTCAGAAGTGACACACAAAAGAAGACTCTCAGCACTAGGTGAAGGTGGTCTTGTAAAAGAAAGAGCTGGATTTGAAGTTAGGGATGTACACCCAACACATTATGGACGTATCTGTCCTATTGAGACTCCCAGAGGGACAAAATATTGGTTTGATCAATACTTTGGCTACTTACTCAAAAGTAAATGAGCATGGATTTATTGAGGCACCATATAAAATCGTTAAAGACCGTCAAGTCACCGATGAAATTATCTATATTACAGCCACACAAGAAGAAGATAAGTGTATTGCACCTGCTTCAACTGTGGTAAGTGATGAAGGATATATCGTTGAAGATTTGATTGAAACTAGACTCAATGGTAATATCGAACTCAATGAAGCAAAAAGGGTGAATCTTATAGATATTTCTCCATTGATGATTTCAGGATCTGCTGCAGCGTTGATTCCTTTCTTGGAACATGATGATGCCAACCGTGCATTAATGGGTTCAAACATGCAACGTCAAGCGGTACCTCTTATCAAAACTGAAGCCCCAGTGGTAGGTACAGGTATGGAAGCTATCGTATCTCGTGATGCATGGGAAGCGGTCAAAGCAAAACGTGCAGGTACAGTTGAAAAAATAGATGCAAAAAGTATTTATATTATGGGTGAAGATGATAACGGCGTATTTATCGACCATTATCCACTTGAAAAAAATATGAGAACCAACCAGAATACGACATTTTCACAAACACCTATTGTTAAATTGGGTGATAAGATACATGAAAAACAAGTGATTGCTGATGGTGCCAATATGGATCAAGGTGAACTTGCGATTGGTAAAAATATTATGGTTGCATTTATGCCTTGGTATGGATACAACTATGAAGATGCGGTGGTTATCTCTGAAAAAATCATTCGTGAAGATACTTTTACTTCCGTGCATACCTATGAAAAAGAAGTAGAAGCAAGAGAACTTAAGCATGGTACAGAAGAAATCACTCGTGATATTCCGAATATTCGTGAAGATGAATTGCTTCACCTCGATGAATCTGGAATTGTTGAAATGGGTACGTATGTGAAACCAGGAATGATCCTTGTGGGTAAAGTAAGCCCTAAAGGTGAGATCAAACCTACACCAGAAGAACGATTACTTAGAGCAATCTTTGGTGAAAAAGCAGGACATGTGGTGAACAAATCACTTTACTGTCCAGCTTCAATGGAAGGTGTGATTGTTGATATCAAAGTCTTTACAAAAAAAGGCTATGAAAAAGACGCACGTGCTATTCAAGCGTATGAAGAAGAGAAAGCTATCTTAGATGGTGATCACCATGACCAACTTCTTATGATAGATAGAGAAGAAATCTTACGTATTTCAACATATTTGTCCAAGCAAGAATTAACTGCTGATGTGACTATAGGTGAAACAGAATACAAAGCAGGATCAAAAATTGTAGTAGATACGATTAAGGGTGTCAATAGATTTGCACTTCGTGGTGTGGTACAGTCTTATGCTAACAGTATACAAAATGAATATGAGTCACTTAAAAATTATTTCTTAAAGCAGAAGAAAAAACTTAAAGTTGAACATGAAGAGAAATTATCAGTACTTGAAAAAGATGATATTTTACCTTCAGGTGTAACTAAACTTGTTAAAATTTATATTGCGACAAAAAGAAAGCTTAAAGTCGGAGATAAAATGGCTGGTCGTCACGGAAACAAAGGTATTGTTTCTAATATTGTACCAGAGATAGATATGCCATATATGGCAGATGGAAGACCTGTGGATCTTATCTTGAATCCTCTTGGGGTACCTTCGCGTATGAACATCGGGCAAATTCTTGAAGTACACCTTGGTCTGGTAGGTAAGAGACTTGGTGAGCAGATTGAAGTGATGTTTAATGAGCAAAAAGAGACATTTATATCAGATCTTAGAGAAAAAATGATTGCTATTGCTGATGTAGCAAAACTGATGAATGGTAAAGAATTTCTAGGAAAACTATCTGATGAAGAGTTATTGAAATATGGTAGAGATTGGTCAAAAGGTGTGAAGTTTGCTGCACCAGTATTTGAAGGTGCAAATCAAGAAGAGTTTGACAAATTATTTGCAATGGCGAAGATAGACAGTGATGGTAAGATGCAACTCTTTGATGGTAAAACAGGTGAAGAGATGATCGAAAGAGTCAATGTTGGTTATATGTATATGCTTAAACTTCATCACCTAGTAGATGAAAAAGTACATGCACGTTCAACGGGACCATACTCACTTGTTACACAACAACCAGTAGGTGGTAAAGCACTCTTTGGTGGACAAAGATTTGGAGAAATGGAAGTATGGGCGCTTGAGGCGTATGGAGCAGCACATATTCTTAAAGAAATGCTGACCATAAAATCGGATGATGTTGAAGGTAGAGCAAGAGCATATAAGGCAATCACAAAAGGTGAGTCTGTCCCTGAATCAGGTGTTCCTGAAACGATGTTCGTATTGACAAAAGAGCTTCAAGCCTTAGGTCTTGATACAGAATTATATGAAAGTAAAAAAGAAGTGGAGGTTAAAAATGCATAAGTTTTTAGAGAATTTAACACTTGTAGATCTTAACAGTGAAGAGAGACCAAAGGATATAGCAGCCCTACAACTTAGAGTTGCAAGTCCAGAGAAAGTACTTTCTTGGAGTTATGGTGAAGTAAAAAAACCTGAAACTATTAACTATAGAACGCTTAAACCAGAAAGAGATGGTCTTTTCTGTGCGAAAATTTTTGGACCTATCAGAGATTATGAGTGTCTTTGTGGTAAATATAAAAAAATGCGTTATAAAGGTGTAGTATGTGAAAAATGTGGGGTTGAAGTCACTACTTCTAAAGTAAGAAGAAACCGTATGGGTCACATTGACCTTATTGCTCCTGTGGCACATATTTGGTATGTTTCTTCTTTACCATCACGTATCGGTACACTTTTGGGTGTAAAGATGAAAGATCTTGAGAGAGTACTTTATTATGAAGCATATATCGTAAAATCACCGGGGGAAGCTTCGTATGATTCTGCATGAACCAATTTGCTTGCTAAGTATGATGTGCTTAATGAAGAGCAATATCAACAAATTATGCAACGTTTTTCTGATACAGGATTAGATGCAAGAATGGGTGGAGAGATTGTCCAAGAACTTCTTGCTGACCTTGATCTTGTGGATATGTTTTCACAACTCAAAGAAGATATCCAAGCAACGAAATCTGAAGCAAAAAGAAAAACAATTGTTAAGCGACTAAAAGTAATTGAAGCATTTTTACATTCAGGTAACAGACCAGAGTGGATGATGCTGACACAACTTCCAGTACTTCCACCAGATTTAAGACCACTTGTAAGTCTTGATGGTGGTAAATTTGCAGTTTCAGATGTCAATGATCTGTATAGAAGAGTGATTAACCGTAACCAACGTTTGAAAAGACTGGTCGAGCTTGATGCACCAGAAATCATTGTTAGAAATGAAAAACGTATGCTTCAAGAAGCAGTAGATGCTCTTTTTGACAATGGTAGACGTGGTAATGCAGTTAAGGGTGCGAACAAAAGACCTCTTAAATCACTTTCAGAAGTGATTAAAGGTAAACAAGGACGTTTTAGACAAAACCTTCTTGGTAAGCGTGTGGATTTCTCTGGACGTTCTGTTATTGTTGTGGGACCAGATTTACGTATGGATCAGTGTGGTCTTCCTAAGATTATGGCAATTGAACTCTTTAAGCCACACTTGATGGCTAAACTTGAAGAAAAAGGTTATGCAACAACGCTTAAACAAGCCAAAAAGATGATTGAAAAGAAAGAGAATGAAGTATGGGAATGTTTGGAAGAAGTAGTTGAAAATTACCCAATCTTACTGAACCGTGCGCCAACGCTTCACAAACTTTCTATTCAAGCCTTCCATCCAAGACTTATCGAGGGTAAAGCGATTCAATTACACCCACTTGTATGTTCTGCGTTTAACGCCGACTTCGATGGGGATCAAATGGCGATACATATACCATTATCAGATGAGGCTATAGCTGAAGCAAAAGTATTAATGTTGGCTTCTATGAACATTTTACTTCCAGCTTCAGGTAAAGCGATCGCTGTACCTTCTCAAGATATGATTTTAGGTCTTTATTACCTAACATTGGAGAAAAATGATGTCAAAGGTGAACACAAACTATTTGCAAATGCAGAAGAAGTTGAAATTGCATTTGAACAAAATGCATTAAATCTTAATGCGCGTATTCGAACAGTAATTGATGGGCATATTGCTACTTCAACAGCAGGTAGATTGATCTTAAAATCAATCATCCCTGATTATGTACCAGAAAAATACTGGAACAAAGTGTTGAAGAAAAAAGACATTGGTACTTTAGTTGATTATATTTATAAAATAGGTGGTGTTTCCCAAACTGCTGGTTTCCTTGATGACCTTAAAGATATGGGTTTCAAATATGCAACCAAAGTAGGGGTTTCTATCTCTATCGATGATATTATCATTCCTGAAATAAAAGTAGGTCGTGTTATAGAAGCCAAAGACAGTGTAAAAGAGATTCAAAGACAATTTAGCTCTGGACTTTTAACCGATCAAGAGCGTTATAACAAAATTATCGATATTTGGACAGATGCGAACAATGATATTGCTGAGGGGCTTATGAGCTTAATCAAGGCAGATAAGGATGGCTTTAACTCAGTGCATATGATGGCTGATTCTGGGGCAAGAGGTTCTGCTGCACAAATTAGACAACTTTCTGGTATGAGGGGTTTGATGGCGAAATCAGATGGTTCTATTATTGAGACACCTATTACGTCAAACTTCCGTGAAGGTCTAAATGTATTAGAGTATTTTATTTCAACACACGGTGCGAGAAAAGGTCTTGCGGATTCAGCACTTAAAACAGCGAATGCAGGGTATTTGACAAGAAAACTTATTGATGTTGCACAAAATGTTAAGATTACGATGGTTGATTGTGGTACACATGAAGGTGTTGAAGTATCTGACATTGTAGTAGGTAATGAAATGATTGAGCCATTATCAGATCGTATCTATGGTAGAGTATTGGCTGAAGACATTATAGATCCTATTACTTCTGAAGTACTTGTATCTGAAGGTACCATGATCGATGAAGAGACTGCGACAAGAGTACAAGATGCAGGTGTAAGATCTGTGACTATGAGAGCACCATCCTCATGTAAAGCACCTAAAGGTATTTGTGCAAAATGTTATGGTCTTAACATGGCGGACAACAAAATGGTTAAACGTGGAGAAGCTGTAGGTGTTATTGCTGCACAATCTATTGGGGAACCTGGTACGCAACTTACCTTACGTACCTTCCATACTGGTGGAGCAGCTACTGCTGGGAAAGAAGAGAGACAAGTTATCGCAAATAAAGAAGGATTTGTGAGATACTACAACTTGAATGTATATAAAAATACAGACGGTAACCTTATCGTTGCAAACAGAAGAAATGCTGGTATTCTTTTGGTTGAACCAAAGATTAAGGCAGTCGTTTCGGGTACTGTTTGCGTTGTGGTAACACATGATGAAATTGTAATCTCTGTACAGGCAGAAGGTGCGGATGAAGTGAAGTATAACCTTAGAAAATCTGATGTTGCAAAATCCAATGAACTAGCAGGCGTAGCAGGTAAAGTGGAAGGTAAACTTTTCTTACCACTTAAGGATGGCGACAAGGTTGAAGAGGGTGATTCTATCGTTGATGTGATTACTGAGGGTTGGCCTGTGCCAAGCCGTATTCCGTTTGCTGCTGAATTAAAAGTGGAAGATGGGGCACCTGTCACACAAGAAGTACTTGCAGAGTCTAAAGGTAAGGTGAAATTCTTTTTGCTTAAAGGAGATTACCTTGAAGCACGTGATGCCGTTAAGATAGGTGACAAAGTAGAAGAGAAAGGTCTTTTTGCAGTGATTGTGGATGAAAATAACAGAGAGGCTGCAAGACATTACATCACAAGAGGATCTGTAATCAAGATTGATAATGATGCACAGATACAAAGAGGTGAAACGCTTTCAGCTCCAGAAGTTTCTACTCAGGTAGTGATTGCAGAGTGGGATCCGTATTCTGAACCTATCATTGCTGAACAAAAAGGAACATTGAAATTTGAAGATATTATTCCTGGCGTGACAGTGGTTGAACAGTTTGATGAAGTAACAGGAGATAGAAGACTGGAATTAAATGAATATATTCCAGCAGCGTATAAACCAGCAATTATACTTGCAACTGAGAGTGGAGAATTGATTCGATATCAACTTGATCCTAAAACAAGTTTATTTGTGCAAGATGGGGATGAAGTGAGTATCGCAGATATTTTGGCAAAAACACCAAAAGCGGCACAAAAATCACAAGATATTACAGGGGGTCTGCCAAGAGTTTCTGAACTCTTTGAAGCAAGACGTCCAAAAGATATCGCATTGATTGCACAGATTGATGGTGTGGTAAGCTTTGGTAAACCACTACGTGGTAAAGAAAGACTTATCGTCTCTGGTGACAATGCTCAAGTAACAGAGCAGTTTGTAGATAAAAATAAAGTGCCTCTAGTAAATACGGGTGAGTATGTACATGCAGGTGAAAAATTGACCGATGGTATTGTTTCGAGTCATGATATCTTAGCTGCTCTTGGTGAAAAAGCATTGTATGAATATATTGTGTCTGAAGTACAAATGGTTTACCGTCGTCAGGGGGTTAATATCTCAGATAAACACATCGAGATTGTTACTTCCCAAATGATGAGACAAGTCAAAGTAGTGGACTCTGGAGATTCTAAGTTTATTGCAGGAGATATTATCTCTCGCCGTAAGTTCAAAGAAGAGAATGCATCTGTGATCAAACTTGGTGGTGAACCTTCTATTGCTGAACCAATGCTTGTAGGTATTACACGTGCAGCAGTGGGTGCAGATTCTATTATTTCTGCGGCATCATTCCAGGATACGACGAAGGTACTTACTTCTGCTTCTATTGCAGGTACGGTAGATATGCTTGAAGATCTTAAAGAAAATGTTGTTATTGGTCGTCTTATTCCCGTTGGTACGGGGATGGTTGACACGGATGATATTGTCTTAACAGAGGCGGAGTAATTTATACTATATCACGTCGGGGTGAGGACACCCCGACCTACAAAAATCAATCACCTCTTTAATCTACAAGAAAAACCAAAGAATATTTCGATATAATATGCCTCCAAAAATCTACGTGATTTAGGCTAGATAAAAGTAGTTTATGACTATTTTTATGTGGTGTAAGAACCCAGATTCAAGAGACATTGATCTCAATTCAAACTAACCCATGAAGATGGTACTAAAGAAAGGAAACGATTTGCCTACAATTAACCAATTGATTCGTAAAGAACGTAAAAAGCAAGTGAAAAAATCAAAATCACCTGCGCTTGTAAAATGTCCTCAAAGAAGAGGTGTGTGTACTAGAGTATATACAACAACTCCAAAGAAACCTAACTCAGCACTTAGAAAAGTTGCTAAAGTAAGATTGACTTCTGGATTTGAAGTAATTTCATATATCGGTGGAGAGGGTCACAACCTTCAAGAACACTCAATCGTACTTGTACGTGGAGGTAGAATTAAAGATTTACCTGGTGTTAAATATCATATTGTTCGTGGTGCATTGGATGCTTCAGGTGTTCAAGGTAGAACAGTTGCAAGATCTAAATACGGTACTAAAAAACCAAAAAAATAGTCAGCAAAAAAATAAAAGTTTAGTCTGGGAACAGACTTCGAACAGGTGTTGTTAAAAATCGTGTATCGATTTACCTTAGGGAACAAGACTTGAGTAAATTATAATAATTGAAGGAATCTCTATGAGAAGAAGAAAAGCTCCCGTTAGACCAGTATTGCCAGATCCAGTACACGGATCTAAAGTATTAACAAAATTCATCAATGCTATCATGCTTGGTGGTAAAAAATCTGTTGCACAAAAAGTTATGTATTCTGCGTTAGAAAGAATTGAATCAAAATCTGGTGAAAAAGGTATTGACGTTTTCAACAAAGCAATGGAAAATGTCAAGCCTGTTATGGAAGTAAAAAGCAGAAGAGTAGGTGGTGCAACGTACCAGGTGCCAATCGAAGTTAGACCTGTAAGACAACAATCTTTAGGTATTAGATGGATTGTGGATGCTGCTAGAAAAAGAAATGAAAGAACTATGATGGAGCGTTTATCCAATGAATTGATGGAAGCTGCAACCGATAAGGGTTCTGCTTTCAAAAAGAAAGAAGATACGTATAGAATGGCAGAAGCGAATAAAGCATTTGCACACTACAGATGGTAAGGAAGTAAAGTTATGGCAAGAACGCACAAGCTTAACGACGTAAGAAATATCGGTATTGCTGCACATATTGATGCAGGTAAAACAACCACAACTGAAAGAATTCTTTTCTATACAGGTGTTGAGCATAAAATCGGTGAAGTTCACGATGGTGCTGCCACTATGGACTGGATGGAGCAAGAGCAAGAAAGAGGTATCACCATTACTTCTGCTGCCACTACTTGTGAGTGGAACAAAAAACAAATCAACATCATAGATACTCCAGGACACGTTGACTTTACTATTGAAGTTGAACGTTCTATGAGAGTGCTTGATGGTGCAGTATCTGTATTTTGTGCAGTGGGTGGGGTTCAACCACAATCTGAGACTGTATGGAGACAAAGAAACCGTTATGGTGTACCTTCGATTGTATTTGTAAATAAATATGATAGAGTTGGTTCTGATTTTTATTCCGTTGAAAGACAGATTAAAGAGAAACTCAAAGGTAACCCTGTACCAATTCAATTACCAATTGGTGCTGAGGAAGATTTTCAAGGTGTTGTTGACCTTGTAAAAATGAAAGCAATCGTTTGGGATAAAGATGCTGAAATGGGTTCTAACTACCATGTAGAAGAGATTTCTGAAGACATGCAAGAACTGGCCGATGAGTACCGTGAAAACTTGATTGAAAAGATTTCTGAGGCTGAAGGCAATGACGAACTTATGGAAAAATTCTTAGAAGGCGAAGAGCTTACTGAGGATGAAATTATTGCTGGGATTAAAGCAGCCACTATCGGTATGCAAATTGTTCCAATGACTGTGGGTTCTGCCTTTAAAAACAAAGGTGTTCAGACTTTACTTGACGCTGTTGTTGCTTACCTTCCATCACCACTAGAATGTGCTGATATCAAAGGTACAATGATGGATGATGAAGAGAAAGAAATTATCGTTCCTTCCTCTGATGATGGTGCATTTGCATCATTGGCATTTAAGATTATGACGGATCCTTTTGTAGGACAATTGACATTTATCCGTGTATACCGTGGTTCTTTAAAATCAGGGTCTTATGTGCATAACTCAACAAAAGATAAAAAAGAGCGTATCGGTCGTATCATGAAAATGCATGCGATTAAGCGTGAAGAAGTAGCTGAAATATATGCAGGTGAAATCGGTGCTGTTGTGGGTCTTAAGAACACAACAACAGGTGATACTCTGTGTGATGCTTCTGATAAAGTAGTGTTGGAGAGAATGGATTTCCCAGATCCAGTTATCTCTGTTGCGGTTGAACCTAAAACAAAAGCAGATCAAGAAAAAATGGGTGTTGCCCTTTCTAAACTTGCTGCAGAAGATCCTTCTTTCCGTGTTTCTTCAGATGAAGAGACTGGACAAACTATTATTTCAGGAATGGGTGAACTTCACCTTGAGATTCTTGTAGATAGAATGAAAAGAGAATTTAATGTAGAAGCGGACGTAGGTGCACCACAAGTGTCTTACCGTGAAACGATTAAAGATGCTGTAAATCAAGAGTACAAATATGCTAAACAATCAGGTGGACGTGGACAATTTGGACATGTATATCTCAAAATTGAGCCACAAGAACCAGGCTTTGGTTATGAGTTTGTGGATGCAGTTAAAGGTGGGGTAATTCCAAAAGAATTTATCAAACCTATTGATAAAGGTATTCAAGAAGCTATGGCTAGAGGAATCCAAGCAGGGTATCCTGTAGAAGATTTAAAAGTAACTGTTTATGATGGTTCTTACCATGATGTCGATTCATCTGAAATGGCATTTAAACTAGCAGCATCTATGGGTCTAAGAGAGGGTTGTAGAAAAGCAAACCCTATTATCTTAGAGCCTATGATGAAAGTAGAAGTTGAAACTCCTGAAGATTACATGGGTGACGTTATTGGTGATATCGCTAAAAGACGTGGTCAGGTATCAGGTATGGATGAAAGAGCAGGATCTAAGATCGTTGATGCGTTTGTTCCACTTTCAGAAATGTTCGGATACTCAACAGACTTACGTTCTATGTCTCAAGGTCGTGCGACATATGCGATGGAATTTGATCATTATGAAGAAGTTCCACAAAATGTAGCAAAAGAAATTATCGAAAAAAGAAATAGTTAATATTTCTTTGATTTATACCCATCTTTAAATGATGGGTGTAGTCACTTACCTATTTTCAAAATCACTATTTGAAGTATCTCTTGACTAAGTTTCCTTGTAATGTAAGTAATGAGGGGTTAGCTACTTTATGATTTCTACCCCTGCATGTTTCAAATTATAAATTCCACCTTTGATATTGATAGGAGTGAAGCCATTTTCTTTTAAGATGCGTGAGGCTGTAACAGAACGGTTTCCTGTTGCGCAGTAGACAAGTATCTTTTTGTTCTTGTCTTGCTTGAGCATGCCTAGGTTTTGAGATAAGGCTTGAACGGGGATGAGTGTGGCATCACGTAGATGACCTTCTTTATATTCTTCTATGGTTCGGACATCTAGGACTGTGAGATTGTCATCATTTTGCAGTAAGTGCATGGCGTGTTTGGCATTGATGGAGCTAAAGTTGGAAAATATCCATCCTTTAGAGTAGGCAAACCAAACGAGCATAGCAGCCATGGCAATCCAGTAAAGTACATTGGTATATTCTTTTAACATTTATATCACTTTTAATAGTTTTTGACATTGTAACCCCTTTTCCTTTGTTTCACATAGTTACAACATAAATACTAATCACACAAGCATAGAAAAACCAAAAGTATTTTAACTATTTTTCCGCTATTATTAAATGAATATTCTGAGAATTATATATAGGTAATACGAGAAAAATTTTCAAAAAGAATAAAGATAAGGGATTAATATGACTCATGTAATTACAGAACACCCATATTTTGGTGTATTTGTTTTGTTCGCATTAACGGCTGTGGCGTTCCCCGCAACACTATGGGCTGCGCGGTTTGTATCACGAAAATTTGCACGACTTGACACTGAAAAACTAAAGCTTAGTATTTATGAGTGTGGACCAGAGGTCACAAAACAACCCAACACAATTTCAGCACAGTTCTACTTGATAGCACTGTTATTTATTTTGTTTGATGTAGAGATTATCTTTATGTTCCCATGGGCGATTGACTTTAGATTGCTAGGTTGGTTTGGATTTGTAGAAATGTTACTATTTATATTATTGCTTACGATTGGATTCGTATATGCATGGAAGAAAGGAGCACTTGAATGGCACAACATCAAGTAAATTATACCAGTTCTGCTGGTTTACCGATAGCATTGACTTCGGTAGATAAACTCGTAAATTGGGGACGTTCAAACTCACTTTAGCCACTTACCTATGGACTGGCATGTTGTGCGATTGAGATGATGGCATCGGGTGCATCACGGTATGACTTCGATAGAATGGGGACGATCTTTAGAGCAAGTCCTAGACAAGCAGATGTGATGATACTTGCAGGAACGCTGTCTAAGAAACACGCTGAGTTTGCAAGACGTTTGTATGACCAAATGACAGAGCCTAAATGGGTTATTTCTATGGGATCTTGTGCAAACACTGGTGGTATGTTTAACACGTATGCAACGGTTCAAGGTGTGGATCGTATCATTCCTGTGGATATCTATCTTCCAGGATGTGCGCCTAGACCTGAGACACTTCAGTACGCGATGATGATGCTACAAAAGAAGATACGTAGAGAGTCTGCGGATATGAAGAATAATACAAAACAAGACTTGACCACACAAACAGGTAGAAAAGCGAGGTTAATCTAATGCGTAAATATGTACCAAAAGATAACGTTCAGAAAAAAGCCTACTATACAGATAGATTTCATGTCGTTCCTTCTGTACCTAGGTCAAAAGTAGAAGAGGGTTCTCATTTTGCTGATGTAATGAAAACTATGGGTGCAAATGTAAAAGAGAGTTATATCGAGATAGGACAACTGGTTATTCATATCGCTCCTGAAGACAACTTTAAAGTGATGAAGATGCTGAAAGAGACATGTGGATATACACAGTGTTCTGAGCAGTCAGCAGTTGATTATCTGGCAAAAGACAATGAATTTGAACTTTTTTGGCAGTTGTTAAATATAACAGTAGCCAAAAGAATAAGAGTGGTATGTCGTTTGGCAAATGGTGCTGCCATAGAAAGTATAGAACCACTTTATAAGTCTGCAAACTTTGCAGAGCGTGAAATGTTTGACATGTTTGGTATCAAAGTAAACAATCATCCATTCCTCAAACGTATACTTATGCCAGATGACTGGGAAGGGCATCCTTTGCTTAAAACCTATCCTTTACATGGAGATGAGTTTGCATCATGGTATGAAGTAGATAAAATCTTTGGTAAAGAATATAGAGATATCATAGGCCCTGAAAATAGAGATCCAGGGAAGATAGATATAAAAGATACAAAACGTTTCTCACGTATTGGGTATGAAGTACCTTTTGCAGCGGAATACAATGAAAATGAAGAAGTACCAGTAGAATACAGTGAAACAGCGTTGGTTAACTATAACAAAAAAACATCTATACAATTAGATGAAAGAAGATAGGGGAAAGTATGCAAGTATCCAATAAATTAACGCCATTTTTTGAAAACCTCAATTTTGAGCGTGATGACAATAGGATGGTTATCAACTTCGGCCCTCAGCACCCCTCAGCACATGGTCAGTTAAGACTTGTACTAGAGTTAGATGGTGAGCAGGTTATGAAGGCATATCCAGATATCGGGTATCTTCATCGTGGCATTGAAAAGATGGCTGAAAACATGACTTATAATGAGTTTTTGCCAACCACTGATAGACTTGACTATATCGCGTCTACTTCAAACAACTATGCCTATGCATTGGCTGTGGAAAAGTTACTAGATATAGAAGCACCAAGACGTGCTCAAGCTATTCGTACGATGTTGTTAGAGCTTAACCGTATCATCTCTCACCTCTTTTTTGTGGCTACCCATGCACTAGATGTTGGAGCGATGTCCGTTTTCCTTTATGCCTTCCGTGAACGTGAGTTTGCTATGGATCTTATGGAAGATTATTGTGGTGCTAGATTGACGCATTCAGCTGTACGTATCGGTGGTGTGCCACTTGACTTGCCTGCTGGATGGTTAGAAAATGCAGCTATCTTCTGTGATAAGATTGACCATGAGGTAGAACATACTTATGGTGCATTACTTAACGAAAACCGTATTTGGAAGATGCGTTTGGAAGATGTAGGGGTTATCTCCGCTGAAGATGCACTTTCTTGGGGATGTTCAGGTGTCATGCTTAGAGGTTCTAATGTCAAATGGGATATCAGAAAAGAGGAGCCGTATGAACTGTATGGTGAACTTGATTTTGATATTCCTACTTCTGATAGATGTGACTCTTATGGTCGTTTCAGAATGTATATGGAAGAGATGAAGCAGTCCACAAGAATGATTAGACAGCTTATCCCTCTTTATAAAGAGACGAAGCCACAATTGATGGCACACTCTCCTCAGTATATCTCAGCACCTAAAGAAGAGATTATGACACAAAATTATGCTTTGATGCAGCATTTTGTGCTTGTAACTCAAGGTATGAGACCGCCAAAAGGTGAAGTGTATGTAGCAACAGAGTCACCAAAAGGTGAACTTGGGTTCTATATTAAATCAGAGGGTGAACCTTATGCCTATAGACTTAAATGTAGAGCGCCGAGCTTCTTCCATACAGGACTTTTACAAAAGCTTCTTGTAGGCGTATACTTGGCAGATGTTGTAACCATTATTGGTACTACGAACATTGTATTTGGAGAGGTGGATAGATAATGAAAAGGTATGATTTAAGACATTTACATGATGATTTTTATGACAGAATGGTTGAGCTTATTGAGCAAGGACTTAAGGTAGATGAAGTAGGTATTTTCATGTTTGAAGTAGGAGATTTTTCTTCTATTCAGAAATCTGCTGATGTAATCAGAGCAACAGGACATGACTTAATGAACTCATTGAAGTTCAATGAGGTAGACTGGACTGTGGTTGTTAAGAAAGTCTCAGAAGAGACTAAATCAGAACGCGTAGTAGCACAAGAAGCTACTAAAGAAGAGGCGTAAGCACCTTCTTTTCTCTTCTTCTTAGTGTCTTTTAAGTACCTTTACTTCTGAAAGATACACCATCATACTATAGTTATCATACTTCTTTGTATCTGAGATGTAGTTATAAATTTTACTTGCCAAAGCATCATCTACAATGAGTTCTATTTGGATATTGGTATCATTCATCCATGTGGCACTTTTTATACCACTGTCACCCTTTCCTCTGGCTTCAATGATAGTGTAGCCATCTACGCCTAAGTCTTCCAAATCATGTATGATGCTTCTTTCTAAATTTTGTTCTGTGATGATAGTCATCATGATTTTAGTGATAGTTTCCATGTTTATGCTCCTAGATACATTTCTGCTATTTTATAGTAGAGTGGTACACCTACTATGACGTTGAATGGGAATGTAATCCCCAAAGATGCGGTAAGCGAAAGCCCAGGATTTGCTTCAGGTAAAGCTATCCTCACCGCTGCAGGTACAGCGATGTAAGAGGCAGAGGCTGCAAGAATCATAAGCAACAAAGATCCGCCTAAGGAGAGTCCCATTAGGTCTGCAAATACTAAGCCCACACACGAGGCTATTACAGGGAATACTATACCAAATCCAAGCAAAAAAAGTCCATACTTTTTCAACAATCCTACTTGACTGGCCGCAACCACTCCCATTTCAAGTAAAAAGAGTGCCAATATACCTTTGAATGGAGCAAAAAAGAATGCATCAAGAGAGAGATGTATCTTCTCACCCGCCGCCCAACCGATAAATAATCCTACAAACAATAATACGATACTTTTTGCCAAAAAAGATTCTTGTGCCATTTCAGCCCAATTGGTCTCTTTACTAATGCCTTTAGCCAAGACGATACCTACAACAATAGCAGGAATTTCTAGTACCACTAGGTAGAGAGGCATATGTGATTCATAGCTGACATGATGACTTTCTAAAAAAGCAACACCCACCGCATAAGTTCCTACACTCACTGAACCGTAATGTGCAGCAATAGAAGCCGCATCAACACGCTTAAATTGACCCAGTAAATACAAAATAGGGTACGCCAACAAGGGAATAAATACACCCATTAGAAGTACAATTCCCACATCTCCAATAAGATCACCTACGTGTTGTTTGGAGAGTTCAATCCCTCCTTTTAGCCCTATGGTGATAAGCAACATAATACTCAAAAATTCATAAATAGCTGACGGAAGTTTAAAATCAACCCGCATTAAACTAATGATGAAACCAGCTATAAAAAACATGACAACAGGATCTAAAGTCATCTATTACTCCTCTAATTTTATTTAAATCTTCTGAAAAACCTTAGGTTTCTCAGAGCATTTAATATATGGATTACTTGACCAGAGAGGGAGCTGTTCCCTCTTTGATAAATCTTTTCCTTAAATAGCGTCAATAATTGCATTAAGTGTAGCAGAAGGTCTCATCGCCTTTTCAGCTAGCTCGTCGTTTGGATGGAAATAACCACCGATGTCTTGTGCTTGACCTTCAACAGCAAGAAGCTCTTCAATGATTTTATCTTCATTGTCTTGAAGTGCTTTTGCTACAGGTGCAAATTTCTCTGCAAGTTCAGCGTTGTCACCTTTAGCAAGTGCATCTGCCCAGTACTGAGCAACAAAGAAGTGAGACGCTTTGTTATCTGGCTGTCCTACTTTTCTGCCTGGCTCTTTGTTGTTGTCGAGGTAAGCATTGTTTGCAACATCAAGTGCTTCTGTAAGTGCTTTAAGTTTTGCATCATCATGTTTGTTACCTATAAATCTAAGTGACTCAGCTAGTGCCAAGATCTCACCCAATGAATCCCATCTTAAGTGACCCTCTGCTAGGAACTGGTCTACGTGCTTAGGAGCTGATCCACCTGCACCAGTCTCATACAAACCACCACCTGCAAGTAAGAGGTACAATAGAAAGCATTTTAGCAGATGTTCCAAGCTCTAAGATTGGGTACATATCTGTAAGGTGATCTCTAAGAACGTTACCTGTTACTGCGATAGTATTTTTACCTTCTCTTACTCTAGCATTGGTAAATCTTGTAGCATCTGTTACTTTCATAGTTTGAATATCTAAACCAGAAGTATCATGGTCTTTAAGATAAACTGTTACTTTTTTGATAAGTTCTGCATCATGTGCTCTGTTTTCATCTAACCAGAATACAGCAGGGATACCTTCAATTCTTGTTCGCTCAACTGCGAGTCTTACCCAGTCTTTAATCGCAACATCTTTTGTACGTGAAAGTCTCCAAACATCACCAGCTTCACATTCAAAAGACATAAGAACACCATCTGCACCAGTCACTGTTACTGTACCAGCTTCTGCTGAGTTCAAACGTTGTTGGGTGAGAACCATACTCTTCTGCTTTTTGAGCCATAAGACCAATATTTTGCATAGTTCCCATTGTTGTTACATCGTATTGACCATTTTTCACACAGTCTTCAACCATTTCAGCGTGGAACATAGCGTAAGTACTATCAGGGATAACAGCTACACATTCAAGGGCTGCACCTGTTCTGTCCCATTGTTTACCACCTTCACGAATAACAACAGGCATAGACGCATCGATAATAACATCGTTAGATGCATTAAAGTGTGTGGTTCCTTTGTCTGAATCAACCATTGCTAGTTTTGGAGCATCTGATTCAAGTACGCTCAAGAAGTCAGCTTTAATTTCTGCTTCTTTTGCGTGACCTGCAATTTTACTCTCTAAGTCAGACATACCTTGGTTTGCGTTTACACCTAACTCTGCAAAGGTATCTGCATGTTTTGCAAAAACGCTTTCAAAGAATACTTTAAAGGCATGACCAAAGAAGATTGGATCAGAGATTTTCATCATCGTTGCTTTTAGGTGTAGTGACCATAAAACATCATTTGCTTTTGCATCTTCAATAGTTTTTTTATAGAATGCGTTGAGTGCGTTAATAGACATAAATGTACCATCAAGTACTTCATCTGCAACACAATCTATAGTTGTGAGTTCTTTACCATTAAGTGCTATAGTTACTTTTTGGTCTTTGTCTAAAGTGACTGATTTTTCATGTGAAAAGAAATCTCCATTACCTGCCATATGTGCAACATAAGCTTTAGAGTTTTCAGAGAATGCTCTTAGTCTATGTGGGTTTTTTTGTGCAAAGTTTTTTACTGCTTTTGCAGCACGTCTATCTGAGTTACCTTCACGAAGTACTGGGTTAACAGCAGAACCTAGACAAGTAGCATATTTTGCTTGTGTTGCTTCTTCTGCTGCATTGGCTGGGTTCTCAGGGTAATTAGGGATATCATATCCTTGACCTTGAAGTTCTGCGATACAATCTTTAAGTTGTCCTACTGATGCTGAAATATTTGGAAGTTTAATGATGTTACCATCTGCTTCAAGAACAACTTCTCCTAGTTTAGAAAGTTCATCAACCCCTTTACCCATAGCTGCAAGCACACGACCTGCGAGTGAAATGTCTGAAGTAACAACTTCTACACCTGCTGCTTTAGTAAAAGCATTTACGATTGGAAGTAATGAATACGTAGCAAGTGCTGGGGCCTCATCGATTTTTGACCATATGATTTTTGGTAATTTTGACATGTTTTTTCCTTAAAATTTAATTATTTGTTTTGATAGCGATACAGAGTAAGATATCGCTACAGTGCTTTTTTTGAGTGTCATTTTTCACTTTAAATAAAATCCCCCTTGTTTGAAACTAAACCTTTTTGCATAAGCTTTGAGAAAAAGGATTTAACCCCTTTGTTATCTGATCCTGCGGGCGCCAATGCATGCAGCAGGGCAAACTCATCAACACGTTCATCAAGAAACGAAGTATTAAATTTTCCTGCTATAAAATCATCATCATTGACAATGTCTTTATGTAAGATGATATTGGTGGTAATTCCCTCAATACTATATTCATCTAAAGCACGTCTTGCTTTTTTGACCACACCTTCCCAGTCTAGAGCCCAAACAATGAGTTTACCAACCATAGAATCATAGTTTGGAGGAATGGTATACCCACTATAGATAGTGGTATCTAAACGTACACCTGGTCCTCCAGGGGTAAGGTACTCGCCTACTGTTCCAAACGATGGCATAAAGTTGTTCAGTGGGTCTTCTGCATTGATACGAAATTCAATAGCATAGCCTCTAAACGCAATCTCTTCTTGCAAGAAGTGAAGTTTGTCCCCTTCTGCTAGTTGTATCATACGTTGGATAATATCGACCCCAGAGGTAATCTCTGTGACAGGATGTTCTACTTGTACACGTGTATTCATCTCTATAAAAAAGATATTGTCTGCCTCATCTACTAGGTATTCCATCGTACCAACATTTTCATAGCCTAAGCGATAGACAGCTTTGATGGAAATACGGTAAATCTCTTTTCTCACCTCAGGAGATAAAAGAGGAGAAGGTGAAATTTCTATGACCTTTTGGTGTCGTCTTTGGATGGAACAATCTCTCTCACCCAAATGCACAACGTTCCCATACTTATCTGCGATGATTTGTACTTCTATATGTCTAGGGTTTTCTACAAATTTTTCTATAAACATATCTGCATTCCCAAAAAACTTTTGAGACTCTGCTGCGGCTGCATCAAAAAGACTTTTAAACTCTTTTATCTCACGTACGATTCTCATACCACGACCACCCCCACCAAAGGCTGCTTTAATCATCACAGGAAGACCAATATCCTTGGCAATATCTTCTGCTTCTTGTACATCTGTGATAGCTGACTCAGTCCCTTCTATGACTGGTACACCTATGTCTCTCATTGCATTTTTAGAAGCAATTTTATCTCCAAAAAGCTCAATGTGCTTCTGCTTTTGGTCCAATAAAAATAATATTATCATCGTCACAAGCTTTTGCAAAATCAGCACTTTCTGAAAGAAAACCGTATCCTGGATGAATGGCATCACATCGATGCTCTTTTGCCAATTTTATAATATTTTCATAATCGAGATAGACTTGAACAGGATGTCCTTCAAGTTCAATGGCATAATCTGATTGTTTAACCCATACTCCTGCTGTATCTACAGTTGAATGAACCACCACGCTTTGAATTTCAAGCTCTTTACATGCCCTAATGATACGAAGTGCTATTTCGCCACGGTTAGCAATAAGAATTTTTTTAATTTTTTTGTTCATAAGTCTGTCCTTTTGAAGATATGCCAGTATTATATAGGTTTTTTAAAAGTATATCTACACTATTTTTGCTATACTTATTATCAATTTTTAACAAATAAACTATCTAAAGTTGGTATTTTATGAAACGTGCAACACAAGAGCGTAAAACAAAGATATCAAATGACTTGATGTACTATATTTACAGTCATATAGATACAAACATTAATTTGGACGAATTGGCAGATCATTTCTCTATCAATAAATTTTATATGCACAAAATATTTAAAGAAATTTTTGGGCGTAATATTTATGAAACCATTAAGTCCATACGATTGCAAAAAGCATCTACACTTTTACTTACAAACCATTATTCAACCATATCCGAGATAGCACTTATCTGTGGGTATAGCTCTCAAACGTCATTTACACGTGTATTTAAAGAGCGTTTTTCTATGACACCCAAACAATGGCGTACGGGTGGAGATAAAAAGTATTCACAAGAGTTGCTTCTTTCTTCTCCTTATGCTAGTATCTCTACTGCATCGTTTGAAGCTACTGTACCTGACATTGTCAAAATGCCCGATATGCATGCCTATTATATTCGGCATAGAGGGTATGAAAAAAACATACGTAGTACTTGGCAAAAATTACAAGCTTGGATTTTTTCGCATGAAGTAGAAGATTTTACTATGATTTCACTTTTTCACGACAATCCTGCTGTAACCCCTTTGATGGACTGTCAACATGTTGCGTGCTTGGTGCTTAAAGAGAGTCTTGAAGAAGAAGATACGAGATTGCCTCAACTTACTATCGCTAAAGGCGTTTTTGCAAAGTTTGACATAGAAGGGAAAAGAGGGGATTTGTTACGTTTTATTCAGTGGGTATATCATGAATGGTTGCCTAAAAGTGATTATGAAACCACGACTAAACCACCCTATGCCATCTATAGAAAACATCATCATTTACGTAAAGATGAGAGATTTGATATGAGTTTTTATCTTCCTATTTTATTTTAGAGGGTTTTTTGTAGAAGGATTTAGCAAAGGCTTAAAGATCAAGCCATTTGCTAAGAGGTATTATTTGTTTTTAGCTACGATGTCATTCATAACATAAGATGCGTGGTTAAATGCAAGTGCAATACTACCTTGGTCTGTAACAACGTCACCTATAGTATAAAGACCTTTGATATTTGTCTCCATTGTTTTTTCATCCATAAGAGGCTCATCCCATCTACCAACGTCAATTTTTGAGTTTACAAGGAAGTCTACTGGGCTAGTTCCTCCCAATGCATAAACAACTCTTTCGTACACTTCGCTTGTACCATCTGTAAAGTTTACTTTAACTCTTTCTTCTCCTGGGTCACCATCTACTTCAACACCTTCAACATCTACACCCATTTTGTTAATAAGTTTACCATTGTCAAGGTATTTTGTAGTCATTTCTGTGTTCATTGGATTCATTCTTGTGATGGTAGGCTTTCTATAGTTTAGTGTAACTGTACAATCTTGCATATCTTCAAGTTCAACCAAACCATAAGCATATTCGCCAGCAGTGTCACCACCTCCAACAATCATCACTTTCTCACCATTACAAACATTAGAAAGGTTAAAGTTTAATCTAGGTCTAATGGCTCTAGGAAATTTGTAACCTGGTTTGTTTGGTTTACCCATTCTACCCACAGATACGATGACGTTTTTAGCTTTAACAATATTATCTTCATCTAACTTAATAACAAATAGTCCATCATCACCTGTAACCGTATTCCAGATTTCAGTGTTATATACAAACTTTTCTAAAAGACCATGGCTAGCAAGTAAATCGTCCATTTGTTTAATGTACTCTTCTTTTGAACATTCGTCAAAACTTACATTGCCTTCAAATTCAGCTTTTCTACCCATCCAGTCTTTGTCCACTCTTTTACCTTTTTTGTAAAATTTGTGAATCATGTCATTGTGGTGTTGCTGCCTTATCAAAAACGATGATGTTTTCAATACCTGCCAGTTTTGCTTCGATGGCACAAGCCATCCCTCCAGGTCCTGCACCAATAATCGCGATATCTACTATCTTTTCTGAAGCCATAATTTATCCTTTTTTGTTGAAATAATACCATATATATTGAAAGAACTATAGTTATCTATGCTGATTTGCAGTGTTATGTATATTTTGGGTCTATTTGTATCACACTATAAAATGATTACATAATTAGGAAAATGTTATTAAATGGATTAGTATGTTTAAAATTGATACACTTAGGAAAGGAATCATAGCAGCTAAGTCAAGTTATGATAAAAATCTAAGTGCTTCTTGGGTATCCTCATATAGATTTAGTAGACTGGCTTTTTAGAAGTGAGTAATCAAAATAGTAGGAAACAACAATGAGTGAAGTAAAAACAGTAGAGAATATGGTTAATATCACAATTGATGGTGCAGAGTATCAAGCGAAAGAGGGAGAATTTATCCTTAACGCTGCACGTGCTAACGATATTTTTGTCCCGGCTATATGTTACCTGACAAGATGTTCGCCAACTTTGGCATGTCGTATTTGTTTGGTAGAAGCAGATGGTAAGCAGGTATATTCCTGTAATACCAAAGTAAAAGAAGGGATGGCTGTGACGATTGACACGCCAACCATTCTTGAAGAACGTAGAGCTATTATGGAAGTCTACGATGTCAATCACCCTTTACAATGTGGTGTATGTGACAAATCTGGAGAATGTGAATTACAAAACTATACCTTAGAGATGGGTGTGGATTCACAATCTTATATGATTCCAGATACAAAACGTGAAACGACGAACTGGTCATCGGTGTTACATTACGATCCAGGTCTTTGTATCGTATGTGAACGTTGTACCACCGTTTGTAAAGATATGATAGGTGACGCAGCGATTACTACTGCAAAAAGAGGCGGAGAAGTATTAGATAAAGCATATAAAGATACGATGCCTAAAGATGCTTACTCTATGTGGAACAAACTTCAAAAATCTGTAATTGCCCCAAGCAATGGTACAGGCGAAACGAATTGTTCTGATTGTGGTGAGTGTATCGCGGTATGTCCTGTAGGTGCATTGGTAAGTAGAGACTTTGTTTACACTTCAAATGCTTGGGACTTAAAGAGAGTTCCTGCAGTCGCAGCACATAGTTCTGATGGTGCACAAATTTATTATGAAGTGAAACCAACCTCTATAGAAGACAGAACAGAAAAGATTTTCAGAATCACCAATGAGTGGTCTTTTGTCTCTTTAGATGGTTCTGCACGTTTTGCTTATGATTTCCAAAATACCACTGCTAGTAAAGATGAAACTAGCATTTAACGCAGCGATTGAAGCATTTAAGAAAGCTGAGACTGTACGTTTTAACTCTATGATAAGCAACGAAGAAGCTGCTATGCTTCAAGATTTGAAAGAAAAAATGGGAGTGAAGCTTTACAATCCTGAAGTAAGAGCTTTCCAAAAATTCTTAAATTATTATGAAGCAGCGTCTGGAAACAGTCTTTGGAGTACAGATACAGACGTGATTATGAAAAATTCTGATTTTGTTATCTCTATAGGTGCAGCACTTAGAAATGATTCACCTGCGATGAAATATGCGTATAACAATGTGCAAAAGATGAATAAAGGTGCAGGTCTTTACTTTCACCCTGTAGGAGATACACTTATCCCAACTTTTGGTAAAAATGTAGAAACATTTAACCATAAAGTAGGACTTGAAGAAGCAGCACTTTATTTGGTACTTGATTTGTTTGCAGATAAAGAAAAACTTTCTTCAGATGTTAAAGATTATATAGAAAGCTTTAAGAAAACATCCACAAAAATGATCAAAGAGAAAAAAATTATCAACTGTTAAAGAGATGGTTTTAAATGAAGAGACGGGTGAAGAAGAAGAAGTTTCTAAGAAAGTGACTGAAATGATCGACAAAGAGATTACTGTGACATCAGAACGGTCTTGTAGACTTACTCGGTGGTGATGCTTCTACATTTGATGCCACTTTTGAAAAAATGATGAAGAAAAAAGAATCTTTTTCTATGATGTTAGGTGAAGATCTTTATTATCACGACAAAGCAGAAAACATTGCTAAACTTGTGGCACTTGTAGAAGCTACATGTGGTATTGATATAGTGATGACACCTCCAAAATCTAATGCTTTGGGTGTTGCACTTATTTGTGATCTTGATGATGTACAAAGTGGTTACACTGTTGGATACAACGAGAATGGTGACTTCAAACTTTCTGCACTAGGAACAGGTGATCTTGATATGCCTGCTATGAACCAGCAAGAAGGGACATTGTGTAACATCGGTAAACGTGTACTTCCGACCAATGCTGCGGTTGAATATAATGGGTATGAACTCAATGACCTTATGCAAGTACTCATTGATGCACCTGAATTAACTATTGATTGGACTCTAACACTTCCAACAGATAAAGGCTTTAAAGCAGTGGCTTTTGATTCCCTCCCAAATTCATTTGAAAATGACGGTACAGATAATCGAGGCTATAGACTAGAAACTACAACTGTTGAAACTGAACTTCCTGAAGTTGCAAAATGTGATGAGAATGCAGTACTAGAGGGTGACATAGCGTATAGATGTAACCCTGCGAGACAATTTAATGACTTTACCGATAAATCACATGAAATTTTTGAAACATTTGCACTCTATGTTAGTCCTAAAAAAGCAGAGACTTTAGGTGAAAAAGTAGAAGTAGTATTTGAAAATGGAAGCATTACTTTAGATGTGGTTGCAGATGCAAAAATTATAGGTGATATTGTAAAAGTGCCAGACTATAGAGCAGCAGAAGGTGTCTATGACCTCTTTGGCGGATCACGATACAAAACAGTAACATTGAGAAAGGTATAATATGGAAGCAGTAAACATACTACCAGAAGTCACATGGATAGGGGTGCTTATCAAAGCAGTCATTATCTTGGCGGTTATTTCAGCTATGGCGGGTTTTGGTACTTTTGTAGAAAGAAAGGTTTTGGCCTTTATGCAAAGACGTTTGGGACCTATGCACGTAGGACCGTATGGATTATTACAAATCGCGGCAGATGGTATCAAACTATTTACTAAAGAAGATATTATTCCCCAAAATGCGAATAAACTTATCTTTATGATAGCACCAGTTATTACAGCAGCAACAGCATTTATTGCACTCTCTGCTGTACCAGTGTTTCCTGACTTTACTATTCCTGAGTTTATGCCTATACTTGGTGGTGTATTTGTACCATCTATTGCAGCAGATTTAAATGTGGGTATTTTGTTTGTGCTAGGTATGATGGCAGCGGGGCTTTACGGACCACTTTTGGCAGGTATGTCTCAAGCAAATAAATGGGGTATAATCGGAGCAGCTAGAACGGCAGTACAGTTCCTTTCTTATGAAGTGGTTACAGGGCTTTCTATCTTGGCACCGATTATGCTTGTGGGTTCACTTTCGTTTGTTGATTTTAACGATTATCAACAAGAGGGCATACTGTCATGGATGATTTGGCAACAGCCAGTAGCATTTATACTTTTTCTTATCGCAGGATTTGCAGAGACAAACAGAACACCGTTTGACCTTTGGAGCATGAGGCAGAAGTCGTTTCTGGGTATGCTACAGAGTATTCGGGGATGAGATGGGGTATGTTTTTCATCGGTGAGTATGCAAATATGATTACTATTTCAATTATTGCAGCGATTGTATTCCTTGGTGGGTATGATGCAGCAAGTACATTTGGATGGTTATTTATTATGCTTAAGATTGCATTTTTCTTCTTCTTGATGTTATGGGTTAGAGCAGCATGGCCACATGTTAGACCAGACCAATTGATGTGGTTATGTTGGAAAGTATTAATGCCATTGGCACTTGTAAACATTCTAATCACAGCACTTGTGATTTTGTTATAAGGGAGTATGTATGAGTTTAGAACAATTTAAAAATAGAAATGTAGGTATACAAAACTATACGACACTTGATTTGGGAAAATCTCCTGAAACAGGCATGGAACAATTTACACAAGTAGTCAAAAGAACCTTTAAGGGTGATCTATTTGCAGGATTGGGCGTGATAATGAAAGCCATGCTTAAAGCACTTTTTAAAGGAGATATGCATACGGTCAAATACCCATTTGAAAAGTTGCCTATCTCTCCTAGATATAGAGCTATCCACGATATGCTTAGACTGCTTGAATCTGGAAATTATAGATGTATAGGTTGTGGGCTTTGTGAAAAGATATGTATTTCAAATTGTATCACTATGGATACACGGTATGACGAAGAGCAACGTAAAGAGGTTAGTGAATATACCATTAACTTTGGTCGTTGTATCTTTTGTGGATACTGCGCTGAAGTATGTCCAGAACTTGCTATCGTTCATGGAGGACGTTATGAAAATGCAGCAGAACAACGTGCAGGTTTTTCTTTGTTTGAAGATATGCTAACACCTATAGACAAATTGAATTTACAGCAAGAGTATGATGGTTTTGGTGCAGTATCTCCAAATGCCGATGAAAATATCAAACAAACGCCACTTGCGTACTAAGGAGAGTAAGAATGTATGAAATCGTAGCCTTTTACCTATTTTCGGCTTTAATAATGGGGTTTTTCTTAGTGACTGTGATGAGCAAAAATATACTTTATGCCATGACATCACTTGCAGCAGGGATGGTTCTAATCTCTGGACTCTTCTTCATTTTGGGAGCAGATTTCTTGGGGGTGGTTCAACTGGTTGTATATGTAGGAGCCATTATGGCACTTTATGCCTTTGCCATGATGTTTTTTGATGCAACAAGAGACATCAAAGAAAACAACACAAGCAATGCCTTGGTTTTTTTGTTAGGTGGAATGTCCGCATTGGTACTGGTGCTTATGTTTTCAGCGCCGATTTATTCTGAAAATATTCAGGCACTCTATCCAATGACTGAAGGTGTAGGTAATGCACAAGATGTGGGTATGGTACTTTTTACAAAATACCTTATACCTTTTGAAGTTGCAGCACTTATGTTACTTGTCGCAATGATTGCAGGGATTATCCTTGCAGGTAAGAAAATGGATGACAGTCTCACTGAAGATTTAAGTGCAGACGATGAAATTATGATAGTAAAGGATGACAAATGATAGGTTTATCTCACTACCTGATCGTTTCAGCGATACTCTTTTCCATAGGATTGGTTGGAGTACTTAGAAGAAGAAACTTATTGATGCTTTTCTTTGCAACCGAAGTCATGCTTAATGCAGTGAATATTGCATTTGCAGCTATTTCACATTATTACAATGATTTAACAGGTCAAATGTTTGCGTTCTTTATTATTGCTGTTGCAGCATCTGAAGTAGCAGTTGGACTTGGTATTTTGATTGTATTGTATAAAAAACATGGAAGTCTTGATCTTGACGACCTAGCAAATATGAGAGGATAAGAATGGAAACTTTAGTATATATTGCACTTTTTGCACCGTTTGTTGGTTCTCTCTTTGCTACATTATTTGGTATGAGTGAAAGAAAAATATTTGTAGGTGTTGTAGCTTCAGCACTTATTGGACTTGCTTTTGTAGCTTCAGCTATCTTGGCTTATAACCTTTATACCACAGGGGTAGTAGTCCATGTAAGAATGATGGATTGGATCTCAGCAGGAGACTTTAATGTATCCTTTGGATTTGTTGTAGATCAAATTTCTGTGACGATGATGACAGTGGTTTCTTTGGTCTCTACTATCGTACACGTGTATGCCATTGGATATATGGATCACGACAAGAGTTTTAACCGATTCTTCTCGTATCTTTCAGCCTTTGTATTTTCTATGATGGTCTTGGTTATGTCAGATAACTTCCTTGGTCTTTTCATCGGTTGGGAAGGTGTGGGTGTATGTTCTTGGTTACTTGTTGGTTTTTGGTATCACAAGCCAGATCAAGACAGAAAAGACAATCCTTCTATCTCTCCTTCATGGGCAGCCAATGAAGCGTTCATCATGAACCGTATTGCTGACCTTGGAATGTTAGTGGGTATCTTTATACTTTACTGGAACACAGGCTCATTACAATATGACGAAGTATTTGCACAACTGCCTTACTTAAGTGATGCAGTATTAACAGGTGCAGCCATTGCACTCTTTATCGGGGCTATGGGTAAATCAGCACAATTTCCACTACATACTTGGCTTACAGATGCGATGGAAGGACCTACACCAGTTTCTGCACTTATTCACGCAGCAACGATGGTAACGGCAGGGGTTTTCTTAGTCATTAGAGCCAACCCACTTTACTCTATGGATGCGGTAGCAGGTGTGAGTCTTTTCATCGCTAGTTTAGGTACATTTGTTGCTTTCTACGCGGCATCTATGGCCTTGGTTGAACGTGACTTAAAAAGAATTATTGCATACTCTACACTTTCACAGTTAGGGTATATGTTTGCAGCGGCTGGACTGGGTGCTTATTGGATAGCACTTTTCCACCTTGCAGCACACGCATTCTTTAAAGCACTCCTCTTCCTTGGTGGAGGTAACGTGATGCATGCGATGCATGATGAGCTTGACCTTTTCAAAATGGGTAACTTAAGAAAGAAGATGAGAGGTACATGGATTTACATGACAGTGGCTTCCATAGCACTGGCTGGTCTTCCACCACTTGCAGGATTCTGGTCAAAAGATGCGATTATTGAAACGGCATTTAATGAACATACCTATGTATTATGGGTTATATTGGTGATTACTGCGGGTATGACAGCATTTTATTCATTTAGACAAGTGTTTTTATCCTTCCATGGGGAAGATCGTCATACAGAGTTAGGATTTAATCCTCACGAAATGTACAAATTTGTACTTATAGCTATGTCTCCTCTGGCAGTACTTGCAGTCATTACAGGTTGGTTTATGGGAACGTACAAAGCCTTTATTTACAATATAGGTGAAAGTGTACAGTATGAAATGTCTGAACATACACACCACTTGGCTACCTATTTGGGGCTTATTGTTATCTTTTTTGCACTATCAGGTATCGCTTATGCGTATTATAAATATGCAAGAACAGGTAAAAATGCCTGGAAACGATCAGAAAAAGTTGAAAGTGGTTTCTTCTATAAACTACTCATCAATCAATATTATGTACCTGTATTTTATGAAGCATTTATTACAAAACCGTATAGAATGATTTCTGAAATGTTCTGGACAAAAATTGACTTGAAAATAGTAGATGCAAGCGTAGATAACATTGCGAAATTTTTCTATGCTTCTGGAGATAAAACAAGAAGTATGCAAACAGGTAACCTTTCACACTATCTAAATTGGATGGCTGTAGGTGCGGTACTATTATTGATTATCGCTGCAATTTCAGCGATGATAGGCTAAGGGGGTAAAAATGGAAAATATTTTAAGTATATTGGTGTTTTTCCCAGCGGTCGCAGGACTGCTAGGATTTGTAGTAGATAAAGAGAGTATGAGAGCCTACGGAATTACTGTAGCAACGATTGAGTTTTTACTCTCTTTATGGTTATGGTTTAGTTTTGATACTGCAAATGCAGGTATGCAATTTGTAGAGATGATCCCTTTGATCCCTGATATGGGTATCTCCTATTATGTAGGTGCTGATGGTATCTCATTGTTTATTATTGTGATGACTACATTGATGACACTTATCGGTATGGCATCTATGGGTGAAACAAAAAATATTAAAAATATGATTATCACCCTTCTTTTCTTAGAGATGACAATGGTGGGTGTATTTGTTGCACTTGATGCGATTATCTTCTACTTGTTCTGGGAACTTTCATTGGTACCGATGCTTTATATCATCGGTGCGTGGGGTGGACCACTTAGAGTGTATGCATCGATCAAGTTCTTCTTATATACTTTTACAGGCTCAGTGATTATGCTTGTGGGTATGTTATTTGTAGCCTATATCTACCATAGCCTTACAGGTGTGTGGAGTTTTGCGATTACAGATTGGTATGCTTTGGTCTTGCCAGTAGATTACCAGTTATGGTTATTTGCCGCATTCTTCATCGGATTTGCTATCAAGGTGCCGATGTTCCCATTCCATACTTGGATTCCTTATGCACACGGACAGGCACCTACCATAGGTTCTGTTATACTTGCAGCGGTACTTCTTAAGATGGGTACTTACGGATTTATAAGATTTTCACTTCCAATGTTCCCCGATGCATCGGTCTTGGCTATTACGCCAGTCGCAGTATTGTCACTTATCATGATTGTGTATACAGCGATGATCGCGTATGCACAAAAAGATATTAAACAAGTCATAGCGTATTCTTCTGTATCTCATATGGGTATTATTATGTTAGGACTTTTTGCTATGAATGCAGAAGGTCTTTCAGGTTCAGTATTCCAAATGTTATCTCACGGGATTGTATCGGGTGCGTTGTTTATGCTTGTAGGGATGATTTATGAGAGAAGACATACCAAACTTATGTCAGAGTTTGGTGGTATCGCAGCAGTGATGCCTAAATTTGCTATTATCTTTGGAATTATGTTGATGGCTTCAGTTGGATTACCACTTACCATTGGTTTTGTTGGTGAGTTCCTTGTACTTCTTGGTTTTTATCAGGTATCACCAGTGATGACTATTATCGCAGGTACATCCATTATCTTGGGTGCGGTATATATGCTTAGGGTTATGAAGCTTACTTTCTTTGGTCCATTGGATAAAGAAGAAAACATAAAGTTAAAAGATCTTAATACTAGAGAAACATGGTCACTTATACCATTGGTAGCTATTGTTATCTGGTTGGGTGTGTATCCTAAACCTGTACTTACACCTATAGATAATTCGGTCAAAGCATTGTTGGTGTTTATGGATGAAAAAGCAATTACAAAAGAGGCAAAAGATATGATAAGAGTTGCACAATCAAGTAAGGAGGTAAAATAATGTTAGAGCCTATTAATGTGAGTTTAGAAAGCCTAAACCTTATTACACTTGCTCCTATGCTTATTGCTATTGCAGGAGGATTGATTATTTTAATTATCGACCTACTCAATAGTAAGTTACATAAATCACTCTATGTGATGTTGACTATCTTGGTATTGTTCATTGACTTTGGTGCTGTACTTGGACTCAATGTAAATGAACGTGGTTTCTTTGATGTAATGTTGATAGATGGTATTTCCATTATTTCTCAACTGATGATCATCGGTGGGTCTATGATATTTATCCCATTGGCATTGACAGCAAAAAAATTCCATGAATATTCATATCCTGAATTCTTTGCACTTTTCTTGTTTATGATTGCAGGATTCCAGTTTATGGTTGCAACTGATAACCTTATTCTTATCTTTGTAGGATTAGAAACGGCATCACTTTCACTCTATACACTGATTGCAATGCACAACAGAAAAAATTCTTACGAGGCTGCGGTCAAGTATTTCACTATGGGTGCATTGGCAGCAGGATTTTTCACTATGGGTTCAGCCGTACTCTATGCACTTACAGGTTCAGTAGAACTTTATAAAGTGGCAGAAGTGTTGGCTACGCGTGTAAATGAAACAGGATTGATGATTGCTATCTTTGGTTCATCTGTACTTTTACTCGTTGCATTTGCATTTAAGCTTTCACTCTTTCCTTTCCATACATGGGCTCCAGATGTCTATGAAGGTGCGTCTGCACCTTTGGCAGGATATATGTCTGTGGTACCAAAAATCGCTGCATTTGTAGTAAGTATGAGAATCTTTGGTATGTATATAGATCTTGGTATTGAGTGGGTTAGATGGACCATTCTTATCTTGGCAGTACTTACGATGACACTTGCAAATATTATGGCATTGGTTCAAGATGATGTCAAGCGTATGCTTGCGTATTCATCTATTTCTCATGCAGGTTTTATTATGGCTGCACTTGCCTTAGACACTACAGAAGGAAATACAAGTATCTTCTTGTATTATGCTCTCTTTATGTTTACAAACTTAGGAGCATTTACGATGCTATGGATTTCTCGTCATAAAGAAAGAAGATTCAATAGCCAACATGATCATCCTTATGAAAAATTTGCAGGGCTTGTACAGATTATGCCTCTGGGTGCAGTAGTGATGGGAATCTTTATGTTATCTCTAGCAGGCATACCTCCATTCTCTGTATTTTGGGGTAAGATTTATGTCATGCAATCAGCGGTCAATGCGGGTTATATTTGGCTAGCGATTATTATGGGTCTTAACTCTGCTATTGCTGCATACTACTATTTGAAACTGATTGTTTATATGTTCTTAAAAGATCCAGTGAAAGATGTAGATATTGTATATTATAATATATCTAAACCATTGATGGCGATCATTGGGTTTGCAACTGTGGCTACAGTAGGAGCTATCTTCTATGTGCAACCACTTTTGTCATACTTGTACTACATGATATCTGCTAGCGGATATTAGTCAGAGGTAGAGGAACTTTTCTCCCCTCTATCCATAAAGGATCTATTTAATGCAAATTATTGGCAATGTAATTTTTACCAATATTAGTAAAATGATTAAGGATGATAGAAAGAATATTCTTCATCTCGTCTACTATTCAATGCTTGAGGCAATACTAGTCCTCTCTATACCTCTTTCATCCTCTTTTGTTATCAATAGTGTATTGGCACATGCAACAATTTCAGTTTTTGTGCTTGGGGCAATTGTAAGTATAGTATTTGTATTTGTAACATTTTTACAGGGAATTAAAGAGTACATTGTCGAAAAATTTCAACAGAAGATATTTCTGAAATCAGGTATAGAAATAGCCATAAAGTCATTAGCTATGAAAAATAAAGAATTTGTTGATGAAGATGCGAATAAAAAGTTGATGAATTATTTTTTCGATATTACATCGATTCAAAAGATTTTTCCTGTTCTTTTACTTGATGGGGTAGGTCTTGTAGTCAAAATTATTGTGAGCCTTCTTTTACTCTTTGTTTTTGATTCAACTTTGTTTTTCTTAGGACTCTTTTTCTTTTTTGGATACCTAATCGTCCTTGTAATGCTTGGAAACCATGGGATTGAGTACGCACTTGAACGTTCGGATGCTAAACACAAGGCAATTTATTTCCTGCAGCATATCAGAAAAGAAGAAGGTACACAAAATGAGATATTGGGTAAGTTTGATGACTATCTTACTATCTATGCAAAGGCAAGGCAGAAATCTTTTTCTGTCATCATTAAACAATTAATGTTCACCTTTTTTTCGGAAGGTCTCATCTTCTCTGTCTTTTTGATTGTGGGAGGATATTTGGTCATTCAGGGTGCCTTACCTTTAGGTGAATTTGTTGCGGCAGAGATCGTTGTTATGTCTATCACTTATGCATTAAAAAGTTTTGCCAAACAATTAGATTATGTGTATGATATGATAGAAGGACTCTACAAGATCAATAAATTATCTGTGGGATTAGAAGACAAAAATGAGGATAAAGACCATGAAAAAGTTTGAATTTGACTCACTAAATCTTGCTAATACAGATCCCTTCATTGGTCGTCTATGGTTTTTTAGTGTATTGATAGTAGCTTTTTTAGTTGCCATACTTTTTTTAC
This sequence comes from Sulfurovum sp., assembly GCA_030949725.1. Lineage (GTDB taxonomy): Bacteria > Campylobacterota > Campylobacteria > Campylobacterales > Sulfurovaceae > Sulfurovum. The sequence goes on along the minus strand of JAUZSE010000023.1, from coordinate 25,153 downwards.
CATGGAGACAAACAGTGGAAGGAGAGGGGGAACTCATCGCTTATGATCCTACTGAAAGGGTACATGAAATTTCTGCAACTATTGATGGGTTTATAGATAATTATTATGTTAGTGAAGAACAATATGTTAGAAAAGGCGAAAAACTTTTTACTATGAGGGATTTAGATAAAAATTTTATAAATCGTGTCTATAGCATGAAAAAAAGTCTAGACCAACAGCATAAAAATACAGAACAAGAGATTGTGGTTTTTGGTGATAATAAAGAGAGCATGCTTGAACAGAAAAAAATTGGGATAGAACTTTATGACAAACGGGCTATTCAAGCTAAAGAACAATTAAAAAGTCTTAAACTTAAATATAAAGCACAGAAGAATACGTATGAAATTGAATTTATTAATTTTAAACGGATCAAACAATTATTTAAAGAAGATATAGAATCCAAGCGTAATTATGAAAGTGCTGAAAATAGTTATATAAGAGAAAAAATGCAATTGAATAAAATTGAGATTAATATCAAGGTGCAAAAGCGTCAGATAACTATTGTTAATCAAGAGAAATTGCAGTTTATTGAAAAGATTGAAAACAGTATAAGAACCGTTGACAATAGTATACTATCTGCGCATACACGCTTAAATGCACTAAAAAGAGAACAAGAAAAACAATTAACTGATATTGCAAGGCTTGAAACGTCAGAAGTGCGTGCGGAAAAAGACGGCTATATTATCAGAATATTAAAAAATGATAAAAACACTTATGTTAAAAAAGGAGAGCCAGTCATTCAGTTTTCTCCTGATGTAAGTATGCGAACTATTTTGTTGAAAGTGTCAGATTTTAATATGCCTTTGGTTAGGGTGGGTCTACCTGTGAGAATTAGATTTTATGGATGGCCTGTATTAAATATACCAGGATGGCCCATCGTTCGTTTTGGTACCTTTGGTGGTTTTATCAAAAAAGTAGATCCTGTTTTGCATGAAAAAGGATATTATTATGCTTTTGTAGTTGAGGATCCGGATGATCCATGGCCTGAGTATAAACTACTTAGGTTGGGTACAAGTTCAACGCTTTGGGTTGCCTTATCGACAGTGCCTATTTGGTATCAGATGTGGCGTTTAATGAATGCATCTCCTCCAAATATGGTCACCATTGAGAAAAAACTATGATGAGAAGATTTACAGGACATTTCATGGTTATATTACTAGTCATATTTAGTCAAAATGCACTCTCAAAAGAAATCTTTCAAATAGAAAAAATAGCCAAATATTTGACGAAAGATAACCCCTATGTCTATACGGCTTTAGGGCAACAGTATATAGATGAGGCACGAGTACAAACGGCTAAGGGAGTTTTTGATACAAAACTTTCTTCAAAGTATGATAAAAAAGATTATCCTGTAAGTGAAGGAGAATTTTTTGATCTTACTTTGGCAAAACCGATTGAAAATGGAACAGAATTTTTGATGGGTTACCGTAAAGCAGAAGGCACGCAAGAGTATAACAATATCAAAACTGGAGATGAGGGGGAATTTCGTATTGGTATTAAAGTGCCTGTTTTTGCTCTTTTGAACGACATGAACTTTAGAAAATATAGTGTTGGTACAGCGTCACTTGCTGCGGTACAATCTAAGTTTGAAGCCGAAAATAATTTGCGAAACCTTTATGCCAGCGTATTCGTTTCGTATTATACGCTTCTATACTATCATGAACTTGTGAAGTTAGAAAAAACACTTTTAAATAGAGCAAAAAAAAGATATCATTTCACTCAAAAGAGGGTACACTCGGGTAATCTCCCAAAAGTAGCATTGCTTGAATCAAAACAGCAAATCATCAATCGAAAGCAGAGATTGCTTATGACAGAAAATAGCTATCATAATGCATTTCAAATATTTCTAAAATACTTAAATGTAAGGAAACATAATTTTAATTCAAAGTATAATTTACCTTCCTTGCCCCTGCTAAGAAAAAATACAATGCTCTTACAAACAGCACTAGATAGAGCATTATCAAAAAGACCTGACTTAAAAGTTTTAAAATATAAAAAAATGAAACTAGATTTAAAATCAGACCTTAATGCACTTTCACAATACCCTGATTTTTCTGTTTCTGTGTATGGTGTACATGACGTAAAGTACGGAAACGGTGCAAAAATAGCATTTAATTTTGATTTTCCTTTAGAAAGAAGAGGCTATGAGGGAAAAAAGGTAGAGATTCAACGGGGTATTACACAACTTGAAGAGAAACAACATAGGCTAGAGTTAGATCTTAGAGCGAACTTGACAAATTTACTTTATTCTTTAGATGTCCTCAGTCAAAATATAAACAATGTTCAAGAAGAGATAGGGCTTGTTGAAAAACTTGAAGAAGTTGAAAACAAAAAATACAGACTAGGATTGAGTAATCTTTTTCAAGTAAATCAGCGAGAAATGTATACGCTAGAAGTAAAACAAAAACAATTAGAATATTATTTAAATGCTTTACGTATTCAACAAGATATAAAAAGAGAGATGGGAGAGTTATTTACCTTTTAGTAGCAACAAATTCTCTAGCTCCTTAACATTCCCCTTCGTTACATTAGTAAACTGAGAATTATTAAAAGTTGTTTGTCTTTTGGCAAGTCTTGAGGTGTTGGTCGTGATCTTTTCTAGGAGCATTTCTTTCGTATAGATACCATCTAAGTAGGCAAGGGTTTCTTTGACTCCTATGGCTTTCATGGCATTTGGCTTTCGTGTATATTTGGCTTCAAGCATACATATTTCATCTATGAGTCCAGCATTGACCATCATAGTTGTTCGCTTGGCGATACGTTCTCTTAACGCGGATCTTTCCCATACTATCTGATAGATAGGCAGAGGATCAGTGATGGTGGGCTTAGGTGGATGGGCTTTAAAATACTGTGAAGGTGTAAGTTTTGTCTCACTATAAATATTTAAAGCTTTTTCTATACGGTAAGCATCTGTTGTTTCAATAGCACCCATATAATTCTCATCCAGAGCATAAAGAAAAGCATGTGCTTGTTGAAGATTCATTAAATGTACATGTACTTCTTCTTTGGTCTTATCTGAGATAGAGGGAAGTTTAGAAATACCATTGATTAGCATCTTGAGATAAAATCCTGTACCTCCAACGATAATTAGATTTTTCCCCTCTCTTACACATCTATCATAGGTTTCATGATAGAGTTTGATAAAGATCGTTACATCAAAATTTTCATGAGGATAGATGTAGTCTAGTCCAAAGTGTAGTATACCTTCACGTTCTTCGAGACTTGGTTTAGCTGAGACTATATCAATATCTTTATAGATAGACAAAGAATCTAGTGAAAGGATATAAGCATTCATCTGATGTGCTACTTTTATAGCAAGAGAGGTTTTACCTGAAGCAGTTGAGCCTATGATGGCTAGTTGTTTGAAGGTTTTAGGTATATTTTGCATATGCCATCATAGCAAAATTTGTCTAACGCCAACAAGACTATAGATATTTATTTGGTGTTCAAATTTTGCATTTCTCACACCATTCTCACACCATGCTATCTTTTATTTGTATGTGTCTATGTTATATTTATCTATAAATATTTCTATAATAGAAAGGCTAAACCATGAAACACACAACCATGATACTCTCAGTAACACTACTACTCTCAACTACAACGCTAGCACAAGCAGGCTCTAAACAAGTAGCACCAGTAGAGGCAGAAGTACTTGCTCTGCCTACAGTACAAAGTGACAATGCCTATACATCAAGTTTTTACTTAGGGTTAGGTGCATCAGCACTCAAGTTAGACAATGGCGACACAAAAGAAAACTTCAAGGCAAATGCAGTCACTCTCCAAGCAGGGTATGACTACAACAAGTACTTAGGGATAGAAGGAAGATATTCGCGTAGCTTTGGGAACGTAAAGTATGACAAAGGCACAAGTACAAATGCAAATATAGGGGACTATCCAACAGATTTCACAAATATAGCACTCTACCTTAAACCACAGTATAAACTAGAAAAATTTAGTGCATACGCACTCTTAGGATATGGAGAAGTAGCACTTACGAACATCCCTCAAGGGGGAGTAGACAGAGCTGAAGCAGGGTTTCAGTGGGGTCTCGGACTTAGCTATGATATCACAAACAACATTAGCGTTTTTGCAGACTATACAAACCTTTATGAGGGTAAAGGCTTTAACTACATCGCTACAAACTCTGACATCACAGTTGATGCTGCTACTTTAGGTTTCTTATATAAGTTTTAAACAGTAAAGATAAAAAATAAATTAAAGGGTTAAATATGAAAGAAAAAATAGCAGCGATACTTGTATTGGTATCTTTAAATGCTTGTGCGAATGAGTATTATTATGAGCATGGTAAAAAAGTTACTTTAACAAGTGTGGAACAAAACAGAGCAATGTCGGGTAATGATGTACATTATTATGTGACAGAGTATGGACATAAAGTTGCTGTAACAAATGAACTTATTGTTCAGTGTGAAAGTGATGTTAATTGTACGGATGTACTCAAGAGTCATTCTTTAAAAAATATCTCTAAGTTATCAAAGACACTTTTTTTAGCGGAAGTCAACAAAGGAGATAACATTTTTAAAGTTTCACAAAAACTACATGAGGATAAAAATATTCTCTTCGCGCATCCAAATTTCAAAAAAACAATGAAAAGAAGATAAGATGAATTATAGATATAAATTACTTTTGAGTATGATCGTAAGTATAATGTTGTTGAGTGGTTGTGGAAGTAACACTTCTAGTGTTCGAAGTGCAGATGAGAACATAGTAGATGAAAACACAACAGAGAATATAGATGTAGATATAATCGACACTATAGACTTAGATACATCAAATCCAGAAGATTCGAATGCACCATTAGCGCTAAGGGAGGAACCTTACTATAAATACTTATGGCATATCGATTCTAATACTGGGGATATAGATGGCATTGAGATAAATCCAAATGCAGATATAAACATCACAGAAGCATGGACAATAAGTAGAGGTAAAAATGTCAAGATTGCTGTTATAGATGATGCTTTTGATGTAGAACATGAAGACCTTAAAGACAATATCATTGCTACCTACAACGTAGATGATGGTACTAACGATGTCTCAAATAAAACGCCATTAGGGGGAGACTTAAATGGTGGTTCTCATGGTAACACGTGCAGGTTTTATCGCAGCCCCTATCAATGGGAAAGGTATCATAGGTACAGCACCTGAAAGTAAACTCATACTCATAAAATATACTGGAAATTCTGATGCAGCGACCATTAAAGCTTTTGAGTTTGCCAAAAATGAAGGCGCACAAGTGATAAGTTGTAGCTGGGGTACGGAGCATGTATCACAAGCTGTGGAGAGTGAACTTAAATCACTTTATGAGGCAAATATCACTATTTTATTTGCCTCAGGGAATGATGGTAAGACCTTAGACAATGAAGATGATGACATCAACGATGAGTCTGAATCGCAATGGGTTATAGGTGTTGGTGCGAGTGGTGAAAATAATGACGTAACATCGTATTCTAACTATGGTAAAAACATCGATATCTTGGCTCCTGGTGGAGATACGCAAGAGGCTTTAGGTGTGTTAGGTATAGATGACACTGGCGATAGAGGAAGTAGTACGCAGAATGGTCTTGTGACGAATGCTTATGCTTTTACATCTGGAACAAGTTTTGCAACGCCTGTTGCTGCGGGTGTGGTAGGACTTATGTATAGCGTTAACCCCAATATTACACCCAAACAAGTACGCGATATTCTCATAGACTATAGTGAACAAATAGGTGGGGATGATGCCTCTTATGAGGATGGGTTTGATGAAAAGAGAGCTTACGGGAAAGTCAATGCATCAAGAGCTGTATTTGAAGCTAAAAAGTTACTTGATTAAAATAAAATAAAAATGAAGGATAATCCATGTTAAGAAAAATATTATATCAAAAGATTGCACTATTTGCTGTAGCTATGATGATAGTCACAGGTTGTGGAGGAGAAGGCTCTCAAGAAAATGCTAGCAGTTCGGGGCTTATAGAACCTGCTGAAAAGATTTTTATATTGGAAGATATAAGGATAGCAGAGATTGATGGTGTCAAGGAAAAGTACAAGATAGATAGCTATGAAGATAAAGCAGAGGAAGAAGGTGATAGTAGTACTTTTGAGGACTTGTTGGATGCTTTACCAGTCATTGCCACGGTCAATTCTGATTTTGAAAATGAAACAACACCCGTCAAGTTAACAAAGGGACATTTCTACAATATAAATATTGACTTTACAACCCACAAAGCATTTGACACAGCTCTAGGCTTTGATATATTTATACAAAATATTGATCAATCAGACTCACCAGTTAAGCTTATAGATCAAGGGTTTATTGATGATGTCAATGAATCAGGAGAGTATGCACTTAACATAGAAACGCTTATCCCTGATGATACAAATCTCAGTGCAGGTAAGTATTTGCTATTTGTATATGTCTCTAATCAAGATATTAACAAAAGTAATGATGAATCTGGATCACTTGAAGATGTACGAAATAATCCCTATATCGGAGGTTTTTATATCGACTTGGTAGAGAAAAGTGATGTAAAAACAATAGAAATCGTAGATACAGTATCAGAGGAGTATATGGATTTACCTATAGACATGAAATTTGTAGATGGTCATAGTAACGAACTTTTAGGAAAAACAACCTTGATCATCTATAGTACTGTAGCAGGGGAAGAGCCTCTAACTGTTAGAGGAGAACTTGAGGTAGATGGTGAAACGTATGCATTGGATCTTTTAGATACAGATGACGGTGTCATAAAAAAGAGTGTGACTGTAAAAATACCCACATTTGACGGCAATAACCTTCAAGGAGGAGACGTAACATTTTCGTACTATCTTGATAAGGATTCTTATGATACTATCCTAGAGAAAGCGCCAGATTTGTCTGTAGAGCTAGACAGTGATGGCATAGAAGGTAAAATCGTATGGTATGTAAATACCACAAATGAGGACATAGAAACAAACGACATAGAAGAGACTTTTTTAATTTCTAAGTATCTAAAGAACTTTACGGCAGATATATCCATACCTACGAGTGAGGTATCAAATCGTGCAAGCCGAGGACTAAGTGGTCCCATTTCATCTTTCTTAAAATCTGACTATGCCATAAGCACACGTTCACCCGTTCATTCTACTGAATGGAAGGATGCTCAAAAAATAAAAAACTTTACATTGGGTGCAGTTGATGCTGCGCTTGATTATGATGATAAGTATGTGTATCTTTTTTCTGATGATCAGTTTGCCAAATATAACAAAAAAACAGGTGAGATAGATGGCTCTCCTGTCAAACTCAAAACCAAATGGCCAAAAATGGAGTTTGACTCTATAGATGCTGCCTTTAGGTGGGATACGAAAATCTATTTCTTTAGTGGCAACAAATATGCACGCTACACACCAGCAAATGAGGGGTTTAGCACCCAGCCAAATATTAAAGACTATTGGGACAGTACTTTAGGGGCATTTGCTCCTTTTGATGCAGCATTTAGAGGAACCGCTTCTTCACCCTTTATCTATTTTATAAAAGGAGATCAATATATAGAGTATTATTTTGCTAAAGATGAAAGTAATAAACCAATGTCTGTACATACCGTCTCATTTACACCAGGCCCTTTTAGTGCTGGTGTGACTGGTGGAGTTTCTGCTGCAACGGCGCTTGGTTTTATGCAAACATTACAGTTTAGAACATCAAAAAATACTTCATATTCACTCCTCAATGAAGGTATTCTCTTTAAATATACGGGAGGATTTGACGAAACATATGGAGATAAAAAGAAGTTTGCCGTAGTTTTTGATAGTGAAAATGAAATACAGGCCAAATGGTCTGTACCTAGCATCAGTGCAGAAAGTACTTCACGGATATCTATGGAGATATATGATAGGTATACGGTGCGTCTTCTACAGTTTGACATGGAGGCAGGTATAGGGATGACAAAAAGTAATCCTGCTTTCAAAGCAAAAGACAAAGCTAGTGCAGAAAAGGCAAAGAAAACACGTATAGGTGCAAAAGCTACATTGACGGTGTTTGGTGCTAAGATAATAACGTCTGGGAACATAGAAGATGAGGATGCAGAGGGAGAATTAGACAAAGATAATGTTGAAGAAGAACTAAAAAAAGCAGAAGAAACAGGTAAAGAAAAGAAAAAAAGCGTGAGACTAAAATTGCCTGATTGGGATGAAGAAGTTACTCTATTCTCATATAATTTTTTTAGTACGACAACACTCCCTATTGAGGTAGATTTTGGTATGGCAGGGAGTTTTAAAATAGAGCCAGGTATCGAGATAGAAGGTGCAGGACTTAAAATAACATTAGAAACACCACTTTCTGTAAGTGCATATATGCGAGGAGGGATTAATGTGTTCCTAGGAAGTGCAAAAGTTGAAGCTAGGATGAATATGATAGAAACGGGTGGAGAAGCTGAGTTTGGTGCAAAACTTGCCATCAATACGGACAAAGAATTACAAATTATTGGGACGGGAGCAGTAAAGTTCTACATAAGACTTATACAAGGCGAATTTAATATTATCGGGACACTAGGAAGAGGATTTCTGTCTGTCGATAAAACATGGAAGATATATAAGACTGAGTGGCTCATTAATAGAGAGTGGAATACGCTAGACTATGAACAAACAAAAACGATACTGGACTTAAAGGGGGTACTATAATGCACTATGGGTTTGGAATACTTATTCTTATGCTTACCATGCTAAATGCCAAAGTATGTCAGCAGACTTTGGCACTAGATGATGTGCATTACTTAACACAAACGATAGATGGCAACACAAGTTTTGGCGAAAAGAGTGTGCAAGAAAAACTCTATATACATCATATAGAAGACAAAGGGGTAAAATACAGCATCTTTTGGTATGGAGATAAAAAAACGAAAAAAAGTGAAGTTAACATAGAGTCACACAATGCACCTTTTATGATACGCTACAGTGATGTCAATGGAAGCTACAGAGCGAAAGAGATGTTTATGCCCTCAAAAGACAAACGTATAGAGAGTCTTATGTGGGCAAAGATAAGTATCTTGCAGTATGCCTCTACCAAGGGCGTGCATCATTTTAAAAATGCTACAGGGTACATAGAAGCAGAACAAAATTCTGATAAAGGTATCTATACTATTGAAAGACTGAGATCCTTCGAAAAAGGTAAAGAAAAGAAAAATGTAAAGTTTAAAAACAGTGTCATTCGTATGTCTCTTTTAGAAAAAAGTTGTGGCATATGGAAAAGTTTGGAACTGAAGGAAAACATCACTTCCTCCAGTAACCTATTGAAGCTTACTATAAAAGATGAGAGAGTGTTAGACGTGCAGGATATAAAAGAGTTCTTACCCAAAGAACATTGGTTTTATGCACTACCTGCAGACATCAAACTATGGGACTTTCAAAAGAAAAAGAATCCTATGTCACTGAGTATGGCACAAGCTAACTTTCAAAAGTACAATACCGAAATGAAGGGACTAGTAGGTGATAGGATGGCATTTGGTGAGTGGGTGAAAGCACATATGGACTTTCTCAAACATCTCAGTACCTTACTAGAAAAAAATACCTTAGATGATGGGGTTAGCAAGAAGTTATTTGCAAAGTTAGGATACTTAGATTCGGTAGAGACTGTGGAGATCTTGGGTCAAGTGACGATGAATGGCAAGATTATCGAAAAAGAAAGATTTAGAGGAGCTATGGGATTTAAAAATACATCTGCTCCTTTGGATGATGCATTGTTAGGAGATATGCTAGACTATGGCCTTAGTGCTGACAATAATCCTGATGACCTTATAAAAAATATGACAGGCATGATAACGGGGGCATTGGCAAAACATAGAATGGACAGAGTACCTGAACAAGCAGAAAGAATAGTAGACAGTATCATAGAAGCTATGCAAACAAAAGAGAACAAAACTGTATCTCTTGCAGCTGCTGGAAACCTGCTAGAACAAGCTCCTGATTATCTTGTAGAAGCAGTTGATGAAGTACTGATGAATGTTACAGATACCAACATGCGTGCAAAAAGTGCAGATGCTCTTTCTAGATTAGAAAAAAGTACACTCAGTACACAAAATTTTCAAGAACTCATAGAAAATGAAAACAGCATAATGACAAAAACATCACTCATCAATGCTAGTGCTTCTTCTACTAATTTTAAGGATAACCCAGAGTTTAATGAAGTGTTACTAGGCATTGCAAACAAAGGCTACAGTAAAAACAAAATATCCGCACTAGAGACGTTAAAAAAATCTAGCTATGCTAACACCAAAGAAGAAAAAAGAGTGATAAGAAAAATGATGATAGGCGAACAGGATAGCAAAACATTAAAAGCTCTGAAGGCGCTATATCGTAAATAAGTACGAAGGAAGAGATAAAGGTGAAAAAATGGTATAATACAAGATGAAAATCTTATGGCACATCTTCCTCTTAACACTACATCGTTATAAGATTACATTTAATCTAGGAGAAAAGAGATGAAAGTAGCCATAGTAGAAGATGAGGGTATCATGGCATTGTTTCTAAAAAAAACGATAAGTTCTTTTGATCATGAGGTTGTGGCTATCTATTCTAATGGAGCAGAACTGTTGAAATATATGCAGAGTGCAGAGGTAGATGTGATTTTTATGGATATTAATATAAAAGGTATACGTAACGGTATAGAAGTAGCCAAAGAAGTACAAAAACTTTACCCTTTAGTCTCTTTTGTATTTGTGAGTGCATACTTAGACAACGAGACCATCACACAAGCTTGCGAGGTAGAACCCTTAGGCTACCTTACTAAGCCTGTGCAACCAAAACAACTCGAAACCATACTTATACTGGTGTCAAAACATAGAGAGAATTTTTTGACTCTTGAAAATGAGATACTTAAGATAGGTGCATACACTTATAATGCTAAAATCGGAACACTACATCATAGAGAAGAGTTGATTTCGCTTAGTACACAAGAGCATTTGTGCTTCCATGTTTTACTTAGGCATAAAGATACCCAAGTACGTAGCAAATTACTTATAGAAAGTATCTGGGGAAGTGAAGAAAATCGAAGTGCATCTTTGCGTGAACTCCTTACTCGACTACGTAAGAAACTCCCCGAACTCACGATAAAAAACATACCAAATATAGGATATTCTTTAGAAGAAAAAGAGTAAGTACCCTTTCTCATAAGTAAATATAACCACAAAAAAGGTAAAATACCCTTTTTAGAACAGAAGGCAAAAAAATGAATTTATTTGACAAGAACAACCGTTTTAATATTGCAAACATCGTAACATATTTAAACGTTTCAGCAGGATTAATGGCGATATTTTTTATAGTACAGGGTGATTTCTTTACCGCTATTATTTTGGCATGGATAGGTGGGGTTTTTGATATTATAGATGGGAAACTAGCACGTAAGTATAATCTTTCTACAGAGTTTGGTATCCAGCTTGATAGTTTTGCAGATTTCTTATCTTTTGTTGTGATGCCAGCATTTTTATTGTTTTATGCGGTGAAGCAGTATAGTGCTATTTCTGGCGTAGAAGAGTTATTTTTAGGCTTGGTTTTGATTTGGTATGTCATCAATGGTTTACGTAGATTGGTTGAATTTAATCTAAAGGTAGATGTGGGTGAAGTAGCGAAATACTTTGAAGGTGTACCGACACCTTTGGGTGCAATTTTGCTATGGGTGCTATACTTACTTAGTGCGTATAGTGTGATCACAAGTGGATATGTGATTGCAGGTTTAGTCTTGGTTATTGCTTGGTCTTTGAATAGTAAGTTAAAGATAAGACACCCTTAAAAATGAAAAAAATATTTGCAGACTTTTCAGAACTTGTGATGTTTAAGCACAGTGTCTTTTCTCTACCGTTTATTTTTATTGCGATGCTAGTAGCTTCTTATCATGACAGTGGAGCAGGGTGGTTTGGCTGGAAATTGTTAATCTTAGGTACTTTAGCAGCTGTCTCAGCACGGAACTTTGCTATGGGTGTCAACCGTTATCTTGACAGAGATGTTGATATTTTAAATCCACGTACAAAAGGTCGTCCTTCTGTCGATGGTCGTGTCTCTAATGCACAAATGTTAGTATTTATCTTCATGAATGCTACACTGTTCATAGTAGTAGCCTATTTTGTCAATACCTTAGCCTTACAACTTTCCGTTCCTATCTTGATTATCTTGGGAGCCTATACACTATTTAAGCGTTTTTCTTCGTTGGCACACCTTATCTTAGGGTTAAGCCTAGGTCTTGCTCCTATCGCAGGTGTTGTAGCCGTGAGTGGAGAGATCACCTTATGGTCTATTTATCTAGGGACAGGTGTGATGTTTTGGGTTGCAGGTTTTGACTTACTTTATTCTTTGCAAGACATGGAGTTTGATAAAGTAAACGGCTTACACTCTATCCCCTCTCGGTTTGGTGCAGCTAAAACCATGTGGATCGCAAGAAGTTCTCACCTTTTAGCAGTATCTTTTTGGCTTATGTTTGTACTCTCTGCACATTTAGGAATTTGGGCAGAAATATCCGTACTCTTTGCCGCACTTATGCTTACTTATGAACATTATATCGTCAACAAAGACTTTACAAAGATAGACAAGGCATTTTTTACCGTCAACGGTTATTTAGGCTTTGTCTTTTTAATTTTAATACTCATAGAGGTTAATTAGCATGGATATGAGCAAGCAACTTATTATGGGTTTGATAGCTATTTTATGTGTGATCATCTTTTTACTTTTAGCGAAAAATTCTAAGTTGAAGAGTGAAAACAAGAAGATAAAAGAGATACTTGAACATAAAGATACAACAATTTCCAACTACGAAGCATCACGTGTTGCGGTGAAAGATGTGATAAAAAATTTCTCTGCACTTAACTCTGTGATGGATCTGATCAATGAGGGCGAAAGTAAAGCATCGGTCTCTGAGAAATTGGGTATTCCGTTAAATAAAATAGAACTTATCATCAAGTTTGATAAACTCAAAAAAAAGACTAATTAAATGCAAACTTGGGACAATGTTTTAACAAAGGCATATACCTCACTTGATGAAAAATATAGGCATTTGTCGCAAGTCATGCACTCACAGAAGAAGATACTTCACAATCAGCCATCTCTCATCTCAACAAAACAAATATGATTGATTCTATAGAAGATTTGAGACTCAATTTTGAAAAGAATGGGGTGTTACTTTAGAAGTAGAACATCCCTACAATCATACTTTTATTTTTAACCCTAAAGCACTAAAATTATTCGCTCCTATGAAACTACTTGAAAAATAAGGGGATTTCTAAAGACTTTTTGGTTATAATTGCGCTCTAAATATCGCTACTACACATTAAATGTGCACTCATGGCTCAGCTGGATAGAGCATCGGTTTGCGGTACCGAAGGTCTCAGGTTCGAATCCTGATGGGTGTACCACTTCTAATTTTGGTGACATTTTTGAAAATAACTCATACTCCTTTTACATATTGTAATACTTTTTCTTGTATTTCTGTGAATCAAAAAGTTTACCTCTCTATGGAATAAGTTGATCAATTTTGTGTGAATCTCTCAATCGTTTTAGCGAAGCTCTATTTTGAGGATTGAAATGGTAAGAGATTGATAGACCTGCTCTCAGTAGGTCGTATCCATATATTTTTGCCGAGCTAACACCTGCGGATAAATCAATATGCTCATTGATGTGATGCCCTATCTGTAAACTTGCTTTCACTGTCACTGCACTTTCATCGAGAGTATCTATCTCCTCTGCAAGATCAATCTGATAGCTCTGATAACCAACTGCTCCCTCAAACCTATAGTAAGGACAACAAGATAAACAAACCCAAAATAAGCTAAAATACTATTTATGAAAAAGTACCCAAAAGAAATAGAAGAGCAAATGCTAAATCTATATAAAAGTTTATCAGAGAAAGACAGAAGACGCTACGCAGGAATAGAAGCAACCAAATTAAGTCATGGAGGGATAAGCTATATATGCGAAATCTTTGAATGTGACTATAGTGGTGTGTCAAGAGGACAAAAAGAGTTAAGAACAGAATTAGATAAAGATAATAAAAGACAAAGAGAAGAGGGAGGAGGAAGAAAGTCTATATTGCTCACAAGAGAAGGCTTAGACGAAGCATTCCTAGAGGTTATCGCAGAGAGTACAGCAGGTTCACCGATGGATGAGACGATAAAGTGGACAAATTTATCACGGAAAGAGCTACAAACTAGATTGTCAGAGAAAGGTTTTGTAGTTGATGTGGATATAGTGAAACAACTCTTAAAAAACATCATTTTCGTAAGCGACAAGCATTTAAAACACTTTCAGGAAAAGTAGATGTTGCAAATAGAGATGAGCAATTTAAAAATATTGAAAAACTAAAAGAAGAATATAAGAAAGAGGGGAATCCTGTTTTGAGTATGGATGTAAAAAAAGAGTTTTTAGGAAATTTATACCGAGAAGGTAAACTGTATACTCAAGAGATAATTAAAGTTAAAGACCATGATTTTCCTTCTTACGCAGAGGGAAAAATTGTCCCCCATGGGCTGTATGATATAAACCTAAATATTGGTTATATTACCATAGGGACAAGTGCTGATACCAGTGAATTTGCTTGTGAATCTATCAAAAATTGGTGGTTAAATTATGGATATATTGAATATCAAGGACATGATAAACTGCTACTACTGTGCGATGGTGGGGGCAGTAATAGCTCTCGTCACTATATTTTTAAAGAAGATTTACAGAAGTTATCAGAGGAATTACAAATTGAAATTCGTATTGCTCATTATCCTCCTTATACATCAAAGTATAATCCTATAGAACATCGCCTATTCCCTCATATCACAAGAGCTTTACAAGGAGTCATTTTTACAAGTGTAGAGTTAGTAAATACCCTTATTACACAAACTAAAACGACTACAGGATTGAAAGTTTTTAGTTCTATTCTTGATAAGGTATTTCATACAAAAAGAAAATATGCAGAGGGCTTTAAAGAGAATATGAAAATTATCTTTGATATACATTTACCACTTTGGAATTATGTTGCTATTCCTAAAAAGTACTAGTAATTTGGTTTTATTTATGTTTTAGTCCTAAGTATCTTCACTAATATAGTCACCAATATCTACTACAGCAGTTGCAAGCAAGAATTTCTCGGGAGAGAAGTAGCCCCCATATCCATAAGTAAAAAAGTTACTGTTTTTTTCAAATGCATCATAGATCAATACCATTCCCCAATCCATAAAGGCGAAATAGTCTGTAGTCGTATGATAAATTGCACTTGCGGACACCTTTTTTTCACTATTTTCTATGATATTTTCGCCAAATATTTTAGGATAGTAGAAGAGATCTAGCGAATAAGTTGCATCTCCATCATAGCTTATGCCAAGTGTAGCCCCTCTTTTGAGTATCCTACCCCACCTATATCTCTCTCCTGCATAGCTGACTTTTTGTCCAATATAAGAGAGAGAAGACTCTTTAATGCTCTGTTGCTCTACTGCTCCATGGATATCCCATTGGTTCCAACTGTAATGGGTATAAAATTTAGCAGTTAATGCAGGTGATACCTCCATACCTAGAGGCGTGAAACCCATTTCTATATGAAAATCATCACTCTTGAAACCAAAAGTAGCTTCTATGCCATCGCTACTTACTGTATGCCCATTTGAAATATGTAAAAAATCAATCTCTCCATACCAATAGTATCGACCATCTTGAGAGAGATAACCGATATCTAATGGCATGGATGTAAGCTCTAAATAGTTTTCACCTTTTTCACCTTTATTTCTGTAGTAAGAGAATCCTCCAACTACTTGATGGATGTGTGATTCTTTCTTGTTGCTTTTGTTTACCTTTCTAATTAAGCTATCACGTTCTTGTGAATCTTTCATCTCTTGCAAAAGCTCTTTGGCATTGCGAGTCTGATCCAAATCCACATAGAGTGATAGGATTTGTTCAGGTTTTTGATAAGGATTTTTGATACGTTCTAGTGATTCTATCGCTTTTGTATTATTATGAGATTTCTCTGCATTCAAGGCAAGAGCATACAAGTCTGCATCTTCTGCATCCTTCTCTACTATTCGCTCAAAAAAAACTTCTGCCTCCTTGTATTGCTTAGCATTGAAAGCACACCATCCGCCTATTCTATCTATATCTTTGTCACCATACGATCGTATAAGTTTTGTAGCAAAAGCAGAACATTTTTTATACTCTTTGGCTCTACTATAGTTTAGGAGTCTGTCTTTTGCACTGTTTTTACGAAGTATATCAAGACGAGTACTAAACTTTGCTTTGAGCTTTTGATTGGAGATCTTTTTGATGGCACGTGCTGCCTCTTTCAAGTTTTTCTCTTTGAGGTAGCGATTTGCAAGTAGTACTCTTTGCACCTCTTTGGGATTCTCAATCCCTCTTTTATCCTTGAGGAGAGTGTAGTAAAATTGAGCCTTATCTATACTCTTTATTCGGAGATAGTCCCGAACTAGTAGTTTGAGATATTTATCATCTTGATGCTTTTTGTAGAGTTCTTTTGCCAAAAAGTAGATTGTATTGGCTTACCTATCTTGCTGTAGCTATACATCATACCCTCTTGGCACTCATTTGTAGCATTCGTCTCACAATTTTTTGAAAAATATCGCAGAGCCTCTTTCGGATTGCTTTTGAGTGCTTCCCAACCTTTCTCTTGATTGTCATAAAACTCTATTGATGAAAGAGCCATCATATTGGCAATCATGAGTCTCTTGGATTTTGGATACGCTTTTTCATAAGGAGCAAGAAGTTTGTTTGCCTCTTTGTAATTCTTCTCTCCACTAAGCATAAGGGAATGTTTGTAGTTTATCTTGTATTCTAGTTTTTCTTCTCTAGTGTACTTAATTTCGTATCTATTATCAAACGCCCATGCACTACTACATACCAAAACACCAAATAATACATCTCTTTGGTTATGTTCTATCTTCTCTTTTGTTACTCTATAATCTGGCAATCTTTCTAATATCTCTAGGGTCATTTCTATATTTATTAATTCTTTAATTTCTATTTTCATAGATTATTTTAAACATTTATTCGCTTTGTTCTTGCTTGGAATTGTATGAAAATGACCTAATAGTATCGACCATCTTGAGAGAGATAACCGATATCTAATGGCATGGATGTAAGCTCTAAATAGTTTTCACCTTTTTCACCTTTATTTCTGTAGTAAGAGAATCCTCCAACTACTTGATGGATGTGTGATTCTTTCTTGTTGCTTTTGTTTACCTTTCTAATTAAGCTATCACGTTCTTGTGAATCTTTCATCTCTTGCAAAAGCTCTTTGGCATTGCGAGTCTGATCCAAATCCACATAGAGTGATAGGATTTGTTCAGGTTTTTGATAAGGATTTTTGATACGTTCTAGTGATTCTATCGCTTTTGTATTATTATGAGATTTCTCTGCATTCAAGGCAAGAGCATACAAGTCTGCATCTTCTGCATCCTTCTCTACTATTCGCTCAAAAAAAACTTCTGCCTCCTTGTATTGCTTAGCATTGAAAGCACACCATCCGCCTATTCTATCTATATCTTTGTCACCATACGATCGTATAAGTTTTGTAGCAAAAGCAGAACATTTTTTATACTCTTTGGCTCTACTATAGTTTAGGAGTCTGTCTTTTGCACTGTTTTTACGAAGTATATCAAGACGAGTACTAAACTTTGCTTTGAGCTTTTGATTGGAGATCTTTTTGATGGCACGTGCTGCCTCTTTCAAGTTTTTCTCTTTGAGGTAGCGATTTGCAAGTAGTACTCTTTGCACCTCTTTGGGATTCTCAATCCCTCTTTTATCCTTGAGGAGAGTGTAGTAAAATTGAGCCTTATCTATACTCTTTATTCGGAGATAGTCCCGAACTAGTAGTTTGAGATATTTATCATCTTGATGCTTTTTGTAGAGTTCTTTTGCCAAAAAAGTAGATTGTATTGGCTTACCTATCTTGCTGTAGCTATACATCATACCCTCTTGGCACTCATTTGTAGCATTCGTCTCACAATTTTTTGAAAAATATCGCAGAGCCTCTTTCGGATTGCTTTTGAGTGCTTCCCAACCTTTCTCTTGATTGTCATAAAACTCTATTGATGAAAGAGCCATCATATTGGCAATCATGAGTCTCTTGGATTTTGGATACGCTTTTTCATAAGGAGCAAGAAGTTTGTTTGCCTCTTTGTAATTCTTCTCTCCACTAAGCATAAGGGAATGTTTGTAGTTTATCTTGTATTCTAGTTTTTTCTTCTCTAGTGTACTTAATTTCGTATCTATTATCAAACGATGGGCATCTGCATACCTCTTTTGTTTGATCAAGGTATCTAAGTAAGTTTTGACGATACTTCTGTAGAGCTTGGATGTCTCAGGATTCTCTGCATAAGGAGACAGTACCTTCAGTGCTTTTAAGTACGCTTCTTGTTTAAAAAGTGCAAGTGTATACGCTTTTGCATGCTTGAGACTATCTTCCTTGGTATAATGCAGTTTAAAAATATGGGCAGCTTTTTCATACGCTCCTCTGTCATAGGCGGTATATCCTAGATAAAAAGGAAATAGTTTTCTAGAACTCTTTTGACTGTTTTTCTTATTCAGATGAAGCAGGGTATAGTTTATTTGCTTCTTTTTAAACTTCTGCATCGTAGAAGTGAGTTCTTTAATATCATAAATATCATTACAACGAAGAGAGAGCTTGTCTGCCTCTTCTAAAATAGCACAATCAAAACCATCTATATTTAATAAATCTGCTTTTTTTTGCATAATACTTCTGTAGTTAGAATCACCTTTGAGCAGTTCAAAGCTAAAGTGTATTTCCTTCTTTGCACAGAGAAGTGATAAATTACTTAAGAATAGTAAAAAGATAGAGAGCGTACGCATAGTAGTCATCCTTATCATCCCCAATCATTATTTTTAATTTCTTAGAAAAAATTGGCTTCGGTAAAAGCGTATCATAAATAGCTAAATGTCCATATCCATAATCATAAAGCCCAATCGTCCCCTTTTCTAGTTGGACTGTACCCAGTGGCATATCTCCTGCCTTCATCATCCCTACATAATCTCTATAAGGTTGTAGTAAACTCTCTCTAGTAGGAAGTCTGCTTTGCAAAATATTGAGAGGAATGCGAATAGCATCATAACCAAATGTTTTGTTTTTATAAGGAAAAACCGTCAAGTTTGCATCTATCGAGATCCAGTCAGAGGGGAGCTTCAATGGTGTAAAAAGAGAATGATGGAGGAGCCACTCTCCATCTCTTGCAAGATCTCTCCATAATCCATCTGGATGTTCTTTTGCAAAAGCATCAAAGATATCAAAACGATAATAAGAGAGGTTAATTATAAGCTTACCTTTCTCTTGAAAGCCCTCTTTGCCAGGAAGTAGAAATAGTTTCTCTTTTTGTCGAACAATCAAATGTTTTTCAATTGCTTTTATAATAGAGATCACCTCTTCTTTAAGACTATCATCTCCTCTCTTTTTTGCCATCAATAAGAGGTCATAGGCTATCCATAAATCTCCATCTGTAGCATTATTACTATCAAGAACACGCCAAGTATCCTCTTCATCTTTGCCCCATTTCCAACTTATGAGTCCATGGCTATTTTTACTAAGGTTCTGCTTGTACCAGCCATAAACTTTGTCAAATGTTTCATCATCATCAAATTTATAAGCAAAATAAAGTGTATACCCTATCCCTTCTGAGTGTGTGATATTTCCATTTTTTTTGTCAATTACTCGTCCATCACTTTGGACAAAACGACTTTTGTACTCATCCCAATCAGCTTGGAGTGCAACAGTTAATAGCACAATTATCAGAATTTTATTCAGCATCTTTATGGTGCTCCTCTTTAAATCTCAATAAAAAACTTCTCAGTATGTAGGTTGTTATAATGAGTATTAAAAATAGCATAGAGAGATAGAGCAGTGGATTAGCAGCAATCACAAGGCTGATCGTATCGAGCCAATTGAGATCTGAAATAATGTATTTATCTTTCACATTGAATGATTTTGCAATTTCGCTCTTGTAGTTATATATGAGCAAATCTCCTTTGATTTTACCTCTATTTTTATCTTGAAAAATTGAGAAGATACCATTTTCTAAGCATTTGTCATTATCAGCTATTGCCATCATAATGGTCTTCTGTGTATCATAGGGTGAGCGTATCATTTGCAAGACAAGGTTAGTATTCACTTCCTTTTTCTCAATTGTACTGTTTCTAAAAGAATATTTTTGGGTTCTCTCTTCATCCAAAATATTCTTATATGCAACAAATTTTTCAATAAATGGATATGTTCTGCCTGCGATATCCTCATTGATTACAAGAGGGGCATCTTGACTTAAATCTTGCATTAGTTTATCTTTGACTGTTCCAAATGCTATGATATGAGATACCTTGGTCTTACTATTTACTTTATTAGTTATGTTGAGATAGTAAGGATATGAGTCAATCTGCTGTGTTAGATAAAAGATAAAATTCATCGAAGCTGCAATAGTCGAGAGTGATTTGTTTGTTAGTAAAATCGTCGTTTCTTGGAGATCTGGATAGATAGAATAAGGGTAAGATGAATTTGGAATCAATTGCAAGTAAGGAAGTTCAATCCATCTTTCAGCCTTAGGCAAGATAAGGTAAGAGTCATCTAGGAGTGTAGCTACAAGATTTTCAGTATTGAATACTTCACAAAAATTCTCTTTCTTAGGAATGAGTGAAAAATCAATAGAAAGCCTATTGTATCCTTGTCCAACAAGATACGCAGGCATATCCATAAGCGAATCCCAATCGAAAAGGTTTTCTATATCTATTTTGCTTTCACTTTCCTCAGCACTCCTTACGATATCAATCTGTTTTGCAAATTTTTGGTTGAGATAGATATTGACGACAGAATCATCACGCACAACAGTAGGGAAAACAGTATGAAGGCTTAATTTCATCTGATCACTACTATCAAAAAAATTATCAGGATAGACTTTGAAATCCAAAACTACTTTTGATGGATATTGTCCTTTGAGTAGTGTCGTGCTATAGCCAAGTTCTTTGAAGTAAATCTTTTGATCTAAGGGAAGAAACCTTTTTGCAGTATAGGGTTGTGCAGGCGGTGGGATGGTACTTTTGTTTATATCTAATCCTATTTGCTTATATAGTATGAGATCGGTTTTATAGAGTGCCGTGATGCACTGTTCTATTTTATCTGCGTTTTTGGAGCTATTACAACAATAGCATTTTCTATATGAAAAGGATTTTGGATAATATTGACATCATGTGAAATTTTTTCATCAATAAAAAGCGTTCCATTCATTCTTTTTTACGATGATAAAGATGCAGTCCTATAGAGTTTTTGAGCAAAGCTATTAGTTAAAAGATTATTAAAATGATACAAGTGATTTATGTCACCATGAAAAGCTTGAGTATCATCATTGGAGCGTGATGCTATATGGAAATATGTCTCTAACTCCGTATCTACTTCAGTAGCCATCCCTCTTAGGACAACAAGATAAACAAACCCAAAATAAGCTAAAATACTATTTATGAAAAAGTACCCAAAAGAAATAGAAGAGCAAATGCTAAATCTATATAAAAGTTTATCAGAGAAAGACAGAAGACGCTACGCAGGAATAGAAGCAACCAAATTAAGTCATGGAGGGATAAGCTATATATGCGAAATCTTTGAATGTGACTATAGTGGTGTGTCAAGAGGACAAAAAGAGTTAAGAACAGAATTAGATAAAGATAATAAAAGACAAAGAGAAGAGGGAGGAGGAAGAAAGTCTATATTGCTCACAAGAGAAGGCTTAGACGAAGCATTCCTAGAGGTTATCGCAGAGAGTACAGCAGGTTCACCGATGGATGAGACGATAAAGTGGACAAATTTATCACGGAAAGAGCTACAAACTAGATTGTCAGAGAAAGGTTTTGTAGTTGATGTGGATATAGTGAAACAACTCTTAAAAAAACATCATTTTCGTAAGCGACAAGCATTTAAAACACTTTCAGGAAAAGTAGATGTTGCAAATAGAGATGAGCAATTTAAAAATATTGAAAAACTAAAAGAAGAATATAAGAAAGAGGGGAATCCTGTTTTGAGTATGGATGTAAAAAAAAGAGTTTTTAGGAAATTTATACCGAGAAGGTAAACTGTATACTCAAGAGATAATTAAAGTTAAAGACCATGATTTTCCTTCTTACGCAGAGGGAAAAATTGTCCCCTATGGGCTGTATGATATAAACCTAAATATTGGTTATATTACCATAGGGACAAGTGCTGATACCAGTGAATTTGCTTGTGAATCTATCAAAAATTGGTGGTTAAATTATGGATATATTGAATATCAAGGACATGATAAACTGCTACTACTGTGCGATGGTGGGGGCAGTAATAGCTCTCGTCACTATATTTTTAAAGAAGATTTACAGAAGTTATCAGAGGAATTACAAATTGAAATTCGTATTGCTCATTATCCTCCTTATACATCAAAGTATAATCCTATAGAACATCGCCTATTCCCTCATATCACAAGAGCTTTACAAGGAGTCATTTTTACAAGTGTAGAGTTAGTAAATACCCTTATTGCACAAACTAAAACGACTACAGGATTGAAAGTTTTTAGTTCTATTCTTGATAAGGTATTTCATACAAAAAGAAAATATGCAGAGGGCTTTAAAGAGAATATGAAAATTATCTTTGATATACATTTACCACTTTGGAATTATGTTGCTATTCCTAAAAAGTACTAGTAATTTGGTTTTATTTATGTTTTAGTCCTTAACTGTTCAAGTTGTAACTCTTGACCATCTACAAATAATGTATTGCTATTGAGACCATTTTTGGAGAAGGTAGCTACAAGATAGTGCCACTTATTATCTTCTAACGCAATATTTGTACCAAAAAGGTTATCTGTAGCACTAGAGAATCCTATGCTACTTTCTGAGAGCATAAGTGCATAGTCTTTTGTACCAAAAGGAACTTCTCTCCCTCTTGAATATCAGAACGAATCCACATTGCAATAGTATTTTTTTCTACTGTACTATTCTTGGGAATCTTAATAAATCCTCCATTGAAATGGGCATAAGAGCTTGAACTGTTCTCATCTTTTTTGAGAGAGAAATTATCTGTAGATTTATTGCAAGATTCTGAATTAAAATGAAGAGCATAAGAAGGCTTCTGGTCAAAAAGATAGTATCCATCCAATGCTTTGAGTACTTTTCTTGCTTCCTTTTTGGGTGCGATGATAATATTGTGCATCGTTTTGCTTATATCAGAAGATACAGCGATGCGTTCTATTTTATATTTCAAATGCGTAGATGCAACAGCTGTAAAGAGTGAATAATTTTTGAGTACTGTATCGTCTGTATTGTTTATCACATAGTTCATGGGGGTGGTTCTATACTGTTTCTTATCAAAAATTCTCGTATCAAAGGATGCCATCTTTTCATCTATGGGTTTGGGACGAACGAGAAAATCAATATAGCTCTCTTTGAGATCAATATCTGTCCAAAGTTGATTAGATGACGGGTCTTCACATTGTAATGTATAGTGCTGTATAGCTTGAAAAGTGAATTTATTGTATCTACCAAAAAGAAGCGGATCAACTTTAAAGATAATACCTGTTTTTGTCCGTTAAAAAAGTTTGAACTGATCGATAACAACATCATTCAAAAGAATCGTAGCAGATGAATGTTCATCAAGCATTAACAAAGAAGAGGTATATTTGATATAGCCAGAGACATCCAGAAGCTCCCACTTGTCAGGGATAGGGAGGTTAATGTTGAACCGCCCATCATCACCACCTAGCCTTTTGGTATGGAGATGCTGATTGTTATAGTTCAAGTAGATTCTGATCCGTTCTGTACCATCACCGTTGTCAAATTTCTCAATTGCCTTATAGGTGGATGCCTCAAGTGTTATAATAATACTAAAAAATAGTATAAATTTGTATATAAAATATTTCATTTCTAACCTTTTGATTTGATTTTGTGTTTGAAGAACTTATAAGTCAAAGCAAATGATTCTTTGAACATTGCATTTTGTATACTCTGTTTTATTATATATATAAAACTCTGCATGGGTCTCATAATGGGTTTTTGATCTTCATAGTGTTTCCAATTTGTTGTATTTCCATAGACAAGATGTATAAGTTGTTGGCGAATCTTTATATTATGATAAATATCTTGATAAATAAAAATATAATTGCTTCCAAAGCCAAATGATCGTAAAAAATCTGCGGCTACACTAAAAGGTTTCCCCTCAATATCATGTATCTCTATATCAATATGCCCAGACTCTTTCAAAAGCTTTTCTGTAAAATCATCATCTAAAGGTAAAATTCTGATACCATCTTCACTAATATCCATAACCTTCCCAGCAAATTGTATCCCATCGACGAAAACAGATACTTCTCTATCGAGTGGAATTCTAATATTGCCTCGTAACTCTTTTTTCTCGCTACTTACCCCTATCGCTGCCAAAATCAATATAAAATTCAAAAGATTCCATGCTGTTGTAGCTAAAATAATTTCATACTCAAATGGATAATATATAAGTCTATAGATTGCTGCTATAAATCCAAGCACAATCATACCACACACTACTACAAATACAATACCCAATTCAGAGACATAGTCTTCTGTAAGTTCTTCCCCTTTTGGTGTAACATTAAATGTAGGATGACGAGGGCTCCAAAGAGTAGAGACGATGGCAGGAAGTGTAAAAAAAGACAAAACAGTCTCATAGAGTTCACTAAAAAATGGATTGCGTACTTTTCCATAAATAAAAAATGACATCGAGATAGCCATGTATATATGTGGTACGACATACGCAAGCATTTCCACCCCATTTGCAGTATAAATTCTTAAACCAAAGAAGAGAAAAAGGAGAGGTGCCAACAAAAATATGATACGAGAATAGGCAAAAAACCAGAAAAAGCTAGCACTTGTATAGCTGAGTTTTTGATACCATTTGAGGTTTTTAGAGAGAAAAGGGTTTTTGAGTAAAAATATTTGAACCATCCCCTGTGTCCAACGAACCCTTTGGATGACGAGAGATGCAAAACTTTCAGCTTGGAGCCCTCGAACCATGGGTTCATCGATATAAGCACTCTTATATCCCTTATCATGAAGCTTGATAGCAGTTTCAGCATCTTCTGTGATCGTCTCTCCAGCTATGCCACCAACTTCATCAATATAC
>JAUZSE010000022.1 GCA_030949725.1 Sulfurovum sp. | reverse complement strand
AGCTTCTCTCATTAAGTCCGATACTCAGCATTAATCTTTACATACTCATAAGACAAGTCACAACCATAAGAGGTATAAGAAGCATCACCTAAGCCTATGTCGCAAGTGACTTTAAATGATTCTTGTTTCATAATAGCATAGGCTTTAGTTTCTCTGATAGTGTCAAGTTCTCTAAATGCACTAGAATAGATAAGTAAATCATCATAGTGTATGGTCAGTGTTTCATCATCACAGGCTATACCCGATGCACCTATGGTTGAGGCTATACGTCCCCAGTTTGGGTCTTCACCAAAGAGGGCAGTTTTTACAAGAAGAGAATTGCTTAGTGCCATAGATGCTTTTTTTGCTTCTTCTTCACTTTTGGCACCAGTGACTTCAAAAGCAACAAGTTTATTTGCCCCCTCACCATCTTTGAGTATGAGCATTGCCAGTTCAAACATAATCTTGTTTAAGGCTTCTTGGAAGGCTTGTTTATGGTAATTACCACTGGTTTTATTTGCAAGTAACATGACCGTGTCATTGGTAGACGTGTCTCCATCTACAGAAATGCGGTTAAACGAGCCTTCTGTTGCGATACTAAGTATCTCATCCATATCAGATTTGGGGATGTCCGCATCTGTGATGACAAAACAGAGCATCGTAGCCATAGCAGGGTTGATCATACCTGCACCCTTGCAGATGGCTGCGATGTTAAAGTGTTCGCCATTGTCTAGTTCCACTTTGTAGGCTAACTCTTTTTTGAAACTATCGGTTGTCATGATGGCACGCGCAGCATGGTGAGAATTTTTGGCATTAAAGTCTAAAGTTTCAAAAGCAGAAGTGATTTTGTCTATAGGTAAACAATATCCTATCACACCAGTTGAAGACATCACAGGATTAAGTACATTTTGTGTTTTTGCTAAAGTGGACATAATGGACTCTATATCTTCTATGCCTTTTTCTCCCGTCATTGCATTGGCATTTTTCGCATTGATCAATACAAAATCGGTTTGAAAATCTTTAGGATACTTCTTAAAGTGTTTGATGGGTGCAGCTTGAAAAGTGTTAGAAGTAAATACTGATGCTATATCGCAGGGAATTTCAGACCGTATGAAAGCCACATCTCCATCTATATCGGAAACACCTGAATTTGCAGGATTGGTTCTCATACCTACATTTGTAGCACCACAAAAGAAACCTTGCACATTTTCTAAGCCATTTTCTATCTTTGTTATATTAAACATATTTAAGTTCCTCAGGTTTTACTTTTTTACGAATGATTTTTTTTGCTTTATAGATACCTTCGCCTGTCCCAATAAGCAAAAGCTTAGATTCTGGCATAATGATGGTATCACCCTTGGGCATAGGGATGAATTTACCATCTTTTTGACGTATGCCGACCACCGTTACATTGGCTATATCTCTAAAATGTGCTGCTTTTATTTTCTTGAGTGTGAGCCATGATGTCTTTAGATACTCTGGCTTCTTCCATATCGAGTGGCGTATCTTTTTTGTATAAAAATTCTTGTAAGAGGTTTTCCATCTCAGGTCTTGCTGCCATAGCATTGATACGTTGTGCCATAAGTTTGGTGGCGGTTACTACTTTATTTGCACCTAGTTTTAAGAGTTTTTGATCATCTTCATGGCTTTTGGCATTGGCAATAATTAGAAATTTACGGGTACGGTGTATTTCTCTTTCGTAGAGTCTAGCAGATGCGATAGTTGCAATGTTGTCTGCGACATTGTCTGCTAGCGTAATGACACCTTTTGCAGAAGAGAGGTGTGATTTGAGTATGCCTGCTTCTGTATGTGGTTCGGCAGATACAAAATAAGGATAGTGATACTTCTTAGCGATTTCTTCCATGTCTTCACGTGGGTCAACGACCACAAAGGGTATATGGCTTGCACGGAGTTGTTTGGTCACCTGTATAGTAAATTCGTTATGGTAACAGACAACAAAATGATGTTTGAGTCTAGCGATTTCGTAAAGCATTTTACGCTCCTTGACAGTTTTTTGAAATTCACCCTTTTTAACGACTTCTGCGATGATACCTATGGCAATAGAAAAAACGACAAAACCAAAGATAATCAGTGTGATAGTAAAGATACGACCTGCATCAGAGATGGGTTGTATCTCTCCAAAACCTACAGTGGTAAAGGTGATACCTGTTTGGTAGATGGCATCCATAAGAGGAAAATTATCAATAACCATATAACCCATAGTGCCTATGAGCATTACAAGTACAGTGAGTATGAAAGGGAGTCTGAAAGGGGCTAAATGACCATAATATTCGTCATTTAGTGTAATATGTGGTTTTGGGGTGCTTCTCCAACCGAGAAACTTTTTAAATCTTTGAGCTATATTCAAAGCAAAGTCCCAAAAGTGGGGGACTTACTCCGCTGTAGCAGCTGTAGCCGCTTGAGCAGCTTGTTTCTTCATTGTTCTAAGTGTAGAAGCAGCAACTCTGATTCTTTTACGTGTTCCATCTTCAAGTGTGATCTTTACAGATCTTAAGTTTGGAAGTTGTCTTCTTTTTGTTTTGTTGTTTGCGTGAGAAACGTTGTTTCCTGTCAATGGGACTTTACCCGTAATGTCACATCTTCTTGCCATGCTATGTCCTTTGATTGAATCGTCTCTTATTTATACCTTGTTTGAATCAGATATGAAACGATGAATATTTGGTGGGATTATAGACAATTTGAACATAAATTTTGCTTAATATGCTATAATAATAAAAATAATTACACTAGGACATATATGTTAGTAGCCCCAAGTATCCTTTCTGCAGATTTTGGTAATTTGGCAGAAGATGTAAGAGCCATTTGTGAAGGTGGATGTGATCTTGTTCATGTGGATGTGATGGATGGGCATTTTGTACCCAATCTTACCATCGGACCCGTAGTCGTTGAAGCGGTTGCCAAGGCGGCGACAAAGCCTTTGGATATTCATCTGATGGTAGAAAACAATGCTTTTTTTGTAGATCTTTTTGCACCTATAAAACCAGGGTTTATCTCTTTTCATATGGAAGAAGAAAAACATCCACATAGACTCATACAAAAAATACGTTCTTATGGTATACGTCCAGCCATTACACTGAACCCACATACCCCACCAGAAGCCATCGAGTTTTTACTTGAAGATGTGGATATGGTATTGCTTATGTCTGTGAACCCTGGATTTGGTGGACAAAAGTTCATCACTTCTGTGGTAAAAAAAGCACAACGACTCAAAGCAATGATAAAAAAAATAAATCCTAAATGTCTCATAGAAGTAGATGGTGGAGTGAATGATCAAAATATCAAAGCGTTAGAGGCAGCAGGCGTTGATGTTGTGGTCGCTGGTTCCTTTGTCTATAAACATCCAGAAGGCATAGCCAAAGCCATCTCTGCTTTAAAATAAAAGGGAATGTATCATGCGCGTTAAAATTTGTGGTATCACCAATTTAAAAGATGCCTTACATGCTGTAGAGTGTGGAGCAGATGCATTGGGCTTTGTATTTTATGATAAATCGCCACGCTATATCACGCCAGCAGAGGCTAAAAAGATTATAGATAAACTCCCTCCTTTTGTAGAAAGGGTGGGGCTTTTTGTCAATGAAGGTAGTGAAACCATAGATACAGTCTGTAGATATTCTGACATCTCACGTGCGCAGATCCATTTTGAGGTAGATGAAGTGTCTTTGGATGCCATAGGACTACAAACTTTAGCAGTAGTCCGTGCCAAAGGTCCAGAGGATTTGATGAAGTTTAAAGAGAGGTATCACCTTGTAGATGCCTACAGTGAAGCTTATGGAGGTACAGGCAAACGTCTGAATCTTGAATGGTTTGATGGGGTAGACTGCTCAAAGATTATTTTGGCAGGAGGGTTAACCCCCCAAAATGTAGGACAGGTGAGACAATTTGGTTTTTATGGTGTGGATGTAAGTTCGGGAGTAGAGTGGATCAAAGGCAAAAAAGATCCTAAAAAAGTGGAACAGTTTATACGCAATGCAAAAAGTCTTTGAAGCACTGACCACTGCATTTCGTAAACATAACGGAGTGCTAGGTAGGGAACAGTATACGCAACTAGTAAACAAACATTCGACATTGTACGAAGACAGTGATACCATCTTCATATTACTTCAGGCTTCAGGCTACCCTATAGGGCAGATCAATGACGATGAATATAGGCTTGAGACATGTTTTACTACACATCAAGCACAACGTTATTGTGTGATAGATATAGAAACAAACGGTTCTAAACCAGGAAGCTCTCAAGTCATTGAGATTGGTGCTTTAATGATAGAAAATGGTGAAGTGATAGACCGTTTTGAAACCTTTGTTGAATGTGCATTTGTACCTGAGTATATTACGAAAATCACAGGGATCAAACCAGAAGATCTCAAAGATGCACCTACTAGAAAAGAAGCGTTGATTGGGCTAAGACATTTTATGGGAGATGCTGTATTTGTCGCACATAATGCCAATTTTGATTATGGTTTTTTAAATGCTTCTTTTGAACGTTTTGGCTTGGGAAATATAGGAAACTTACAGTTATGTACCATTGAACTTGCAAGACGTACCTTTGAAA
The DNA here is from genome assembly GCA_030949725.1 of Sulfurovum sp. Classification (GTDB taxonomy): domain Bacteria; phylum Campylobacterota; class Campylobacteria; order Campylobacterales; family Sulfurovaceae; genus Sulfurovum. Next base: position 42,094 of record JAUZSE010000022.1, on the reverse strand, counting down.
GTGAACGTTATGGGTTGGCATACCTCATCGAGTCATTAAAGATAGAAACAGCCACCCATCATCGTGCTTTTTCTGACGCAGTATGTGCTGCAAAAGTGATGGAAAAATCTTTGGAAACATTGCCAGAGTATGTAAATACAGCAGATGAACTTTTACAGTTTTCAAAATCTTCTAAAAAAGAACGTAGATTAAAAAACATGTAATAAGGTGTTGTGAGGACACAAGACCCTACGCGTGATCTTTACCTAAAATATGATGCAAAAAAAGTATTTGTGCAAAGACAGCGGCAAAAATATTGAGTACAGGAATATAATTAAATCCTGCAGCAATCATCGCTAACATGGTTGTTTTTTTGGTTCTTGCTTTTATCTCATTTTTGTCGGAGAGAAAAAGACTACTTACGTCATAGATGGTAGGAGCTTTGAGTAAGATAGACCATAGCCATAACATATACACAGCACCCACAAGTGGTATAAACATGATGGGAAATGTAAACATAAAAATCATAAAAAATATCATAGCAGATTTTAGACTCATCAGTATAGAAGTTGTGATGTTGGGTGTACCTACTACTGGTACTTCTGGGTAGTGTTTTTTTGCCAATTTAATCAGTAGGGACTCTATCATAAAAGAAGTGACGATAGAAATCATGATAATAAAAATCATATAAGATATAGCAATACTTGCAATAGAAGCACCTGTAGTCTTGAGCCATTCCCAAGGCAACCAAGAGAGATACCCACCTATAAAGCCATTGAGACTTGCACCAAATAACCATAGTATAAATATAGTGATGGCTAATGCAATGAGGGTTACTTTTAGCGTGAATATAAGTACAGCTGGAGAGATGATGTCTTTGAAACTTTTTCCGATGGTTTGTGTCATCGTATATACTCGTTTTTAAATTTTACATATCTCCCAGCAGAAGCATAAAGTTCTGCTACTTCTGCATCTGTGAGTTCTCGTATTACTTTTGCAGGACTTCCCATAATGAGACTTCTAGGAGGAAAAACTTTGTTTTTAGTCACAAGAGAAGAAGCACCGACAATGGACTCTTTTCCTATGACGGCACCATCAAGTATGGTAGCAGACATACCTATGAGACAGGCATCTTCTATGGTACAGCCGTGTAACATAACGCGATGACCCACCGTGACATCATGGCCTATGATGGTAGGATTTCCATCAGACATATCGGCTTTTTTATGATGGGTAACATGTATCATGCTAAGGTCTTGGATATTGCTTCTATCTCCTATACTAATGTGGTGGACATCACCACGTACAACACAGCCAAACCATACAGCAGAATCTTCTCCCATGGTGGTTCTGCCGATGACAGAAGCACCCTCGGCAACCCATGCATTTTTACCTAATGTAGGTGTCCATTGTTGAAACTTTAATATCATTATTTATCCTTTAAAATACGATTTGCAAGACGAGATACATAATCAGGGGTTTCTTTTTTTGTCTTGTCATGTACTCTGTTTACATACTGTTCCAACACACTATGATTGTTAACCGCTTTTCCCAAAAGAGGTACTTTGATATAAGTGCCATCTTCTTGTAGTATCCAGCGTAGTTGGTTGTCTGAGAGTTGAAGCATGAGAATTTGTTCGATCTTCTGTGTGAGATGCTTTTCAATTATAGGGGTCATCAACTCTACACGACGTACAAGATTTCTAGGCATAAGGTCTGCGGAGGAGATGTAACATTTCACTTTATTGTGTTTAAAATAATAAATACGTGGATGTTCCAGATATTTTCCAATAATGGATGAGACAGTAATATTTTCGCTTATTCCTTTGATATTAGGTTTGAGGCAACAGATACCACGGACGATAAGGTCTATTTTACATCCTGCTTGTGAAGCCCGATAGAGTGATTCTATAATATTGGGGTCAACCAATGAATTGGTTTTGAGGATAATATGACCTGCTTTGCCAGATTGACTCTCTTTTTCTATCATTTTAATCAGTCTTGGCTTGATTTGTACGGGAGACATAAAAAGAGTGTCTAATTTGGTATAGGTAGAAAAGCCAGTAAGAAAATGGAAAAAGTGTGTGGCATCATTTCCAAATTCTTCTTTGGTGGTAAAGTATGACATATCGGTATAGATCTTTGCTGTACTTGGGTTGTAGTTCCCCGTTGCAAGATGCACATAACTTTGTAGTTTTTTACCTTTTCTTTTGATGACTTGGGCGATTTTGGCATGGACTTTGAGTCCAGGGATACCATAGACGACATGTGCACCGACATCTTCAAGTGCTTTGGCCCATCGTAGGTTATTTTCTTCATCAAAACGTGCTTTGAGTTCTACCAGTACAGTGACCTGCTTACCTTCTCTTACTGCATCTATGAGTGCTTTGACTATGGGAGAGTTTGGACCTGCACGGTAAAGGGTCATACGAATAGCAAGGGTATCGGGATCTATGGCTGCTTGTTTGATGAATTGTACCACAGGTTCAAAACTATCATAAGGATGGTAGAGCAGTACATCTTGTTTTTCTATGGCTTCAAAAATATTCTCAGTGTCAAGGGGTGGAAGTGTTTTGGGATTAAAGGTAGGCAAGACGAGGTGTGCCAGTGCTTTATCTCCTACTATCTGCCACAAGGAACCTAGATTGAGTGGAAGACTTTTGTACGAATAAATGTCTTTTTCATCAAGGTTGAGGTGAGAGAGTAAAAATTCACTTAGTTTTTTGTCGACCCCCTCCATAAGTTCCAGTCTAATGAGTGAACCTTTATTACGAGAGCGTAACCCTTCTTGTAAAAGTTCCAAAAAGTCATCAGCCTCTTCCTCTTCTATTTCTATATCTGCATTTCTAGTTACTCTAAACGGAGTAGAGGCTAGTTGCGTAAAGCCAGGGAAGAGTTCAGAAGCAAAATGTTCAACGACAGATTCTATAGGGATAAAGGTTTGCTCTATTTGTATAAAACGAGGAAGAATACGAGGAATCCTAATAAGACCATGTTTGATGTTTTTGGAGTCATCTTCTAGTGACATCGCCAAACCGAAACTAAGATTATTTAGATGAGGGAAAGGATGGGTAGCATCTACTGCTATAGGTATGATAACAGGGTAAATTTCATTGAAAAATATCTTTTTTACTTCTGCTTTTTCTTCGCTATTTAAGGCATCATAATTGTTGATATTGACAGAGTGTGTATGCAAATCTGAGATGATGGAAGTGTAACAAGACTCAAGAATCTTGTGTTCTTTATGTAAGTAGTCATGGATTTGCTCAAGTTGTTGGGTAGGTGTTAATTTGTCTGACCCTGTTTCTTGTATACGTGCTTTAAAAAGGGCTTTGAGTCCTGCCACACGTATCATATAAAATTCATCAAGGTTGGTACCGTAAATAGCAAGGAACTTCAAGCGTTCAAGAGGAGGGAGCTTTTCATCTAGTGCTTGTGCTAGCACACGTGAGTTAAACTGTAGCCATGAGAGTTCACGGTTAAAATAGAGTTGAGAGGAAGAGAGGTCTAAAGCCATAGTATTACCTACATTATGTATTTTACGCGTATTATAGCAAAATTTTTTGAGATATTAAAGTTTCTTCACCTTCGCAATCTCATCTCTAAATCTTGCAGCATCTTCAAAATCCAAATTCTTAGCCGCAGCCAGCATTTTGGCTTTGAGTTCTTTGACAAGCTGTTGCCGTTCTGCTTTTGGCATTTTATCTAGTTTGGATGCTTTGTTATAAAGTTCCCCTGCATCTTCGACTTTAAGGTCTTTGTCTAAGTCACGCAAGGTTGTTTTGGGTGTTATGCCATGTAGTGCGTTGTAAGCTATTTGTTTTTCACGCCGTTCTTTTGTAGTGTCGATGGTGAACTGCATGGAGTCTGTCACTCTTTTGGCATACATAAGCACTCGCCCATTTTCATTACGTGCGGCACGTCCTGAGGTTTGTATGAGTGCCGTTTTGGAACGCAAAAAACCTTCTTTGTCTGCATCAAGAATAGCTACAAGGCTCACTTCTGGTAGGTCAAGACCTTCTCTAAGTAAGTTGATACCTATGAGTATGTCAAATTCACCTAGACGTAAAGAGCGTATGGTTTGGTTACGTTCTATGGCATCCATGTCTGAGTGCATGTGACGTGCTTTGAGTCCTAGGTCATTGTAGTAAGTACTAAGCTCTTCTGCCATCTTTTTGGTAAGTACAGTGATAAGAATACGCTCACCTTTGGCAATGATGGGTTTCATACGATCATGTAGGTTTTCTACTTGATACGTACTGTCTATCACTTCTATGGGAGGGTCAAGTAAGCCTGTTGGACGTACTACTTGTTCTGCTACTACGGATGAGAGTTCTGTTTCTAGCTCATTTGGTGTAGCAGAAACAAAAAGATAGTGGGGTGCTTTGTCTATGTATTCTGGAAACATGAGAGGACGATTGTCTAGGGCAGAGGGCAGTCTAAACCCATGGTCTACGAGTACTTCTTTACGGCTTCTATCTCCTGCATACATACCTCTAAATTGGGGCAGACTCACGTGAGACTCATCGACGATGACCAAGTAATCATCATGCATAGTTTCAAAATAGTCCATCATGGAGTAGGGTGTTTCACCTGCTACTTTAGCTGTGAGATGACGGGAGTAGTTTTCTATGCCTTTACACATACCTGTACCTTCTATCATCTCCAAATCAAATTCTGTTCTTTGTTTGATACGGTTGTACTCTATCATACGGTCTTGTTCTTGGTAGTATTTTAGCCGTTCATCAAGTTCAACTTCTATGCTTTTAACCGCACGTGCAAGTTTTTCTTTACTGACTATAAACTGGTTGGCAGAATAAATGACGGCTTCTTGCACACTTTCTTCTTTTTGACCAGTTAAAGAGTTAAATTCATACACGGCTTCTATCTCATCACCAAAAAACTCCGCACGCCATGCAAACTCTTCTGAGTAGGCAGGGTAAATGTCTATGACTTCACCATTGACTCTAAAATCACCCCTATCAAAGAACTCATCATTACGCTTGTACCCCATGTCTACTAGTCTAAGAAGAAGACTCTTTTGATTGTGTTCTACACCCACGGTAAGTTTAAGAACGATACTCTTATAGTCATCAGGAGACCCTAACCCATAGTTCGCAGATACAGAAGCAATGACAATAACATCTTCATGGTGCAACAAAGATGCAGTGGTACTCAAACGCATACGTTCTAACTCTTGGTTGATGGAAGAATCTTTCTCTATAAACAAATCTTGACGAGGCAAATAAGCTTCAGGCTGATAGTAATCATAATAGCTTATAAAATACTCCACATGGTTGTTTGGAAAAAAACTTTTAAACTCAGAGTAAAGTTGTGCTGCCAATGTTTTGTTGTGGGTCATAATGAGGGTGGGTTTTTTGGTTTTTTCTATCACTTTCGCCATAGTATAGGTTTTGCCAGAACCTGTAACACCTAGTAAAGTCTGATACTGATTGCCTGCTTCTATGGAGTCGGAGAGTTGTTTTATGGCAAGAGGTTGGTCACCTGCTGGTTTGTAATTGCTTTTGACTATGAAGTCTGGCACTGTTTCCCTTTTTTGGCTATAAATATCATATTTTTTAACTATTTTCGCTATTATATCATAGCAAATAAAATTATAAACTATCGGAGAAACAAAATGTCAGTATTGGAAAGACTACAAGAGAAAATAGAGCTATGGAGAGTGGATCACGAAGCACTTAAAAGTGAAAATACACAATTAAAAGAAGAATTAACAAAAATGACAGCTAGACAAGATGACCAAAAAACTGAGATAGAGTTACTTGAACTTGAATTACAAGAAAAAGATGAAGAGATAGAGAAAATCATTGCTCAAGTAGAAACACTTTTAGCCTAATATAAAATAAGGGATACCATGAAAAATGTAGCACTTACTGTCTCAGGTAATCGTTATGAAATCAAACTAGAAGATGCTTTTGCAGATTTTGTAAACAAAGACTTACAAGAAGCAGGGATAAACTTACATCAAGACAACAAAGCAGACAAGCTACTCAAAGCCTATCTACGTCTAGCCAAACAGGCTACTTCTTATGAAAATGAGATTGAACTTCTTATTGAAACTTTGGATGGATTGTAAAAATATAGGTATTTAAATTAGATTTTTTTTAATATTTAATCATAATTCAAATAAATTTAATATTCTTTAAAGGTTATGAATTGTACAATTACTTAGGTCGGTTATTGAATCGATACTAGAAATCTTAACAGGAGTTACACATGAGAACTACAAACATGAGAAAAGGTTTTACAATGATCGAATTGATCTTTGTAATCGTAATTATTGGAATTTTGGCAGCGGTAGCAATACCTAAATTAGCAGCAACTAGAGATGATGCAGTGAACTCTAAAGAGATAGCAAATGCAAAAACATGTGTGAATGATGCAGGAGCAGCATATACAGCTGGTACTTCTCTTAGTCAAAATGTATCAGTTGCTTGTACAGCAGCATTGGCTGGTACCAAAGTTAAAGCTACAGTAGCCACTTCTTCAGTAACAGTATCTGCTGCTACTGGTGCTGCACCATCAGCACTTATAGGTACGCATACATTTGGTGGTACAGGTATTAGTTACTAAATTATTTTAGAGTAGAGTAATCTATAGATTACTCGCTTCATACTCTTTTTCCCTCATTCCTGTCATCTCGATGGGAATTTATATCCTATTTTAAAATCTTTATAATATAATCTTCTCAGACATTTAAATTGTTAATAGCAATAATATATTTACTTGGATTATTGGTATTTTAATAAGCAGTCACTTATTCCTAAAATGAACCAGTTATCCAGATAATGGAAGCTTTCTCAAGAAGATAATACGCTAGTAGGCTTTAGATGTGTGTTATTTACTTGTATTGATTAAAAATTGTACTAACATAAGGTTAAAAGGCTACTGTATCCAACTTTTAGTCTAGGGTGTAATAGATACTTCTGACAAACACTATCAGTACTTGTTCCTACGTATACATTTACTCGTACAGAAGTTTTTTACTAGTTTATAGATAGAGATTCTTTCCTTTCTATGTATATAAATTAGAGTATTTCATAGATATAAATATCCCAATAGCTATCATCACTTTCAAATTTTTTAAGAAATTTTAAATTCAAATGTACAGGGTTTTTTATCTTGTAGAGAGAAAATATATATTTTGTACCAAGGTATTTTAATTGTTCGATATTAATGGTAAGGCTATCAAGCTCAATATTACTTTTTTGATCATAGACAAAAGCACCTGTAAGTAGATAGAGTTTACTTCCCCAGTCATCTATTACATGTTTGTCAGCTTGATGATTGTCGAATGTATCGAGATATTTTTCTATAATTTTTCTAAAAGAATGCTTGTATGACACAGGATAGTTGACAGAGTATCCATCAGTGGTATAAAATCCATTATATAAGCTAATGGCTGGTGACATGCCTAAACTGACGATACGGTAGGATTCTTTTGGTTGTTTAAGATATGTATCTATATTTTGAAATAAATCTTCTGCATAATATGCTTTATAAGACATGGGTTCAAAGGTTTCTCGTGTAAAGCCTCTGTTTTCAAAGGTGAGTATAAGTTGAGAAAAAAATATCCCTAAGAGTACAAATGGGGCATATTCCAATTTTTTTATGATAATTGGAATGGACATGCCCAATAAGATATACCAGATAAGTGTCTGTAGCATCAGAAATCTCATATGGAATGAATGCAAAAAAGGGATAGTTTCATAGAGAGTTTTATCAAAGATATCAGACACTAAAAATCCTGTCCAGTAAGATATCATTATTTGGATGATAAGTAAAAAAGGGAGTAGTTTAGACTCTTGTGTCCTCAACCATATCAAAGTTGTAAATACTAGAATAATAGGTAAAGAATATTCCTCCGTGAGTATTGGTCTCCAAAGGTTAAACATAGTGAGTATAGTAAAGGAAAGTAATACAAAGATTGATATATATTTGTTTAAACTGTCTTTAGATATAGAAATAAACAGTGCCAAAAGGATAATGGGCAAAATGTATCGATAATGCAGATTAATATTATGATCTTGACCATTTAGAAAAAGTAGGTGAGAATTTTTATATACCTCATTAAAAGAAAGAAAAGAAATATCAAATTCTGTACGATGAGAAACAAAACCAGAATCAAATAACATATTATAGACTAGTCTGTATTCTACGAAAAGGTAAACAGATGTCATTAAAACAATAGCGAGTATAAATCTATAATTTATTTGTTTTGTTCTGTATGTGTCATATAGAAAGACTAGCCCTAAAGAAAAAAGAAAAAAGAAAAAGGCTAACACCAAACTGCTATAAAATGGAAGTAAAATAAGTATAATCCAGTCCCACTTGTTGTCTCTATGTGCCCGAATATTTAAAAAGGCATAGAGGGCTAAAGGTTGAGCTGCAACGCTGAGTCCTCCATTCGACCAAAAGGGAACCAATGCAAAGAGTAGAGCAACAGAAAAAACAATGATATTATAATACTTGAGATCTTTATTTATAATATAGTTCGATAAAAGCAAAGCCATACCCAAAAAAGCAGTACTGTGTACGATAATGTCATTGATAACATAGGCAGTAAAATCATCAAAAAAATAGTATAACCACAATAAAACAGTAAACTCACTACCATAAGAGAGGCGAGGCAGACCATTCATCATATTTGGAATAATATCCATGGAGTCGGCAAATATCTTGCCACTATTTGCTAGTATTTTAAGCCATACTATGCTTGAGTCAAGGTTATCATAAATAATTGCATGTATATTTTGACCTTTAGTGAAATATGGCAGAAAATAAATAGTTAAGATAAAAAGACTTATTGTCCATAGTACTCTTCTATCTTCTAAAAAATGCATTGAGTGTTTCAATTACTTTCCTTTTCTTTTGGTCGGTTAATCCATAATACATAGGTAGACGTAGTATGCATTCACTTTCTTTGGTAGTAAATTCATCTTTACCCATAAAGGTACCAAACTTTAAACCAGCTTCAGAACTATGCAGAGGTACATAATGAAATACCGCTAGTATATCATTTTCTTTGAAGTAATAGAGAAGTTTGGTTCGTTCTTTTAAGTCTTTTGTCTTGATGTAAAACATATGGGCATTATGCACACATTCATCAGGTATAAAGGGTAACTCTAAAAAGCCCTCTTCTTGTAACGGGGTTAAATGTTCCATATAGTAATTCCAAGAGGCTAAACGATCATCGTTTATTGTGTCTGCATTTAGTAGTTGTGCATAGAGGTAAGCAGCTTGTAGTTCAGAGGGCAGATAAGAGCTTCCTAGCTCTACCCATGTATATTTGTCTACTTCTCCTCTAAAAAACTGATTACGGTTGGTTCCTTTTTCTCTGATGATCTCTGCATGGTCAAGGTATTTTGTATCATTTACAAAGATGACACCACCTTCTCCACCAGAGGTATAGTTTTTGGTTTCGTGAAAGGAGTAAGTACCTATGTGTCCTATGCTGCCTAATGCTCGTCCTTTATAAGTACTCATCATCCCTTGAGCTGCATCTTCTATGACTACTAGGTTATGCTTCTTCGCAATATCCATAATGGTATCCATCTCACATGCAACACCTGCATAGTGTACGGGAACTATTGCTTTTGTATTAGAAGTAATGGCTTGTTCTATTTTTCTTTCATCTATGTTCATAGTATCGGGACGTATATCTACAAAGACTATCCTGGCTCCCCTAAGTGCAAAAGCATTTGCGGTTGAGACGAAAGTGTAAGAAGGCATGATAACTTCATCCCCTTCTTTAAGACCTATAAGTAGGGCAGACATCTCTAGTGCATGTGTGCATGATGTTGTTAGCAGTGCTATTTTAGATTCTGTTTTCTCTTTAAACCATTTCTGGCATTTTTGTGAAAAATTACCATCACCAGATATTTTATTTTGTTTCATGGCTTCAAGAACGTATTTTTCTTCTGTACCTAGGTATGGGGGTTTGTTAAATCCTATCATTACTATATTTTAACTTCTTCTAATTTTATCTCTAGTTTGTAGCAAACTTTTTCAAATAACTCTTCAGTAAAATCCAAAACCTCTTTTATTTCATTCATCGATGGTAGTCTTCTGTCTCTTGGTGGATATGCTTCTCTAATATGATATTTTGTAGCTATACTTAAAATATTGAGTTCATCGATTTGTATATGATTTTCAACCAATAGGCTTAATTCTAGTAAATCATGAGTTTTTTTAATTTGTTTATTTTCATAAGCTAAAAAAGACTTTAAGGTTATCTCAATAGTGTAGTGCAACTCAACAGCTATAATATCAGTATAGTGTTGTGCATCGTACAATAATTTTGCAGAACTTAAATGATGCCAAGCTTTATTAAGCCACTCTTTAGCGAATTTTTCGTTCATGTAAAACTTTGCCTTTTTCTAAGATATCTACTTTATAAAAATAATCATCCCTATTATTTACATATTTCGAAGATGCAGATAAAACATCGAACCCAATATGATGCTTTCTAATGAGTTCATACATTTGCATATGTGCTTTAACTTCATAAGTATCTAAATCATCTAAATCATCTTTAATCAAAAACAAATCAATATCACTGTTTTCATTTGGATTTCCATAAGCATAAGAACCAAAGAGTATGATTTTATCAGGTTTTAAAGGTAATAGTGCTTCTACTATCAAAGGTTTTAGTTTTTCAATATCTATCATAATGAATTTATTATACCAAAACTATGCAAAACTCTTCATAAAGTTTTTAGTGTTGCTATTTGCTTAAGCCATTTTTGAGAGAAATTACCATCACTCGATAGTTTATTTTGTTTCATAGCTTCTAAAACGTATTTTTCTTCAGTGCTTAGGTAAGTACCTAATCTAAATTAAACAATAAAATATAAAACCTATCGGAAACGATGGCTTTAGCCTCGTCAAAGGCTGAGGCTAAAGCCATCGTTCCAAATTTACTAAAAATATTATGGTTTAATTCAACACCTTAGCCAAAAACAAAAACAAAATATAAGCCAAAGCCATGAGACAACTACTATAATTTTAAACCAAAAAAACATAAAGTTATCCCATGACAGAAATTATAACACTCTTAAGATGTATCGCACCTATAATTGTAAAAAACAAGCATAAACAACTACAAATCATCATCCAAGCCTTGCTCTCAATGCGAGGACGGATTACTATGTTAGGATTAAGTAGATGGAGTGAAAAAGGAGGGAGTTATCGAACTATCACACGCTTCTTTCATTCAAAGATAAATTGGGAAGAAATCAATTGGATGTTTATCAAAACGCATTTAACAAAAAAGGGTTCAGTCTATCTTTTGGGTGGAGATGAAGTAGTAGTAAGCAAAAGTGGGAAGCATACTTATGGGATAGATAGGTTTTATTCTTCTATCCAAAACCAAGTGATACAAAGTTTGGCATTTCTCAATCTTTCCTTGATAAGTGTAGAAACAAGAAAAGCTTATCCACTAAGTACACAACAAATAGTTCGAGAGAAAAAAGAAGGTTGTATCAAAGATAAAAGTGTGAAGAAGAGTAAAAAAAGAAGCATAATAAAGTCGGAAGACCTGTAGGCAGTGGGAATCAAGATAAAAAAGATATTGAACTCTCACCCTATCTTAAATTTGTCCAAGAGTCCGTAAGTAAGGCACTTAAACGGATTGACAAGCATATTGATATTGTTTATTTTGTCTTTGATGGAGCATTTGGAAATAATCCTGCTGTACAAATGGTGAGGCAATGTGGATTACATATCATTTCTAAACTTCAAAAAAACTCTACACTGCTATTTCCTTATAGTGGAGAGTATGCAGGAAGAGGATCTCCTAGGAAATATGGAGATGCTATTGACTATGATAATCTTCCAGAACCCTATCTAAAATCAGATACCATAGACGAAGATAAGAATATCCAAACAAGAATTTATCAAATGGAAATGCTACATCGTAAGTTTGCAGATAGGCTCAATGTTGTGATTATTCAAAAGAAAAATCTAAGCACAGGTAAAATTGCTCATGTAAATCTCTTCTCTACAGATTTGACATTGAACTATGAAAAGATTATTGATTACTATTCACTTCGTTTTCAGATTGAATTTGTCTTCCGAGATGCCAAACAATATTGGGGAATGGAGGATTTTATGAATATTAAAAAAACACCTATCCATAATTGGGCAAATCTCTCTACTTTTATGGTCAATTTCTCTCATGGATTACGTCAAAACTCCACTATGAAAGAGATGAGTATTCTTGACCTAAAAGCCCACTATCACGGGATTAAATACGTCAAAGAAGTATTTAAATTACTTCCGCATTTAGCTAACGCGTATTTAATTCAGACGGTATCGCTTAAGATTGCCAATTTAGGGGCTATTCACTCTACTGAGAGGGTGGGTTAGTGGGGTTTTTTGGCTAAGGTATTGTTAATTCAGTGATACTACTTATGGTGGTTTATTGAATGGTATCATTTTACCCCTTTATAGAAATATAGCTATATATAATGGATTTTGCCCTTGTAAAACTTTTTCAAAATAATATATACCAATTATAACTTGTGTTAGAAGAAGAGATAATAAGATATATCTTTTAAATATATTTAAATCATTATAAATGCTAAAGAATTTTATAATGGAAAAAACATAGAGTATACTTATAGCTATCATGTAACTCCAGCCAAAGTTTCCATGGTTATAGTAGTGTCCTGTTTGTGCCAATAGAGAATAAAATAATATACCAATGAATATCTGTATCCATGAAAAAAGAATATAATCATCATGTAGAATTTTAGATTCTACAAGTACAAAGAGTAATGGAAATGCAAGTGTTAGCATGATAGAAATAGGAACATCTCTTGAAGCTTGTGACCAAACTCCTAAAAAGTCAAATATTACTTTTGAATCACCTGTATGGAAAGTATGAGAAAATTGATATAGTAGGATACCTATACTCATCACACTTAAAAAAATATAGAATAGTATAAATTGTTTATTATAATGTTTTTGTATGAGTCCAAATATTGCTAGAGAAGGAAGAAACATAATAGCAAAACTTGGTTTTGCAAATAGTGATGTCAGAACCGTGATTGTAGTTAAAAAATAGTATAAGTTTTTTTTTGAATAAACAGCTTTAAATAAAAGTATAATACTCAAGAGGGCTAATGGTTTAACACTCCATAATGTGACATTATGCCAAATATTGGGATAACCTTGTCCCATGAAAATTATTTTGTTATACCAGGGAATACACAAGGGGCCTATTAAGATAATAATAAATGTTATCATGACAGGTAGATAGTTGTTAGGTAATTTTAATTTTTGTTTGACTATTTTATGTATAAGATAGATCCAAAAAATAATGAGAAAAGATGAAAATAAGATTGCTGCATTTTCGACGCTAATATGCAAGATACTAGAAGTGTAATGCACACAATAGTGCCATAAAGGATGAGGTATATAAAAGGATGTATAAGTTTCATCAAAATATTGATATACATAGGTGACATGCTCATAAAAATCACTTGGGTATATTCCAGAGAACATTTGTTGGTACAGTAAGAAATATATTGATAAAAACATAAGAACTTGTAAGCTAATTAAAGAATAATTTAATTTATATGTCATTATATACTTCTACTTGTAATGATTATTCCTAAAGTAATAAAAGTTAAACCTATTATTTTCTGCCAAGTAATTGTTTCTTGAAATAAAAAAACTGATAATAAAAAAACCAAAACAAATGCACCACTCATAAAAGGGTAAGCATAAGAGATGTCAAATTTAGTCATGGTTGCCATCCAGAAAAATGAAGCTATAAAAGCTGCAAAAAAACCAGAAAATATCCATGGATCAAAAAGAAGTTTAAAAAGAAATATAATTTTATCTGTCAATTCCTCGGGGAGGGAACCTACAGTATTAATTCTCCATTTTAAAACTATTTGCCCATAAACAGTGAAAAAAATAGTTCCAAATATATAAAAATAACCCATTTAATTTTCACCTATTTCATTTAGATACTGTTTTTCTAATTTTAATAAATCTTTACTTCTATTTTTTAATTTCTTAGCGGGGTTACCTAAATATATACCCCATGGTTCTGTATTTTTTCTAATTAAAGACATGGCACCTACAGCAGTACCCTCAGCGAGTATAACTCCAGGCATAATTAGTGAAGCCGCACCTACGATTGAATGTTTACCAATAATTATTTCTTTTTTGAATTCATTTTTGTACTTTTCCTGAATGGTTGGATTTGTTAAAGTTTTTCCACTGTAATCATCAGATTGTGTAAATATTTGTACATTATAAGCCAGCCCTGAAAAGTCTTCAAGAATAATACCTTCTTCCCCACCAGCAACAAGACAAAAAGGAGCAATGTGAACATTTCTTCCAATTTGTATCTTTCCTGAGATAACACAAAAATCATCTATACGAGAGTTATCTCCGATTTCAATTTGTTCATAATTGTAAATACTGGCTTTATCACTTACCTTTACATTCGTACCAATATATTTAAAGCCTAATTTGTCTAACTCTTCTTGTGTATAATAAGCCATCTCAGTCTTCTTTGTCAAATGTAGTTTCTTCTACAATATACAAAGGTCTACCTTTTGTTTCATCAAAAATTTTACCTATGTAGAGACCTAGCATACCCATATTCGCAAAGAGTAATCCTCCTATAAAATAGATGGAGACCATTACGGATGTCCATCCTTCTACAGGAGTACCTTGAAGGAGATATCGTACCATTAAGAACATAGTATATAATAAGGATAATGCAGATAGGATAAAGCCAAACTTTATAGAAAGGCGCAAAGGCTTATTTGATTGAGACACGATGCCATCTATAGCTAAATTGATAAGTTTTGACAGGGTGTAAGAGCTTTTGCCTTCTTCTCTGCGAGCATGTTCTATATTGATATCGATTCGTTTAAACCCTACCCAATTTACAAATAAAGGGTAAAGTCTATTTTGTTCACGAAGTTCTTTTAATTTACGCACAACATTAGCTGATACAATACTGAAATTAGCTATAGAATTATCTATTTTACTGTCTGTAAAATAATCAAGTATCTTATAAAAAAGACTAGAACCTAACTGTTTAAAGAAAGAATCTTTTCTCTGATGTCTTTTTCCAAAAACAACATCAAACCCCTCCAAAGCTTTATCATAAAGCTTAAGTATCTCCTCAGGTTGATCCTGTAAATCACAATCCATCACGACAACCCAGTCACCCTTAGCATAATCAAGACCAGCGGTAATAGCCCGATGTTGTCCGAAATTACGTGAGAAATTAATGCCTTTAACTCTATTGTCTTTTTCTGCCAATTCTTTTATAATTTTCCATGCAGTATCTGGACTTGAATCATTAACCATAATGATTTCAAAATCTTCTGTTATCTGGGTCAGTGTAGCCACAAGTCTTTCATAAAGTTTATCAAGACAAGTAGAACATCCATATACGGGTGTGACTATAGAAATATGTATAGGGTTATTTAGTATCATTGTTTCAGATGTCATAATTCTACTTTCAAAATATATATTAAGTAAAATATTCTATCTAAAGTTTGATTAGATTGATATGATACTTAGATTTAGTCAATAATTTTATGCTATAATTGTTTATAAAGAATCTAATAAATAAGGAATAGATATGAAAAAAGCATTTACAATGATAGAATTGGTTTTTGTGATAGTGATAATAGGCATACTCTCTGCTATCGCCGTTCCAAAGTTTGCGGCGACAAGAGATGATGCTCTGATTTCTAAAGGTAGGGCAGAGGTTGCTGCTTTACGTTCGGCTATTGCAACAGAAAGACAAAAAAGAATTTTGAGAGGGGACTTTGATAATATTACTGCTTCAGAAGCAGTAGGTTTATTGGAGTATGGATTAAGTAGTAAGTGGTCAGGTTTGACTTTTACTGGCCCTAGTGGGGCTACCTGTGCTTTTAGTGTGGAAACGTCTGAGAAAAATAAATTGGTTAAAGGTACTTGTGGTGTTTCTGGGATGAGTGATTTGTAGGTTTTGTTGCTCTTGTCTACATTACAATAAATAAAAAACAAGGTAAAAAATGAGTGCTATGAAAAAAGAGTATCCTGCTAAGTATACTTATTTTGGTAAATGACTCTGTATTTTTACGAGACAGTACTGCTAAGATCAAGCGCTCCGAGTTTGACTTATCATTTGGAAACATCTTTAAATATAGGCGCTATAGTTTCTGTACCTCTTCAAACCACAATAAAGGATGCTGTGGTAGCTGAAAAAGGTTGAAAAACCTTCAGTTTCAAACCGTAGAAATAGTATCTGCTTTAGAAAAGTACTATACAAAAGAACAAATGCAGATAGCAAAATTTATCTCTGAGTATTATTTTTCTTCTTTTGGGGAAGCGATATCGTTGTTTTTACCCTATCGTAGGTCGGGGTGTCCTCTCCCCGACAATAATTTACAAAAAGAAGTATCAAATATACATGATAAAAATGTCGGAGAGAGGATACCCCGACCTACATTGTCACCGATGCAAGAAATAGCATATAATCAGCTCTTACAAAAAGACCGTGCCTTACTCTTTGGTGTCACGGGTTCAGGTAAAACAGAGATATTCATAAGTCTTTTTGCCAAAATGATAGAAGAGGAAAAAACATCTATTTTCCTTATGCCTGAGATTTCACTTACACCTCAAATGGAAAAACGATTAAAAGTGTATTTTGGGGATGGAGTAGAAATGTGGCACTCTAAACTTACCAAAAAGAAAAAAGAATCTATCCTCAAAGGTATTGAAGAGGGGAAAGTCCGCATTGTGGCAGGGGCAAGGTCTGCACTGTTTGTACCGTTGACTAATTTGGGGCTTATAGTAGTCGATGAAGAGCATGACGACTCTTATAAGGCGATGATACGACCGCGTTACCATGCACGGGATGTGGCAGTATTGATGGGGGCTAAATTGGCTGCGAAAGTAGTATTGGCATCTGCTACGCCGTCTATGGCTTCGTATTATAAATATGATGTAGTGAAATTGACCCAAGCCTTTGTACAAACAGAAAAAAAGTATCAGTTCATTGCAGGTGATAAGATAAATCATGCGATTTTACATGTTTTACACACACATTACAAAGCAGGGGATCAGTCACTTTTATTTTTGCCTACAAGAGGGAATTTTAAATACCTGTACTGTGAGCGTTGTGGCAAAACACATCTTTGTCCTTACTGTACAGTAGGGATGGCACTTCATAGAAAGTACAAACATTTAAAGTGTCACTACTGTAATTTTACAGAAGCCATCGTAGATACTTGTACACAATGTAGACATAAACCCCTCAAAAGTGAACGCATGGGTACAGTAGAAGCCATAGAAATCATATCTGAAGCTGTAGAAGGCATACAAGTAGAACAGTTTGACAAAGATAGCATTACGACAGCCAAGAAGCTCAAAGAAGCACTTAAGCGTTTTGAGACGGGGGAAAGTAACCTTCTTTTGGGTACGCAGATGTTGAGTAAAGGGCATGATTATGCCAATATCACGCTTTCTGTGATTATGGGGCTTGATTATATCTTGGGTCTTGCAGACTATAGGGCTAGAGAAAGGGCGATGTCTTTACTGTTCCAAATAGCAGGGCGAAGTGGTAGAGCAAAAACAGCAGAAGTCATCGTGCAAACTGGAGATCCTGAACTTTTTCAAACCTATCTGGCTGATTATGAACTTTTTATCAAAGATGAATTGGCTTTTTTGGAGATAGCTAACTATCCGCCCTTCTCTTCACTAGCACGTATACTTATAGCACACAAAGATGAAAGTAAAGCAGGGAAAATCACATTGGATACAGTCACGAAACTCAAAGCATTTAAAGATATAGAAATAGTAGGAAGTGGTAAAGCCCCTATAGAACGCATAGCCAATAAATACAGATTCAATATTTTACTGCGTGCTAAAAATAGAGTACCTCTTTTAAAAGCTTTGCATGGGGTTGATTGTCGAGAGATAGAGATAGATATGGATTCCGTGGAGTTTTCGTAGGGTAGGTTTCCCAACGCACCCTACGGGTTAATATAGTTTGGATAAAATAAGAGAATTTTAGGGTGCGTATTTACGCAGTACGAAGGGTATATATTGAAACCAAGAGTTAAAACAAAAAAAATTTATGTCGGTAATGTGGCTGTAGGTGGGGATGCACCTATCTCTGTGCAGTCTATGACTTATAGTGATACGCATGATGTAGCTGCAACAGTAGAGCAGATAAATCGTCTTCATTTTGCTGGAGCGGATATGGTGCGTGTTGCTGTGCCTGAAATGCAGGATGCTTTGGCACTCAAAGCCATAAAAGAGCAGATTTCTCTTCCTCTTATAGCCGATATACATTTTAACTATAAATTGGCACTTGAAGCGGCTAAATGGGTGGATTGTATTCGACTTAATCCTGGGAATATCGGTGAAAAATCACGGATCAAAGAGATAGTCAAAGCCTGTCAAGAACGTAACTTACCGATACGAATCGGGGTAAATGCAGGATCGCTTGAAAAAGAGTTTGAGCAAAAGTATGGTGCTACGGCAGAAGGCATGGTGGCTTCAGCGGAGTACAACATAAAGTTCTTGGAAGATCTGGGGTTTACAGATATTAAAATCTCACTTAAAGCTTCGGATGTGGATCGTACTGTAGATGCCTATAGAATGTTACGTCCTAAAAATGAATACCCCTTTCACTTAGGTGTTACAGAAGCAGGGACTATTTTTCATGCGACTATCAAATCTTCTATTGGTTTAGGGGCATTGTTACTAGATGGTATAGGGGATACTATGCGTATTTCTATCACTGGAGAACTAGAAGAAGAGATAAGAGTGGCAAAAGCGATACTCAAAGACTCTGGACGAATTAAAGAAGGCTTAAACATCATATCCTGTCCTACTTGTGGACGTATAGAAGCAGATCTTGTGACGGCTGTAGCAGAAGTAGAAAGACGCACCGCACACATAAAAACACCTATGGATGTGTCTGTTATGGGCTGTGTAGTTAATGCCATAGGAGAAGCCAAACATGCAGATGTTGCCATAGCGTATGGAAAAGGTGCAGGTCTTGTGATGCTTAAAGGTGAAGTGGTTGCGAGGCTTCCTGAATCAGAGTTGGTAGATAGGTTTGTGTTAGAAGTAGAAAAGTTTGCTGAGGAGAATAAATAGTGGAAAATCTCTACAACCTAAACATAGAACGAGCTGTACTTTCATCTGTTATTTTTGACCCAGAAACCTATGAAGAGATAGCCGCCAAACTAAAACCACAGGACTTTTATCTGCCTTTTCATCAGCATATATTTGCGGCGATGGAAGAGCTTAGTGTAGAAGAGAAGCCCTTAGATGATGAATTTTTGCGTGCTAAACTCACTACTATGGGTAAGTTTGATGAAGTAGCCATGTTGGACTTGATTTCGGCAAACCCTATCACCAATACTGCTGCTTATATGAAAGAGATCAAAGCTAAGTCAACCAAAAGAGCTTTGGCTACGTTGGCAACGCAGATCAAAAAAGTGACTTTGGAAGATGACTTGCCTGCGGAAGATGTGATGAATTTGGTAGAGAAGAAACTCTATGAAATTACACAAAATTCCACTTCTGATGACTTTAGAGAATCTAAAGAGATTACCGTAGCAGTTATGGCTGAGATAGAACGCTTGAAAGCACTAGGAAACTCTAAACTCATCGGTGTAGATACAGGGTTTAAAAATCTGAATGATAAAACATCAGGTTTTGGTAAAGGGGATTTGGTCATCATCGCGGCACGACCTGCGATGGGGAAAACGGCTTTGGTACTCAATATAGCACTCAAAGCCATAGAACGTAATGAAGGTGTGGCATTCTTTTCACTAGAAATGCCTGCTGAACAATTGATGTTACGACTGCTTTCTGCTAAAACTTCCATACCTCTACAGGCACTTAGGGTCGGTGATCTTAGGGATGAACAGTGGTCTCAGCTTTCTGCGGCTACACAAGACCTTGGATCCAAAAAGCTTTTTGTAGATGATGGTGGGTATGCGACCATTCACCACGTACGTTCTAAGTTACGTAAACTCAAATCTCAACATCCTGAAATCACTGTGGCAATTATAGACTACTTGCAGTTGATGTCTGGAGAGGGGAAAGAAGGAAGACAACAAGAGGTTTCTGAAATCTCAAGAGGGCTTAAACAGTTAGCCAGAGAATTGCAGATACCAATCATCGCACTTTCTCAGCTGAACCGTGGTGTAGAAAGCAGAGACAACAAGCGACCAATGTTGTCTGATTTACGTGAATCTGGAGCCATAGAACAGGATGCTGATATTATCTTGTTTGTGTATCGTGATGATGTCTATCGTGAAGCCATGGAAAAAGAAAAAGAGATGAAAGCCAAAGCAGATGGTAAGCCTTATGAATCTGACTTTAGGAAAAAATCTGAAGAAGATGCAGAGATTATCATAGGGAAGCAGAGAAATGGACCTACAGGTACTGTGGATTTGGTTTTCCAAAAGAACTTTACACGGTTTGTCGATAAAGGACCAGAGGCTGCTTTTGAAGTAGAGTATCAAGATGCAGATATTCCTATGCAAGAAGCAAATATCAATATAGATTTTCCTCAGATATAGGATGCATGTAGAAAAGCCAGAACTCTTTCCTGAAAAGAAAACGTTTGTTTGGTTTATCTTTGTTTTAGCTGTCGTTATAGGTCTTCGGCTTTTTGTTGAATACAATGCCTATAAAAGCTTTGTGTCAAAGCCTTTTTATTATACCTATGTCACGGTACTCAATGCCTATGAAAAGTCAAAATGTGCTAGACGTTATCAGATTCTTAAGCTCAAAAGTGATGAGGGATTTACTTTTTATACCACGAGTCATCTGAAAAATAATTATCTAAATATGCGTTTACGGGTACAAATCTTCCCCAATAAAGATATTTCATTTCAAGATTATTTGGGTACGTTTTATGTCAAAAGTCGCATCAAAGAGCAAAGTCCTCTTCTCCTTACATTTAAAGATAAACTTCTAAAAACAGTGGCTTCCCAACATGAAGATAAGACTTTGCAATCTTTCTATAATGCTATTTTTTTTGCCACACCCTTAGATAAAAAGCTAAGAGAGAAGATAGCAATGCTTGGAGTGAGCCATCTTGTGGCTTTGAGTGGGTTTCACTTGGGGATATTGTGGGGGTTGGTCTATGGTTTACTTTTGCTTTTTTACCGACCTTTACAGCAACGTTATTTTCCTTATCGTCATGCATTGTTTGATGTAGGCTTGGTTACTATGCTACTTTTGGGAGCTTATGTTTGGTTTGTGGACTTTCCGCCGTCATTGTTACGCTCTTTCTCGATGCTTTTAGTGGGATGGATGATGCTTTTATTTGGGGTAGAGTTACTTAGCTTTATATTTCTAAGCAGTATTGTTTTCATACTTTTAGCACTCTTCCCTTCTCTAGTGGTTTCTCTTAGTTTTGGGCTTTCTATTGCAGGGGTATTTTATATATTTTTGTTATTGCAGTATACAAAGAAGTCTAAGGCATGGCTGATTACTCTAGTGTTTATACCTATGGGGATCTTTATGTTTATGCTGCCTGTGGTGCATGGGGTTTTCCCTGTAACGAGTGGGTATCAGTTGTACTCTCCCTTACTCTCTTTACTCTTTGTCCCTTTTTATCCTGGGGTGATGATTTTGCATCTTTTGGGACTAGGGTTTGTGTTGGATGGTGCTTTACTTTGGTTGTTTGGATTACCTTCTGTAGGTAGGGAAATGTTACTTCCTTTATGGGTGGTGCTACTGTATATACTGCTTTCTTTTGGAGCGATATGGAGCAGAAGAGTATTTTATCTGCTCCTTGGAACAGCCTTTTTATATATGGTCTATCTCTTTATCTTTGTTGAGTAGGTCACAAAACTTTAAGCCATGTAAAAAGATAGCCCATGAGATGTAAATCCATAAAAAGAAGAAGAGTAAAGTAGAGATACTTCCATACACAGAGGCATAGGTCTTGTTGTGCATGACATAAAAGACAAATGCAAATTTTGAAAGATACCATATAAGCGAAGTGATAAAAGAGCTTATCATCGCTGAAGAGACAGATATACGGGTATTTGCAGATATTTGATAGAGTGCATAAAATACCATCCAGACGATGAAATAGGGTAAAAAATAAAAGATATGAATACTACTCGTAATGCTATGTTTATCTAAATACCCTTGAATAAAAGAGGAAAGATAAAAGGAAGCACCCATCATAACTGGAATGACAAGCATGAGGAGTAGATAGGTTTTAAGTGCTTGCCATATATTACGACTTGGGGTAGAAAAGATGTCATTGACAATATAGTCATAGTTTTTAAAAAACATTATCGCAGCAAAAGTGACATAAAAAGCACCCACATAGCCCAATTTATTTGAATTTTCCATAAAGGTATGAATATAATTCATGACTTCTTTAGAGTCCGTAGGAAGAAGGTTTGAAAAAATGAGTGTTTCTATGTTTGCAAGTACAGAATCAAAGAGGGGAAGGGTAGTAAAGACCCAAAGCATGATGACAAGCAGAGGAATGATAGAAAAGAGGGTACTCCAACTCAAACTCGAAGCATAATAGCCTATCTTATTATCAAAAAGATCCACTAGAAAGTCACGTAAAAAGATGTAATAATTTTTTAAAAGCTTTTTAACTTGCGTGTCTATTTTCATTTAATTTGGCAATCCCATTTTTCCAGGATTTAAAATGTTGTTAGGGTCAAAGGATTTTTTAATATCTTTAAACAACTGCATTTCCATATCGTTAAATGCAATACCCATAAACGGTGCTTTAGAAGTACCTATACCATGTTCTCCAGAGAGTGTACCACCCATGTCTACTACCATTTGAAATATTTCTTCTATGGCTTGATGTCCTTTGTGTAGTTCTTCTTCATTTTTACCATCAACGACCATAACATTTACATGTATATTCCCATCGCCTGCATGTCCAAAACATGGTACTTTGAAGCCATATTTGTCTCCTATAGCATAGATGGCATTAAGTGCTTTTGGAAGCATAGAACGTGGTACAGAGATATCTTCATTGAGTTTTTTGTTACCAAAAATTGTGATAGATGGTGAGGCATTACGTCTGGCATACCAAAGTTTGGTACGATGTGCATCGTCATGGGCTATGATAAACTCTTGTGCATTATTTTCTTTAAAAGAAGCCTCTAGGGTTGCTAGTTGAAAGGCTACTTCTTCAGGTACATTTCCATCTACATCACCGATGAGCAATGCACCCGCATCTTCAGGAAGTTCAACGCCTAGTTTTTCTTTGAGTGCTTGCACAACAAGGGCATCCATAAATTCCATAGCTACAGGGTTTGCACCTGCGGCCAAAGATTTGAATACAGCATTCATGGCATCATCTACAGAAGGGAAAATACCCATATATCCTTTGGTGTATTTTGGTTTAGGTATGAGTTTGAGTGTGATTTCACTCAAGACGGCAAGCGTACCTTCTGAGGCTATAAGTATACCAGCAGTGTTATATCCTGCCACATCCTTGATAGTACGTTTCCCTGCTCTTATGATGTCACCATTGGCACGTACTGCGCGTAGTGCCATGACATAGTCTTTGGTGATACCATACTTTGCTGCTCTCATACCTCCTGCATTTTCAGAGACATTTCCACCCAAAGTTGAGTACTCTTCACTTGCAGGGTCTGGTGGGTACATAAGACCTACTGCTTCAGCGGCACGTTGCAAGTCCATATTGATGACACCAGGTTGTACTACTGCTACCATATTCTCCATGTCTATCTCTAGTATCTTGTTCATATGTTTTTCTAAACCAAGGATAATACCGCCATTTGTCGGTAAAGCACCCCCAGTAAAGCCAGAACCTGCACCCCGTGGTGTGATGACTATGAGATGTTCATTACAGTACTTAAGTATGTCAGAGATGTCATTTTCATCTCTTGGAAAGAGTACGGCTTCAGGTTCAAAGTGTGTACGTGTAGCATCATAAGAATAGGCGATGAGGTGGGCTTTGTCATTGTAAAGATTTTCTTTCCCGAGCAGTTTTTCAAAATATTGTATATGTTTTTTATCTAACATGTGTTTTTTCCTAAGTTAAAGATGTGTAATTAAAGAGATTGCATTAGTTTATAATAGTTCCCTGTAGTATCGCTACTTCCACCAAACCATCCTGCCTCAATAGGTTTTAGACGCATATAAAATGGAAATTGACCTTTTTGAGGAAGTCCTGCCATTTTTTTTTGTCCTACAACTTTCCCCGAAATAGGGTCTAAAAGTATAGTGGTACCTTGACGCACGATATAAATGAGACCTATTTGAAATTTCTTTGCAAAAGAGCCAAGATTTTCTTTGCTAGGGAGATTATCCCCTATGGCGGCAAGATAGGTAGCAAAGAGGTCTGGATGTATCCATTTTTTTTGGTTTGAAGATGTAATCTTTGCGTAAGTATTGGCATCAGGAGCCAAGAGCAGGATATTGTTGTAAAGGTATCCTCCTATGACTTTGTCTTTTGGTGCAACAGAAGTGTTAATAGTTGGAAGTTCCTGATGGTCTATGACATCTGCATGAAGAAGCACAGCCTGTCCATTGGATGCGGTTTGAATAATACGACTTGTAATAGCGGTTAGATCATTACCATAGTTGTGAATGATTACGCCACTCATACCATTGTGAGGGAATTTTGCGTTGAGGGTGATCGACTTTCCCTTCACCGATTTGACAGAAGTGTATACTGTTTTAGGAAAAAAACCTGCAAATAGAGGTATACAGATGATGGAGATAAGTGCTATTTTGTACATAGCCATCCTTTATGTGTAATATGTTTTGATTATACAAACAATATAGTAAAAGTTGATTGATGTTTTTGCCTGTGAAAGCATATTAACTTGTTTCAGTTATAATTGTAACTGATTTTATATAGGGATAATGGTGTCAAATGAGAAGTTTTAGAAATGTAGTCTTAGGGATGTTGATAGGCAGTGCTCTATTTGGAGCGAAGCTTACATCTGAATATTGGGAAAAAGGTGAAACATTTTCTCACTATTTAAATAAGAAAAATATCCCTATATCCTTGCTTCAATCTATTGCCAAAATAGATATTAAATTTCTTTCAGAAATTCAGGGTGGACAGCTTTTTTATGAACTCAAAGACCAAAATGGTACGCTTGAGCAAGTACTTATCCCTATAGGTATAGAGATGCAGATTAGGATAGCCAAAGAACATGGTAGAAATGTGTATAACTTTGATATCATTCCCATTATCTATAAAGAAGAAGAGTATAGTGCCACGATACATATAGCAAAAAACCTCCATATAGATATTACTGATACTTTACATTACACTGCTATTGCAAACAAAATGGCACAACTGTTTGAGGGAACAGTGAATGTCAAGAAGTTTCAAAAAGGAGATAAGGTTTCTTTTGTCTATACGCAAAAAATGAGAATGGGAAAACCTTATCATAGACCATCTATCAAGATTGCACTGTATGAATCCAAAGATAAACGACAATTTATTTATGCAGATGAAGAGGGCGATGGCTACAAAAGTGATAAAAAGTCTCAGTCTTATACCGTTATGGGAAAGAAAAAAGTGACCTATACAAGGAGAGTTACTACGAGTAAAAAGGCTTCTCGTTTTGGTATGCCTTTGCGTCATGCGCGTGTGACCTCTTCCTTTTCGTATAGACGGTTTCATCCTATTCTGAAACGTTATCGTCCTCATCATGGTACAGATTTTGGTGCCAAAAGAGGGACACCACTTTTGGCAGTACAAGCAGGTAAAGTAACATTTTCGGGTCGTATGGGTGGTTATGGTAAAGTGGTGAAGATTAAACACAAAGGTGGTTATGAATCATTGTATGCACACCAAAGTCGTACACGTGTCAAAAAAGGTCAAAAGGTAAAGAAGGGACAGATTATTGGTTATGTAGGGAGTACAGGTCGTAGTACTGGGTCTCATTTACATTTTGCTATGAAGAAACATGGAAGATGGATAAACCCTATGAGAGTCTTGCGTAAGAAATCGATCAGAACATCTGTATTGAAAAAATTTACGAAGTATAAAGATGTAAAGATAATAAAATATAAAAAAGTAGTGATCAAAAGTGCAAAAAAAAATAAAGAAAAACTTTTAAAATATCTCAAGCAAGAAGCTAAAAATTTTGTTTGGGATGTCAATGCACAAAATAGTATGAGGATAAAAGATGAAAAATATCATTAAGAACTTTACATTACAACCTTTAGTAGATGCGAAGTTTATCAACACTTCTTTGGCAACCTATGAGCAAAATGATGTGAAAAAATCATGGGAAATTGTCCAAGCACATGACTCAGTAGCCATACTGCTTTACCATAAAGGAAAAGATGCTTTTGTACTTGTAAAGCAGTTTCGTCCTGCCGTGTATTTGAACAATAATGATGGCTTAACACTTGAATTATGTGCAGGGATTGTCGATAAAGATCTTTCTTTAGCACAGATAGCCAAAGAAGAGATAGAAGAAGAGTGTGGCTATGATGTAGCACTTAAAAATTTAGAAAAGATTACTTCCTTTCATACTTCTGTTGGTTTTGCAGGGTCTAAACAAATGCTCTATTATGCACAGGTGGATGAGAGTATAAAGGTAAATGAAGGTGGGGGTATAGATCACGAAATGATTGAGGTTATATATCTTCCCCCTAAAAGAAGCCAAAGCATTTATCTACGATGAAAGTATCGCTAAGACACCTGGGCTTATGTTTGCTTTTATGTGGTGGTTTGAACATAATTAAACTTTTTTATATAAACTTCAGGGCCTTTTATGATATAATCAATCACTTTACCTATAAGGTTTTAATATGATTTTTCTTAAATATACGCTACTTCTCTCTCTTTTTTTAAACATAGTATACGCTGAAGATGTGCATCTCAAACGATGTGGAAGTATATTACTCTCCCCTGATGCTAAGATTAATGAGGCAGCAAGGGATATCGCTGATTGTACTACAACGTTAACCGCTATTTCTGATGAGTATTGGCCTGATGGATTACTCGTTCAAATTCCTGTTTGGTTTCCATGTTATATATAAAAGTAATGGGGAAGGCAATGTCTCAACTGCTGCGATAGAAGCACAAATGGAAGTACTCAATGAAGATTTTCGTGCATTTTCAGGAACGATGGGAAGTAATGGATTTGATTCTAAAATTCAATTTACACTTACAGGCATTACGCGTACACAAAATGATATTTGGTTTGATGAAGATAAAGCAGATGAATACAAACCAGCACTGGCGGTAAATACAGATACTCATATGAATATTTATACTACTAGTGCAGGTGGGTACTTAGGATATGCGTATTTTCCACAAGACCGAGCAAGTGTTGGTGTGTTGGATGGTATTGTTTTACTTCATTCTAGTGTAGGAGGAAGAGATAATGGATTTAGCATATATAATCAGGGTCGTACACTTGTACATGAAATGGGTCATGCCTTAGGATTATATCATACCTTTGATAATGGTGCAACCTGTTTAAATACCTATGATGAGGGTGATTTGATTCTTGATACTCCTGCAGAAGTAGAACCACATTATAGTTGTACCCAAACAACTAGTTGTAGTTCGCCTGATCCAATATATAACTATATGAATTATACACCTGATAGTTGTATGAACCAATTTTCAGCAGAACAATCCAATAGAATGGTATGTTCTACTATAAATTACCGTCCAAATATCTTTACATTGATTGATACTAGTACTCCAAATAATATGATAAATCCATCAGTGCTTATGTATTTATTAAATTAGAGATTAATCTTCATCACAATACCTTTTAAGTAAACAATCATAGGCTTCTATGCGTCTATCACGCAAAAATGGTCATATATCTCTTACTTCTTTTGTGCGTTCATGCTCAATATGGGCATAAAGTATCGTTTCTTCTGTATCCTTTGCTTGGACTAGCATTTCACCTTGTGTGCCACATACAAAAGAGTTACCCCAAAATCGTGTGCCTTTTAATACGCCTGAACTATCAGATTCAAAGCCTACACGGTTACATGAGAGTACAGGGATAGCATTGGCTATGGCATGGGAGCGTTGTATGGTTATCCAAGCATCTAACTGTCTTGCTTTTTCTTCTTTTGAATCTTCATCAAAGTAACCAATAGCAGTAGGGTAGATGAGTAGTTCGGCACCTTTGAGTGTCATGATGCGTGCAGCTTCAGGGTACCATTGATCCCAACAAATGAGAATGCCTAATTTACCTACAGAGGTTTGAATGGGTTCAAAGCCAAGATCTCCAGGGGTAAAATAGAATTTTTCATAAAAACCAGGATCATCAGGTATGTGCATTTTACGGTATTTCCCTGCTAGGGACCCATCTTTTTCAAATACTACAGCAGTGTTATGGTAAAGTCCTGCCGCTCTTTTTTCAAAGAGAGAAGTGACAAGTACAATATTATTGTCTTTAGCCACCTTCCCCCAAAAACGGATGTCTTCTTCAAAGTTGTTCGCATAGGCAAAGAATTTTGTATCTTCACTTTGGCAAAAGTATTGGGTTTGGTGTAGTTCTTGCAAGACGATAAGTTGGGCATTATGTTGTGTTGCCTTGGCTATTTGTTGTACAGTTATCTGTCGCGTGGTCTCTTTATCGTGATGGTATTTTTGTTGAATAAGCGCTATTTTCATAGTGTTATTTTAGCATAAAAGGATTTAATTAGTAGGCTATTTGCATCGTAGAACAGTGAAGACTTCCTCCTTGTTCTATGAGTTTCAAACAATCAATAGGGATGATTTCTTTTTTGGGGAACAAATCTTTGAAGATCTCTCCCACTTTTTTATCGTTTTTATCCTTGTAGGTAGGGTAGATCAGTGCATCATTGATGATGAGGAAATTGGCATAGGTTGCAGGTAATCTTTGTCCTTCTTTATTGTAAATAGCCTCTGTCATAGGTAGGGCTATAAGTGTGTAGGGTTTTCCTTCTTTTGTCTTAAAGGTCTTTAATTGGGCTTCCATTTTGTCTAATGCGTCAAAATGTTCATCCTCTTTGTCATTACATTTAACATAGGCGATGGTCTCTTTATTGACAAAGCGTGCCAAAGTATCTATATGGCTGTCTGTATCGTCTCCAACCAAGTACCCATTATCAAGCCATAAAATCCTTTGCGTGCCTAAGTGTAGTTTTAGGGTTTTTTCCACTGTTTGTTTAGTGAGTCCATTATTTCTGTTGGGGTTGCATAAACATGCCGTAGTAGTAAGTATCGTACCCTCACCATCACTCTCAATAGAACCTCCTTCAAGCACAAAGTCTACTTTCTTTAATATAGTAGTTCCCATGTATCCTTTTTGATGCAATGTACTATTAACAGCATTGTCAAGAGAAGCTTCAAACTTACCACCCCAACCGTCAAAAGTGAAGTCAAGAAGTTTTACTTCATCGTTTTCTTTTATACTTATATATCCATAGTCACGTATCCAAGTATCATTGGTGGGTATCTCTATAAATGTCATATTTTGGGTAGAGCAAAATAGTGAAGCGATCTTTTCCTTGTCCTTACAGATGATATACACAGCCTGCGCATAAGCGATGGCTTGAACGATGCGTATGAAAGGTGAGAAGTAAGACTTTAGTTTTGAGTCATCATTCTTATCGTGCCAATCTGTTTCTTCATGGGGAAAGGACATGAGTATAACCCGTTGTCTCTCCCACTCTGCAGGTATTCTTTTCAAAATTTGACTCCTTTTTGTTAAAACTAGACACTTACGGAAAAAGCTTATTGATGACATTTTAATGTAAAAATACTTATGATTGACACTTTTTATTTTTTGATGGTTCAACAGCTCCAGCTGTTGAACTCCTATCGGTATTTGATTCATTCATATAGCTCAAATACCGATAGAACGTGACGAAGCTGGAGCTTCGTCACGAGTAAACAGAAAACTACCTCTACAACCTAGATAACTATTAACTTGATTGGCTATAATCATCTATGGCATTTATTAAAATAAACAAACAAAATTTTTATCATAATCTTAAGCAAATTGCATTAAAAACTGGCTCAGTAGAGAAGATTGCTATTGTACTTAAAGACAATGCTTATGGTCATGGGTTGGAGCTTATGGCTAGACTTGCATCGGAATTTGGTATTAAACATGCAGTGGTTAGAAAAACGTTTGAAGCAGAGTTGATCAAATCGTTATTTGAAACCATACTTATCCTAGGAGATAGTATCATAAAAGATGAAGTGTTTTCTTTTACACTCAATACATTATCTGACATCACAAAGGCAGAAAAAGGTGCAAAAGTAGAACTCAAAGTCGATACTGGCATGCACCGTAATGGGATTGATTTAGATGAGTTGGATGAAGCATTGCGTTTGATAAAAAAACAAAAACTCGACCTTATAGGTATTATGACACACTACAGATCTGCAGATGAACTAAGTTCCGAACTCTTTTGGCAACAAAAACAGTTTGAAATAGTGAAACAGAGAGTACAAGAGGCAAGATTTAAAAATATAAGATTTCATTCTCATAATTCGGCAGCTATCTTACGTATGAAACATTTTGATGAAGATCTTGTACGCGTGGGCATAGCTGCTTACGGATATAATGAATTAGCAGAGTCTTTTGATGATGTAGTGTTGTATCCAGTCCTGTCACTCCATGCCAAAAAAATTTCAAGCAGAGTACTAAAATCTGGAGAACGCATAGGATATGGGGGAGCTTTTACAGCAGACAAAGAAATGTTGCTTTCTACCTATGATTTAGGGTATGGTGACGGATGGTGTAGAGACACTACACAAGACCCTTATATGACAAGTGAGGATTTACCTCTTCTTGGACGTGTTTCGATGGATTTTGTTATGCTTGAGTCGGCTAAAGAGGAGATATGTGTGATGCATGATGCCCAAGTTGCCTCAAAACACTTTAAGACTATTGCTTATGAAGTGACTACGGCTTTGTCTCCTAGTATACCTAAGGTCGTTGTTTGAAGGCTAGGATTTTTTTGATTTATGATATAATTATTTTATGAAAAAGACCCTAAAATACATGAGACAAGATTCAAATACTAAAAAAAACTTCTAAAACCTCTCTTAACCTTAAACAAATCTTAATTTAAACAAATTTTAAGTTTAGATGGGTATTATTCGTCCACAAAAGAGCATTAGCTCCTATTTATACAAGGAAAATTCATGAAATTAACATCAGTTCTTAAACCTGCTGACGTAACACGTGACTGGGTTTTGATCGATGCAGATGGTAAAACATTTGGTCGTATCTTAACTGAAGTAGCGACACTTCTTAGAGGTAAACACAAGCCATCATTTACACCAAATGTAGACTGTGGTGATTACGTAGTCATCATCAATGCTGAAAAAGCAAAATTCTCAGGTAAAAAACTAGAAGATAAAGAATACTTTACTCACTCTGGTTACTTTGGTTCAACTAAAAGTAAAAAACTTGACGATATGTTAGAAAACCATACTGAAAAACTTTTCAGATTGGCTGTTAGAGGTATGCTTCCTAAAACTACTTTAGGTAGAGTAATGATTAAGAAACTTAAAGTATATGCAGGTGCAGAGCATCCACATACAGCACAATTCAATAAGGAAGCGTAACCATGGCAACTATTTATGCAACAGGAAAAGAAAAGCGGCTATCGCTAAAGTTTGGATGACTCCAGGTAATGGTGAAATGCTAATTAACGGTAAGACTCTTGACCAATGGTTGGGTGGACACGAAACACTTAAAATGAAAGTGAGACTTCCTCTTGAAGCGACTAAGCAACTTGAGTCTATGAACATTAGAGCAACTACACTGGGTGGTGGTTATTCTGCTCAGGCAGATGCTTTAAAACATGGTATCACTAAAGCATTGGTAGAGTTTGAACCAACTTTTAGAGCTATCCTTAAGCCAATGGGACTTCTTACTAGAGATAGTAGAGTTGTTGAACGTAAGAAACCAGGTAAGAAAAAAGCGAGAAGATCTCCACAATTCTCAAAAAGATAGAAGGAGATTCTATGGTAGAATCTTTTATACTTTTTTACTTGCCTTATGGTTTATGAACCAATTTTCAGCAGAACAATCCAATAGAATGGTATGTTCTACTATAAATTACCGTCCAAATATCTTTACATTGATTGATACTAGTACTCCAAATAATATGATAAATCCATCAGTGCTTATGTATTTATTAAATTAGAGATTAATCTTCATCACAATACCTTTTAAGTAAACAATCATAAGCTTCTATGCGTCTATCACGCAAAAATGGTCATATATCTCTTACTTCTTTTGTGCGTTCATGCTCAATATGGGCATAAAGTATCGTTTCTTCTGTATCCTTTGCTTGGACTAGCATTTCACCTTGTGTGCCACATACAAAAGAGTTACCCCAAAATCGTGTGCCTTTTAATACGCCTGAACTATCATTTTCAAATCCTACACGGTTACAAGAGAGTACAGGTATAGCGTTTGATATGGCATGAGAGCGTTGTATGGTTATCCAAGCATCTAACTGTCTTGCTTTTTCTTCTTTTGAATCTTCATCAAAGTAACCAATAGCAGTAGGGTAGATGAGTAGTTCGGCACCTTTGAGTGTCATGATGCGTGCAGCTTCAGGGTACCATTGATCCCAACAAATGAGAATGCCTAATTTACCTACAGAGGTTTGAATGGGTTCAAAGCCAAGATCTCCAGGGGTAAAATAGAATTTTTCATAAAAACCAGGATCATCAGGTATGTGCATTTTACGGTATTTCCCTGCTACGAAACCATCTTTTTCAAATACTACAGCGGTATTGTGGTAAAGTCCTGCCGCTCTTTTTTCAAAGAGAGAAGTGACAAGTACAATATTATTGTCTTTTGCCACCTTCCCCCAAAAACGGATGTCTTCTTCAAAGCTGTTCGCATAGGCAAAGAATTTTGTATCTTCACTTTGACAAAAGTATTGGGTTTGATGTAGTTCTTGCAAGACGATAAGTTGGGCATTATGTTGTGCTGCCTTGGCTATTTGTCGTACAGTTATCTGTCGCGTGGTCTCTTTATCGTGATGGTATTTTTGTTGAATAAGCGCTATTTTCATAGTGTTATTTTAGCATAAAAGGATTTAATTAGTAGGCTATTTGCATCGTAGAACAGTGAAGACTTCCTCCTTGTTCTATGAGTTTCAAACAATCAATAGGGATGATTTCTTTTTGGGGAACAAATCTTTGAAGATCTCTCCCACTTTTTATCGTTTTTATCCTTGTAGGTAGGGTAGATCAGTGCATCATTGATGATGAGGAAATTGGCATAGGTTGCAGGTAATCTTTGTCCTTCTTTATTGTAAATAGCCTCTGTCATAGGTAGGGCTATAAGTGTGTAGGGTTTTCCTTCTTTTGTCTTAAAGGTCTTTAATTGGGCTTCCATTTTGTCTAATGCGTCAAAATGTTCATCCTCTTTGTCATTACATTTAACATAGGCGATGGTCTCTTTATTGACAAAGCGTGCCAAAGTATCTATATGGCTGTCTGTATCGTCTCCAACCAAGTACCCATTATCAAGCCATAAAATCCTTTGCGTGCCTAAGTGTAGTTTTAGGGTTTTTTCCACTGTTTGTTTAGTGAGTCCATTATTTCTGTTGGGGTTGCATAAACATGCCGTAGTAGTAAGTATCGTACCCTCACCATCACTCTCAATAGAACCTCCTTCAAGCACAAAGTCTACTTTCTTTAATATAGTAGTTCCCATGTATCCTTTTTGATGCAATGTACTATTAACAGCATTGTCAAGAGAAGCTTCAAACTTACCACCCCAACCGTCAAAAGTGAAGTCAAGAAGTTTTACTTCATCGTTTTCTTTTATACTTATATATCCATAGTCACGTATCCAAGTATCATTGGTGGGGATCTCTATGAATGTCATATTTCGGGTAGAGCAAAACAGTGAAGCAATCTTCTTCTTGTCTTTACAAATGATATACACAGCCTGTCCATAAGCAATAGCTTGAACAATACGTATGAAAGGAGAGAAGTAAGACTGTAGTTTTGAGTCATCATCTTTATCGTGCCAATCGGTTTCTTCATGGGGAAAGGACATGAGTATAACACGTTGTCTTTCCCATTCGGCAGGTATTCTTTTCAAAATTGGACTCCTTTTTGATGACATTTTAATGTAAAAATACTTATAATTGACCCCCTAGTACATCGTATCCAAAAGTAGAAGACTTTACTTGTTCAACAGCTACAGCTGTTGAACTCCTATCGGTATCTGATTCATTCATATAGTTCAAATACCGATAGAACGTGACGAAGCTGGAGCTTCGTCACGAGTAAACAGAAAACTACCTCTACAACCTAGATAACTATTAACTTGATTGGCTATAATCATCTATGGCATTTATTAAAATAAACAAACAAAATTTTTATCATAATCTTAAGCAAATTGTATTAAAAACTGGTTCAGTAGAGAAGATCGCTATTGTACTTAAAGACAATGCTTATGGTCATGGGTTGGAGCTTATGGCTAGACTTGCATCGGAATTTGGTATTAAACATGCAGTGGTTAGAAAAACGTTTGAAGCAGAGTTGATCAAATCGTTATTTGAAACTATACTTATCCTAGGAGATAGTATCATAAAAGATGAAGTGTTTTCTTTTACACTCAATACATTATCTGACATCACAAAGGCAGAAAAAGGTGCAAAAGTAGAACTCAAAGTCGATACTGGCATGCACCGTAATGGGATTGATTTAGATGAGCTGGATGAAGCATTACGTTTGATAAAAGAGCAAAAACTCGACCTTATAGGTATTATGACACACTACAGATCTGCAGATGAACTAAGTTCCGAACTCTTTTGGCAACAAAAACAGTTTGAAATAGTGAAACAGAGAGTACAAGAGGCAAGATTTAAAAATATAAGATTTCATTCTCATAATTCAGCGACTATCTTACGTATGAAACATTTTGATGAAGATCTTGTACGCGTGGGCATAGCTGCTTACGGATATAATGAATTAGCAGAGTCTTTTGATGCTCTAATGTTGCGTCCAGTCCTGTCACTCCATGCCAAAAAGGTTTCAAGCAGAGTAGTAAAATCTGGAGAACGCATAGGATATGGGGGAGCTTTTACAGCAGACAAAGAAATGTTGCTTTCTACCTATGATCTAGGGTATGGTGACGGATGGTGTAGAGACACTACACAAGATCCTTATATGACAAGTGAGGATTTACCTCTTCTTGGACGTGTTTCGATGGATTTTGTTATGCTTGAGTCGGCTAAAGAGGAGATATGTGTGATGCATGATGCCCAAGTTGCCGCAAAACACTTTAAGACTATTGCTTATGAAGTGACTACGGCTTTGTCTCCTAGTATACCTAAGGTCGTTGTTTGAAGGCTAGGATTTTTTTGATTTATGATAAAATTATTTTATAAAAAAGACTATACAAAACATTATATCACTTATATCAGAAAAGAAAAAACAATACTTGGATGAGGGTTTTGAGGTCATCGGTATATTTGGTTCGTATGCACGAGGGAATGCAGATAAATATAGTGATATAGATATAGCGTATAAACTTGATTTTGATACGTTTGATAGGTAGTTTAAGGGTGGATTCTCTAAACTTCTACGTATTGAAGCGATAAAACATGAATTACAAACATTATTGCATCTTAAAGTTGATCTTATTTCGATGAATTCAAACAATGTAAGATTTAAAGAAAAAATTGCGAAAGAGATGCTATATGTCTGATAAGTGCAGTGAGAAATTATATCGCTCATGATTATGATAGTGTCGATGATAACATTATTGAAGATGCTATTAGAAATGACCTTCCTAAAATAAAAAAGCAAGCAAAAAAACTTCTGTAAGGTCGGTTTACCAACCAAAAAAGTATGTGCTTTGATTTGTGCACAGGATTTGTGGGGTTTGTCAAGGGTGGATTTTTTCACACTCTATTTACAAGTGAATCTACACTTAAACATATTGCACTACTTTATGATAAAATCTATATTTCTCATGATTGATGGAGAATGGCACTATGATATGTTCTTCAGTCCATCTGCGTGTGCTACTTTAAATTTTTGCAAAGACTCCTTAATATGCTCAACCATACTTCGTGGAGCATAAGGCAATAGGTCTAAAATCTCTCTAGCATCTTTAGAATATCGAACATTGTATTCAGTAGCATATTCTAAATCAGAGCTAAATAGCTCTTGTTCTGTCACACTTAAGACTTCTGCTATGTAAGGGATAAGTTCTATTTTTAGTTCTCGTTTGCCGTTGAGGTATCTGTATATAGTTTGAATAGAGGGTATATTTCCAGTAGCTTTTAATGTTGGCGATAAACTTATTAAATTAGCAACAAACTCTTGTTTAGGTATTTCTTTTTCTTCAAGAAGATAGTTTATCTTTTCCCATACTTCCACAATACGCACCTTATTCCAATTTGGTTATTTAGATACATATTGTAAGTTATAGTAAAGTCTATTATAGATAATATTAACCATATTGGATTTACTGTGCTGTTTAAAAAATCTAATATAATTGGTAAAATTTTATAAAAGGGATAAAAATGAAAAAGTTAAAAGTTTTCTTATCGGTAGTAGCAATGAGTTTTGTAATGGTAGGTTGTGGAGGTGGTAGTAGTGATGGTGGAGAAACTACCCCACCAGTTTTAAATAATGCTGAATTGTCAGATGGTGAAAATGAACAAGGGTATTTTGGTGAAGAAGTTATATTTGGCGAAACAAAAATTGTAGGAGAATGGAGACGTACAGGCGGTACAACAACGTTTGATTTTAATTTTCTTGCTGATGGAACGCAAATTGTAGTTGGTGGAATATTGGACGGACTAGCAATGAATTATGGAATTTCAAAGGATGGAACAGAACTATCTTCTAATATAGGTGAGACTGTATATATAATTACTAAACGTAGTGGCGATTGTTATGATGTCGAAATAGTTACCACTGGAGGAGACGTACTGCCTAGAGTATTATGTAAAAAATGAATAAGTTAAAAATTCTACTATCGGTAGTAGCCATGAGTCTTTTAATGGTAGGATGTGGTGGAAGTAGTAGCAATCCATCAACAGCAACATATACTTACACATGGGGAGAAATGCAAGACGATATATTCGCATATGGTGATCAATGTCACTATCCAGATATGTATGTAGTGCCTTTAGAAGGTCATTGGGAAGAAAATGATTATCTGTATGGAGATTCAGGAAATATGTTTATATCTGGTTCTACAGAGGGTGGAATAGGAATATCAATAGTAGGAATAGATACTGCAGTTATTAAAAGAACAGCAGAGGGTGATGTAGATAGCATTATCCGGTTTACTGAAGAAACTAGAAGTATAGTATTGAATTCTATGAATAACTGTATAGTTGATACAGAAGGTATGAATCATGAGTATGAAACAGAAACTATCTATTTCTAATATGGAGTAAGATTTTATAGAATGCTCATTATGTTAACCATCAAACCTCGGTGAGAACGGACGTTAAAGTTTAGAGCGTTTTTTATGAACCTTAAACGGATTTAGCAAAGCCCCTATTGCAGGGTTTGTGAGCTTTGTCGTAGGGTGGATTTATCCACCCTACGCAAGATTTTTTTACAATTTTAGATGATAAAAAATAAAAAATTGTTACTTTTGGAGTTGTATTAAGCTCTCTCTATTTATGATATAATAAATTAAAATACTCAGGAAGCACTGCATGACAAAAGAATACATTTTAAACGTAAACCCCTAAATAACCCCACCAACCCAATATTAAGCAAAGCATCACACAGCTAAAATAAGCAAAAAACATCACATAAAAAAGTCATTTACTAACCAAGTATAGTAGTAGTTTTAGCTATAATAGCACTATGAAAACAGAGCTTATTGATATAGAAAAACTACAAGAAATCATTATAAATCAAGCTCAAGAAAGCAGTGTTCAAAAAGAACAAATTACTACTCAAGAAAAAAGAATACAAACCCAACAAATTGAAATAAATCACCTAAAAGAAAAGATAGATTACCTCATACGTCAACACTTTACCTCCAAAAGTGAAAAACTAAACCCTAACCAACCAACTCTCTTTGAAGACAATGAAGAGAGTATTGAAGTAGTAGAAGATGAAGAGATTGAAATAACATTCAAAAGAACAACACCTTAGCCAAAAATAAAAACAAAATATAAGCCAAAGCCATGAGACAACTACTATAATTTTAAACCAAAAAAACATAAAGTTATCCCATGACAGAAATTATAACACTCTTAAGATGTATCGCACCTATAATTGCAAAAAACAAGCATAAACAACTACAAATCATCATCCAAGCCTTGCTCTCAATGCGAGGACGGATTACTATGTTAGGATTAAGTAGATGGAGTGAAAAAGGAGGGAGTTATCGAACTATCACACGCTTCTTTCATTCAAAGATAAATTGGGAAGAAATCAATTGGATGTTTATCAAAACGCATTTAACAAAAAAGGGTTCAGTCTATCTTTTGGGTGGAGATGAAGTAGTAGTAAGCAAAAGTGGGAAGCATACTTATGGGATAGATAGGTTTTATTCTTCTATCCAAAACCAAGTGATACAAAGTTTGGCATTTCTCAATCTTTCCTTGATAAGTGTAGAAACAAGAAAAGCTTATCCACTAAGTACACAACAAATAGTTCGAGAGAAAAAAGAAGGTTGTATCAAAGACAAAAGTGTAAAGAAGAGTAAGAAAAAGAAGCATGGTAAAGTTGGAAGACCTGTAGGCAGTGGGAATCAAGATAAAAAAGATATTGAACTTTCTCCCTATCTTAAATTTGTCCAGGAGTCCGTAAATAAGGCACTTAAACGGATTGACAAGCATATTGATATTGTTTATTTTGTCTTTGATGGAGCATTTGGAAATAATCCTGCTGTACAAATGGTGAGGCAATGTGGATTACATATCATTTCTAAACTTCAAAAAACTCTGCACTGCTATTTCCTTATAGTGGAGAGTATGCAGGAAGAGGAT
Organism: Sulfurovum sp.; assembly: GCA_030949725.1. Classification (GTDB taxonomy): domain Bacteria; phylum Campylobacterota; class Campylobacteria; order Campylobacterales; family Sulfurovaceae; genus Sulfurovum. The sequence goes on along the minus strand of JAUZSE010000022.1, from coordinate 3,154 downwards.
CTCCTAGGAAATATGGAGATGCTATTGACTATGATAATCTTCCAGAACCCTATCTAAAATCAGATACCATAGACGAAGATAAGAATATCCAAACAAGAATTTATCAAATGGAAATGCTACATCGTAAGTTTGCAGATAGGCTTAATATTGTGATTATAGAAAAGATAAATCTAAGCACAGGAAAAATTGCTCATGTAAATCTCTTCTCTACAGATTTGACATTAGACTATGAAAAGATTATTGATTACTATTCACTTCGTTTTCAGATTGAATTTGTCTTCCGAGATGCCAAACAATATTGGGGAATGGAGGATTTTATGAATATTAAAAAAACACCTATCCATAATTGGGCAAATCTCTCTACTTTTATGGTCAATTTCTCTCATGGATTACGCCAAAATTCTGATATGAATGAGATGAGTATTCTTGACCTTAAAGCCCACTATCACGGGATTAAATACGTCAAAGAAGTATTTAAATTACTTCCGCATTTAGCTAACGCGTATTTAATTCAGACGGTATCGCTTAAGATTGCCAATTTAGGGGCTATTCACTCTACTGAGAGGGTGGGTTAGTGGGGTTTTTTTGGCTAAGGTATTGAAAGAAAGAGAGGTGGAAGAACTTCTCCACCTACTGATATACCAAGAGTAAGAGTAGAGCACGATATCAGTGATGATGAGAAGATATGTAGCTGTGGTGATACAATGCACAAGATTAAAGAACTTGTATCAGAACAATACGATATAGTACCTGCAAAATTTCAAGTCATACAAAACGTTAGATTCGTATATGGTTGTAGATGTGGAGAGAAACCAAGCACAACAGCATTGGCACCATTTATCCTCCCAAAGACACAAGTAACCGCTTCATTCTTAGCAACTATTGCTGTACAAAAGTTTGAAGATGCATTGCCACTGTACAGACAAGCTAAAATTTATAAAAATAGATTTGGGGTTCCATTCAATGATACGACACTCTCTAATTGGATGATAAAAGCTTCTGAAAAACTAAAACATTTTAAAGAAAAACTCAAAGAGAGACTCCTAGAGAATGAATATATACAAGCAGATGAGACGACACTTCAAGTAGTGAATGCACACAAAGGCAAAGCAACAAAAAAATCCTATATATGGCTAGGTGTAGGAATGGATAAATATAAAATTGTCTATATGCACTATGCCAATAACAGGAGTGCAGTGGCAGCGACCGCACTCCTCGAGGGCTTTAGTGGTTTTCTACAAACAGATGGATACGCTGGATATAATGATGTGGTCAAGACAAATGATATGACACATCTAGCTTGCTGGAACCACGCTAGACGAAAGTTTGCAGATATAGTCAAATCAGGAGTCAGTGACCCACAAAGTAAGAGTTATGCACAAGAAGCCATAACACTCATACAGAAACTCTATAAAATAGAAAAAGAGATAAAAGATGATCCTCCTGATAAAAAGTTAATTATCAGAAAAGAGAAATCTCAACCTATCATCAACACTATAAGAGAATGGATTAACACAAAGTTCTATAAAGCACAAGAACTTGGTGGTGCTATTGCTAAAGCATTTGTGTATCTTAATAATCAATTTCCTAAGCTAAAAGTCTATCTTACTGATGGAAGACTCAATATTGATAATAATGGAGCAGAAAACCATATAAGACCTATGGTACTTGGTAGAAAGAATTGGTTATTTGCTACTTCTGTGAAAGGTGCTGAGGCTATTGCTACTTGGTACACTATTATAGAGACTGCTAAGGCTAATGGATTAGAACCCTATCACTACTTGAAGTATCTTATGACTGAGTTTCCTTATTATCAAAGAGATGGTAGGGATATTGAGGCGTTGTTACCTTGGAATGTAAGTGCTGATGGGATAGTTAGGATTTCTTAGAGGTTGGTTGGTGGGGTTATTGTGGGGGTTACTTTTAAACTATCTTAGCAGTGTCAAAGAGAAGTATATGAAAGAGGGCATTATTATCAAAGCCCTTTTTGGTTCATATTCTCGTAATGAAGCTACAGAAGATAGTGACATAGACATACTGATAGAAGCAACACCTAAGTTTGCTAATACCTATGGGTTTGGAACTATATCTAGGCTTAAAGATATAGAGTTGGAACTTGGAAAAGTGTTGAAGGCGAAAGTTGATTTAGCAGACATAACAGGTATGGGTAAAACGGCTCAAAAGTTCATAGTCGATAGAGCAATATATGTCTAAAGAACCATTTAGTAAAATTTATCTTAAGCAAAAAGCTCTCTTTAACCTTAAAATAATCTTAATTTAAATAAATTTTAAGTTTAGATGGGTATTATTCGTCCACAAAAGAGCATTAGCTCCTATTTATACAAGGAAAATTCATGAAATTAACATCAGTTCTTAAACCTGCTGACGTAACACGTGACTGGGTTTTGATCGATGCAGATGGTAAAACATTTGGTCGTATCTTAACTGAAGTAGCGACACTTCTTAGAGGTAAACACAAGCCATCATTTACACCAAATGTAGACTGTGGTGATTACGTAGTCATCATCAATGCTGAAAAAGCAAAATTCTCAGGTAAAAAACTAGAAGATAAAGAATACTTTACTCACTCTGGTTACTTTGGTTCAACTAAAAGTAAAAAACTTGACGATATGTTAGAAAACCATACTGAAAAACTTTTCAGATTGGCTGTTAGAGGTATGCTTCCTAAAACTACTTTAGGTAGAGTAATGATTAAGAAACTTAAAGTATATGCAGGTGCAGAGCATCCACATACAGCACAATTCAATAAGGAAGCGTAACCATGGCAACTATTTATGCAACAGGAAAAAGAAAAGCGGCTATCGCTAAAGTTTGGATGACTCCAGGTAATGGTGAAATGCTAATTAACGGTAAGACTCTTGACCAATGGTTGGGTGGACACGAAACACTTAAAATGAAAGTGAGACTTCCTCTTGAAGCGACTAAGCAACTTGAGTCTATGAATATTAGAGCAACTACACTGGGTGGTGGTTATTCTGCTCAGGCAGATGCTTTAAAGCATGGTATCACTAAAGCATTGGTAGAGTTCGAACCAACTTTTAGAGCTATCCTTAAGCCAATGGGACTTCTTACTAGAGATAGTAGAGTTGTTGAGCGTAAGAAACCAGGTAAGAAAAAAGCGAGAAGATCTCCA
>JAUZSE010000021.1 GCA_030949725.1 Sulfurovum sp. | reverse complement strand
AGAATATACACAAAATCAAAAAGATAGTATTCAAGGGGATTTAGAGCATTTTGATGAGAGTTTAAAAACTGATAATGGATGGTTATGGAGTAACTTTTTTGTTGTAAATGTACATTCTAATTGTAGAATTAAACTGAGAAAATCTATTAGAAATATTTTAAAACCTGATAGTGCTAATTATAGTCCTAATACCTATTTAAACTTTGATTTAGAAACTGGTTTTTTTTCTCCAAGGCAAGATTTAGAAGAAGAAGAGAAAAAAAGATGTTTTGTATATGATTGAAACATTAGGAATTAATTGTATTTATTCTCAAAGAAAGAAATATATAGAAGATTTGATAGAAAGAAGGGATGTGGGATTAAGTGTAAATCCTTATCAATACCCCACAGCATGGAATATGACCCTAAAACAATTCGATTAAGTGACTCTTCATTATAATGAATATAGTTGGGTTTATCTATTACTATTGCATTTTTAAGATACTTAAATTAATTAAACCATTCTATGCTATAATCGTTCATTAAACCAAACGATATGGATGTAAAATGGTAGAATTGTTAGAAAGTGTTCGTAAAATATCTTATCATCGCTTAAGTATTGCCTTACCTGAGTATAGACGATTTTTGTATAAAGGCATACAGGCTTCTACGAGTAAGATAGTCGGTATTTATGGTAGTAGGGGTGTGGGGAAAACGACATTGATGTTACAATTGTTGCAATCATTTGATTATGCACCTGATGAAGTGTTGTATCTTTCTTGTGATCATCCTATTTTTGCAGATGTGTCGCTTTATGCTTTTGTGGAGTATTTTTATGAAAGAGGGGGTAAATGTGTCTTGATAGATGAGATACATGAATCCAAAAATTTTGAACAAGAGTTAAAGTCTGTTTATGATTTTTTAGATATTAAAATACTATTTTCGGGTTCATCGGCTGTGAAGATTAGTAATGCTTCTTTTGCAAGGCGTTACAGTATGTTTAAACTGCCCGCACTTTCGTTAAGAGAATTTATAGAACTACAACTCAACATTGAACTTAACGCTTATACATTGGAAGCATTAACCCTCAATCATACAACGTACGCAGATGAAATCAATAAAAAATTATCGAAAGAAAAAATACTCAAACTCTATAATGACTATATAAACTTTGGAGCATATCCATACTATTTAAATGATTTGCAAAGTTATAACCAAAAGATGGTAGATACTATAAGTACTATATTGTATACAGATGTAGCCTTACTTTACAAAGTACCTGCGGCTAAAGTAGAACTTTTGAAAAAGCTTTTACTTACTATTTGTGTATCAAAACCCTTAGAACTTTCTATAGAAAAACTTTCTGCTAAGGTGGGTGTTTCTAAGGTAACACTTTATAATTATATTGATTACTTACATCGTGCAGAGTTATTGCGACATGTGACGTATGAGGCAAAAAGATTTAAGTCTATGCAAAAACCAGATAAGCTTTACTTAGCACATCCTAATTTATTTGGAGCCTTATGTAAAAAGAGTGAGGTAGGTACAGTAAGGGAGACTTTTTTTGCTGCTATGGCATCTGTAGGTTATTCTATTTACTATGTAGACCGAGGAGATTTTTTAGTAGATGAAACCTATACTTTTGAGATAGGAGGTAAAAATAAATCTTTTAACCAAATAAAAGATATTGACAATGCATTTGTAGTCTCAGATGATATTGAAATAGGATTTGACAATAAAATACCTCTTTGGCTCTTTGGGTTTTTGTATTGAGAGAGGGAATTATGAACACTATATTAAACGTAAAAAATCTTAGTCTTACTATAGGAACGCAAACCCTCATTGATAACATTAGTTTCAACATCAAACATGGAGAAATCTTTGCATTAGTCGGAGAATCTGGGTCGGGTAAGTCTTTGACTTCTTTGGCGATTATGCAGTTGCTTCCTGAGGCTATAGCTGTGCGTTCTGGCGATATTATATTGAATGATATTTCCTTGTTTAGCCTGAGTGAGACGCAGATGCAAAAGGTTCGGGGTAAGTCTATTGCTATGATTTTTCAAGAGCCTATGTCTGCACTCAATCCTGTGATGAGCGTGGGTATGCAGGTAGCAGAAGTGTTGCAGGTGCATTTAGGACTTCAAAAAAAGCAGTTGAAAGAAAAAGTGCTAGCTTTGTTTGTAGAAGTTGCACTCAAAGACCCAAAAGAACGTTATGATTGGTACCCGCATCAACTCTCCGGTGGGCAGAAACAAAGGGTGATGATTGCTATAGCACTTGCCTGTGAACCAGATTTACTTATAGCAGATGAACCTACGACAGCTTTAGATGTGACGATACAAGCACAAGTACTTAGCTTGCTTCAAGACATCTGTAGACAAAGAAAGCTTTCTATTTTGTTCATTACGCATGACATGGCAGTAGTGTCACAAATGGCAGATACAGTAGCGGTGATGAAAGAGGGGAAGATAGTAGAACAAGCATCTAGTCAAGAGTTTTTCACCCATCCTAAGCATCCTTATACGCAAAAACTACTAGAAGATGCACGGGCTAGTAAAGCCTATACTAGGCTAGAAAAAAAAGATGAGATACTCCTTGAGGTTGAAGGGTTAAAGGTATATTTCCCTATAAAAAAAGGTTTTTTTCAAAGGACAAGAGGTTTTGTCAAAGCAGTAGATGATGTGTCATTTTCCATAGGCAAAGGCAAAACCTTAGCACTTGTAGGCGAATCAGGATCGGGTAAAAGTACCATAGGCAAAGCCATACTTTCTTTGCTTGATGAGACAGAGGGCAAGGTGAGCTTTGAGAATCAAAATCTAGTGGGATTAGATAAAAAAGCTTTAAATCCTTACAGACGTAAGATACAAGTGGTGTTTCAAGACCCTTTTTCTGCACTTAATCCTCGTATGACGATTGCAGAGATATTAAGAGAAGGTATGATGAGTTTAGGGGTTGGACCTACAAGTAGGGAAGCCCAAGATGAAAGCATTCAAAATCTTCTTCTCAAAGTAGATTTGGAAGCTTCGCATATGCATCGTTACCCACATGAATTTTCAGGGGGGCAACGTCAGCGTATAGGTATTGCTAGAGCGTTAGCAGTAGAACCTGAACTCATCATTTGTGATGAACCTACCTCGGCATTGGATGTCTCTGTACGTACACAGGTGCTAGCATTACTACGAAAGCTTCAAGAAGAATCAGGGGTTTCTTACCTATTTATTACGCATGATTTATCCATTGTCCCTATGGTAGCAGATACGGTGGTCGTGATGAAAGAGGGTAAGATAGTCGAACAAGGTTTGGTCAAAGATGTGATGCAAAACCCTCAGCATCCGTATACACAAAAATTATTGGCTTCGGCACCAGAGTTAATATAATGTATTCTTGAATTAAAAACGCTATAATCAAAATTATATTTAAAGGAAAAACCTATGCCATTATTAGACAGTTTTACAGTAGACCATACAAAGATGATAGCACCAGCAGTTAGAGTCGCCAAAAAGATGAGTACACCTAGTGGAGATGACATTACTGTGTTTGATTTACGTTTTTGTGTGCCAAATGAAGAGATACTTTCTGAAAGAGGGATTCATACTTTAGAACATTTATTTGCAGGTTTTATGAGAAATCATTTGAATGAGAAAAACGTTGAAATCATAGACCTCTCTCCTATGGGATGTCGTACAGGGTTTTATATGTCACTTTTGGGGAGTCCTAAAGCCAAAAAAGTAGCCAAAGCATGGAAACAGTCTATGGAAGATGTATTGGGTGTAAAAAGTGAGTCTGATATACCAGAACTCAACCTTTATCAGTGTGGTACTTGTGGGATGCATTCTTTGGATGAAGCAAAAGAAATTGCTAAAAATGTTGTAGATAGAGGCATTGGTAAAATGAACAATGAAAAGCTACAAATGAGCAAAAAACAACTCAAAGATGCCAATAAATAATTTTGAGTATGTACAACGAAGACTTAAGACCTCAAAAAAAAGTTGTACTCTGTGAAGACGGCACAAATACGCTTTATTCAAAAGAGTTTGATGAGCCTTATCATTCTACAAAAGATGGTGCCTTACATGAAAGTTTGGAAAAACATGTAAAGCCCTCTTTTAGGATACAAAAAAACAAAGATAGACTTGTTATCTTAGATATTTGTTTTGGGTTAGGCTACAACACTTTCGCAACACTCCATTACATACAAAAACAAAAGCTCACAACCAAAGTACATATACTCTCACCAGAATTTGATGAAGGGCTTGTACGCACTTTAAAGGATTTTGATTTTCCTCCTGAATTTGACAGTCTTAAGCCTATTATTAGGGCTATTAGTCAAGACCTTTTTTATGAAGATACGCAGTTCAAAATTGAAATACTTTTAGGAGATGCAAGAAAAAGTATCCCAAAGATAAAAGAGAAGATAGACATCGTCTATCAAGATGCGTTCAGCCCTGCACACAACCCTTTACTCTGGACTAAAGAGTACTTTGCAGATATTAGAGCTATTTGTAATAACGATGCCATACTTACTACGTACTCAACTGCGGCAGCCATACGTTTGGGACTGTATGAAAATGATTTTTTGATCTTTGTCCATAGAGCAGAGATGATGCGTTACTCTACTGTGGCTTCATTGCTGATGCTTGAGGAGTTGGAATATATAGATATGGAGTTGAAAAAGATTCGTAATACTGAGGCTAGGAGTATGAGAGATGAAGAATATGTCTAAAAATATATTATTATTACCTTGGTATATGATACAAATATTTAGACAGGCAAAATCATTTAAGACTAATCCTATCATAGGAAATCAAACGCTAAACAGGCTAGGTTTACATGCTTTTAGAGTTGTTGTCTCTCATATCATAATGAAATTTAAAATGTTTTCCCTTGCTTTTTCGATACCTAAAGGATTAAGAAAGTCGTATTATGAGAAGGGATATATCATCTTAGATAAAGTACTTGATAAAGATATATTTGATAATATTGTAAATGAAACCTATACAGAAAACTCTGAGATACGTGAATGCATACAGGGAAATACACTTACTCAACGGATTCACTTAAGTAAAAATAATCTTACTGATACCAAGGGAATTCAGAATTTTCTTGCACAAAAAAATATTGTAGCGTTATTTAAATTTACATCAGGCAAAAATCATAGACCACTTTCACATATACAAGTGATCAAAAATAATTATATTACTGGCAAGCATGATCCCCAAAAAACCCTACATCGTGATACCTTTCATCCAACCATGAAGTATTGGTTCTTTCTCCAAGATGTAGGAGAAGACATAGCCCCCTTTACTTACGTTGAAGGGTCAAATAGACTTACATGGAAGCGGTTAAAATGGGAATATAAAAAAAAGTATCTCTATCCATAATGAAAATAGTGCATATTCAAAAAATGGTTCGTTTAGAATAAATGAAAATGAATTAGAATCTTTAGACTTGCAAAAACCTAAAAGTATCTGTGTTTCTAAAAATACATTAATTCTAGTAAATACTTTTGGATTTCATAGAAGAGGAGATAGTACAAATAAAAGTTTACGTGCAGAGATTTGGGGTATCAGTAGAACCAATCCATTTAATCCATTTGTAGGATTAGATTTAGAGTGTATGCATGCATTAGACAATTGGAGTTTGGATACATTACGTAAACTAGCAGATAAAAAATCCGAAAAACGAGGTAAACCATCAAGTTGGCATCTTCTTAAAAGCAAAAACTTATATGATGATTAGGACAATAGCCTAAACTAATAAGACATCTGCATACTATCTACATCTCCCCAAGACATACTTTTCTTGACCTTCCCTCTATGTGCTAAGATATGGTCGATGTAGCGTGCGAAGACATCTGTTTCTATGTTGAGGTTTGTGCCTATCTTGTAGTTTTTCATCAGTGTGTTTTTAAGCGTATGAGGGATGATGGTGAGTCTGAAACTCTCATTGGATACATCATTGACGGTGAGACTGATACCATCTATGGTGATAGAGCCTTTAGGAATGATATGTGCGATATACTTTTGATCTACAGTGATGATGAAGTCTGTGGCATTTTCTCTAGGGGTTACTTGTGTGACCTTGCCTACACAATCCACATGCCCTTGTACGATATGACCTTCAAAACGGTCGTGCATCATCATAGCAGGCTCCATGTGTACTTCTCCACATATCTTAGACTCATCTATAATTGCTCGTGTTTCATCTGCGAGTTCCAGATCAAAGCCGTCAGAGTGTACTTTGATGACTGTTAAGCACACACCATTGATAGCGATGGAGTCACCAAGTTTTGCAGGGTGTAGTGCTTTGATGGTTAAGATATTGTTTTGATAGCTTTTGACTGTTGCGATTTCTCTTATAAGACCTGTAAACATAGTACCTCAATAATTTTAGATAATTCGATTATTATAGCGAAAAATTGTACACTAGAAACTTTAAAATTTAGGGGTAAAATAACAACTACAACTCCAGCTACTAAATTTTTAAAAATAAGATATTCACAACCTATTCACCATGTGAAAGGCATAACTTATCTTTTTTCATTATTATTTGGGTATAATCATGGCAAATTTTTTGGGATATTTTAGAGACCCAATATAGAAAGGATAGACTATGAGTTGGACACCAAGTAGCTGGAGAGATTTTCCTATAAAGCAACAACCAACATACCCAGATCAAGCACTTCTTAAAAAAGTAGAAGAAGAGTTAAGTACGTATCCACCACTTATTTTTGCAGGTGAAGCAAGAGCTTTGAAAGCAAAGCTAGCTGCAGCAGGTAGAGGAGAAGCTTTTTTACTTCAAGGGGGAGACTGTGCAGAAAGTTTTTCTGATTTTAATGCAAAAAATATTAAAAACCTTTTTAAACTGATGCTTCAAATGAATATGGTTTTGATGTATAGTGCAGGTAAACCAGTGATAAAAGTTGGGCGTATTGCAGGGCAATTTGCAAAGCCAAGATCTTCTGACTTAGAAGAGATAGACGGCGTAAAGTTACCCTCTTACCGTGGGGACATCATCAATGGTATAGAGTTCAATGAAGAAGCTAGAATACCAAATCCTAACAATATGATCAAGGCCTATAATCAGTCAGCATCTACACTCAATCTTTTGCGTGCATTTGCCCGAGGTGGTTTGGCAGATCTCACTAAAGTACATCAGTGGAACCTTGACTTTATCAAAGACAATCCACTAGGGAAACGTTATGATGAGTTGAGTACAAAGATTGACCACTCTATGAAGTTTATGGCGGCTTGTGGACTCAACTCCGATACTATGCCTCAGTTACATCAGACAACGCTGTATACTTCACATGAAGCATTGCTTCTTAATTATGAGGAAGCATTGACGAGAGAAGATTCTGAAACAGGTGAGTGGTATGACTGTTCAGCACATATGTTATGGATAGGGGACAGAACTAGAGACCTTAGCGAAGCACATATAGAGTACTTTAGGGGGATTCAAAACCCTATTGGTTGTAAAGTCGGTCCTAGCATGGAAGAAGATGAACTGATAGAGCTTATAGATGCACTGAACCCAGACAATGAAGAGGGAAGATTGAACCTTATCGTGCGTATGGGTGCAGGAAAGATACGTGAGTATTTCCCAAAACTACTTAAACGTGTAAGAGATGAAGGCAAAAATGTAGTATGGTCTTGTGACCCTATGCATGGAAATGTTGAAAAATCTTCTAGTGGATTTAAAACAAGAGATTTTGATAATATTCTTTCCGAAGTAGAGCAGTTCTTTGCTATTCATAAAGAGATGGGTACTATTGCGGCAGGGATTCACCTAGAAATGACAGGAAATGATGTGACAGAATGTACAGGAAGTACATCAAGTCCGATTACATCCGAAGGACTTGCAAGTCGTTATCATACACAATGTGATCCAAGACTAAATGCTTCCCAAGCTTTAGAATTGGCATTTATGCTTTCAGAGACTGCGAAAGAAGTGTAATATTTAGACTATCGTGAAGATATTTTTCCCATCTTCATGTCTATAGTCTAACTCCATTTGATGAATATCCAAAATACTTTTTACAATATAAAGTCCTAAACCCAAACCTTTTTTGGAAGTGTGAAAAGGCTTAAAATAATTTTCTAAAGGTTCTTTGAGTACTTCTGCATTATTGCTTATCTCTAGTTTATTTTCAGAGATAACAACGATAATATGTTTGTCTGTACTGTACTTTATACCATTGTCAAGCAGGTTTTTGACTACAAGTGTGAAAAGCTCAAAATCTACTTCTACACTATAGTCTTTTTTAATTTTAGTGCTGATGAGACGTTTAGGGTTTTCACTCATCAACATATCAATACTGGCTTCCATGAGGTCACTCATCTTATAAGGTTTGATGGTCAGATCAAAATTTTTGGAAGTAATCTTTTCAATCTTTGCAAATTCATCTATAAGAAGGTTGAGTCTTTCAAAGATACTGTGTAAGCGTGCTTTGTTTTTCTCATCATCTAGCATTTCGGAGACCAAACGACCTTTGGCTATAGGAGTTTTGAGCTCATGCATAATGGCACGTAGAAAAAGTTGTCGGGAGTGTAAGAGTTCTCGTATCATGGTAACTGCATGGTCAAATTCATTGGCAACTTCAGCAATCTCATCTTCTTTGTCACTTTTACATTCTATGTCTAGGTTACCTTGAGAGAATGTTTGTATTTGGCTTTTTAGTGTAGAAAGAGGTTTTAAACTTTTCATAATCCATAAGTACAAAAAGATAATGAGAAGAAATACAATAGCAAAAATTACAGCACGCTTGATAGGAAACTTTGTCTTATTTTTGTTTTCTAAAATGAGTTTAAAGCGATCATTGTTGATGATGATAATACGTTTCAGATGATAGGTGTGAACAGCGTAACGCTTGAATTTATTTTTCTCTTTAAAGAAACGTTCTATTTGTACCACCATGCCTTTATCTGTAATCAGCGATACATTTTGTGCATCCAAATACGCTTCATCTATGCTGCCATGTTTGAGATAATAACTATAAAGATAGTGGGAAATTGCACGCTCTTGCGTCTGTGTATGTTCTTCGGTAAGGGCACGATCATACTTAAGTGAGGAGATAAATAAAATACCCAACAACATAAGTGTCACCGCAAAGACAACTCTGATTTTACTACGAAGAGAGGTAATGATCATACGAGTTTGTAGCCCACACCTCTCACGGCTTGTATGCGTTTGTTGTCACCTAGTTTGGTACGTATTTTGGAGATGATAACATCTAGACTTTTCCCTTGGGAATCTATGCTCATACTTCCCGTTGTGTTGATGATTTGTTCACGTGACTGTGTGATACCCTGATGTTTGACAAGTAGGTTAAGTACTTCAAATTCTGCTGGAGTTAAGGAGAGTGCTACACCTTTAAAGTAAAGCGTATCGCCTTTGAGTTCAAATTCACTTGTAGGTATGTTTAGTCCAGATTTTTCAGATTTTGAATAACGTCTAAGCAGTGAGGTGATACGTGCATACATCTCTTTGGGGTCATAAGGCTTAGGCAGGTAGTCATCTGCACCGATAGCAAAACCTTCTACTTTATCGTTAATATCAGAACGGGCAGAAGAGATAATAATAGGAATGTCATATTTATCCACAACTTCTTGGCAGACTTCAAGCCCATCCATACCTGGAAGGGTCAAATCAAGGATAAGAAGATCATACTTCTTGACACCAGCACTTAGTCCTAGATAGGGGTCTTCAAAGTTGGTAATTTTTATGTCATACTGTGCAAGATACTCGCAGAGGAGCTCTGCAAACTCTGTATCGTCTTCAATCATCAAAATATTAATCATATCAGTCCTTATGTATGTATTTTAATGACAAAAGGTTAATTGAAATCAAATAGCATGCTCATAAAATAAAAGCTTTTTCCATATGTGGTTTTATCTCATCAAAGGTATAGGCATGGTCTGTAAAATACTCAAAAGCAATGATACCTTGATACAGCAACATATCTGAACCATCTTTAGTAGGTTTACCATAAGACTTCGCAAGCTTTAAAAAGGGGTTTCTTTGCCATAAATGACATCCACACAAGCTTTTGCCTGAGGAATCACAGAGTCAAGTAGTGCCTTAGGAGCAGGGAGTGAGTCATCTTCCAATCCTGCTGAAGTCATGTTAATCACTAAATCATAGGTCTTAGGAATGAAGTCACCAAAGGTATAGGTCTCAAACCCATCCTTCTGATATTTTTCTAGACGTGCGGCACTTCTGTTGAGCAAAGTCACTTCATAGCCTATCATCTCTTAATATGCTTGAAGTAGATTGTGCTGTACCTCCTGCACCTAAAAAAAGGACACGTTTTGCATCTTTAAATTCAGAGATAGCTTTGAGAAAACCAGGTGCATCTGTGTTATATCCATAGAGTTTACCCTCACGTTGGACGATGGTATTGACCACACCGATTTTTTGTGCAAAAGGATCTAAGACATCACAGGCGTTATAGGCATGTTCTTTGTGAGGCACGGTAACATTGACACCTTTAAGTTTTAAGTTGAAAAAAGTCTCTTTAAGTTTTGTACCATCTTCCAAGAGGTAACGGGTATAACATGCATCATAATCCAAACCTTGAAAGGATAGGTTATGCATAAGAGGTGATTTGGAGTGAGAGACGGGGTTCAAAGATGGCAAATAGTTGTTTTAGCATATTATAATTTCCTAGGTAAAGGTATGTTTATTCAACACCCATTGTACCTAAAATTGTATTTTTAGACTGTATCAATTTTCCTTCATGTCTTTCAACTGTTACGTCACGTCAGTACTCATCTTGTATTGGGTGCAAGTCCGACCATTCTTATACGTTCGACTGGCTATGTAATCTAAGGTATGTATATTTCCTGTTGTGTCATCTATACTATAGGCGTAACAATCATTTTTATTATACATATACCACCATGAGAACACGTCATCTCCTTCTATGCTACAATTACCATTCATATCATTAGGCATTTGTATGCGACTATCAGTTGCTACTATCTGCTTTTCGTACGGGAAAGGAGCATTATTAGGACGACCATAAATGTCGACAATCAATCCTTGAGCATTGCCAGCAGCACACATATAATTAATCCAAACATAGTATTGGTATGTATCGCAAGTACTTGTTTCCATTAGGTCAGCATAAGCACTTTTGACATAAGAAGCAATACTAGATCCAGCATTCATTGAACCTGTATCATACCAATGTTTAGCACTTGGTATATTTAAGTACACACCACGAAAGTCATGACCACTCCCATCAAAACTGCCTTCTAGAGAGTTGGGTACAAGGTTGACAACATAATCATTTTTAAGATTTACGTAACTTCCTTCTCCTGCTACTGTATTGGCCATGGTACCTACAGAAACCATACGAAATCGCTCTTTTTGAGCATCAGTAAAAAGTTCGAACATTTTATTTCCAAATAAATTACCTTGCGAATGTGCTACAAGCAAAACATTATGTTTTTGTTTAAAACTTGTGTCGTTATAGACAGTATACATAGCTGTGACTTCTGCTTGATAATTCAATATAATACCAATAAGTGCCTTGGAAAAACTATTGTCTGTATGTGCTCCAGATAAAACTGTTGCAACTGAGGTAAAATAACCCTCACTTATTTGACCACTCTCTTTTAATTGCCAGTAGGTTTCTATGAGGTCATTTATTGTGCCATGTCCTGGGTTGTAGGCTAGCTTGTAATTATATGTTTGTCCTTCCTTTGATTTGTCTAGATTGAGTACATTTTTTAGAGCTTTCAAAGATACTTCTTGTGCTTTCTTATTTGGACTCCAAATACCATTACCAAAATAGATATCTGTCATACAAGGTTTTGCCTGTATAATACTCATCAAAAGTATCATGCTTATTAATATTTTTTTCATCTCTTCTCCTTAAGGTAATAGATCTATGTTTTTATCACAATAACCCACATTTAACAAGCGTGTAGGTGTTAAAGTAAAGACTCTTATGCCCAAATTTCTGTTGTAATCCCTATAGGTTTTTAACCTTTCTCTTGTATTAAAATATTTATCTAAAAATATCAAATCAAAACTAAGTGGTCTACCTGCTTCAGCCAAAGGAATATTTCTTGATTCGGTATAGTAGCTATCACAATTCATACTTCTTTTAGAATTTTGATATACTTTATCATCTTTGTTTGATGGGTCTATTAATGACATTTGATAAAACCTAGCTTCTTGCATAGCAATTACCCTGTTTATCTCAGGATGTGCCAAATACTCAGTTTTATATATCCACCGTTCCACTTCATCCCGTACGCTATTATTGTTTTCATCGACACCAAGCAGTCTATCATCAGGATTATCTGGTTCGTGTGGAAGTAGATGACCATCTATCATCTCATACACTTCTACTTGTATGCTTATGTCTTTACCTCCATAACTTACTGTGACTGTGGCACTTCCTTCTTGGTTGGTGGTTATGATTCCTTTGTCCACATCTACTGAACTGTCACTACTTGTGTATGTAGCTTTCTGTGTCACATCTTCACTACGGTTATCATCAAACTTAGCGGTTATTTGAACTTGTGTACTGTTGTGTTCAGAAAGTTCTATGCGTGTAGTATTGGCTGTGAGTTGTGTAAGTGTAGGAGCATCCTCTTTGACTTCAAATGTATACTGAATGGCTTTGGTTTTACTGTGTTTTTGTATGTCACATACATATTGACAAAGTGGACAATCTGTTATGTCATCATACACAAGACCACAAAGCCAAGCGATGAACTTTTGCCATTTGGTTTTTGGTTCTATCTCTGGAGTATTTTCTTTTTTTAGTTTTAAAGGCTTTACTTTGATTACATACTCACCTTTCTCAAGTTGTTGCTGGGGTGCGAAGATTAAAGTGTTTTCGTTTACTATAGATACATTACCTTTAATCTTATGTCTATTAGGTGCTTTTTGTTTGAGTACAATGGTACGAGGTTTGATTGACGTTTCCATAATGCTACTGTCAAAAGTAAAAGAGAGTGTAGTGTTAGGAGGGACATTATTATCATTGAGACTTGGCACTGTACTTAAAAGATGAGGCTGTGAAAGTCCATTTCCTGCATATAAGGTGTTGGCTCCAAAGAGCACCATGAACATAATTTTGTAAAACTTTTTCATATTTTATTTCCCTTGAAAATGAATTTATTTCAAGAGTATAGCAAAAATAGGGGGTATAGCAAGGGTAAATTTAAGTTAATGTTGTCTGTATCTATTTAGGGTCAATTTTGTCAACCCTAAAGTTTTTCCATCTCTTTAAGTGTAGCAAGTAATGCACCCAGCTTATTTTTAACTTCAATATACTCTAGTTCGGGAATAGAATCAGCAACTATACCTGCACCTGCTTGTAAAGTAATGCTGTCAGGTTTGATGAGGGATGTACGTATGGCTATGGCAGAATCCATGTTGCCATCAAAAGAAAAGTACCCTACAGATCCTGAGTAGAAACCACGTTTTAACCCTTCGTACTGTGCTATGAGTTTCATCGCTTCTATTTTGGGTGCACCCGTCATAGTACCTGCGGTAAAGGTTGCGGCAAAGAGATCAAACATGTCTTTCCCCTCTTCTAGTGTTGCTTCTACATCGGTGACCATGTGCATCACGTGAGAGTACTTCTCTACACGCATCATGTCGGTCACTTTTACGGTACCCGTTTCTGCCACACGACCTACATCGTTACGTCCAAGGTCTATGAGCATCAGATGCTCTGCACACTCTTTGGGGTCATCGAGCATCTCTTGTTCTAGTTCTTTGTCTCTTGCAGCATTTTTACCACGTTTACGGCTACCTGCTATAGGACGCAGTAGTATCTCTCCTTCGGTCAATCGTACCATCACTTCAGGACTAGACCCACAGATAGAAAAATCTTCATAGTCTAGTAAAAAGAGGTAAGGAGAAGGGTTTTTGGAGCGTAACACTCTGTAAAAACTTAGAGGGTCGATACTGCCTTTTTGTGTATATCTGTTGGCAAGAAGGATTTGAAAAACATCTCCAGAACGGATACTCTCTTTAGATTCATCAACCAGTGCTTTAAAACGTGCTTCATCAATGCTAAAGGTACCTTCTCCCTCTAACTTTACAGCTTTGAGTGGCATAGGTGTACAGGTGTTATGTAAAAGGTTTTCTATAGAAGTTATGCCTGATTCCATACGTTCATCATTGAGTAGTAGGGTAAGTTTGGCTGATTTATGTGAGTAGGCAATGATGATTTCTGGACGTACCAAATCTAAATCAGGTGTATTAAGTGGGTCAAGTAAGCCATCCATACTTTCTTCTAAAGTAGGTTCAAAAACTTTGACCATATCATAAGCGATGAAGCCTATAAATCCATCTACAAAAGAAAATCCAACTTCGGCTGCTTTTTCTTTATAAAGTGCTTTATCTACATCTTGGTAGTAGGTTTTCAAAAAAGAAAAGGGGTCTTCTTTCAACTGTCTCTTGGTACCAAATTTGTCGGTATATGTGGTTGTTTTATCTTTATAGCTTAGGCGTTCTTGTGCTCCTATGGTAATGAAAGAAAAATTACCATCGCTTGTATTGACTACGGATTCAAAAAGCATAGTGATCTTGTTTGGAAAGAGTTCTTTTACCTTTCCATAGAGGGCAACGGGTGTGAGTTGGTCAAAAAGAATTGTTTTATACATATCGGACTACTTTTTCACAACAAAAGCTTTTTTGTTGATGCGGTCTCTTACTCGTGGGAGTGCAGCATCAACAGAAGCTCTGGATGAGTATGGACCTATCAGTAGTTTTTTGATGCCTTGTGCATTGGCTCTGCTGATACCATATTGAAATCCACTTTTTTGAATGACAGATAAAAAGCGTGAACTTGGTACTTGACTAAAAGAACCGACTTGAATAAAATAAGTCCCATGAGGAAATGTTTTGGTTACGTTTTTTGGTTTTGGAGTTGTTTTGATAGGTTCTTTGACAGGTTTCTTGACAGGTTCTTTGGCTTTTGGTTTACTGACTTTCTCTACTTTAGGTTTCTGAGTGAATTCCTCCGTGATCTGCACAGTTTCTTTTTTTAATCTTAACAGGTTCCTCTTTTATAGGCTTTTTTTCTATAGGTGCTTTTTTTACAACGATAGGCGTGGCAGGTTGTGTCTCAGATACCACTTCTTCTATGGTTTCTTTTGGTGCCTATCTCTTGTTCAATGATCATGGAAAGTGATGTTTCTTCTTTTACCTTAGCTACTTTTGCAGGTGCTTGCAATGTAAGTTCAGGTGCAATAAGTTCAGCATGATCTTCTTCGGATGCCAATACAGCATTCTTAGGTTCATCCGTATAGGTCTTGGCGAGGATAATACCTACAATTAGAAAAACAATGAGGAGGGCAACAATGGTTAGAAAACTTCTTGTTTTATGCTGGTTTGGTTCAATGTTATCTATAATTAGGTCATCAAGATTGTGATCATTCATAAGGGGAAAATCTCCAGATATTATTTTAAAATAATTATATCATATTCAAACTGTTTTGTGCGGTAAAGTAACGATATTGTATGCTTCTGGGAGTTGAAGTGAAGGTAAACATTTCCATTTTTTTGTCATCTTGGTTTTGAGGGCATCAGAAATATGTTGTAATTGGGTATCTGCCTCTTGCAAACTAAGAGCAGGAACGGCTATAAACACTTGCAAACGTTCCAAATCTTTTCCTCTATATATATGATAGTCTGAAATATCAAGATTTTTAAATAAATGTTTTACCAAATGATAAAATCTTTCAGATTCATCACCTTTATATTCTATAACCAAATAGTTTGTAATATCGTGATCTAGTAAAGGAGTAGCAATGATGTATTGTCTATCTTGATGTTGTTTTAAGAGTAAGGGAGTGAGGGGCTCGTCTATGCGTTCAAATTTTGCATAAAAAGTACGATTGTTAAACTGTATCTGTTCAACAATCGTAGATCTTTTGATGTAGTAGTGGCTCTGAGAAAAACTCTAAATCAAATACTTTTATGTTGAGAGTCCTAATAGATTGATTTGTCATAGATAACAAAATCTTGTGCCAATACTTTTACCTCTTCTTTGATCTTCGCATGCAGTGCTGTATCTTTGATGTTATCAAGTACATCCGCTATTTTGTTTGCGATGATCTCAAACTCTTTTTCTTTCATACCACGAGAAGTCAGTGCAGGAGAACCTATGCGTACACCTGAAGTCACAAATGGACTTCTGGTCTCACCTGGTACAGTGTTCATATTGACAGTGATACCAGCAGCACCTAGCGCAGCATCAGCTTCTTTACCAGAAAAGTCTTTGTTTAGAAATGAAACAAGCACAAGATGGTTATCTGTACCGCCAGAGACTACATCATAACCACGTGAAACAAGTACTTCTGCTAGTTTAGAAGCATTGGCTTTGACTTGTTTGGCATGTATCTTCCACTCAGGTGAAAGGTTGTGTTTAAATCCAACAGCTTTTGCCGCTATCACATGAACCAGTGGTCCACCTTGAAGTCCTGGGAAGATAGCAGAATTGATCTTCTTGGCTATGGCTTCATCATTGGTCATGATCATACCACCACGAGGTCCTGCCAGTGTTTTGTGTGTGGTTGTTGTCACCACGTCAGCATAAGGGAACGGGCTAGGATGTTCATCTGCACAGACTAGACCAGCGATGTGAGCGATGTCAGCAAATAGAATGGCTCCCACTTCATCAGCAATCTCTCTAAATTTCTTAAAGTCTATCTCTCTTGCATACGCCGAAGCACCACAAACGATGATCTTTGGTTTTACTGTTTTGGCGATTCTCATCACTTCGTCATAGTTTATGCGACCATCAAGCTCAACACCATAAGTAAATGAAGAGTAGTTTTTACCAGAGAAACTTGGCTTAGAACCATGTGTCAAGTGACCACCGTGGCTCAAATCCATACCTAAGATCTTCTCTCCAGCTTTAAGAAGTGCTGCATACACGGCACCATTTGCTTGAGAACCTGAGTGTGGTTGAACGTTTGCGTATTTACAAGAAAAAAGTTCACAGGCTCTGTCGATAGCAAGTTGCTCTACAACATCTGCAAATTCACATCCACCATAGTATCTTTTGTAGGGGTAACCTTCTGCATATTTGTTTGTAAATACAGAACCCATCGCTTCCATCACAGCAGGAAGTGTAAAGTTCTCAGAAGCGATCATTTCTAAGTGGTCTGTTTGTCTTTCTCTTTCATTTTCAATGGCTTGAAAAATCTCTGGGTCAAATGTTTCTATAGCGTAGGGCATAGGGTTCCTTATTTTGGAGGTAATTAATGTGTATTTATAGCTAATTTAATCTAAATTTGTTATGAATTTTAGAGAGTTTAGTTTATTTATAAAGCCTATTTTTAGTAAAGTGTTGTGACTGTGCCTAGGAGAAATAAAAAATGAATTATTGGAAATATACATGTACCATCATCGTTTAGTTATTTCCTACAAAGGTAGCAACTACTTCGGTTGGCAAGACCTAGGGGAAAAGGACGAAAAGGCAACGGTACAAGCAACCATAAACGAAGTACTCAAACAAATATGCAAACAACAAAAATGCAATATCTCTACTGCGAGCAGAACCGATGCAGGTGTCCATGCACAAGGGCAAGTAGTAAAAATCACTATCCCTCTAGTCATCGCATCTGAAAAACTTCTGCTTGGTATGAATTCACTTTTACCCGAAGACATTCGCATCCTAAAATGCGAATCCTGTCCTGCAACGTTCAATCCAAACAGAGACAGCAAGAGTAAAGAGTATCATTATTACTTCTGTACAGACCCCATCTCTAACCCCGTTTATCATGACATCGTTGCACACATTACCTCGAGGAGAGGAACACTCGACATAGAAGGCATGCAAGAAGCCTGTAAATGTTTCATAGGAGAACATGACTTTTACAGCTTCGCAAAACGAGATGCCACTATGCATATGACCTTGCGTACTATTATAAGCTGTGAGATACTAGAAGCAAAATCTTCAATTTTTGGCTCTAAGATTTACTATCTTAAGATCGTAGGTACGGGATTTTTAAGGCATATGGTGCGGTATATCGCGGGTGCTTTATTTGAGATAGGGAAAAAGCAGCTTAGTGTGAATGATGTGACTGAAGCCTTGGTGATGCACAAAGAAAAAAAGGTCTCTGCTAAAGCTAAGGCGAAAGGGTTGCATTTGATTGAGGTTTTTTACTAATAAAGTCAATTCAATATCTTTGCTTGTTCTATGTTAAGAGATAGCGTTTTTTTATCGCTATTTATGAAGATTAGATATACTTAGAAGATAGTATCTAAAAGGCTAATGATGAAGAAAATAATATATGGTGAAAGTAATTTTCAAAAAATCAAGATTAATAATGATTATTTTTATGTGGATAAAACTGAATTTATAGAAACAGTAGAAAATCTTAATGAGAGTTTTGTAATATTTTTACGCCCACGACGTTTTGGAAAATCTCTTTTTCTTTCTACTTTGCAATATTATTATGATGAAAATAGTAAAAATGAATTTGAAGCAATGTTTTGCGATACTTACATCGGTAAAAACCCAACACCTTTAAAAAATAGCTTTCGGATTTTGTTTTTTGAGTTTTCGGGGATCAATATTGATAATGGTGTAGAGGGTATTCATAAAGGCTTTAGAGACAATGTAAGTATGGCAATCCATAGGTATTTTAGTGAATACGGCTATGATAAATACATTGAAAAACTGAATACTCTTGACAGTCCCACAAGCTTAATTAAATACTTCTTTGAAGTAGCCAAAAATGACAGTATTTACCTACTCATAGATGAATACGACCAATTTGCCAATGCCATCTTGGCTTATAAGATGGAAGACTTTTTAGATATAGTTGGAAAAGGTGGTTTTGTAAGAAGCTTTTATAAAGTGCTTAAAAGTGCTACACAGACAGGTGTAGTTCAAAAGATGTTCATTACAGGAGTAACGCCCATTACGCTTGACAGTTTGAGTTCTGGGTTTAATATTGTGAGTAATATCTCAAATACAGAACAATTTAATGCTTTAGCTGGGTTTACCCAAGAAGAAGTAAATTACTCTTTAGAAAACTCTATTTATGAAATTTGTTCAAACATAGACAAAGAAGAACTCTTAGCTAAAATAAAAGAGTGGTACAATGGCTATCTTTTTAATATGGAAGCCAATGAACGCATTTATAATGCTACTTTGGTCAATTATTTTATCTCGAAATATGATATGAAACGCTGTAAAATTCCCACAAAGATGTTAGACTCCAATGTAGCAAGTGATTACAAAGCCATAATGAAACTCTTTAATATTGGAGACAGTGAGCGAAACTATAAAGTCTTAGAAGAACTCATAGAAAACAATAGTATTACAGGTGAAATCAAAGACCGATATGATTTAAATCAAGACTTTACAAGAGATGACTTTATTACGCTTATTTATTCTATGGGTTTTATTACTATTAAAGAACATATTTTTGGAGAAGAGTTTGAGTTTACAATTCCTAACTATGTCATCAAAATTCTTTACTTCAACTAC
This sequence comes from Sulfurovum sp., assembly GCA_030949725.1. Classification (GTDB taxonomy): domain Bacteria; phylum Campylobacterota; class Campylobacteria; order Campylobacterales; family Sulfurovaceae; genus Sulfurovum. The sequence continues at coordinate 64,904 of JAUZSE010000021.1, read as the reverse complement.
TTTGCAATAGAACTAAAGAAAAGAAATAACCTAGAAATTGATAGAGACATTAAAAGTTTATTAAGAGATTTAGCCTTAGGTAAAATTGAACCTTTTAACACGCAACTAAGCCTTGTCATAAAAACACTCTCAAACAGAGACCATTACGGTTTTAGAGAAAAACATTTTCAAGTCATTACGCTTTCATTGCTTAGTTTTGCTTCTTTTACTTCATCGACTCTCAACCAGAGCTTGACAACAAGTACCCTGATATTTTACTCATAGGACGCGATGAAAAAGTACCTAACAACTATCTGTTTGAGTTAAAATGGATGAAAAGTAGCGATAACTATGAAAGCGTTAAACAAGAAGGGTTAAAACAAATAGAGGGCTATATGACACTTGACAAAGTAAAAAGCATTCCTAAATTAAGAAGCTTTTTACTACTTGGTTCTAAGGGTGGGGTGGAGTTTTTGGAAGTCTTTTAATCGGCATTAGAACGGTGTTAGAATTTTGAAATTTATGAAAAATAATACTTTTAGGCTATAATTTTGCATGAAATTATTACTCTATCTATGCCTCACTAGTATTTTCCTCTTTGCACAAAATGTGAAAGTAGTCTCTTATGACTACTATTTGGATGCGTCTAATACATGGGAAGAAAAAGATGCTTATGCTCACAAAGAGGATTTTGCTCCTTTGACACTCAAAAACCAAAGTCTAGGATTTCGTAAGCAAACGGCGTGGGTTTATGTGAAAGTGAGAAATAGTAGTGAAACAGCTTCGGATAATATACTGGTATTTCCCTATCCTCAACATGATAATCTTACTGTGTATAAATATACCGATGGAAAAGTGCAACACGCTTATACAACAGGTGATTTACATCATTTTGACAGCCGTGAATTACCAAGCCACAATTTTGCTATACCTTATACAGTAGAAGCCAATAGTACAAAAGAATTACTTTTTAAAATAGAGTCAAGTTCAGCATTCAATATAGGCATAAAGTTTTATACAGCAGAAGCTTATAAAAAATATAAATTTGAAGATGAGCTATTTTTGGGTATTTATTATGGCATCATCTTTATCATTATAAGCTACAATTTTATACTTTTTCTTATCATCAGAGAAAAGGTATATTTTCACTATGCTACCTTTCATTTGGTCTATTTTTTCTTACACTTTACGATGAATGGACTGAGTCTCAAACTTCTCTATCCTCGATTATGCCCAGCTCAATCTCTTTGTTGTGCCTGTATTCTTTATATTGGCAAACTACCTTTCTATAGGTTTTACTATTGTCTATCTGGATTTAAAACATTATGAAAAGCGAATAACGTATTATTTAGGGTGGATTAAGCATGTCTATATGGCTTTACTCATGATGACTTTTATTTTACCTTATATAGTAATGGCTCAAATGATGACAGGACTTGCTATCGTGTCTTCACTTACTTTAATAGCTATTTCTATCTATGTATGGTATAAGCATCGCACTACCTCGGCAAAAATATTTGTTATTGCTTGGGGAGTATTATTTTTGGGTTCTACGATTACCGTGATGCAAAATATTGGATTAATCCCTATGAATACCTTGACGAATTATGGTGCTCAAATAGGTGCTATATTTGAACTCACTTTACTTTCTTTGAACCTTGCATACAATTATAATGTTGTTTTTCGTCAATCACAAGAAAGAGAAAAGGCACTACAAGAGTTGACTCAAAACTTGGAGACAAAGGTAAGGCAACGCACCTCTGAACTCAAAGAAAGTAATCAAGAACTCTACCTAGAAATAGACAATAAAAATGTACTGTTTAAAGAACTCTATCACCGTGTCAAAAATAACTTACAGATTATCGCTTCTTTACTTTCTTTGCAAAGCATGGAGATAAAAGATGAAAACTCTAAAAAAATACTTGATGATATGACCCATAGAATCCAGTCTATTGCTTTCATCCATGAGAAGCTCTATCAATCCAATGACCTCACCCATATAAATATGCAAGAGTATATAGAGTCTTTGGTCAATGACCTACAACAAGGTATGAGAGCAGAGGATATTTCTTTTGACATCGTCTGTACGGACATAAAATTAAATTTGGAACTCTCTGTGCCTTTGGGTCTCATCATCAATGAACTTATTACCAATGCACTCAAACATGCCTTTAGCCTAGAGGCTACAAATAAAAGCATTACTATCAAGCTTTATAGCCTAGAAGAAGATACCTATACCCTGATAGTCTCAGATAATGGAAAAGGTGCAGATATTCAAAAAATGCAAGAGGGTTTTGGTTTTCAAATTGTAGAATCTATAGTAAGCTATCAGATAAATGGTGAGATAAAAAGTACCAATGTCGGAGGGTTACGACATGAAATAATATTTGAGAAAGAGGGGAATGTATGAGAATTATTATCGTAGAAGATGAGGGAATTACATCACTATTTTTAAAAAAAGCTACTCTCTCTGCAGGGCATGAAGTAGTCAGTGTACATGATAATGCTAAGACCCTTTTAAGCTATTTGGAACATGATACTGTAGATTTAATTTTGATGGATATTAACATCAAAGGTGCAGCAGATGGTATAGAGCTTGCTATAAGTATTTATGATAAATATCCTAATATTTCTTGTGTCTTTATTACTTCTTATATAGACAAAGATACGATTGAAAAAGCCTGTGTGGTAAAACCCTTAGGCTATCTCAAAAAACCTGTGATTTTTTCTGACATAGAAGCAATCTTACTGCTTGTACAAAGCCATAGAAGTCAAATAAAAGTTGAACCCTCACAAGATATTCATCTAGGAGCATATACGTATTCTTATGAAAATAAAATATTACTTTATCAAAACAACCCTATACAACTAAGCAAACAAGAACACTGTTGTCTATGTATATTACTTAAAAATAGACAGTATCATGTTACTATAGAACAACTTATCTTTGGTATTTGGAGAGATGATAGAGACCATGCTAGTTCCTTACGAGAATTACTTAGTAGATTGCGTAAAAAGTTGCCTAAGGTAGAAATAATAAATACGCCTAATGTAGGTTATAGTTTGACAGCAAAGTAATTTTAAGAAAGTAACTCCAATGGTTAGAGTTACAGTTAGATTATTTCTTTTCAGCTATTCTTTTCTTACATGCACTTACATCCATACAGAAAAACCCTTTACCTTTTTTGGCAGGTTTGAGTTCATCCATGTTTTCGTTCCCACATTTTTTACACTTGTCTACTTCACAAACAGGTGCTATTTCAGGGCGAGGTGCTTCTGGTTTCATCGCAGGGAACAGCAGTACATCACGGATGCTGTGTTGGTTGGTTAGCATCATCACAAGTCGGTCAATACCTATGCCTTCTCCTGCTGTGGGAGCCATACCATAGCCTAGGGCTTTAACATAGTCTGTATCCATATGCATGGCTTCATCATCACCTGTTGCATCTTTGGTGTCTACTTGTGCCTTAAATCTCTCGTACTGATCAAGAGGGTCATTGAGTTCGTTAAAGCCGTTTGCTATCTCTTTTCCTGCCATAAAGAGTTCAAAACGTTCAGCGATATTTGGATTTTCATCTGATCTTCTTGCTAGTGGAGAAATGTCTACAGGGTACTGCGTAATATAAGTAGGATTGATAAGTTTTTCTTCTACAAATGCGTCAAAAAGTTCTGATTGTAAGTAGCCTAAGCTGAGGTTGGCATCGACATGTACATTGTGTGTTTTAAGGTAGGCTAAGGCTTTTTCTTTATCCGTAGCCACATCTAAAGGGACACCACCGATACTGGTCAGTGCTTCCACATACGGAATTTTTGCAAAAGGCGTAGTACAGTCTATCTCGAGTTCTCCATAGGTCAATGTTCTAGACATATCAAGATGCTCAAAGATATAGTCATAAAGCTCTTCCGTGATTTTCATAAGGTCTTCGTAGGTATGGTATGCCCAGTAAAATTCTATGGAAGTAAACTCAGGATTGTGTGTATGGTCCATACCTTCGTTTCTGAAACATCTGTTTATCTCAAAGACAGCATCCATCCCACCCACGATAAGACGTTTGAGGTAAAGCTCTGGTGCAATACGTAAATAACGTTCAACATCCAATGCATTATGGTGTGTGATAAACGGTTTTGCATTTGCCCCACCAGGGATAGGGTGCATCATAGGGGTTTCTACTTCCAAAAATTCTTTATCTTCAAAAAATCTTCTAATCAGTGAAACAATCTTTGAACGCGTGATAAATGTTTTCTTTATCTCAGGGTTCATAATCATGTCTAGGTAACGTTGACGGTAACGCAATTCTTGATCGGTGAGTCCGTGGAACTTTTCAGGTAAAGGGGTGATAGACTTAGAGACAATCTCAAAACGTTTACAGTGAAGGGTAAGTTCTCCTGTTTGCGTAACAAAAGGATAACCTTGGGCTACAACCACATCTCCTACTTCTATGAGTTTTTTGACTTTGTTGTAGTATCCCTCAGGGAGGTCATCTCTGTTGTAATAGATTTGGACAAGTCCATCACCATCTTCCATCTTGGCAAAAGCAGCTCTTCCCATGATACGTATAAACTTGAGTCTACCAGTGAGTGTGACATCTTGTGTCTCATCTTTTTTTTCTTCAGCATCCTGCTCTGCTATGTAAGCATATTTTTCTAAAAAATCTTTAGAGGACATGCCTTTTTGGATATTTGTAGGGTAGGGGTTGAATCCCTCTTCTTTTAACTGTGCTGCTTTTTTAATGCGTTCTTGAATATATTGATTTGAAAATATCAAGGTGTCTCCTGTATAAAATAGTATGTTTTTCTTTAATGTCGTTTTTTGGGGTTATGTATCTTGTGCTTGACACTCTTCACAAAGTCCTACGATCTTCATCGTATGCCCTGTCATTTTGAAATTGAACTCTTTGGCTATCTCTTCTTGTTTTGTTTCGATAGTTTCATCGAAAAACTCTATGATCTTGGAGCATTTTGTACAGATGAGATGGTCATGGTGTTCTTTGAGTCCTAATTCATATTTCTTTCCTTGCACGCCAAATGAAATAGAAGAAGCAATGTGTGAGGTTTCAAGTAGAGAAAGTGTACGGTATACCGTAGCTATACCAATGTTTATCTCCGGGTGTTGTTGTTTGAGTAAAGTATAGATGTCTTCAGGCGTAAAATGTCCATCGTTGTCATAGAGAAACTTTAAAACAAGCTCTCTTTGTTTTGTGAATTTGAGTGTATTTTCTTTGAGAAGTGTTTGAAACTTTTCTAAAAGTAGGGGATATTCAATCATATATTCTCGTTTAGTCTGTTGTAGTATTGGTTTTGACAGAGATGCTCATCTCATTGGAAGATACATTCTTATCATTTGATGTCGTTATCGTGAGATTAGAAGTGTCAATTTTGATGAGGTATGAACCTGCTTCCAAAAGAAAAGGATAAAGTATAGAATCATCAACATATTTACCTAAATTATCTTTGACAAGTTTCACATTTGCTAAGGCAGTCACGATGAGTGCAAAAACAAGAAAGTACTTTCCTCCTCCTGCGATGAAACCAAAGAGACGATTTAAGAAACTTAAGCCACTTTCACTTGTGAGTTTGGAGAAGAGTGAACCCAATAGGGTAGCCACAGACCAAATAACGATTAAGACTGACAAAAAACCAATGAGTTTGAGTAAGGATGTATTTTCCATTTGAAAAAAATTTGTCTCTATAAAGGCTGCTGCATCATCAGATAATCTTGAAGCAAAGTAAACACCACCAATAAGACCTGCAAGACCAAATACCTCTTTTATAAATCCTTGTATAAAACCTTTGATACCCAATATCAGTATGATAGCTGAGATCGTGAGATCAAAGTAATTGAAGTCCATCATTGAAAAATCCATAGTATTACCCTCATCTTGTTACTTTATTTATTTGATATTGTATCTGAAACATACTTTTAGATAAAAGTTTTAGTGCATGAGTGCTTTTTCCACTTCATCAGCTCTATTTGCATATTGCAGAGCAATCTCACGGGAAATTTTCTTATCTTTATAAAACTTCATCAGTGATTGCGTTTGCGTTTGCATACCTGTATCTCCTTGACCTAGTTGCATTTGTGAATAAATTTGGTGTACTTTATCTTCACGGATAAGGTTTGATATTGCATGATTGGTAACGAGTATCTCCGAAGCAGCCACACGACCCCCACCCAGTTTAGGGAGTAAAGCCTGAGCGATGACTGCCACGAGTGAAGAAGCGATCATAGCTCTGATTTGTGGTTGTTCATCTCCACTAAAAACATCAATAATACGGTTAATAGTACCAGGAGCCGAAGAGGTGTGTAGTGTAGCAAATACAAGGTGACCTGTTTCTGCGGCTGTGAGTCCTGCTTCAATAGTTTCTCTATCTCGCATTTCCCCGATAAATATAATATCTGGATCTTGACGCATAGAAAATTTAAGTGCTTTGGCGAAACTAGCAGTATCATCTCCCACACCTCTATGAGAGAAAACAGATTTTTTATTTTGATGGATGAATTCCACAGGATCTTCAACCGTGATAATATGTTTGTGTTCCGTAAGGTTGATTTCATTGAGCATGGCTGCAAGGGTTGTTGATTTACCTGAACCTGTAGGTCCAGTAACCAGTATAAGCCCTTTTTCTCTTTTGACAAGTTCTTTATAGATTGGAGGAGATTTTAAATCATCTAAAGAAGGTATATCAATGGGAATAATCCTAAATGCAGCAGCAGGATCGCCTAAAGTACGGTAGTAGTTTGCTCTAAAACGTCCAGTCCCTGGGAGTAGAAGTGCAAAGTCAAGTTCATTAAATTCTTCATATTGTTGTTTTTGTTTTTCAGTAATGAGAGAATAGCACATCTCTTCGATGTCTTCTCCTGTCATCTTAGGTAGATTTACTGGTTTAAGAGTACCATCAAGTCTAATTTGTGGTTCTGTACGAGACACCAGGTGTAGATCTGATGCACCATGTGCTACCACACTCTGAAGTAGTTTCTTAATATCAAATGCAGCCATAAAAATCCTTTATATGTGTATTTAAATTTATTATATCTAACTATAACCTTGTTATCCCGCTCAATGACAAAGTTTTTTTGATTTCTTACTTTCTCCTACTCAATGATCGCAGGTACGATAAAAAAGTCATTCTCACCATTGGGTGCATGGGAAAGAATGTCAGCAGCAATACTAGTCGTTTCTCTAGGAATATCTTCCCTTAACGGTGTGCCACCATCAAGTGTTGAAAAGGTAGGATTAAGTGACTTAGTATCGAGTTCATTGAGGTTTTCTATATAGCTTAGAATACCTGTGAGTTGTTGCATGACTTCTTCTTTTTTAGAATCATCAATACGAAGATGAGAAAGTTTTTCTAATTTGGCTAAAACAGTATGGTCTATTTGCATTATTTACCCTATTTGTAGTGTGTTTTTTACTATTCTTATTATATATAAATTTACTTTAAGGTACACTACAAAATAATAGAATATATAAAGAAAAAATGGCATCAGCAAATTAAGTTATCGCAATGATTTTATAGGAGATAAAAGTGCAACATTTATTGAAACAATTTATAGAAAGATAGAAGGACAAAGATGTTAAAGATACTTTTTCTTCATGGTTTTTCTTCTTGTGGTAGGGGAAATAAATCTAAAATGCTCAAAGCATACTTTGGTGAGATTGGTGTGATTGCCCCAAACCTTCCTTTCTCTCCCAAAGAAGCCATAGAAGTACTGGACAAGCTCATAGAGTCGGAAAAGATAGATTTGCTTATGGGTTCATCATTGGGTGGGTTTTATGCCACATATTTGGCTGAAAAACATAGACTCAAAGCTGTACTTCTCAATCCCTCTACGCAACCTTGGAAAACCTTGGCACCCTATGTGGGTATGCAAAAACGTTTTTGCGATGATGAGCCATTTAATTTCAAAAAATCTTACTTAAAACAGATGAAAAGCTTAAAAGTTTTGCCTCTTAAAGGGAGATATTTGGTACTTCTTCAAAGTGATGATGAACTCTTGGATTATACTAAAGCACAATCTCTCTATAATACACACCATATTGTCGTGGAACATGGGGGCAATCATCGTTTTGAAAACATCGATGCCTACATGTCAATGATCCGAAAATTTAGAACACTATGAACCCTATGAATGTTGTTGATCTCTTACTAAAACTTTTATCTTGCAAGTCTCTCACGCCAGATGATGCTGGCTCTTTAGCCTTTATTGAAGCATATCTTGATGGATATGAGGCTACGTATGTCAATAAAGAGGGTGTCAAAAACCTTTTTCTTAGCAAAAAATTCTCTGAAGGTCCACATCTTTGTTTTGCGGGGCATGTAGATGTAGTACCTGCAGGAGATAACTGGGAGACCAATCCTTTTGTGCCTGTGATTAAAGAGGGTAACATTTATGCGCGTGGGGCACAAGACATGAAGTCGGGTCTGGCAGCATTTATACAAACATGTAAAGATATTGAAGACTTTCAAGGCACACTTTCTATTTTGCTTACTTCAGACGAAGAGGGAGAAGCGAAGTATGGTACGGTCATTATGCTTGAACATCTTAAAGAGATAGGGAATCTACCTGATTACTGCATCGTCGCGGAACCTACCTGCGAAACAACATTTGGAGATGCCATCAAGATAGGACGTAGAGGTTCTATCAACGGTTACTTGACACTTCAAGGCAAACAAGGGCATGCAGCGTACCCTGCCAAAGCGATTAATCCTGTGCATCAAATAGCATCTATTTTGGAAAAACTAGCAGGGGTGAACCTTGACAATGGTGACAATGATTTTGCACCAAGTCAAATGGTCATCACAGATATCCGTGCAGGAATGGAAGTAACCAATGTCACACCTAGTGCCTTAAAAATGATGTTCAATGTACGTAACTCCACAAAAACCACACAAGAAGACGTTAGGCTACACATAGACAAATGTTTTGAAGGTTTGGATTATAGCTTAGAATTGGCACAGGGGTCTTACCCTTTTGTTACGACCCGAGACTCAAAAATAGTGGAAAGCCTTGCTCAAAGCATAAAGAACATTACGGGCATAGATACCAAACTTTCAACAGCTGGAGGTACGAGTGATGCAAGATTTATGGGGGCTTTTGGCATAGATGTTGTTGAGTTTGGTGTGATCAACGATACCATTCATGCACCCAATGAAAGAACCTCTATCAAAGAAGTGAAAGCACTTTATAATGTGTTTAAAGATACTATAAAATATTTTAATTAAATTAAGGATAAATATGAACAAAATAATATTAGGACTCTTGCTTTTTTCGAGTACGCTCTTTTCTCTTGAATGGGTAAAAGATATAAATACAGCATTGAATATAGCGAAAAAAGAACATAAAAATATTATGGTTTTTGTAGAAGGTGAAAACTGCGGATGGTGTAAAAAAATGAAACATGGTACCTTGTCAGATGCTAGTGTGAAGCAAAGACTTGAAAAGTTTGTTGTGGTAAAAGTGATGAGAGAAGATGCTAAGGCAATGTCTATATTGCCTTCGATAGATGGAGTACCTACCATTTTTTTTATGAAAGAAAATAAAGCAGTGATAGAAGAAATTATTGGATACTTTAATATAGAAGATTTTTTAAGCTATATCAATGATGTTGAAAAAAAAGCTAAATAAAATAGCGCTTTATTATGTTATTTAAAAGACCGCACTTTAAAGAATATGTGATGGCAAGACTTGTGAGTGTTGCTGTATTTATTTTTGTTGTATTTACTATATTCTTCCTTCTTTTGGTGCCTGATGAAAATGTTGCACTGCTGTCACTTTCTTTATTGGGATTGGGTTTCTCGGTGTTTATATTTACTGTGTACCGTGGTGCGAAACGTATGCAAAAAGAGTTAAATCTCATCAATGAATATTTGGAAAATCTTGGCAATCTGGATAAAGTGGATACATTTGAGTATAAGGCACATTTTTTTACACAGGAATTTGAAGACATCAATCAAAACCTTATCAAAACACTTAGTAGTTCTAAAAAACGTGAAGATGTGAAGCAGCGTTATAATGCAAAACTCAAACTAAAAAATCGTCAACGTGGAGATATGATCTCCGCCATCGCACACGAATTTCGCAACCCGATTGCTTCGATTATGGGATACGCACAGACACTTGAAGATGACAAAGAAATTCCTGCAGTTTTACAAGAAAAATTCTTAAATAAAATTTATAATAATGGTCTCAAAATTGAAGCACTTTTGAGTCGCCTTGTCTTATGGAATAAATTTGAGAGTGGGGAAGCGACTTTGCATCCTAGTACTTTTGATTTTTATACATTGGCAGAAGAGGTAAAAGTTTCTTTGAGCGATAAATATCCACAAAGAGAGATTATTTTAGAGGGAAGTAGTTATACAGTAGAAGCAGATAGGACACTCTTGGAAGTCGTGTTGAAAAATCTCATTGAAAACGCATTGAAGTATTCTAAAGATCTAGTCCAAGTAGTAGTGAATAAAGAACAGATATCTATATCTGACAAAGGTGCAGGTATTTCTTCTTCCGATATAGAAAAAGTGACTAAAAAGTTTTACCGTTCAGGGACACACAATTGGGACAACTCTATGGGTTTGGGACTTTCTATTGTAAAAAGTATTCTAACGATGCACCGTTCTAAACTAGAGATAGAAAGTGAAGAAGAAAAAGGATCTACTTTTTCTTTCGTTATTTTAGATAAATGATGAGGTATATACTAATCCAATCCAAAAACCCCAAAATAAAATCAAGCACTATCCCTATAAATCATAGAGAATTGGGTGAGAATGAATCCAAAGAACTTGATCTGCTCTTAAAAAAAGAAGTTCTCAAAAAAGAATCAGAACTATTTCTCAATCATTCTATTTTAGAAAATGATAATTTTCAGACACGTAATCTTGATTTTTTAGTTTTGTTGAGTATATCTTAGAAATATGTTTAAAAACCATTATTTTTTATCATTATTATTCAAATTATTTATTTTGCTCGCATTAGGTTGGACTAGTGGTGTTTTCTTCTTCTTCAATAACTATATTTATAATCGTACTTATAATTTGTTGCCTTCTTCTAATGATCATCATGAAAAATTTACTTTGATTGATGCCTCTATAATATCATCAGATGATTTAGTTAAAGTTATTCGTTTGGTTAATTTACAAAAACCAGAATTATTTTTAGTAGATGTTTTTCACAATGAAACATTTAAAACGCTTGAATTTGATACTATGTTTGTAGAGTTGCCACAGATACTTTTTGTACGGCCTATTTTTATGTCAGATAAAGATCATATTAATTATTTTGATAATCATAATAATCAAATTGGGGTGTATAATTTTAATAAATTATATGAGAGAACATCTAACAGAGGTGTGCCATATTTAGACTATGAGAATATATCCTCCTTAAATTTAGGATTCAATCAAAAGAACATGCCTAAAGTAAATCAGTATATCAATTATAATAGTAATCCTAGTTTTGCTAAATTACATGCAAGGGATATTTTAGAAAACAATGTTGTCTCAGAATTATTAACCAATAAGATTGTGGTACTGTCAAATATAGACAATCACTATATGATGGCATCATCCTATATAGAAGAGAAAGAAGTATTTTTGCATCAGAGACATCTTGCATTCTTTTTAAAAAGTTTTATGTTCAATGAGTGGATTTCTGAATTTACAATAGGACAATATATTTTATATATGGTGATATTTAGTACGTTATGGCTCCTTTTATCCATTGTACTTTTTCATAAATATCATAAATATCATAAAATAAATACTGTTTTTATATTTGTAGTTCCTTCTTTTCTATATTGGATGGCTGTATCTTATGGATTAATTGTAATACCTTTAGTAGAAATGTTTTTTATTACTAGCTTGATTAATTATTCTTTGATGCATTATTGGCAAAATCTAAAAGAAAAAAGTGAACAAAATATTTTAAATAGATTGACACTAAAAATAAGAGAAAAAACATTTTATAAGACTTTTTATAACTCAGATACTTATTGGTTAGATATTATCAGTATTATCCGCCAGTTAGTTCCTAGTAATAAGCTCATTATCTTTGAAAAAATTGATTATGATACACACATAAAAGCAATTGCTTCTTATAATTGTGAGTTAGATGAAATTAAAGAACTTAGACGTGACTATACAAGAGAACCATATGCTACAGCGATTAAATCTAAAAGTGCAGTGACACCTTTTCGTCAATTCTTTACAAATAATGATACATTTATGGTTGAGACTATAGTTCCTCTTATTTATAACAATAACGTGATAGGTTTTTTAGCAATATCTCAAGATAAATTAGAGCATGGTAGTGAGGCTGATATGTTATTACTTTTGTCTCGTATAGGGCAAGAAGTAAGCAGTCTACTTTATGGACGTATGGATTTTGTAAAACGTAAAAAAAAGAAAGAATATCTATCTAAAGTTATGGATACGTATATAAATGATGAAAATATGTCCACGTTTCATAGCAGTATGCGTATCTTTGAAAAACGAATAGCACTATCTGATACGATCTCTGATCTTGGTCCCTCTTCATTTATTTCGTATAATTTATTTGGTAATATATTGGATTTAAATAAGAAAATGGAAGATTTATTAAAAGAAGAAGACGTGAGTGCCTATACTTTAAATGCACCCTTGATGCTTAATGCTTTAGCAGATATTACACTTATACAAGCGCAAGACATTATTCGAAATGTTGTGATGAATAACACGGAGCATAAACAATTTATATATTGTAATAAGAGTCAAAAAAAACTTTTATTGATCGTATCAGCTTTAACAAAAAATGATATAAATAATAAATTTACTGAGAGTTATTTGTTTGATACCTATGGCATTATCTTTTCTTTCTTAGAATTTGATTTTATAGATAAATTATTTCATTTTAAAAAAAATATTTTTGATAAATCATTGTCTGAAAATAAAAATAGAATACATGCACTTGAACAAACTATTAATAGGTTGGATACCAATATATTAACATCTATAGAACAAGAGTTTTTTATAAATATAAAGAACCAACTCCATTCTTTATACTATTCTTACCATAAATTTACTATGTTAATGGAGCAAAATATAGAGGATTATCAAGATGATTTATTTCCTATAAATATAATAGAAAATATCGAGTATTCTTGTCAATATATAAGAAAGAGATTGAAGGATAAAAATATTAACTTTAATATAACCTCAGCAGATACACTACCCTATGTATTGGTGTCACTGAATAAGATTAATGAATATTTAATCTATTTACTTTATATTCTTATTGAAGATACTGAAGCAAATGGGGTGATTGATATAATTATTGAAGAAAGAGGTGAGTTTTTAAATATCGTATTACATAGTAATGGAGTTGGTATACCTAGTACACAATTCATGTCTTACTTTATGTATGAGGCTTCTATTCCTGAGGGCTATAAAGAGTTATATAGTATTTTCAAGTTACTAAAGTCATGGACAGGAGACATGTATTTTTTTAGTGACCTTAGTGAAGGTATTGGCTTGCATTTATCACTAAGAATAGTGCATTTTTAATGTCAAAGATAACACATGTTTGATATTTATTTACCTATATTACCCGCTAGTTACCTTTCTCATTCTGTTGTCACTACCGTTTGGATTGGTATCATGGTTGTTGCTTTTTTTAATCTTCGTTTTGGATGGGTTTTTACAGGCTTAATTGTTCCTGGGTACTTGACACCACTCCTACTGATTAAGCCTTTATCTGTAGTGGTTATTTTTTTTGAAAGTGTACTTACTTATCAGTTAATATATCTTATTTCTGAAGTTGCATCAAGACATAGTTTATGGACAAACTTTTTTGGACGTGATAGGTTTTTTGCATTATTGCTAGGAAGTGTTGCGGTAAGGCTTTTTTTCGATGGATGGGCCTTACCTTGGTTAACCCACTATAGTATTTCTACCTATGGTGTAAACTTAGATGTACAAGATAGTTTACATAGTTTTGGACTTATTATTGTGGCACTCATAGCCAACTATTTATGGAAACCAAAACTCATTAGTGGTTTATTTCAGTTAGTTATTACATTAGGGATAACGTATATTATAGTACGTTATATATTGATTGAATATACAAATTTTTCTCTTAGCAATATTGGGTATTTGTATGAAGATATAGCAGGGTCTATCTTGGCTAGTCCTAAGTCTTATATTATTTTACTAGTGACTGCTTTTGTTGCGTCACGAATGAATCTTTTTTTATGGTTGGGAATTTAATGGTATTTTGGTGCCAGCCTTATTGGCTCTACAATGGTATCAACCTATGAAAATATTGACCTCTTTTTTTAGAAGCATATCTGATATTCTTTTTGGCTATGTTAGTATTGAAACTTCCTATATTCAGTAATATAACTATGGAGGGTGCTAGAAAAATTGTACTATTTTTTAATGTTGGGTTTTTTTATAAAGTGCTTCTTTCTTTGGGGATAGTTTATTTTATACCTGAAGATAAAGTTTCAGATTATTTTGGGTTTGGTTATCTTCTTTCCACATTGATTGCTGTAAAAATGTACGATAAAATTAGTATACCATTATTTACAAGAACGACATTACAAACTTCATTGATTTCTATTTTTATTGCTACAGTGATAGGGTATACACTCACACTTTTACCAGAGTTTTCTTTATTCTATACGAAACCTAATTCTTCTGTATCCTTAGTTAAAGCAGAAAAGGACAGTAGCAATCTGATAACTTACCTTGAAAAACAGAAAATATATCTTTATGGTAAGAGTAATGAAGTACATATTCAAAAACCTACACCCTCTGAGTTAGGTCAATTTGAAAAAGTCTTAACGCTTATTGATGAGGGGTATGAGAAACATTCAATCCAAATCCAAATGCTTTTGTCTGCGCTACATTATAAAATCATGATACTTCAAGAACGTTATCTCATATTATCGCAAGTGGATGGCTATTATGTATGGGGACTCTATATTATAGATTTAAAAGAAAAAAATAAACTGCTCATTGAAGTACCTTATCCTTTAGAAACCTCAAATATTATGGAAAGTGCTGTGCTTATAATGAAGCTTAGCAATGCAAAAGTATTATCTATTAGTGGAGTACCATTTGCTATAGAAAGAAAATTAGCTTCAGATATTTTCAATAACTATTATAGTATCTACCATACAGTACATAAACATTATGCAAAAGACAATGTCGTACAAATAAGAGCATTAAACAATGCATTACATAAAGAACTCTTTTCCAATATTCTATATGAAGAGAGTGTTTCTACCCTTTTTGTACAAGGGTATATGCCTAAAGCATTTAAGCTAGCAAGACTTAAAATATTACTTCCTTCTTTAAATATAACATGGGATGATAAAACAGAATCATCTATACAAAAGACGGTCACACATAATGGGTTTGCAGAACTTTATCTCACTGAAAAAGATAGATTACAGCTTATTTCTTCAGAATATTACTTTAAAAATAATTTGAATCATAAGTCTTCACTGGATACGATAGAAGGACTTCTTAATTCTTGGGTTTTAGATAAAAAACTTGAGATTTCAAAAAAGAATTCTGGTGTATATATAGCACCTAATATCCAAGAATTACTCTTTTTTGACAATACGGTTTTTACACCGATTTATAATATTCTGAATATAAAGAATAAAGATAAATTAGATATTGATAGTATGAAATTAAACCTATATCCTATAGCGATAGCAGCGAAATCTCTAGGCTATACATTAACATGGTATGACGATGTGATGCAGGGTAAAAGTTACATTATTTTACATGAAGTAGCTAGTAGGACAAAACGATACTGGGGTACATATATTTTTAAGGTAGGAGAAGCAGAGAATATTGCTATTCAGACACCACGGCCATTTCATGAATCCAATACTTTTGAATCAAGTCTTGTATTGTTTGTACGGCTTAATGCCAAGGTATTACTCTTAAGTGGTACGCATCCATTGACCAATACTGATGGCAGTGCAGATGTAATACGTTTTGAAAACAAAAGAAGCATTTTTAGTTTATTGAGTCAAGTATTGTATAGGGAAAGTAAAGATACCTCTATGAATGTACTTCAGGTAAGAGGCATGAAACAAAATCTTATTTCTAGCTCTCCTAAGGCCATTTTGGCATTGCATAAGGTTTTTGAAAATCGTACACAATTAAATGATGAAGAACAATTAATCTATGATTATTTACAAAAATATATACCTATAGGAATTAATGATGGAAGTATTGAAAGTGCAGGGTATAATGCTCAAGCCATACAATCACAGTATCTGAAACAATCCTTAAATAATACATTTAATATACTTTGGTTACCAGCTTCTCTTCGTAGACAATATAGGCAGGCAACACCAAAGGATATGCTAATGCAGCAGTTTAAAACATTAGGGATAGATGTACGTAGCACTTCTTTTATTGAATATATAGAAACGATAGCACTTAAAAAATTTACTAATTACTCTGAAGATGTGTTCTTGCATTTGACACATTATCTGACGAATCGTGATATTAGTGAATTAGAGAGTCTTTATACTAATGAAAATTTTGAGCTTGAAGTCATTGTGGATATTTATAATCTACAGTCTTATTTATTTGTCTATCAAAAGCTAGAAAAGAAGTTTATTGGAATTATTAAACTGAATGCAGAGCCTCCTTACGATACAGTAAGGATAGAATGTGATGATACGATATTTAAAGAGCAGATAGAGGAGTTTTATTCTAATCTTATAGATATTTTAAGAGTGGAGGATACATGCGTAAAATAATACGTAACATTTTTGGAATAGTTATTTTCTTTGGTATACTATTTATATATTTTGATCCTCGTACTAATTTTAATTTATTTCAGTCAGATACTATGAAAGAATCACTGTTAGATAAATCTATAAAGAGTAAGCTAACCTATCTTATGTTTGAAGAACAGTGGCTTACTTTTGAGATAAATTCATTTGTTACACAATTAAAATTTATGTCTACTGTAAACTTTGTTTCAAATATTGATAGGATGGAAGATAATAAAGATATATATTATAGTTTAAAATATGAATTTTTAGACAAGGACAATTTAGTATTAGATTCTAAAATATATCATATGAAAACTTCTTTTGCTCAATTTGTAGATGCAAATAAAACATTTGTAAGTAAGTTTTTTTATTTGGATACTGCACTTAAACCTAACATAAGTCAATCATTTTTTATTAGTCTTAAAAATCATAGATATACTAGAAGAATACGCTTAAAGATAAAATCAAAAGATCCTCGTATTGTGGATATAGGGATACGAAGCTATTTTTTAGAAGAGATACCAAAATATCGTCAAGATATTACTTGGGAACGTATGTCAAAAACAAAGAAAAAACATTTAGCCAGAGGGAATATATATGGTACAGAGTACATGAGAAAAAATGAAAAAGATAACCTTGTCTCTTCTCTATGGAAACCTAATGGTCCCTTAGGTGTAGAAAAGAAGGATTATCAGGTGCGTCGTCTTTATATTTTAACTGCACTAGAAAATGTATATCCCTATAAAAGTATAGAACCTGATATTTATGCTGATATAAACCTTTCAGGAGCACGACATCTATTGAAAGGAAAGTATGACATCACTTTCAGACCTATGAGTATTTCTTCTGGTATAGTAACTTTAAAGTATTATGTAGGGAAAATACTTGTAGATACAAAAAAATATGATTTAGACCATAGTGAAAAGACTATATATTTTGAAAGTAAGGAAGATGGCTTACTTGAGATTGTGAGTACTACTGCTACATCTATAGAGCTAAAAGATAATCTTAGTAAAGAACCCTTAACTCTTCCCCCTATTATCGCTAGTCATTATTATCAATTGGATGTAAATCACAGTATTGAATATGCTTTTTATGCTAAAAAGAAACGTTATGTACGGGTAGAATGTCGTAGTTCAGATGTTAAAGTAGCAGACTTAAGTGTGACGTTAAAAGACAAGGATAATAATGAGATAAAAGTACTCAATCATACCATAGTTTTTAAACCTTCACGCTATGATTATATAAGACCTTTTATACCCCAAAGCGAAGCATATTATCTTTATATAGAACTACCTTCTAATGTAAGCTTAGTGATATTGTCTTCTTCTAAAGAAATTTTTGTACGTATCTCAACACGTAGTGCAAGTAAGGAGTATCCTATTTATTCGTTTTCGACATTTGATAAACCTGACTTTAATCAATTACCTAGTTGGTTTACTTTGCGACCTCTAGATTTTAATTTAGAACCTTATATTAAGATGGAAAGAACACTTTATAAACAACCAGCTATTCCTCATGTTGATCCTTTTATCAAAATGGGTCATTATAGTTATCAGCAACTTTTCCCAGAAGAACAATGGCGTGGACATGCTTTGCTATTAAAGCGACCACTAGAAGGCAATTATATTCGTTCTCAAAGTTGGAATGCTATTTATACGAAAGTGTCTGCACTCAAAAAAACCAAACTACTATTTCAAGATGATACAGGTCTCAACGAGACTACTCCCATACTTATTTATCATCATACAGCTCCATATAGCAAACCAGTGAATATCTATATGGATAATGTATTGATTGAGAGTAAGACACTTCAGGGGACATCAGGGAGTATTGTCTTACCTTTGTTATCTATGAGGGAAGAACATGTCTTACATTTTTCTCCATCAGAAAATATAGATTTTTTTATGAGCCATACAAGAGCTAATGGGGATATATATTTTAAGCGTAACTTCATAGCATTTACTAAACCTCTAACATTTAAAATAAAAAAAATGTTTTCTGAAGAATCTATAGGCTTTCAGTTTGCCACAGAAGAAAAAGAACCTATAGGAATCATACCTATAAAAATGCAGTTAACATCAAATTTAAATATGGAAACTAGAGCCTATACTTCCTATACATTTCAAAAGTATCGTTTTGAAGTTGATGCGAATAGGAAAAAAGCCATTCATATTGCACATAAAAATGGAACCTTATCATTGTCAGAACCTATGTATCTCAAATTAGGTGAAAATTTACCTATTGGAGAGTATACTATAACGGTATATCCACCTAAAACAGAATTTAAAAATTATTTATTTATGAATCATCTTATTCTTAATACAAAAGCAAAAATACGTATCAGCAAGGAAACACCATGAAAGTAATATTAATCACTTTTCTTTTTATTATATTTGCCAATGCAAGTACACAATTAAAGAAACTGTATATACAAAGTCAAGCTACAGTTTATGTAGCATTTTCTAGTGCTGAATTTAAACAAGCAGTTTATTTATTTGAAAATTTATTTTTAGGTAAAATAGATACCAAAAGTCAAGTTAAATTACTTGAGTCATTTGGACTTAGGGTAGTAAATATAGATGAAAATTCTATAGCTATTACGAATGAGGTCAAAAGAGGTTGGGGATTTTATATCATTCGAAATGGTGCTTCTAAGCATAATTTATTAAGCATTCCACATCGTTTCTTTGATTTAGGAACGGCTAATATTGGGTATAAGTTTATGAGGGAATATCCTTATAAGGCGATAGCATTTAATACTGTACATAGAAAAATATGTGATGTAGCTCATACTAAATATACTTTATTTAATGCATTTCATTTAGCTTTTGCTTCTGTGTATCAAGATGATTTTATCTATCAATGGCATGGGTTCTCTAAACTAAATCGAAAAACAGAGGCTGAGAAAAAGGTAAAATCAATCATAAGTACAACGACATTACCTAGTAAGAAAACCGTAAATATATCAGAATGTATGAATACTTTAAACTATGCTACACGAGTCTTTGGTAAGGATATATTTGTACTAGGTGGAACAACCAATGCACAAGCTATCATACTTAAAGAAAATGGGTATCATAATTTTATACACCTAGAGTTAAATAAATCATTTCGAGATGACTTAAGGTCAGATAAATCATTACGAAACAAAATACAAAGATGTCTACAATAATGAAACTAATATCTTTACTGCTATATTTTAATCTTGTTCTTCTTGCTGATGTCAACCCTTTTGTTGTTTTTAATGCTAAGCATATTAGAATACCACAAACTATAATACCACTACCCTTGACGCAGGTAGTATCTAAAAACAAGGCAGGTAACAAGTATCATTTTATTTCAGATGATTTGAATTGCACTATCCTTATCAAGCCAAATGAATCTTTGTTTATCGTCCCTGTTGATAAGATAGATAACAACTTTGTTGCTAAAGTATCATTAGATGGACGATTGTCTGAAAAGTATACTTTAGTTAAAAATGAGAATAAAGATTATGTCATTTATAATGAAAATAGTCAAATACTCTCTGTTACACTTTCATCTAAAGTTAATGTCAAGGTCTTTTTTTTATACCACATTAAATACTTCAGTGTTAAATAGGATGAAAGGTATAGAAATACCATTGTCAGGTCAGCATCTAAAAGTTAACTCTATTTTGAATTCTTTTACCGAGAGTTATTATAGTTTTAAAGAAAAAGAGAAAGTACATTTTAATGTCAAAGGTCCAGGCACCTTAAAATTAACTATGAGAAGCTTACTCCCTCCTATTAAAAACATGAATCTCTACAGACAGCGTATTGGACTTAAGGTAAATGGGACTAAAGAAAAAAACATTAGAGACCTTAAATAGCTCTAGCTTTTCTTACACAGATGACTCTAATAACTTTAAACAAAGAGTAGTGACAGATAAAACATCACATTTTATTTCCCTTACGGAAGATAATAATCTGATAGAACTAGATATAAATAGTGATGTCTTGATTCGTGCAAATATATATAAAAAGAATGTGATAAATCCTATAAATGACATGAATCTGAGTTGGGTAGTACCTCATACCCTAGATGAAATTAATCAGCCTATATGGTCAAACTCCAATAGAGATGATGGCTTAGAAAGAAGAAAGTCAATACTTCTTAATAAAGAGTACTTAGTCGATAGTTTTCAAAAAAATGGACTTGAAAGGTCGGCAAATATATCTACTTTTATGAAGCAGCTTTATCCTACAGTTATCCCTAAAGGATCTTTTTTATCTGAGGCTAATTATGGGATAAGAACACTTTACTTAGAAGAAGTACATGAAAAAATCTCTGCATTAAATCCTAAGTATACCATGGCACATTTAAATACGATTAAAAGTGCTGTGTTAGCAGAGGTACCTGTAGACTATATGTCTGAAACTTTAGTTGATATAAATAAGACTTTAGAAAAGTTTTATTTTAAAACGCGGGCGTATAAACTTAATAAAGGACAAAAACGTAAAGTTCAAAGGCTTATTCAGAATTTAGGTGACTATGCACATATTTATCTATTTGGGTATACGGATTCTACTGCAAGTAGGATTTTTAATATGGCACTTTCACTAAAACGGAGTAAAAGTATAAAATCTGAAATGGTTCGATTAGGTATTCCTCCTAGCAATATTTCTATTGCTTCTACTGGAGAAGAGAATCAACTTATTAAAACATTAGATGAGAATAGTGAAGCGTCCAATAGGCGTGTAGAGATTAAAATACTTTATCGTGTGCCACAATATAAATATTTAGAATATAAATTTGATGCACCTTTAAGTGAAGATACAGAACTTGAAATCACTGTCTTTAATAATGATAAAAAAGATAAACAACTTGATGTATATGTGGATAATAAACATTATAAAACGTTAGAGTATGGTATCAATGCAGACTTAGAAAATAGAAGTTTTAGTCGAGGTTTGACTGCGTATGCTTCTTATACGGATAGGAGAGCTAAGGAGATAGTAGCTACATTACACAATACATGTAAAAAACCATTACTCTTAGGAACAGGTACGATACATATTTTACTTCCTAAAGGAAGTAAAAGTATTAAGTTTACGCGTTCTAAACAAATGGCTAAATTTAAAATTTCTTTACGTATGAGAAAAGGAAGTATTTATAAAGATACTCCTCATATGTTGGCACATGAATATGGTCAAACATTTCATAAATTTTTTGATTCTCTACATAAACCATTGCTAGAGGGTAAGTCATTCAATTCTTGGTATGAACATACACACCCCCTACGATTATGGATACTTGCCCAAATTAGACAAGCATATAACAATATAGAAAATCAGGATATCGCAGGTAAGGAGTCACTAGAATATGCCCAAACATTAATACATAATGATATCTTTACTGCAAGAAATATTGCGAAACATGCCTTACTTTTAAATCCTGACAAGAGGATACAAGAGTCTGCCTATAGGTTATTACTTAGTCTATCATCAAATGATACAGAAAAACTTATATGGCATAGTGCTTATTTCTATAGAACAAGTTCAGCATTAGTTTTGAAGGAAATAGCAACGTTATTACATAAAAAAGGGCAGCTAGGTTTATCATTAAATATTTTACTGCTTCTTAAAAGAGATTATGATACTATATTTAAAATATGCGAACTCTCTTTGTTACAAAATAAAATACAACTCTATGAATATCTTTGTGAAGAAAAAAATAGTTATTTGACAGGAATAACAGAAAATCAGTTTCTAGAGAAGAAAATAAGGCTTATTAGCAGAGAAGAAAAAACAGAGAATCTTAGTGCGAAGCATATACATATAGAGATGAATGGAGGTGTGAAAACTGTGTATAGCGAGCAAAGACATTTAGAGTTTAAAATGCATGCTGCTAGTGTTGTCCATCCTTTACAAGTAAAAGTAGAAGGACCTATTCGCATAGAATTTGATATACGTTTTTCTTCTCCTGTAAAACATTTTGCCTGGATGAAGATAGAACACAATGAAAAGATATACCACTATCCCCTAACCCAATATAAACCTTCAACTTCATTAACTATAAAACCAGAAGATAGAAATATAAGTGTCTCAAATAACCTATCTTTAATCTTGGGAAAGGGTAGTCATATTTTAACGATGCATAGTTATGAAAATCCAATCCTCATAAGCATGAAAAGTCATTTTATTAAAGAATCGGATGTGCTACCATTGCATAAACAAATATTGCAAACATCTGATTATAATGCTACTTCTTGGAGGGATGTACCTTTTCAAGAAACGATACCTTATACCTCATCACTTTTATGGAATTATATGTATGAGACGTTGGATCATAGATATAATTCTCAAGCACATGCAGTGATGTCCTTTGAAAATATATCTAATCCTTATATAAAAAGTATTTTGGCACCTATGCTAGCATATAGTAGTTTTGTACCCTATAAGACCCCACAGGCTACACTAGGATTTCAAGATATTCTTGTCCCCTCATGGAACCCTAACTCAGTCATGCAAAAAAATAGATTATTTCTATTGGCTGGTATTAATTCATATGATGTGGTATTGCATGGCTCAGATATTAAAGTGATTCATTTTTCTGGTAATCAACGTTTTACTTTAGAAGGTAAACAGTTTAGTCCAAAATATTTTATTTCTAACACTTTATATATTGGAATTACTTTAGACAATGAACAAGAAGAGGTCATAGAGTTAAATACCCTAAAAAAGAATTGGGTAAAGCATTTTGATTTACCTGTAGGAGAGCATAGTATCAAAGTACGATTGATAGATCCTCTATCTACACATTATTTCGCTTTTAATATGTATGAAAATATGAAAAAAATTTCAAGAGAAACGACTAAACGTTATTATGCGACGAGCCATAAAGATCCAATTATTATTTATGCAAAAGGTCCAAAACTTTTACGTATAGAAGCCTACAATCCCTCGGGTATTCAAAATATTCTGTACAAGTATTTATCTGAAGATAGGGAGTATCGCTATGAGGTTTTACCTATATATCCTCATTCAGAGAGTTTGGTACATGTCTCAAGACTAGAACATGATTTACTAAAGAATACATCAAAGTTATTAGATGTACCTTCAAATATGCCTTTTTTATTGAGTGCTAAGAAAAGAACTTTTTCATTAGGAGTACATGATCATAATACTTCAAGGTTAATACCTATAGAAGACCATGAATCTACATTTACTACAGAAGTAAGATTTTTTAATCAAAGGCTTGGTTCCGAAGATAATGAAGACTTTAAAACAGAAAATGTGATGCAAGTCGGAGCTTATTTTAGAACGCAGTTTTTGGAAGATAATTATTTACGCGTGCATTATTTCTCAAAATTATATGACAATAAATTATATGGTTTCAAACACAAGTTGTATCTCAATGTACCTCTTATAGATAATGCATCATCTACTTTTGAAGTTAATGGATATATGCAAAATAACAATCTTTATTGGTTTAAAAACTTTGAGTTTAAGGCTGATATTGTTATTGAAAAAATCTTAGACCCGAAATGGAAACACAGGTATGGAGGAGGGGTATTTAGATACTTCTTGGATTCAGATAATACCAATCACGATTCATTAGATCCATGGGTTTATAGCCAATATAAGAGAGATCATCAATATGGTATATATGGTAAATATGATCTTTCCTATCAACCTTATGATGATTTGAGGTTTACACTTAAAACAAAATTACAATCTAATGAACAGCTTGCTATTGTAGATAATTTTAAATCACAACTTAATGTGTATCATCATGTTCATCCTTTTGATATTAGATTGTTTTATAATAAATGGTATTATTTGGAAGATCGCCATAGAAGAGAAGGTGTGAATATTGACAATATAGGAACGCGTGTCAGATTTGAAAAATTCATAGGTACGGATCGTTTACAGTTTGATGTGGGATTGAAGTATGAATTACAAAATGATGATCTTGAATTTGGACTAGGCATAACTTGGCATTATAGTAATAATAGAAGATTTTATAATTTTATGCCTGATGAAAAAATATTTAATTCTTTAAGATTGAGACTAAATTATGAAGAAAGATAGTATATCTATTGATATCTTATTGCACTACAACCTAACCTCACTTTCTAGGTATGTTGATATTGAGCAGCTTAAAGATCTTAAGATGTCTTTTGATGAAAATAAAGAAGATAGTGGAAATCATCAGTTTATTTTAAATGAAGAAATAGAAGG
Source organism: Sulfurovum sp. (assembly GCA_030949725.1). Classification (GTDB taxonomy): domain Bacteria; phylum Campylobacterota; class Campylobacteria; order Campylobacterales; family Sulfurovaceae; genus Sulfurovum. The sequence continues at coordinate 39,937 of JAUZSE010000021.1, read as the reverse complement.
TTTTATAGATTTTCTTTTTTCTTATATCGAGACTAAGTTAGATGAAGCAATGATTCTTACACTATTACTCAAAGATTTAAAAAAAGAATTATCTTTTTCTTTAACAAAAGAAGACAAAGAAAATATTATTCTAGATTATGCACAACGCTTTAATCCCTCAAGACGTGAGTTATATAAAGATACTTTAGCCTTAGATAGATGGTTTGATGGGGATGCACTTAGCGAAAGAATAGGGTCTGAAATATCTGCAAATCAGCGTTGTATCATAGTATCACTAGAACGCATAGGTAGTAGTATAGAACTACTGAAAAACCATGGAATATATAATAAATTATTATGGGATAGTTTGGATTTAAATAGAAGATTTTTAAAATTAGTACGATATAGGGATGAACCTTTTTTAAGCCATAAGCTTTTTAAAGTCATCGTAAAAATTGCATATTGTTTTGAGATAGATTTAGACAATCAGCTAATGGATGAAAAACTTTTTAAATTCATCTATCGTATAGCCCTTTCTAAAAGTGAAAATGTATGGATTCAAAATGAGGCTATAGAATTTTTAGCATTTACAGAAATAGCATCCTTCATAAAGATTGTTGAAGTACGTGCATCTTTATATGAAGATCCTGATACTATTTTTGTGCGACATCATATTGCTATACTAGCATTTAAATATATAGATAAAAGTAATCTTATCTTTCTGCTCATAAGAGATATTATTTTAAAAGATCCTAGTCCCTATGTGAGACAGGCTATTGCAAAATCATTACCATTACTCGATCATCCAAAGTTGCAATACCTCAAAGAACAGTTTATCCTGCATGATACAGATAAAAGTGTAAGAGCTTTGAGTATAACTCAAGCCTTAAAAGAAGGACAGCATAAAAAAGAGTTTCATATGCTTTTGTGGCGTAGTCTTGTTATAGAAAAAGATCCTTTTGTATTGAAAACGGCACTTTTTTGTTTGGGTAAATTATATGAAGAATCTAGACAAAAAGATATACGCAGTTATTTAAATATTAAAGCTGTCAAAGCTAACTTTACAGCTTTACTATCTAGAGAGGATATACCTATATCGATTAAACGCTATAGCATGATGATACAAGAGCTTATATGGGTGACTGATACTCAAAATAGATACAAGAGGTATGAGGCATTGTTACTATTTGTAGAGAGTATTGAAGTAGGTAAGGGGAAAAAGTTTCCCAAAATATTTTACAAAAATAAAGAAGATGAACTTTACCGTATACTTTCTGTCATTGCTCAAAATGATTTTTCACTTGAACTTAAAGAAACTTTATTTGGGGCTTATATATTATACAGGTCTGAGCGTTTTGGTAGACGTATGTGGCGAATTCTCTATGAATTTTCTCATCCTTCCCCAGATAAAAGAGAAGCATTTCTACATACCATAGCACGTATATTTGAAGGTACACACCATTTTCCTTCTTCTATATTGGCAGAACAGGCACCTACAAAAGTTCCTGGAGAGCCTTATTATATACCTGAAGAGGATAGTTGGAGACCTTACTTGCCTTTGCCTGATCATTTCCTATCTTCCCTTACGCAGTCCACATTACGTATAAAACCGTATAAAATTTATAGTAGTGATGGGAGGACAACTATTAGTCCACCTAAGTTCTTCTTGTCTCGTATCTATACAAAGGTGAAACTCTCTTGGGATTATGCAAATATAGCAAATCTTAGAAATTGGAGAGAAAATTCAACACAGGCACCTAATGCCTATATAGTAGCTATGAAAAAACTAGGATTTAAAATAGATTTTAAGCCTTATATGAAAGAAGATTCCAGTACTACTAAGTTTTTTTCTATGGGTCTTCCTGTAGTATTGATCTCTCCTCAAAGACAAGATGAACTCTATAACTATTTTATTTCTGCTTACCAAAATACATTAAGTGACTTGGTCTTTTTTCTAATAGCTATTTTTTCTTTATTCTTTTTACGACATATTATTGTCTCACGTAAAGTCGTACTGGCGAGAAAGAGGATTCCTTTGAGTGTTGGAGGTTGGGGCACGAGAGGAAAATCAGGAACCGAAAGACTAAAGGCAGCACTTTTTAATAGCTTAGGGCTTAAAGTTTTTTCTAAAACATCAGGGAATGAAGCGATGTTTCTGCATTCTGATTCTTTTTCTCGTATGCGAGAGATATTTTTATTTCGTCCTTATGACAAAGCAACTATTTGGGAGCAAGCGGATACGGTACTTCTTGCAGATAAGCTCAATGTAGATGTGTATTTATGGGAAAGTATGGGACTTACACCTTCTTATGTTGAAATACTTCAAAAACGTTGGATGAAAGATGATATTGCTACGATTACAAATACCTACCCCGATCATGAAGACTTACAAGGTCCTGCTGGTATTAATATACCACAGGTAATGACGAACTTTATACCTGAGAATTCAACGCTTATTTCTAGTGAAGAAGTGATGTATCCTATATTGGGGGCATATGCAAAAACAGTCAATACAAAGAGCATTTCTGTAGGGTGGCTAAAAGCTGGACTAATAGCACCCGATATATTATCTAGGTTTCCATACGAAGAGCATACTTATAATATAGCACTTGTTTTGGGCATGGCTTATGAACTTGATATCAATGAAGATGAAGCACTTAAAGCAATGGCAGACAATATTGTGCCTGACTTAGGAGTACTGAAGGCGTATCCTTCTGCAAAAGTAGGGAAGAGTAGATTGTTGTTTATTAACGGTATGAGTGCAAATGAACGTTTTGGAGCCTTGGGTAATTGGGACCGTATGGGATTGGGAAAGATAAGTGATGAAGATAAGCCACATATATTTATTTCAACAGTCATAAATAACCGTGCGGACAGAGTGTCTAGGTCTCGTGTTTTTGCTTCGTTGGTAGTAGAAGACATAGTAGCAGATTGCCATGTCTTAATAGGCTCAAACCTAGAAGGTTTTAATAGTTATTTGGAAGAATCTTGGTCGGAGTACCAATTTAAGATTTCTTTGTCTCCTGAAGGTAAGGAGAGTGTGTATGATGGGTTAAAAAACTATGCTAAACATTTTAGAATTATAAGAAGTAAGCAACAGCTAAAAGAAAAACTCTCGATAATGTTGGATGCGTATGATATAAATGAAGACAAGAAGATAGATATTTTGTCTAACTATGAAGATCTAGAAATGTTACAATCTATGTTGATAGATAAGACAGAACTTTTAGTATTTTATACTAAATATGCATTGGAATATGAGGAATATAGTGCCATAGTTAAGAAGTCGTTAGAAGCGTATGAGAGTGAAGAATTGACAGTTTTATTTAGAAAACTGCTTTGGAAATGGCTGAAAAATAGAATAGTAGTAGTAAATAACTATCATGCAACAGGAAATCAAGTAATACAAGCTATTTCTAAAGCAACGCCACCAGGTATGGAAAATAACATTATAGGTATACAAAATATTAAGGGTACAGGGCTAGATTTTGCATATAGATGGGTAGCATGGAATGACTGTTATACTATGTGCCAAGCTATTATGGGTAAAGAGAGCGAAGTGGTACGTAAAGGTATTGATGCCTTAGCTGAATTTGATGAACATGGTCCCTTAAGCTTTGAATTGACGCAAAAAAGTATAGACATTGCAAAAAGTGCTAATGCCACGCAAAATGAATATTATCAATCTCAAATACAACTGATAGAAAAAAAGTTAAACACTGCAAAGTTAGAGAACCTAAAACTTTCGTCTGACCAACCTGTAAGCGTCTCTTTGTCTGAAAAGATACTCTATCATATATTGATAATCATTGAATCTTTTATGGATGCTGGAGATGCAGTAAAGAGAAGAAAAAAAGCAAATGATATTTATAAAGATTTAACAAATCATCGTATAAGTCATCAAAGAGCGGCTATAGAATTACAAAAGATTACGAAACGCCAAAAAGGGGGCTGGTTGATACAAAAATTTAAAAAACGCTTTGGAGTGGGGTACAATTTATAACTTTGCCATTATTTATCTCCTACTGGTATATATGCATAGCCTTCATTTTGTTTATCAATCAGACCTATGGTTGAGTTTGGGATGATTGTAACAAATTTGACTATATCTTTGGGGCTAAGTCCATGTTTTGGCATACCTGCACCACACATAAGAAATTCTACATCATAAGTGTCTGACATGGATTTGATACGTTTTTTTAATTCACTGTAGTTTGATAAAAGAGCTTTATCATCTTTGTATTTGGAATTAACGGGATCTTTAACAAAGTACTTGTATGCACCTCCATGTATGACCACGGTAACATCTAGTTCTTTGAGTTTACTTTCATAGTAGGCTTTGTTTGCGACGATGGCTTTGAGTATTTTTAGTTCAAAGGCTTTGATATTTTTGGTGCTGAGGTCATACACAACTTTGGCAGCAGATTCTTCCGCTAAAATTAGAGTAAAAGATGCAAGTAAGAGAAGTAGTATTTTTTGCATAAGGTATCCTTTTTATTTTATCATAGCTAAAAATAGTAAATTATATGTAAATGTATGATGTCATATTATAATTTAAGTTATATAAAAATAATGTATAATAATTGATTCATATTCATAAAGGTGTAGCTTGGAGAATAATAAAAAAGGGCAGAGTATAAGTAGTAGATTTAATCAAAAATTACTTTATGCAGTCTTTCTTATACTTATTTTACTTTTTGCCTCTCTTGTCTTTTTTGTGAGACAAGATAAAGAAGCAAGGCTAGTAAATTTAAGTGATCGTGTGGTGAAGAATTTTAGAATGGGACTTGACTATGAAATGGTAGATTTACTTTCATTTTCTATGGCACTCTCAGAAGATGGACAATTAAAAAATGCACTTAGTTCAGAGAATGAGAGCAGAGGCTATAAAATACTTTCCAACATTTCTAATCGTTTTAAAAAATATACACATTTAAAGTCTTTACGTCTACAAGTTTTGACCCCTGATTTTTTTATCTTTGCACGGAGTTGGAATGAAGGGTTTGAAGGCATGCCCATTTGGTGGTTTAGAGATGATTTGGATAGTGTAAATGAAAAAAAACAGCCAAAAGTAGGTATGGAAACGGGAAGACTACTTACCTTTAAGACCACTGTCCCCATACGTTCTGGAGATAAAATCTTAGGGTACTTGGAAGTCATAAAGTTTATTGATGAATTTGCTATTAAATTACGTAAAAAAGGTATAGAACTTTTTGCTCTTATGGATGAAAAATATCTTGAACAGGCTGAACTTATGCGTGATTTTCCTATCTTAGATGAATATGTTATTGCAAATCAAAATTATAATGAACAATTTATAGACAAAATTGAAATGTTGAAGTGGGACGCGTTAAAAGCTAAAAACTATGTGTATCAAGAGGATATTTTATATCTCTATGAACCGATGTACAATGGTAAAAATAAGCAGATAGGTGTGTATCTATTGGCAATACCTGAGGATACATTACAAATCTATGAAAAAGATGAACAAGATATTTCATTTTTTACACAATTCTCTAGTGATGACATTGAAAAAGTTGTAGATCAGTGGGAACATCCTTATGGAAGTTTTCGTAGCAAAGTAGATAAAGATTTAATAGAACTTTTACCTAAATTGCAAAAAGAAGATAAACTACACTTAGAAGCTAAAGCACATACTATGCTCAACAACTATACAAAAAATGAACTTATAGATATAATATTGGACAGTTCACATAAAGAAAAAAAGACAGGTGAGGTACGATGAAAATACTTATTTTAGAAGATGAAACGGTGTTGGCGTTAAGCATGAGAGAGTTTTTGGAAGATTGTGGGTATGAGGTCAGATGTTTTATTAATTCAGATGATGCCTATGATGCTATTTATGAAACACCTTATGATTTACTTCTTTTGGATGTGAAAGTTCCTGGAGAAAAAAATGGCTTTGAAATGCTTGCAGAGTTACGAAAAGATGACAATAAAACACCTGCCATTTTCATTACTTCTCTTACCGATATAGATGATTTAAGCAGGGGATATGAGTGTGGAGCCTGTGATTATATACGTAAACCTTTTGATCTAGCAGAGTTGAAGTTACGTGTTGAACAAGTAGTTAAGATTCAATGTTTTTCTTCTATAGATGAGCTAATAGAACTGCCTTTTAACTATAAGTATAATGTGAAAAAAATGAAACTAACACTTAATGGAGAAGGTATTTCTCTTGCCAAGACAGAGACAAAAATACTAGAGCTTCTTATTAAGCAAAGAGGTTCTGTTGTGGGGTGTGAAATGTTTTGGGAAGAAGTGTGGGGTGAGTGGGTTGACTCTGCAAATATACGTGTACAAGTAGGTAATTTACGTAAAAAACTTGAAAAAGATTTTATAAAAAATGTCCGTGGTGTAGGATATAGTATTGATTTTTGATACTCAAGGATTTGCAAAAAAGTATGCTTTCATTTATACTGCTATCTTAGCACTACTACTTATCGTGCCATTGGTTGTCTATGTATTGTTACTTTTACAAATAGATGAAGCTAAAGTGAAACTTTCTTTGAAGTCACAGGTTAAAACAATTATAAACTCTATGCAACGTTATGATAATAGTGATAAGATTTATCATTTTCCTCGCTATAAAGAATATAAATCTGCACTTTATGGTGATAGGTATCAGGTTATTTTTTCAACTTTAGATTTTAAGCCATCTTCCTTTACTGAAGGCTTTCATAAAAAAGGAAGCCACTATTATTATATATATATTCTTCCTCCGGACTACTATTTTTCAGCCAATTACTTATTGGTATCCACTGAACATACAGCCAATAATATTTATTATTTGGCAACTAGCGTGATGATAACTATTGTTATTACTTTGTTTTTATTTTCATTTTTGTTGTTACGCAACTTTTCTTCACCTTTTGAAAAACTCAATCGACAGTTAGATAATTTCATTAAAGATTCTATGCATGAAATCAATACACCACTTAGTATCATAAATATCAACATAGATTTATTTGTCAATAAACATGGTGAAAATAAATACTTACAACGTATGAAATCTGCTTCAAAAACACTTTCTACCATCTATGATGATATGGATTATCTTGTAAAACAAGGTAGAGTTAAGCGTACGGTACAAAGTATCTTTATGGGACAATTTATACAAAATCGTGTGGATTATTTTAAAGAAGTAGCAAATTTAAAAGATATTACTTTAAAGACAGATATCACCATCCCTTTGGAGTATACTTTTTCAAAAACCAAGTTACAGCGTATTGTTGATAATACCATTTCAAATGCAATTAAATATAGTTTATCGGACACTATAGTGGAGATCTCACTCTATAGGGAAAAAGAAACCATTGTATTTACTGTAAAAGATTATGGCGTAGGTATTAAAGATATTGATAAAATATTTTCACGCTACTATAGAGAAGATGAAACCAAAGGAGGCTTTGGTATTGGCTTAAATATTGTGAAGCAGATTATTGATGAGGAGAATATTAAACTTGATGTACAATCCAAAATTAACGAAGGTACTACTTTTCAATACATATTTTACGTATAAAATTTAATAATAAAAACTTATCTCGCTTTTTTACACTTTTTTTACACTTCCTTGTTATCATACTCCTGAAAACAAATAAAAAGGAGTATGAATGCATACAAAAATAAAATATCTTGCCTGTGTTTCATTATTTTTATCGGCTTCCGCAGCCTTATGTGCTGTAGATTTGACAAAAGCATATGATATGCCAGATGCTACAAAACTGATAGAAAAAGATTTGATGCCTGGTGCAACAGAGTTTACGATGCCAAAGTCTTGTGACTTGACTGATGCCCAAGCTATTGCAAGAGGGAATTTTATGTTTAACAACCTCAATGGTAAAAAAGCAAAAGGAAAACTACCTAAAGGCTTAGCTAAATTTGTCGAAAAAACAGGCAAAGATGGAAAAGTGAAGAAGAAACCTAAACAGTATGGAAACTGTGTCGCCTGTCATGATATAGAAGGTGCTAAAGGTGCGGGAAACATAGGTCCTAGTTTAACAGGATACAAAGCGATGTTCCTAGATACGAAAGTAAGAGATGCACAGTTTGTATACCAAAAAATAGCAGATCCTAGAGTAGACAATGCAAATACGCATATGACTGTAAATTTAACTACAGGGTTGTTTAATGAGCAGGAAATTTGTGATTATACTGCTTATGTGATGGCAGATAAAAGTAAAAAGTAAAAATAAAAAAGGAATAAACATGGAAAGAAGAAATTTTATAAAAAGTATGTGTGCAGCATCAGTCGTTGCAGCGATAGCAACGCCATCATCACTTTTGGCAAAAGATGCAGCTAAGGGTAAAAATGTCTTAACGTATGATGCAGCAGTTGCAGCTATTACTGGCGGAAAAGCAGCAACACAAAGTGACAAAATCAAACTTACAGTGCCTGAAATTGCTGAAAATGGTGCAGTGGTTCCTGTAAAAGTGAACGTTGAAAGTCCGATGACTGATGCAGATCATGTCAAAGCGATACATGTTTTGAGTACAAAAAATGGAAATGCCAGATGTGCAGATGTCATGCTTACACCAATGAATGCAAAAGGTTATTTTGCAACAAGAATCAAACTTGCAGGTACACAAGATGTTGTAGCACTTGTAGAACTTAGTGATGGTTCGTTTCTTACTACAGCAAAAAGTGTAAAAGTAACTATCGGTGGGTGTGGTTGATTTAATTTTTGACCAAATATATAGAAGTCTCCGAACCAAAAAGGTAAGGTACAAAATGAATAATATAAAGGAATAAAAATGGCAGAAGCAAGAAAATCAATGATTAAATTTAAACCTAAAAAGTTTAAAGTAGGTGATATTATAAAAGTTGACTTTATAGTGATTCATCCTATGGATACAGGATTACAAAAAAATAAAAAAACTGGAAAAATTAAACCAGCACACTATATTGATAGTATTACTTTTTCACTAGATGGAAAACCATTTACGACGATGAAAGTATGGGAAACAGTATCTACAAACCCTTATTTCTCAGTCAATATGAAAGTACTAGGCAAAGGTAAAATAACGGTTGACTATACAGATAACACAGGTGAGAAAAATTCTAAGAGTAAAAAACTTAAGCCAAAAGGATAAGTCATGAGAAAAGTATTATTATCATTAGCTTTCTTGGGAACTATGGCGATGCTTCAGCTTAACGCTGGAGAGCAGTTTGCTATGAGTGATGCCGATAGAGCAATGTATACAGAAATGTTAGAAAACAATCCTGCAGAAATTTATGTTGAAGAGGGTGGCGAGATACTTGAAGAGGCATTAGGTGGAGAAGAAGCTTTAGCTAAGTTTCTTGAAGTATCAGAGAAAGATTTACCCAAATATATCGCAGGGTTTCCTCGTTATATTAAAAAACTTGGAAATGTTGTAGGTATTGATCAGGTTTTACAGGTCATGCAAGTAGAACAAGGTAAAAAGAAAACAAAACTAAAATCTGGAAAAATGTTTTCTATGTTGGCGTATGTAAAGTCATTAGCAAATGATGAACTTATCAATATTGATGTAGAAGCTGACGAACATATCAAAGCTTCTTATGCACTAGGAAAGACGACATATTTGACGGCACGTGGAGGAAGAGGACTTTCTTGTAACTCATGTCACTCTGCTGACATTGTTGGGCAAGTACTTAGAACACAACCTCTACCAGATTTGGGAGAAGTGGCAGTTGCTGGAACTTGGCCTGCGTACCGTATGACGAAATCTAGTCTAAGAACACCACAAAGAAGATTTCAAGGATGTATGAAAAATGCACTGCTTAAGGTGATACCTATAGGTTCTAAAGAGATGATTGCACTTGAAGTGTATATTGCTACTTTGGCTAAAGAGAAAGGCAAAAAAATTGCTATTCCTGGTTTAAAAAGATAAGGAGATAAGATGGAAATAGACAGACGAGACTTTCTCCAGATAGCTGCTTCCTTAGGACTCCTAGGTGCAGTCGGAGGGACAAATCTTTTTGCAGGTGAAGCAGGAAAAGAAAGAATTAAAAAACTTTCTTTTTCTAATGTAGTTGATTTTGAGGCAAAAGGTAAGGCAACGATACTTCACATCTGTGATATGCATGCACACATTAAACCACTTTACTGGAGAGAGCCATCAACGCTTATTTCTGCGAAGAATCTTGTAGGAACGCCTGGATTTATCTGTGGTGAGGCATTTCAAAAGCATTACAACATTCAACCAGGTACCTTAGATGCATATTTTGATACACATAATGATTTTTCTGAACTTGCTAAAAAGTTTGGAAAAATGGGTGGTATTGCACATATGAAACCTATTATAGATCATGTGAAAAAAGAAAGAGGGGCAAAAAATGTTTTGCTTCTTGATTCTGGCGACACATGGCAAGGTACAGCAGTTGCTCTTAAAACAGCTGGTGAAGCCATTGTTGATGCGCAAAACTATTTGGGTGTAGATGTGATGGTCGGACACTGGGAATTTACTTATGGTAAAGAACGTGTTCATGAACTCATTGGCAAACTAGATGGAGAGTTTATCTCACAAAATGTGATTGACAATGATCCTTTTTCTGATGACTTTGAAGAGCTTATCTTCCCTCCATACTCTATAAAAGAAATTGGTGGTGCGAAGATAGGTATCATCGGACAGTCATTTCCGTTTACCTCTACTGCAAACCCTAAGAAGTTTACAGAGGGTTGGAGTTTCGGATTACGTCATGAATCTTTACAAGAGTATGTAAATATGCTTCGTAAAGAGAAAAAAGTAGACTGTATTGTTGTGCTAAGTCATGACGGATTCTCTGTGGATCAAGAATTGGCGAAAAAAGTGACAGGTGTAGACTTTATCTTAAGTGGACATACACATGATCCTAGTCCTGATCCGATTATCGTCAATGATACGGTTATTTTGATTTCGGGTAGCCATGGTAAGTATGTAGGCAGATTAGATATAGATATTAAAAATAAAAAAGTGGTTGATTATAACTTTAAGCTTATGCCTGTGGCTTCCAATCTTATCCCTGCGGATAAAGCAGGTGTAGATTTGGTAGAAAAGTGGTACAAACCATACAACAAAGAGTTAAATGAAGTGCTAGGTACAACAAAAGGTCTACTTTATAAACGTGATACCTTTTACTCTACCTTTGATTCACTTATCGGTATGGCAATAGAAGATGAAATGAAATCTGATATTAATTTCAATCCAGGCTATAGATGGGGTACAACAGTACTCCCAGGTGGAGACATACTGAAAGACAATGTGTACGAAATGACAGCTATTACCTACCCTGAAGTCTATACTTTTGACCTCAAAGGTGAAGTTATATTTAATCTCATGGAAGACATTGCAGATAATGTGTTTAATGCCAATCCACTTTTACAGCAAGGTGGTGATATGAGTAGGGTGACAGGTGCTAGTTATAGTATCACTATCTCTGCTCCATCGGGTAAGCGTATTTCTGACTTTATGATAGGTGGTAAACCTATTGATATGAAGAAAACATACAGAGTCTCTTCATGGGGTGGAAACTTACAAAATGTAGGTGAAAACTTAGATGAAAAAATCATACGTCCAGTCTATGAAGTGGTGAGTGATTACATTCGTAAAAATAAAGTAGTTGATATCAGCATGGAGTCTAATGTGAAAGTGTTAGATATGGATTGTGGATGTCCAGTCAAAGGTGCTAAGTGTTAAGTATGTAAAACCGTGCCTCGTCTCTTTGTTTGAATACATTGTTGGTCTCTTTTGTTCTGGAGGCGGGGCACCCATGGTTGTGATGTAGAATCACAATTTATTATAACGCACAAAAATTAAATGGTTAATACAAAAAATAATAAAGGGGTTCATAATGAACAAGGAAAGAATAAAATTAGGAATTATTACATCAGCAGTCCTGCTTATGAATACAGGATTGATGGCTGGTGGAGATATAAAAGAAGAAATAGAGCCAGCGAAGATTGTGTCTGATAAGCCAAAAAGAACGTTAAATGGAAATATGACACTAAATTATAATGTTTTGCCAGGAACAGCAGATAATATACATGATATGTTTTCTGAGGGTGTTTTTTATGGTCGATTAAGAACAAATACATTTTATTGGGAATGGGCAGCAGATGGTGCAAACAATGATGGTGCTAAAAGTATGGGTATAGGTGGAAGCCTTATCTATAAGTCAGCTGCATTAAACCATTTTAGTTTTACTATGGGGTACTATGGGTCGTTAAATCCAGAGTTTTGGAGAGCAGATGATGCAGATATAGGAAGGGTTAAAGCAGGTAAAGACACGTTCAGTCGCTTCAAAGTTAAACAAGGTGGTAGTTATGGTATACATGCGCTAGGTCAAGCATTTTTAGAATATAACAATGGTACAGTAGATGTTAAAGTTGGTCGTCAATTGTTTGAATCTGTTTTTACAGCTTCCAATGATACTAAAATGATTCCAAATACCTTTGATGGTGTGACTGCCGCAATTAAAATAGCACCTAAGACAACGGTACGTTTAGCTTGGTTTGGTGCACAAAAATTGAGAGATCATGAAGATGCGCATGATGTCATTACGTTTAAAGATGCAAACGGTGAATCTTGGAATAACAATGATGATGCAGGTAAACATAGAGGCTTAAATTATAATAACTTTGTCGCCGCGGGTGAAGATCCTAATCATGACATGTATCTTGCTGATATTAGCACTAAGTACATTAAAAATTTGAAATTAACAGGAAGTTATTTACAGATTCCTGGGGTAGTGAAAGATTTTGTTATTGAAGCACATTACAAGATTCCTCTTTTTGATTCAGGATGGGCAGTAAGACCAGGAATTCGTCACTTTATGCAGATGGATGATGGTGGAGGAGTGGTTGCGGGTGATAGTAATGCACTAGGTGGTTCTCTCGCAGGATATGACCCAAGTGTAAACGGTTCACTAGATACAAACCTTTTCAATGCGAGATTAGATATTTTGATGCCAGAGAAGAAAGGTTTCTTTAGATTGGGTTACTCTAAAGTTGCGGATGAAGCAGATATTATTGCACCTTGGAGAGGATTCCCTACCGGTGGATTTACCAGAGCAATGGCACAATATAACTGGTTTGCAAACACTGAAACCATCATGCTAAGAGCAGTGTATAAATTTAATCCTACATGGAAAGCAAGTATCCGTTACGCAATGCAGGATTTTGATGATAATAAAGCAGTTCCTTCAGATTCTAATGTAATCCATATTGATACATGGACCAACATTACAAAAGACCTTCAAATGAGAATGCGTTATGGTCATGTATCTGCGGATGATAAGACTTTTAAAGTGGGTAGTCTTACGGATTATAAGGCAGATTGGTCATATGATGAATTTCGTTTAGAATTTAACTACCTTTTCTAGGATGAAGTTATGAAAAACATGATTGTTTTATGTGTGTCATTTTTGACTCTACAGGCTTATGAGTATCACTTAAAGCCTGTAGAACTTGCTAAAGATGTTTACTGTTTTTTTGGAGCACCTGAAAACATAAGCAAAGAAAATGGCGGTAATATGGTAAACACATGTTTTGTCCAAACAAAAGAAGGGTTCGTTGTCATTGACAGTGGCCCTACTTTTTCTTATGCTTCTCAAGCCTATAATGAAATGCAAAAAATTGCAAAACTCCCTGTAAAATATGTGATTAATACCCATGACCATGATGATCATTGGTTAGGCAATAACTTTTATAAAAGTAAAGGCGCTTTGTTGATAGGTCCAAGGACGTATGAGCAAAATGTTGTAACAGGTATGGAAACGAGAATGCAACGTGCTTTAGGCAAAGCAATTTATGGTAAAACAAAGATTGTAGAACTAGACACTATAGTAGATAGTAATCTTACACTAAAGGTTTCAGATAAAACATTTGAAATAAAACAGATGGTAGACAAGGCACATACTGAGGGTGATCTTATTGTCTATATGGCTAGTGAACAGATAGTCTTTGCAGGTGATGTGGTTTTTAATGACAGGCTAAGTTCTTTGCGTGATGGTTCCATCATAGGTTCGCTTAAAGCTTTAGATTTGATAGATGACTTGCATGCTAAAGTCATAGTAGGTGGACATGGGTATGCAACAGATGCTAATGCTACGCAGGGTTTTAAAAGCTATCTTAGCAAGATGAAAAAACAAATTTTAGAAGCTTTAGAAAATGATGTGGGTATAGATGAGATTACGAAACATGTAGTGATGCTAGAGTATAAAGATATGAAACTTTATGATGTCTTGCATAGTAGAAATGTATTTGAAGCATTTAGAGAGCTTGAAATGTATGAAGAAGAGAGTACTGAAGAACAAGGTATTGAGTATATAGATTTTACTAAAGCATTAAAAAAGCAAAAAAAGAAGATAAGATTATTATGATAAAAGTAATGACAAAAGAGTGTCGTTTTTGTAAAAAAATGGATGCAGCTACGATGATAGAAGAAGATGTGATAAGCGCTTTAGAAAAAGACTTCGTCTGCGTTGAAATAGATCTATCTACTACAAAAACACCTCTTGGTTTAAAGGTGAGTTTAACGCCAAGCTTTATTTTTATCGATAAAAATTCTAAGCTTATAAGTAACATTCCTGGCGCATGGAACAAAGAAGATTTTCTTGTTATACTAGGGGAAGTAAAAGCTAAAATTCAGAAAAAAGGTAAAAAATGAAAAAAATACTCATGGCATTTGTATTATTGTGCAGTATGGGGTTTGCAGAAACAGAGTTTGCTGACCCAAAGCCAGCTATGGACAATCCTAGGCAATTGATTTTTTCTATTGCAAGTTCAGATGCTAAAGAAGTGAACCGTATTATCAGTACTGTCAATAATGTACTAAAGTTTTATGGACTTGAAAACACAGAAGTGGTTATCGTTGCGTATGGGCAGGGTCTGAAGTCTTTACTCAAAAAAGGTGATGCAGAGATACGTAAACGTATAGAAGCACTGATGACATATGACGTAGAATTTATAGCTTGTGGAAACACAATGAAAACACTACATATAGATAAAAAAAGATTTACTTGATGATATAGGATTCGCTACAGCAGGTATTGTAGAGATAATAGAGAGAAAATTACAAGGGTATAGCTACACACAACCCTAGTATTTACATATTCTTTACACTTATTTGCTATAGTCATTGTATCAAAAAAAGGATAGATACATGAAAAAAATTATAGTGCTACTCAGCATTCTCCTCTCTTACGCAACTGCCGCAACCAATGAAGATATTATACTTTATAAAGTAGCCAATAAAGATTACGCGATTACAGCACAAACTTTGGCGGATGGCTTGACTATGAATGGCTATGTCGTAGCTAAAAATCAAGATATGAATGGTCCTTATCAGAAGCAATTTCAGGCTACAACTTTTAACAGTTACAACCTTATGTCCGTGTATCATCATGAAACATCTATAGCATTGGTGCCTAAGTACTCAAAAAGTGGTATTTTTACTCCCTTTTCTATTGCTACGTATCAGCGTAAAGGTGAGGATGATTTTTATATTGCATTTCTTAGCTCAAAAGCACAAGAAAATATCATTAAAGAAAAAGATGCATTGTTTGCTAAACTTGAAAAGCTAACACGAGAGACTATCGTTAAAGTATTACCTGCGGCAGTTGAGAGTCCATTATCTTATACAAATATTTCAACAGACAAGCAGCTTTATACTATGTATAGTTTTGATGTAGATGATGCAGACGCTATGGAAGCTAGAGATGATATGATGATGATGATGGAGAGTGAGATGAAGCCTACAGGTTTTATAGTGGCTAATTATATTGACTTCAATAAAGTACTACTTGAAGAGAAAAAAGAAGAGTATATGTTTTATGATGCGTATTCTCTTTGTAAGTTGAAGATTATTTATGAACTTTCTAAAGAAAAACCAGAAGCTGGAGCATTTGCTCCTTGTACTATGGTGATTTATCACAAAAAAGGAAGCAATAAAACTGAAATTGTTACCTTGAGTATTGCAAACCTTACGTCCTCTTTGGCCATAAAAGATAAAAAAATACTAGAGATACTCACTAAGGCACAAGCAACGATGAAAAGTATTATAGAAGAATCAGCAGAATAATCCATATATACATAGAATTTATATATAAATAATATCACTTATACTGATGTATATATTGCGGTATGGCACAGTATAGTTAAATATCATTAAATAATGGGGTAAATAACCATTATTTAATCCAAACTTTTATAGTATGATTCTATGCGTTTAACGTAATCTAAAAAATAGATTATATGTTTTTATAGTTTTTTATAAGAATAGCTAAATTTAAGGAGGAAGCATGAAATTAGGTTTTTTAGTTGACCTTAACCTATGTATGGGTTGTAAAGGTTGTGAGATTGCTTGTAAAGTGGAAAATGAAGTACCACTTAGTACATGGCGTTTACGTGTAAAATATATTGATCTAGGGACATTCCCAGATACAAGAAGATCTTTTACACCTTTACGTTGTAACCACTGTGAGTCTGCACCATGTGAGCGTATTTGTCCAGTATCGGCATTACACTATTTGGAAAATGGTATTGTCAATATTGACTCTGATAGATGTATTGGATGTGCAGGTTGTATGATGGCCTGTCCTTATGGAGCGATCTATATGGATCCAGAGACAAATACTGCGGACAAATGTACCTATTGTGCACACCGTATTGAGTCTGGTATGATGCCTGCTTGTGTTGTTGCCTGTCCAGTCGAAGCAAATATCTTTGGAGATCTTGAAGATGATCACTCAAATATATCATTGTATATTATGGAGCATAAAGGTGCGGTACAAGTACGTAAACCTGAAAAACATACTTCTCCAACACACTTTTATGTCGGTGGTGGTAATCAAACATTGAACCCACTAGCACACCAAAGAATTGAAGGCTATAACCTTTTCAATAATATTACACATTTAGACCATGTAGGGGACAAGAACCATGGTATTTTAGATAGATTTTTAGCACCATTTGTTGGGCATGAAAAACCTGACAATACAAGTTTCATGAACTCTGCTGCAGCTACAGAGTCACATGAAGAAGAGGGAGGTCACTAAGATGGTAGAAAGTACAATACACGCAACACAAGCGATTGTCACACTTGATGTGCCTATTCAAGGTATTGTTTGGGGTAGTATAATCACAGTTAATATGTGGGCAAAAAGTATCGGTACGGGTGTTGTCTTCTTGGCAGCATTTTTATGGTTTAGACATTCAAAAGATGATATGCCTAACTTAAGATGGATCATGCCAATCATAGCATTTTTAGCACTTAATGTCTTTTTATTCTTTACTTTGATCGATTTACACCAACCCTATAGAATGATTCATATCTTTACACATCCACACTGGACTTCGTCTATTACTGTTGGTGCATGGTTAGCTTCTACTTTCTTAGGACTTGTTTCTGTGCTTATGGTGATTGGTGTTGCAGATGCATTCCCATCATTGGGTGGCAAAAAATGTAAAGTAACAGCCGCAGCGAGAAATAATTCAGCTGTGTATGAAAAAATCATGCCATTTATGGTATTTTTAGCGATTCCTGTGACTACGTATACTGCGATTATCATGGCACAGGCATCGGCTAGAGAGTTATGGCAAGCACCTACTGAAGTTATGCAAATGATGTGGGCAGCTCTTATGGCTGGTTCTGCAGCGCTTATCTTTGTATCTGGGTCTTGGTCTAAAGAAGCTAGAAAAGATTTGGCATTGGTACTGACGATTGCAGTATTTTTCTCTTTTATGATGTATATGTCTGAGTATTTCTTCTCCTTCAAATCTTCAGAAGCAGAAGCGATCTTAGAATTTGTTCACTCAGGTGGAGCTTATAATGTTGAGTTTTGGTTTGGTATGACAGTTGGATTTATTATTCCATTCTTCTTAGGAATGAGTTACATGAAATCAGAAAATATGACGCTGCTTAGATTTGCAGCACTTGCAGCATTGGTGGGGCTATTCTTTGTAAAAGATGTATGGCTTAAGATTCCACAAATGTTACCGCTTAGTTAAGGAGATATATATGACAAAATCAATGAAAAATGAAAATCCTTCTTTTATAGAAGGTAGAAGATCTTTTCTTAAAGGTACAGCATACTCTGTAGCAGGTGCAACACTTGCTGCTGGTGTATTTGAAACGGTAGCAGCAACACCAGCTGCGGCAAATACAAAGTTTACCCCAACACCTGAAACACTTGCTTTTTACCCACCATTAGAAGAGTGGGATAGCTTTACGGAACTTTCTGGTCATGACTGGAAACGTGGTGGTACATTAAGAAATGGTGTACAAAGTGAAGACAATCCTGATGGAATCAAAGCTACAGAATATATGCTTGTTCCCACAGCCTGTTCCAACTGTGAAGCTTCATGTGGTTTGACTGCGTGGGTAGATCTTTCTACCTATAAAGCAGGTGGACAATTAGCCGTTCGTAAATATATGGGTAATCCACTTCACTCAGGATCTCGTGGTAGAAACTGTGCGAAGGGTTATGCAGCTCAGTCACAAATGTACGATCCAGACAGAATACCTTTCCCTTTAATGAGAGCTCCAGGTTCTAAAAGAGGTGAAGGTAAGTGGGTAAGAACGACTTGGGACGCGGCGATGGCGAAGATCGGTAAGAAAATGCACGATACGCTTAAAGTGGGTGATGAGATGTCTAAAAAATCCATCATGTATCACGTGGGTCGTCCAAATGAAAATGGTTTCGGTCACCGTATACCACACTCTATGGGTCTTGACGGATATGATTCACATACTAACATCTGTTCTGCAGGTGCTAGACAAGGGACTATTCAGTGGTCCAACGATGACAGAAACTCACCTGATTGGGCAAATGCAAAGTTGATCTTCCTTCAGTCTTCTCACGCAGCAGATGCAGGTCACTACTTCCAACAGGCAGCAGGGCGTATTGCTGAAGCACGTAAAAAAAGGTGCTAAACTTGTTGTTATGGATCCTAGACTTTCTAACTCTGCGGGTATGGCAGATTTATGGGTACCTTGTTGGCCAGGGACAGAGACAGCACTTTATCTCTACCTTGCAAACAGAATCCTTAACGAAAAAGGACTTAATGGTGAAGATCTTGTAAACCACAATTTTGTAAAAAACTGGGTAAACTGGGATCGTTTGATGCAAGACAGAGATTATCTTGAAGTACTTCTTGAGAAGAAGTATATCAAGTCTATTCCTGAAGGAAATACTTACGAAGATTTCATCACGATGATTGCTGAAATGTATTCTCCTTATACTCTTGATTTTGTGGCCCAAGAATGTCGTATCGAAAAACGTATCGTAGAAAAACTTTACGATATGTTCATCGATGCAGGTGCTAGAGTCGCAACCTACATTTGGAGAGCAGGACCAATAGGTCACAAAGGTGGATGGATGATCGCTAGATCTGCATTCTTACCATTTGTTCTTCGTGGTGCGATGGCTGGTGACAAAGGTGGCGTTGGACTTCACCACTGGCATGTCATTTCAGTCAATGGTAAAGGTGACGCAGCGGCACAGGCAGGTGTAAGACCTCCAAAAGTGGATGTTTGGAACGAAATCGCTTGGCCACCTGAGTATCCATTGAGTTCTTATGAAATGTCTCATATTATGCCTCACTTACTTCTCGATGATGAGTGGAGAGATAAATGGAATGCCAAAGGTCTTAACGTACCTGAGAAATTAGCAGTATGGATTCCTCGTATGTATAACCCTGTTTGGATTAATCCAGATGGATTTAGATGGATTGAGCTTCTTAAGCGTGAAGATAAAATCGAAATGTCCTTTAACCTTTCTCCTACTTGGTCAGAGACTAACTGGTATTGTGACTTCATCCTTCCTGTTGGACTTGCGGGTGAAAGACATGACCAACACTCTGAAGCAACAGAACCAAAAAGATGGTTAAGCTTTAGACAACCTGCACTTAGAGTTGCTTTAGAAAAAATGGGTTGGAAACCAAAAGATCCAACCAGAGCGACACTTGAAGCACACGTTAAAGCGGGTCTTGGAGAAGTATGGGAAGAAGTAGAATTCTGGGCAAATATGATGGTGCATCATGTAGATCCTGATGGATCTTTAGGTGTTAGAAAATACTGGGCTTCAAAAGAAGATCCAAAAAGAGCAGTGACGATCCCAGAATGGTATCAAGCAGCATTTGACAAGCTTCCTAACCTTAGAAAAGCAGCAAAAGCAGCACATCCTGATTCTAAGTATCCTAACTATGAACTGATGAGAGATAGAGGTACTTGGTTAGAAGAAGACAATATCTTTAAACCACAGGAAAGACCACTTAAAAAAAGTAGGTTCTACTTATATTTCTCATGGGCATGAATATGCAGAAGAAAATGTAAGAAAAGATGAATTTGGTGTTATTATGGCTACAGATTCTCATGGTAAAGAAAAAGCGATTGGTGTTGAAGTGGATGGAGAACTTGTACAAGGGTTCCATACATTGACTAAAAAACTTGACTTCTACTGTGAGTGGTTCAAAGATTGGAAATGGCCAGAGTACGCTATACCTATCTACCCAACAACAAAAGAAGACAGAGTGAAAATGACACACGTTGTAAGTCAAGTTCACCATGACTTTATGCAAAAGGACAATGAGTTTGCATTAAATACAATCTTTAGATTGCCATATAATATTCACACACGTTCAGTCAATTCTAAACACCTTATGGAGATTTCACAAAACCATAATCCGGTTTGGATTTATACGGAAGATGCTAAGAAACTTGGTATTAAGCGTGGAGATGCTGTTAAAGTAACGATTACAGATACGGTTTCTGGTCTTGACTCTGGTTACTTTATTGCTATGGCTGTTCCAACTGAAGCGACTATGCCTGGCGTTATGGCTTGTTCCCATCACGCAGGTAGATGGAAACTTAAAAATGCAGTGGATATTCCTGGGTTTGAACACAAACTAGGTATTATGGGTCTTGGTGCACCACTGTATGATATGACAATGGATGGTAAAATCGGAACACTGAAGCCAACACAAGGTATCGTAGATGGTATGAATGAAAACAAAGACTCTTGGCAGTTTAAAGAGTACAACAGAGACCTTGACAACATTTGGTGGGATGGTCTTTCTGGTTCTTGGCAAAATGCTGTAGCACCTTCACACCCAGATCCAATTGCAGGTAACCATGCTTGGC
The DNA here is from genome assembly GCA_030949725.1 of Sulfurovum sp. Taxonomy (GTDB): domain Bacteria; phylum Campylobacterota; class Campylobacteria; order Campylobacterales; family Sulfurovaceae; genus Sulfurovum. The sequence continues at coordinate 18,835 of JAUZSE010000021.1, read as the reverse complement.
ATCAAAAAGTGGTGCTTGAACTTGCAGCTAAAGATGACCAAATAGGTGATATTTATGTAAACTATGAGAACAACATGAAAGTATATCAATCTTGGAGAGATGACTTAACCCGTCCTCTTGATGAGACAGATACACTTAGACGTCCTCAACATATTAAACGTCCAGCTGTACCTTTGTCTGACAAAGCTTATGCTGTAAAAATTACAAAATAATTGACATAAATCTCGTTCCCATCGTCTCGATGGGAACGTTATCTCAGCAAGTATACGATTTCCCAGATAACTAATTTTATTAAGTTTTATTTATCTTGAAAGTGGTATAGTGCGTAAAATATAAGGGTAACAATCATGGAACAAATGAAACAAGAGATAGAAAGCCGTATCGCTATATATGCATTGATCTCAAGATTAATGCTTGTTGAAGTAGATGAAAAATTTTTAGAACAGATTGAAAGTGATGAAGATTTATTTGCTTTCTTCCCTAACTATAAAGCATGGGATAAGCGTAAAGACCTTTCTCATAAAGAAATGATAGAAAAACATTTTAATGTAGACTTTACAAACCTTTTTCTCATGCATTTGGTACCGTATGAAAGTTTTTATACCAGAGATGACCAGATGATAGAGAGTGGGGGAGATAACCCCGTCTTAGAACTCTATAATGAACTAGATTTTCGTGTTGAGCTAGATAAAGCAAGAGTGGTAAGTGCGGATCATATCGGTGTTGAGTTAGAATTTATGTATATGCTATGTGTGGCACTTCAAAAAGCATTGATTGCAGATGACAAAGATGGTATTTGTGAATTGATGCAAGTACAACGTGCATTTTTGAAAGAACATCTTTTAGAGTGGACACCACTGTTCCTCATCAATGCAAAACGAGAATCCCGTACACCTCTATATCATGATGGAGCAGAATTGGCTTTAGAATTTATGTTGAGTGACTTTGAATATGTGACTGAACAGCTTGAAAAACACTGTAGTACACAAGCTTAATGTCTTTACATTTAGAGATAGCCTCTTGTGTCAGAGCAACAAGTAAATTTTCAGACTGTAGCAAATGTATAGATGCTTGTCCAGAGTCCATACAACTTGTAGACAACTTACCAAGTTTTGCAAACAACACAGGTGTTGAAGCAGCTTCTTGTGTAGGTGTTTGTCCTACAGAAGCTTTTTCCTTATCGGACTTTTCTACAACAGAATTTTTCTTTTCTTTTTTGGAATCAAAAGTAAGGCTTATCTCTCCAAAATTTAATGTACCTTGTATCTCTGTTTTGAGTGTAGAACATTTGATTTCTTTGGCGCTTGCCAGTGAAGAAGAGATTACTTTGGATTTGAGTTCTTATGATGATACAAGTATACTTTATGAGCAGATCAATGCACGGATAGAAGAGGCAAATTTTGTACTCTCTTCATTTAGTGAAAAACAACTTGTGAGTAATCATATCGCTGAAGATGTTCCTAAATTGGAAAATGAAAGTGAAGATGAAGTTTCTTCAAGACGATCTTTTTTAGGCAATGCTTCACTTAAAGGTGTGGTAAGACATAAAATGACATTTGATGAAGCAGTGGAAGCAGATGAATTAAAAACATTTGCGTTAGATGTGCATATCATCGCCAAAATAAGAGAAAAGAACTTACCTGATAAACGTAAAATACTTTTCACCACACTAAAACATGCGGGTGTGCCAGATACTTTTGAGATATTACCCGAAGAAGAAGTATCATTTACCTCTCAAAAGTTTGTAGATGACACGTGTACCAATTGTCAAATTTGTTATCGTATCTGTCCTACAGGCGCACTCTCATCCAATGGTAAGTTTTCACTGATAAATTTTGATTCTATGCTCTGTGTGAAGTGTCGTTTATGTCATGATGTTTGCGAACCCAATGCCATCCAACTTCAAAGTGGATTTGAAATCAAAGAATTTTTTGAACCTACCCAAAGAACCTTGGCAACTTTTGACATCAAAAGATGTAATGAATGTGGTAACAACTTTACCTACACAGGTGGAGAACAAGCTTGTCCACGCTGTATGTTAGAAGAAGAAGAAGCTATGTTCTTACACTCCAATGCTTTGTCTATGAAAGCTTTGTTTGAAGAAAAGAAAGAGGACGAATAATATGCAACCACATGAGATTAAGCCAGATACAAAACTTTGTACCATTTTGGGACATAATGCCCAAACGGGTTATATGCGAAGGTATTTCAATAAGATTATGAAACATCAACAGTGAAAATGCCACAGCTATCGCATTAAATATCACTGATGAGAACTTTCAGATCACTATGACTAGTGTCGGACAATCTAAAGTAGATAAGATGATGATAGAACGTGAGTTTGGAGAAAAGGCTATAAGCTATTGTAAAACACTGGATGCTTGTGCCACAAAGAGAAGGGCGTGTCGATTTTATAGAGATTAAAGAAGGAGAGGTGTATGGGTATTGTCTAGCAGATGACGCTGCTGCACTCTTTGAAAAACCAGAGTTTTTAGATGACCAGATACTTTTTGTCGCAAAGATAATGTTGCTTGCAAATCGTTGGTTTGATACAAAGATAGACGTGGATGATATTCCACTGTTGATAGGAGAAAAAAATGGATAATATACAAGATTTAAGAAAAGAATTTGAAAATATAAGTCAGCAAAACTTTAATGGTAAACCTGCATTTGGTCCTGATGGTCAGTGTGACTCAGATGAAGAGGTAGACCTCAAAGACTATCCTTCTTATACAGAAGCATTGTATGCTAAATTAATAGCACCTCATGTATCTGGTATTTATATCTCTCGTTGGGATATCAAAAATATCGCATTGGTTGCTGGTGACTCTATGGCTATTCATCCAAGAAAACGTATGTTTGAACTGCTTATGAAGTATGCCACGTCCAAAGAAAATATGCAATCCGTACTTGACGCGCTAGAAGAACACATGGAAGACAAGATCGGCATTTACAACGAATTTATCAAAGGTTATCCTAATTCAGCAGAAGTATTCCAACCTAAAATTGACAAAGCTATAAAAACAATGAAACTTTTTCCTCAGATTATTGAAGAGTATTTTGAATAATAATTAAATTAGTCTAACAAATAAGTAAAAATCAAGTAGAGTCTTTAAAGGGATTCTACAATGAAAGTAAAAAACGCCTCCTCTTCATTTCTAGCCTCGTATCCCCTTTATTTTATAGATAAAAAGTTATAACCTTTGTCTATTTAGTGCTAATTAGTTATAATTAGATTGAATTGATACTAAATAGATAATCACATTATGGATATACACATCTAATTTGGAAGGATGATCATTGAGAACAGAAATAGAAAATACCATAAAACGTAGACTTATGAATAGTTACATACAGGGCATAGGTAAAGCAATGGATGCGAATAATGAAATCCGAGTTTTCCATAGATGTAGAAAATCAACAATCTATACGGCATGGGAAGATGTGGGGAAAGATCTATCAAATGCAATATTAGAATACGAAGAAAAAGAAGGAAGTACTTCTGATGCCAAGTGACAATACTGATGTAGTAGGAGTTGAACACCCAAGCCAAGAAAAGCAGATAACATTAACTGAGACTGAACTCCTTAAGCTTATAGAAAATAGTATAGAAGAGGTTGTCACTACGACTATTGAAAGAAAAGAACAGTTTAGTGGACCTGTTCCACATCCTGATCACATGCTCGTATATAAAGGTATAGATAAAACTTTGCCTAACCGCTTTACAACTATGGCTGAGAAACATCAGTCACATAATATGTTCATTGAAAAGGCTATTGTCTTAGGTGAACTTGGTCTGGGTGTATTAGGATGGCTTACTCCTACGGCATTGTCTTTTTATGTACTAAATGCTGCTATAGGTTTTGTTAGTGATGGAAAAAGTATAGAAGCCTTGGTAGCTTTGGTGGTTGCACTGGGAAGTCTTGGTGGTGCTTTTTATATAAAAAATAGAGATAAAAAAGAAAAAACGGAGTAACTTATAAACCTCTCATTTTACTAGTTCAATAGCTCCAGCTGTTGAACTCCTATCAGTATCTGATTCATTCATATAGTTCAAATACCGATAGAACGTGACGAAGTTGGAGTTTCATCACGAGTTAAGAAATACATCAAAACAAAAGTTTACATCTATTATAGAGAAACCCTTATCATACTTGCAGTATAATATTCGATATTAAACCCAAGGTGAAAAATGGCAACTCTAAGCAACGAAGAAATACTGACGTATCATAAAAATGGAAAAACAGGCATAAAACTTACTAAGCCTTGTGACTCACAACATGAACTTTCACTGGCATATACTCCAGGTGTAGCCGTTCCTTGTCTTGAGATTGCCAGAGATGAGAATCTTTCTTTTGAATATACCAACCGTGGGAATCTTGTAGCTGTCATCTCTGACGGAACAGCAGTGTTGGGGTTGGGTGACATAGGCCCATTGGCTTCTAAGCCTGTGATGGAAGGTAAGGTAGTACTCTTTAAAAAGTTTGCAAATGTGGATGCCTTTGACATTGAATTGGATGTGCATAGTGTAGAAGAGATCGTGGCTACCTGTAAGGCCATTGCTCCAACCTTTGGGGGTATCAATCTTGAAGATATTTCAGCACCACGATGTTTTGAGATAGAACGTATATTGAAAGAAGAACTGGATATTCCAGTGTTTCATGATGATCAACATGGTACAGCCATCATTACTACCGCAGGACTGATGAATGTACTGGAACTTACAGGTAAAAAAGTAGAGCAGATAAAGATAGTGATCAATGGTGCAGGTGCAGCAGGTATTTCTTGTGCGACTATGTATAAAAAACTTGGGGTTCAAAATATTATCATGTGTGACTCTAAAGGCGTTATCTCTACTTCACGTAGTGATCTGAACAAATATAAGACACCTTTTGCCATAGAAACGGAAGCAAAAACACTTCTTGATGTGATAGACGGTGCAGATATGTTCTTAGGGCTTTCCGTAGCTGGTGCATTAACCAAAGAGATGGTCTCTCAAGATGGCAGCTCGAACCTGTCATCTTTGCCTTAGCAAACCCCACACCTGAGATACTTCCCGAAGAGATAAAAGAGGTTAGGTCTGATGCTATCATCGCTACAGGGCGTTCGGATTATCCGAATCAGACCAACAATGTACTGGGCTTTCCTTTTATCTTTAGAGGTGCTTTGGATGTACGGGCAAGAAAGATAACAGAGGGTATGAAAATGGCAGCAGCCAAAGCATTGGCTGCTTTGGCAAAAGAGCCAGTGCCGTATTATGTAAAAGCAGCCTATCATAATGAAAATATAAGCTTATGGTAAAGAGCATATCATTCCTTTGCCTTTTAACAAGGAGGTACTTATCTGGGTGGCATCAGCTGTAGCCAAAGCAGCTTTTGAAGAAGGTGTTGTGCGTGTAGATAGTTATGACCATGAAGCATACAGGGAACAGTTACGATGCATCATTTATGGTTGTCCAGAGGATAGATAATAGATGAACCTAAAGTCTTATGTTAATTTTGTCACACTTTTAGAACGCAATCCCTCTAGCAGAGAGGAAAACCGTGCTTTTGGTTTAACGCAAGTTTTACTGAAAAACCGTCCCTTAGCACAAATCTTAAGATGGATAGAAGTACATCATGAAAAGCTAAAAAGACCTCTGCTTAGTGAAACTTTTTCTTCTTATGTCTATAATACCACTTTGACGCTTGTGCTACTGGCTTTTGTTTTGGGCTTCTTTTCAGGCTTAGGATTACTCTCATACAATGGGGCAGAACCAGTTAATGTGATTTATTTTATGGTGATGGTGATCGTTTTACCTCTAGGCACGATGTTGCTTACTGGTATTTCTATGTTGCGAGCAAAGTCTAAAGAAAGTATCTTGGTGCATCTTTCTCCTGCTTTTTGGATGGAGAAGATCTTAAATCTTTTACCCTCTAAGGTACAAGAAAATATAAGGGCTTTTAAGCTCAATTCTTTACTTTCAAATTGGCTTATTATTAAGCGTTCACAAATGATTGCTTTGTTTTTTTCATGGGGTTTACTCTTTGCACTTTTGGCTATGGTTACGACAAAGGACATTGCTTTTGCTTGGAGTACAACATTACAAATTACACCTGAAACATTTCATGAATTTCTACAGACTGTAGCCTTTCCGTGGAAAGACCTTGTTCCCTCTGCTGTACCAAGTATGGCACTCATAGAACAGAGTCAATACTTCAGACTGGGAGATACTTTAAATAAAGAGATGATCACCCATGCTTCACAGCTAGGAGAGTGGTGGAAGTTTTTGGCTTTTGCTACATTGTTCTATGCAATCTTTTTACGTACCCTCATGTTTACCCTCTCTTCTTTTGGATTAAAGCGTGCATTAAAGCAGTCATTTTTTACTTTAGAAGGCTCAATACAATTACTAAGAGAGATCAATGAACCGATAATTTCTACCCATGCCATGCCCACACACGCTACTTTTGTTTCTGATGACAGTGGGTATGGACAGAATGTTAACACTTTAGATGCCTCTTATGATTCTGTACAGGGATGGGCTATCACAAAAGATGACATTTTAGTCTTGGTTGATCTCATAGAAGTAATCACACCAAAGCACTTTAAAGTAGGGGGAGCAAACAGTTTGGATGAGGATGATGAAGTGATTTCTAAAAGTGAGGGAGAGGTGTTACTCTTAGGGAAATCATGGGAACATCCTGCCAATGAATTTTTGGATTATGTGATTGATCTTAGTGAAAAAGTAGATAAAGTGATAGTGATGCCTATAGGTAAAAGTGATAACCCGTATGATATAAAAGTAGAAGATATTGATGAGTGGGTAAAAAAGATCGCATCTATTCACAATGAAAAAGTATGGTTAAAGTTATGAAGTATACACACCCTAAATTTGCTGTCGTAGGACACCCAAACAAAGGCAAAAGTTCCATAGTGGCTGCTTTGGCACTGGATGACTCGGTACATATATCAAACACTTCAGGTACCACAACCAAAAAACGATCTTTCCCTTTGAGTGTAGATGGTAAAGTGCTGTATGAACTGTTTGATACTCCAGGTTTTCAAAGGGCTAGAAGAGTCTTAGCATGGCTTGAAAAGCATGATGTATCTGCCGATAAAAAGCATGAAGTGGTACAAGCTTTTATTCATACACATAAAGATGATGCACGTTTTAACGATGAAGTGGAATTGCTTGAACCCATTATGGCTGGAGCAGGTATCATCTATGTGGTGGATGCGTCTAAACCGTATGGTGAAGAGTATGAAGCAGAGATGGAGATATTACGTTGGACAGGGCAGCCTTCTATGGCACTTATCAACCATATTGATGACAGTGACTATTCCCAAGAATGGAAGAGGGCATTGGGGCATTATTTTAAGATGGTACGTACCTTTAATCCTATGCAAACAAACTTTGAACAGCATATGAGTATTTTGGAGAGTATGGCGCAGCTCAAAGAGGAGTGGATAGCACCCATCAAAGCATCTATCAAACTTTTTACACAGTATCAGGAGCAAATGTTTACGCGTAGTGCATCATTGGTGAGTAGATTGGTATATGACTCTGTGAGTGCTGTGGAGAAGTTTTACTTTGATACTCAAGAAGCAAGCGAAGAAGAAAAAGAGCAGATAGAAGCTAAGTATAAAGACAGTTTACGAAACTTAGAAATACATACACAAAAGTCCATAGAAGAGGTGTGGAACCATGGTCACCTTCAAAAAGAAGAAAAAGTTTTAACCTTTGAGGGGATGGATCTTTTTTCAGAAGAGACCGCTTCTGTGTTTGGACTCACACGCAAAGAACTTATCATTACAGGTGTCACTTCTGGTGCAGTGACGGGTGCAGGCATTGATTTGATTTTTGCTGGGCATACTCTACTTTTGGGTGGAATCATAGGAGCAGTGGTTGGTGGTACGGGAGCATACTTCGGGTTTAATGAACTTTCAGAAGTAAAAGTTTTAGGACAAACTATGGGCAGACGCTACTTAGAGATGGGACCAATGGAAAACAGAAATTTTCCTTATATTTTATTGGGACGTGCGATGTACCATACGATGAAAGTGGCACAAACTTCTCATGCCAAAAGAGAAATGTTCAACATCGAGATGGACCATACCTTTAAAGATAAATGGCTAGATGCTAGGTTAAGAAAGTCTTTGGAAAAGTATCATAAAAAGTTTCGCTCAGGCAAAACCTTGGGAGCAGAAGACCTTAAAGAGTATGAGGACTTGATCACGAGTATTATTAAGGGGCTTATTGTTTAGGTGGGATTAAAAAGTTCTTGTACTTTCTATCATCTATGATATAATCGCAAACAAAATCCACTACTTTATGAGATCTTATATGAAATTAGACAAATTATTACTTTCTATGCAAACTGTCACACTCTTGCCCCTAATATTTTTTGTGTTGATTTATGCACATAACACACTAGCCTATATAGGGTTGGCTATTGTGCTTCTGTTTGTTTTGGGAGTCAACTTTTATAGATACACAAAGTCTCTTCGTATTTTTCGTTATCCTTTATTGGGCATGTTGATTGGAAGTTTTTTGGTCTATGCTCTTTTAGGTTTGGGAAGTAGAGAATCCCCACAAAACTTTGAAGTTATGCACCATAAAGCATCACCTCTTGCTACTTTTGATTTTGAAAAACCCACAGCCATAGATAAAGTATGTTATTACGTCGGCATAGACAAAAATGTAAATTTTACATTAGAATATTTGGAAAGGAAAGAATGGAAAACATATCATGAGTATAAAAAGAACTTCCCTTTTTCTTTTCGATGGAAATGTATAGATAAAAATGTCACTACATCCAAAATACGTCTGCGTATAACAAAAAATCAGATGATGCTTAATGAGGTACGTTTTATGTCTAAAGATAAGACTATACCTTTTAGCACAAATAAAAAATACTTAAATGATGAACAAGAGATGGCTATAGATACAAGCTACTTTGGTGGGATGTTTTTTGATGAAATTTATCATAGTAGGACAGCCTATGAACTGATACATGATATTCCAGTCTATGAAACGACACATCCTTATCTGGGTAAATTACTGATTGTTCCAGGTATTGAACTCTTTGGTATGACACCTTTTGGTTGGCGTTTTACCAATGTACTTTTTGCGGCACTTTTGATCTTTATGGCATACTACTTTGCTTTACAGCTCTTCAAAAAACGTCTTTTTGCATTTTTGGCAGCATTTGTCATGACGTACAGTTTTATGCATCTGACGCAGGCTCGTATAGGACTTATAGACACCTTTGGCGTGCTGTTTGTATTTATCTCTTATTATTTTTTATACCGTTTTATACTCAAGCAAAAACTCTCACTGCTCTTACTTAGTGGACTCTTTTTTGGACTTGCCTCAGCAGTGAAGTGGTCTGCTGTTTTTGCTGCTTTGGGCTTTGTATTTATTGCTCTGTATTTACTCATTACACGTTATCCTTTAGAGAAGCGTTTTTCTGGTTATCGACTTATACTCTATGGAGTATTGAGTTATGTAGGTGTTTCTGTGAGCGTGTATGCACTTTCATTTTTTGATATATATCTACAAACAGGCAGTTTTCAAAAGATTATTGAGTATCAGTACAATATGTTTAATTATCATTCTGCTGTTGTTAGTGAACACCCTTACGGCTCTCCTTGGTGGAGTTGGCCTATGGATTGGAAGCCGATGTGCTACTACAGGGAGATTCAAGACAAGTTATTTAGCTCTATCACTGCTTTTGGAAATCCTGCTATTTTTTGGTTAGGTATTGTTTCTATATTTTATCTTTTTTGCGTGGTATGTAAACGGGCTACATTGGAAGCATCTTTTATTTTATTTTCATTTCTGGGACTATACTTGCCTTATATTTTTATAGGACGACAGATGTTCATTTACCACTTTTATTATGCCGTACCGTTTATGATGCTGGGCATAGTCTATATGCTAAAAGATATGATGAAGTCTTCCCCCAAATATCGTAAACTTTATGTGCTTTACCTAGCTATAATCGCAGGTCTTTTCTTAGCTTTTTATCCTGTATTAAGTGGCTATGAAGTACCAAAAATATATGTAGATTCTGCACTTATTTGGTTTCCTTGGTGGTGGTTGTGATTTTTTTTTCTGTATAATGTCACAATATAAACAAGGAGTCCAAGAAATGAAACTAGGCATCGTCATACCATGTTACAATGAAGAAGAGGGCTTGAGCGAAACAACGAAACGCTTACAGGTTTTACTTGATCAGATGATACTCTCAGGGGATATAGACAAAGAGAGTTTTGTGTGTTATGTGGATGATGGTAGCAAGGATGATACTTGGGCATTGATAGAGAAATTTAAAGCAAATTCATCACTTTTTAAGGGCATCAAACTTTCACGTAATTTCGGACACCAAAATGCACTCATAGCTGGACTTATGCAACTAAAAAACACAGCAGATGCACTGGTTTCCATGGATGCCGATCTTCAAGATGACATACAAGTGCTAAAAGGCTTTGTAGAGAAATACAAAGAAGGTTATGATGTGGTGTATGGGGTGAGAGAAGACCGAAGTAAAGATACCAAATTCAAAAGAGGCACGGCAGCATTTTTTATAAATTTCAACACTTTATGGGTATAGAGACTGTCCCTAACCATGCAGATTATAGGCTTTTAAGTAAGAAGGCACTCAATGCCCTTGCAGCATTTACAGAGATAGATCTTTTCTTGCGTGGTATAGTTCCGCTTTTAGGTTTTCGTTCTTGCAGTCTTTACTATACCCGTGCAGAGCGTTTTGCAGGAGAGACAAAGTATCCGTTTAAGAAGATGATTCTTTTTGCACTTGACGGTATAGCTTCTTTTCCGTGATGCCTCTTCGTCTCATCACCATCGTAGGGTTTCTACTTTTTGTGCTGTCTTTATTTGGTATCGTATGGGTTATCTTTGAAAAACTTTTTTGGTAATGCAGTACAAGGTTGGGCTTCTACTATGATCTCTATCTACTTTATAGGTGGTATTCAGGTTATGGCACTAGGTATTATAGGTGAGTATGTCGGACGCAATTTTCAACAAGGCAAAGGGCGACCACGCTACATCATAGATAAAGAAATCTAGTGCCAAAAAAAAGTATATACCCAACTACACTTGTGCAGTTTGTCACCTATAACATCGTAGGTATTGCCAATACTATAGTAGGGTTTTCTATCATTTTTCTGCTTATGTTCTCTGGTGTGAGTGCAACGATAAGCAATGCTATAGGGTATGCTATAGGTGCAGTACTTTCGTACCATCTCAACAAAAAGTATACTTTCAAATCCACCACAGACTCGAAAACACAGGCACTCAAGTTTTTTGCGGTATTGTTGATAGCATATCTACTAAACTTTATAACCCTGCAATGGCTCCTTAGTTTTGTAAATCCCTATCTAGCACAGCTTCTCTCTGCTATAGTATATACACTAAGTTCTTTTGTGCTTGCAAAGTTACTAGTTTTCAGGGATAAATAGTAAACCCCTCCAACCAGACTTTGTCTTCATCACTTAGTTTACCTACTCTTTCTAGTAGCTTTTTTTTAGTGTTGATGAGGTCATCTATTTCGAGGTAAGCCAAGAGAGCAGGGTTTATGGTGGGTTCAGTTCTCCCATAGGCTATGAGTTCTTCAATATCTGCGAGTAATTCTTCTTTGCTGGGGTTATGTTTTTCATTCATTCTGTTATACTACCCAAAAAGAAATAATAAAGGATACTTTATGTTAACTATAGGTGATGCAGTACCAGACTTTTGTCTACCCAACCAAGACGATGAAGAGATATGTTTTAGAGATATAAAAGGCAGATGGGCAGTACTTTACTTTTACCCAAAAGACAATACACCAGGGTGTACGACCCAAGCATGTGATTTCACAGCAGCACTTCCTGCCTTCGATGGACTCAATGCGATCATTTTGGGAGTGAGTCCAGATTCTGCTAAAAAGCATAGAAACTTCATAGAAAAGAAAGCACTCAAAATCACGTTGCTAGCAGATGAAGAGAAAGAACTTTGTAACCTCTTTGGTATTTGGCAACTCAAAAAGTTTATGGGTAAAGAATATATGGGGGTGGTACGTTCAACGTTTATCATCAATCCTGAGGGTGAGATCGCTGCGGTATGGACAAAGGTGAGGGTTAAAGAGCATGCTTCTATTGTGAAGGATAGATTGGAAGGCTTACAAGAGGAAAATAATATTTGAAGAAGCGAAAGAGATATACGTGTATTTAGCAGAAAATTTGGCAGTTGAAGGGTATATATGAATTTTTTTGATTCATCAGAGATAATCTACTGTGATACAGAGGTTGATGAAAAAACTAAAAAAATAAATGAGATAGGTTTAGTCTACAAAGATAGAAATTTGCAAACCACCTCTGTAGATAAAGCATCTAGTTTTTTAATACGACATTCTTCAGGATTTATAGGAGGACATAACTTTATAGATTTTGATATGGAAATTATTAAATCTACCTCTTTTTATCTAGTTGCAAAAAAGTATCATATCATAGATACTCTGCCTTTATCTCTACTGCTTTTAAATGAAAAAACATTACATAAGCTTCCTAAGAATTATAAAGATGAAGATAATTTCAAAAATAATCCTGTAAAAGATTCTGAACTTACACGAGATTTATTTGAAAAATAGAAGAGAAGTTTAATGCTTTAGAAGATGATACAAAAACGATATTTTATAACCTTTTGAAAGAGAATAAATATTTTATTGGGTTTTTTGAGTATAGAAAAGATACCTTTCTTTCTTTAAATAAGGTAGCATTGAAAAATTAATCATAAATAATTATGGTAGTAAAATTATTAATCTAGACTATTTGAGTGAAGCGATAGAAAATACTGCTATAGAGTTAGCCTATGTCATCTCTATTTGGACTCCTTATAGTGAGGTGAAGTCTCATCCTCCTAAGATACTTTATGACTATCCAAATATTGTAGAAATTCAAAAAAAGTTATGTTTTGATATAGATATAGCCAGTAAAAACCTAAACTCTTTTGCTAAAGAAACTTTTGGTTTTGGTGATTTTAGAACATTTGAGAGATTAAACGCATCGGTACTTGATGCACCTACACTTTCGCAAAGAGAAATAGTAGAGGCATCGCTTAGGGATGAATCCTTTTATGTATTTTACCAACGGGTGGAGGTAAAACATTTACCTTTTGGTTACCTGCTATCATAAAAGCATCGGTATATAAAGGACTCACTGTTGTTATATCTCCTCTTCAGGCACTTATAGAAGACCACATTACAAACTTTAATGCTAATGTAGCAAACTACAAGGCAGTTGCCATTAGTGGATTTATGAACCCATCACAAAGAGCTGAAGCAGTAGAACAGGTAAGAAATGGAGAAGCAGATATACTCTATATAGCCCCTGAATCACTTCGCTCTAATATGATATTTAACATACTCAAAAATAGATTTATTGAGAGGTTTATTATAGATGAAGCTCACTGTCTCTCGACATGGGGAAATGATTTTAGGCAAGATTATTACTATATCTGTGACTATATCAAAGAGTTATGTGAAAAAAGAGTTTTCAAGAGCATATACCTATCTCTTGTTTTACAGCTACAGCAAAACCTAGTGTTATAGAAGATATAGAAAATTATTTTTAGATGGCTTAAACATTAAGTTGGATAAATACTTAGCTACACCAGAGAGAAAAACTTAAATTACAATGCCATAGTATCTGATAAAAAAGGAAAATATACTAAGCTTTTAAAAATACTAAATGAAAATGATGGAGCTTCACTTGTATATATTCCATCCTCTACAAAAGAGTGTGATAAAGTAGCAGAACAGTTGGCACTTGACACGGGAAGAAGTGTAAAATCTTTTCATTCTAAAATAGAGTCTCAAGAGAAGATGGGCATACTCAAAGGCTATATAAATAATGACATAGAGATAATAGTAGCAACGACAGCATTTGGTATGGGAGTAGATAAACCAAACATTAAAAATGTAATTCATTATGAAGTATCTGACTCTTTAGAGAGCTATGCACAAGAAGCAGGTCGTGGGGCTAGAGATCAAGATTTAGAAGCCTACTGCCCTATACTTTTTGATGAAGATGACTTAGATAAACACTTTGCAACACTTAATCGTTCTAAACTTACAGCAAGTGAAATAAACTCCATATTTAGAGTAATCAAGAGTTACAAAAGTAAAGAAGTGTATAAAACAGCCTTTGAGTTAGCAAAAGATGCAGGGTGGGATGTGGAAGATACATCTTTTGACTATGCGACTAAAGTAAAAACAGCACTTTTGGAATTACAAAGAGAAGGCTATATAAGTAGAAAACGAAATAAGGTGAGTTTTTTTGCTGACTCAATCGCTTCTGACGCTATAACAAAACTACATCAAAATTTAAAAAATTCTAAATATACAGAGGAAGAGAAAGAGAGATTTTCGAGGATTCTTCAAATAGTTATAGGTAAAGGTAAAACAAAAGCTATACAGGTAGATGAGTTAGCGTATTTACTTGGCTACCCAAAATATGAGATAGCCTTATGCATTAATCAGCTCAAAGAGATGGATATATTAGGTAATGAAAAAGATTTATCTTTAGAGGCTTCAAAAGTGGTTATGGGTAAGTTTAAGAAGTTGCAAGATATTGAGCTTATGATATTTGACTATCTATCTAGTCTAAGAGAAAAGACTGTGAGCATAAGAGAGATAAATGAATATCTACACAATAGTAAAGTTATAAATAAAAATGAGACAGAGCTTATAAAACAATTTGTAAAGAGTTGGAGAGATAAAGTAAACTTTGTTTTTAAAAGAATAAATAGAGAGAAAGATATATGGTTTTTTGAATTTAAAGATGTAGATAGTGTAAAAAATAGCCTCACTAAAAATCATGATATTTCCAATAAACTTATAGACTATTTGAAAAGCAAATTAACCTCTAATGAAAAAGCTAAAATAGAATTTTCTCTCAAAGCTTTAAAAGATTATTTAGATAAAAAATATACACTTAAAGAGATAGATAGAACGTTATTATATCTACACAATCTAAAAATAGTTGAACTACTAAATGGTAGATTTATTAGCTACTCTCCTATGAGTATTTATAAAAATGATAAATTGGCTTCTAAAAGAAAATACACAGAGTATAAAGCAAGATTAGAACCATACTATAAAACAAAGGTAGAGTCTATTCATATTATGGGAGAGTACGCTTCTAGGTTGAAACATAGCCACAGTGATGCTATGAAATTTTTAAAAGATTATTTTACCCTTGATTATAAGAAATTTATAAAAAGATACGAACTTGTAAAGGAGAAAATAGCAAGACCTATCACTCAAAAGAGGTTTGATAAAATCTACAAAGAGATGTCAGATGAACAAAAACAAATCATAGAAGACAAAACTACAAAAGCTATGATGATACTAGCAGGTCCAGGAAGTGGCAAGACTAAAGTACTTGTACATAAAATAGCCTCAATTATATTGACAGAAGATGTCAAACCTGAACAATTTATGATGCTTACCTTTTCAAAGAGTGCCAAGTGGGAGTTTAAGAGTAGGCTAAATGCCCTCATAGGCTCACTCTCTTACGATGTAGAGATACAGACATTTCACTCCTATGCTCTTAAACTTATAGCTAGAGAGAGTAAAGATGATAAAAGTATTCTAAATAATTCTATAGGTGAGGCTAGCAAACAGATAGTAAATGGAGATATAAAATTACCACATATAGCAGTTTTAGTACTAGATGAATATCAAGATATAAATGAAGATAGTTTTGCATTTATAAAAGCTATCTATGAGGCAAATAGTAGTGATATACGGATTATAGCTGTAGGCGATGATGACCAATGTATCATGGACTTTGCAGGGGCAAATGTTGAATTTATAAAGAGGTTTGAAGATGCGTTTTCTAAGGATGAAGATGAAAAGTCATTTAAAAAGTATGAACTTTTGTGTAATTTTAGAAGTGATAAAAATATAGTACAGTACGCAAATGAATTTAGGCAATACATTCCAAATAAGTATAAAGAGAGTGAATTATATTCTGCCTCCAAAAAAAGAGGGTCTTGTAAATATTTATAGTTGTGAAAATAGTATGGATTTAGCTCAACCAGTGGTGGAGCTTGTAAAACAGTACAAAGATACAAAAGATATAGCAATCCTTGCATATACCAATGAAGAGATAATGCAGATATATTCACTCTTGCAAGAGAATGGAATAGATGCAAAATTTATAATAGACAGAGAAAACTTCAAACTCAAAAATATCATTGAGCTTTATGAGTTTAATAAGTTATTAAATAGCTGTATCATGGAAGATGAAACTCAGTATAAAGAGAGTTATTTTGAGCAATCATTAGAGATTATAGAAAAAAAAATATAAAAATTCATCTAAATTGGCATTATTATATAAAATAATAGATGCTTTTATGTGTGAAAGTGATGCATATTATAAATCTGAATGGAAAGCATATTTAGATGAGATAAAACTAGAGGATTTTAAAAACTTTGGTAAAGGAATAGTACTCTCTACAATACATAAATCTAAAGGTATGGAGTTTGATAAGGTATTTTTGTTAAACAATATAAAACAAAAAAACAGTGAAGTAAATTTAAGACTATACTATGTTGGAATGACAAGAGCAAAGAGTGAATTAAATATATTTACGTTAGGAGCGTATAAATATAAACAAAAAGAGTATGTACGATACTATACAGATAAATTTACTTATTCTGGCAGTGGTAGGCTTTTTACGCATATTATGAATTTAAAAGATATATCTTTGGGTTTTGATTATGAAAAGTTTGGAAAAAAAAGTAATGTTGTTGCAGGTATTGAAGTTAAATTTAATGAAGTAAAAAACTTTAATAACTTATGTATCGTCTATAAACATAAACCAATAGCAGTTGTATCAAATAAATTTCAAGAAATTATAAATAAAAAATTACAAGATGGTTTTAGTTTTGATAGTATTTTAATAGAATATGTTGTTGTTTGGTATGATGAACAAAATAAAAAAGAGTTAAAACATCCCTTGTGTAGGGTTGTAATGAAAAAGTAAATTATTTCAATAGACGAATCAATACAAAATACTTCAAATTTAAACCTATTTCGCTATAATTTCGTTCCTTATTCTACTTGGAATTTGGAAATACTCATGTGGTTATTCCTTGAACGGTTGCACTTTTTGTGTTGATGACTACAGTGGACTAAACCTAGCGAAGCATTGGCTTCTAATTTAACAATAATTTATGTCAAGGAGACAAAATGGTAACAATGAAAGACTTACTCGAATGTGGTGTACACTTCGGACATCAAACAAGAAGATGGAATCCAAAAATGAAGAAATTTATTTTCGGTGCTAGAAAAAATATTTATATTATTGACCTTCAAAAAACACTTAGATACTTCAAATATACTTACAATGTAGTAAGAGATGCAGCTGCTGAGGGACAAACAGTTCTTTTTGTAGGGACTAAAAAACAAGCTAGAAATGCCGTAAAAGAGCATGCTGAGAGATGTGGTATGCCTTATGTTGCTACTAGATGGTTAGGTGGAATGCTTACCAACTACCCAACAATGAAAAAATCTATCAGAAAACTCGAAATTATCGAGCAAATGGAAGAAAATGGTCAGCTTGATATGTTGACTAAAAAAGAAGCATTAATGCTTTTAAGAAAAAAAGCGAAACTATCTTCATACTTGGAGGGTTTCAGACACATGAAAAAACTTCCAGATATGGTTTTTGTTATTGATGCTGTTAAAGAGCATATTGCCGTTAAAGAAGCAAGAAGAATGGGTATGAAAGTTATCGCACCACTTGACACTAACTGTGATCCAGATGTAATTGATTACCCAATCCCAGGAAATGATGATGCTATCAGATCAATCAACCTTTTCTGTAAAGAAATGGCCGAAGCAATCATCGAAGGTAAAGCTGCTTATGCAGAAGCTAACGGAGAAAATGCAGAAGAAGTATCTGCAGGTGAAATGGAATCAGTGATGGCTGAAGCAGCGGCTGAAGAAGCAGCAGCACCAGCAACCAAAGCTGAAGTTGCAAAACTTGTAGAAGAAAAAACAGAACCTAAGGTAGAAGCAGAAACTGAAACTGAGACTAAAGGTGATGCTAAAGAATTGGCGGAGGGGTAATCGTGGCAAACTTTGGACCAAAAGATATTAAAAAACTTAGAGAAATGACTGAAGCAGGGATGATGGACTGTAAAAAGGCTCTTGTTGCATCTGATGGAGACATGGACGGTGCTGTAGCATGGTTACGTGATCAAGGTATGGGTGCTGCGGCTAAAAAAGCTGGTAAAGTAGCTGCTGAAGGTGCAATTGGTGTTAAAGTTGAAGGTAAAAAAGCAGTGATCGTTGAGATTAACTCTCAAACTGACTTTGTTGCTCAAAACGATAAATTTTTAGCTGTTATGGCAGATGTTGTCAATCATACATTTGATAACAGTATTGCTGATGCTGAAGCTATCAATGCATCCACTATCAACGGTGCACCTTTTGCGGAATATATCTCTCAAAAGACTGCAACCATTGGTGAAAAACTTGTGGTAAGAAGATCAGCACTTATTGATGCTGATGAGAACACCGCAGTAAGTGGATATCTTCACTCCAATGGTCAAAATGCTGTGATTATCGAAGCCAAATGTGACTGCGCTGCTACAGCGGAAGCTATGACATCTGTACTTAAAGAAGTATCTATGCATGCTGCTGCTATGGCACCTAGTACACTTTCTTATAAAGACTTTGATCCTGCATTTGTAGCTGAAGAGACTAAAGGTAGAATCGTTGCTATCGAAAAAGAGAATGAAGAGCTTGTAAGACTTAAAAAGACACTTAAAAATGTACCTCA
>JAUZSE010000020.1 GCA_030949725.1 Sulfurovum sp. | reverse complement strand
CTACTATTTTGACTCTATCATCAGAACCAATAAAGAACCTGATGATTTGATAGATGTCAATGTACGCACAGACTATAGCAAACTCAAATTTCTAGTTTATACCAATAAAAAGCTCAATGGTAACTTTGGGATGTTAAACAAACTTATTTTGGGTGAGAGTGTTACTACCAGCAAGATAAAAGACAACTTCTCTGCGTTTGAACTAGCTAATGAAGATAACTTCAAATCTTTTATGTATAGTTTGGGTTTTATGACTATCGAAAAAGAGCATTTTAAAATAAAATTTAAAATACCAAATCAAACGATAAAAAAACTCCTTTCAGAATTTATCCACTATGCTTATAGAGATTTTGATGATTACACTATGAGAGTTGAAAAACTAGCAGACTTAGCCATTTATAAGGATTTGAGTGTTTTTTATTATATCGCCGAAGTGATAAAAGGTAGCACTTCTATCAGAGACTACATAGACGGAGAAAATTTTGTCAAAGCCTATCTACTAGCCTACCTCAATCTCAATACCTTTTATGAACTCAAAAGTGAAGTAGAGTCAAACAAAGGCTACATAAATATATTATTGGATCCTATATCTGATGAAATACCTTATGGCATAATCATAGAACTCAAATATATCAAACGAAGTGAATTTAATGATGTAATACTACAAAAGCAAATCGCACAAGCCACAAAGCAACTCAATCAATATGATATGGGTGAGAGGTATCTTAAAATCGTTTTGGTTTTTAATGGTTGGGAGATGGTTTTTTGTGAAGAGGTTTTGGGTAATATGAATATTTAGATGTCAATATGACATATTTTTACGTTTTTATTGAAAGTATTGTTATACTTTGATAATTTAACGACAAAGGCTTAGAATGATAGTAGGTATAGAAGGTACAGTAGAGAGAAAAGAACCAACATTTGTGCATTTGAATGTACATGGACTTATTTATGAGGTGCATGTATCTATCAATACATCTAATGGTATACAAGAGAGTAAAGTGAAGCTTTTTGTGACACAGGTCATTCGTGAAGATGCCGATCTTCTTTTTGGGTTTATGCATATACATGAGAAGATGATGTTTGATACAGTGATAAAGATCAATGGTGTAGGCCCTAAAGTAGGGTTGGCTATTTGTTCTACTTTTACACCTTCTACCTTTGCAAAAGTGATAGCTTCTAAAGATGTGAGTATGCTTAAACGGCTCCAGGTATCGGTCCTAAAGCTGCAAGCCGTATATTGGTTGAGTTGGCTGACTTCATCGTCGATGGCAATGAAGAGAGTGGTGTATCTGGAGCATTGGGCGAAGCTACGATGGCACTGGAGAGTTTAGGGTTTAAAAAAGATGCCATACGAAAAGCATTACAAGGTGCCAGTGGAGATACCAGTACTTTGGTCAAAGTGGGGTTACAGAAACTTCAAAGACTTTAGGTCTAATGTATCAATATTGTTTTTGATGATTTGACTAGAATTATCCATAGCAATGAGTGAAAGATTTAAGCGTTCACAATGCTGCTCAAGTGTATCTTTTTCTCTATTGAAAAGTGCTGTTGCATAAGCATCAAGCATTTCTATCTGCCAGCCATTTTGTAAAATACTCATAGAACTGTAGTAATGGTTTGATATACCTTTTCTATGGTCTAAGATATGATGGTTTTCTTTATCAATAAAACGTTCATAACTCCCACTTGTAGAAATAGACATGTCTTCTTTTGAAGTTTTGATGTAGGCAAAGTTTCCTTCACTAAAAGGATCATTGAGTGCGATGGTGTATGATTTCCCTCTAGTGATGATCTCCCCACCTACATCTACTAGGATTTTACTTGCACCCTTTTTTTCTAAAAAAAGTGCTATTTGTTTGGCGACATACCCTTTACCAATACCTCCTAAGTCTAGCCTCATACCTTTCTTTTTTAGCATAATGTTTGAAGGTGTGAGGATGATATTTTTGTAGTTTACTAGGCTCTTTTGTTTCTCTATGATTTGGCTAGAAGCTTTGGCTTCATTTGCAAATCCAAAATGGTACACACCATGACTAAGTGCGCCTATACTCATGTCAAAAAGTCCATGGGTTTGCCTAGATGCTTTGAGTGAAGTGTCAAAAAGTATGTAGTCTTCTTCTGTGCAAGGGGTAGGGGTGTGACCTGCATTTTTGTTGATGGTATTTAGAAAAGAGTCTTCTTTGTAGGCAGAATAGCGACTTTCAAAATCTGTCGCTATTTTATGTGCTTGGAGTAAGATATTTTTAGAAACATTGGCTCTTATGAGAAGGTGTGTACTCATGACTTTCGCCTTAAGTGCCTTCTCAAAAAATGCCATAACCTCTCCTAAAATTCGTAGTCTATGCGTATTGTAGTATAAACAGCTTGGATATTACTTTCTCCAAACCAGTTTTGTATGTAGTCATTGTCGCTGGTACGGTAGTAGTCTATACTAAATGAATACGTATAGGCACTGTCTGCTGATGGTTTGTACACCACTGGAATACCAAAGTCATAAGAGTCAAAGGCACTCATACGGTAGTCTGCAACTACATATTTGTCCGTTGGACTGTAGGCACCTAAAGGTTTTGCAAAATTTGAGTCCGTTTGTGTGTAGTAACGTACTCTTGCTCCTACCATCCATTGGTCGTTAATGTCATGTAGCCATTCTGTACTGAGTGTATGAGATGCTATATCCCAATCATCATCATAATATCTATAAGAGAAGTTGATGACATTGTTGTCATCAATATATTTGAGTCCTTTGAGTGCAAAGGCATGACCTGTTCGTGTATCTGGATAGTTTTCAAAACCTATAAATGTACTATTTTGTATAAGATAAGGATAGGGTGAGGATAAAAATCCTTTTGAATTCATATAAGAGTACACAAACTGTAAAGAGAGTGTTGGCGATATGAGTTGATTGACGGAGAGGTCTATCTTTTGCTCATCTCTGTTATCTTTTGGTAGTGTACGGTTGTTGTTTGGAGACCAAGTGTCTGCTGATTGGGAGATACCTATGCCTACAACGGTATTTCCTTGGTTAAGCTGTCTTGTGTAGTTTGCAAAAAGAGCTTTACCCACATAGTCTAATTCAGTGGAATAATACCCACCCACTGTAGCTGCATTTTCTCCATCATCATAGCTTACAAAGAAGGTTGGTGCATAACGTACATCATCAAAACCTGATCTTTTGGATGCTGTTGCTTGTGCATCTGGACTTTCATGTGCAGGGGAATAACCCAGACGTATACTTGCTGCTGCTATAGCATCTACGCGTAATTTTACACCCACAAGCCAGTTTTTTGAGACAGTTTTTAAAAGCTCAAAAGTAGGGGAATACACTTGTACATCATTGGTATCTGCGTAAGTATCAAAGCCAAATGAAGCCGAATCTTTTAAATCAGAAGCATAAGATTTTAGGAAAGGCACTATGAGCATAAGACCAATAAAAAATGATTTAACTATCTGCATCCGCAACCTCCTTGGTATGCACTATCTCCACCAGCACTGGCTTCACGTATAAGAAAAATATGCCCTTCATATTCTGCACGCTGAGCTAGAGGACTTAGGGACATCTTGGGGTCAGCAAAATGCTCTTTTTCGTAAGGCATGACCCGCGTAAGTGTTTCTGAACAACCACTGAGTAAAACAATGAATGTGAGTAATAAGGTACTTTTCATACAGCCTACTTTAATTTGTTTATGTCTAATTTTAGTTGTTCTATCTCATCTTTATTGAGACTTCCAACGATGATGTTTTGTATTTTCCCTTGTTTGTCTATGAGGTAAGAAGAGGGCATAGCAGCACATTGGTATGCTTTTGCTGATGATTTTTTAGGGTCATAGAGAGTGATGAAAGGTATTTTTGTGCCTGTCTTTTTTTCTAGACTATCAAGAAACTTTTGGGCTTTTTGGGGATCATCATCTATGTTAATGGTAACAAGTTTAAAGCCTTTTTATAGCTTTTTGCAAAGCGACAAATTCTGGCATCTCTTTTTACAGCCTTTACACCATGAAGCCCAAAGGTTTAGTAAAACAACTTCTCCTTTGAAGTTTTTCATACTATATGTCTTTTTTCCATCTAGTGTTTTGAGGGTGAAGTCTTTGGTCATATCGCCTTTAGATACTCCAGCATATAACAAGTGTATGCTAAGTACTAAAAATAGTAGGGTTTTTTTCATAATAAGTCTCCTAAGAATTTAAATGAGGGTTTGGGTGTTTAGTTAGTGTGCTAATAGTACTGAGGGTAAACCTCAGTAGTATTGTTGGGGGTATGTTTAGATTAGTTAAAATCTGCGCCAGAATCAACCCATGACTTAATCGTTGCATATTCTGTAGAAGTAGTAGAAATTGTTTCTCCACCACCATGTCCTACGGTGTTGCTTCCTTTGTCGTAGAGGTATTTACCTGCTTCTCTCACAGATGCTTTTAAGTCACTTATGTTTGCATAAGTACCTGAAGCTGTCGTGATAGTAAAGTTACCATTGTCTCCGTGACATGACTTACATTTTGCTTCTAAAGCGGGCATCACATCTGCTGTAAATGTTTTAGCAGATGTTGTTGGAGGAGTTACTGGCATTTCTCCGCCTATACCATCATTTGCCTCAACTTGTTGGTTTGTTTCTCCGCCTATACCATCATTTGCCTCAACTTGTTGGTTTGTTTCTCCACCTTCATAAGCTTCATTGTTTTCAGAATTGCTACTACCACAACCTACGAGTAAACCAGTTGCCAATAAACCTATAAGGTAAACATTTGTCATTTTAATCATTTCGAACTCCTTTTTATTTAGATAATAAAAGTATAGTAAAATAAGTGTTAGCGAAGTGTTTCTTTAGGGATAAAAATTGAGTTTGTATGTAGCAAAGATATGCCAGAGAGGCATTTGACATATCTTGAAAGTAAAAACTTTACCAGATATGATAACCGACTCTCAATAGGAGGTTCTCATGTAAATCCTCGTCAAATACTTCTCGGCTATAAGTAAGTGTGGAAAACCATTTTTTGTCTATTTTATAGTAAAGGGAGGTACTTATATTGCGTATGCGGTGTTCTCCTATAAATTTACTACTTTCATCACTGTAGAGAAGGTTTAGATAGAAGTCATCAGTAAAAAAATATCCTGAACCTATATAGAATTTATGAATATTTTGTAATCCTTGATAAATATATTCGTCATCGTCATCGTCATCATCGCCATAAGGTGTCTCTGGTATGATAGGTTCTACCTCGTCATCACCTATATGTGTATAATTGTATCCTGCAAAAAAGGAAAGAGCAGAACTAGCATAATAATGCATGGAACTATAGAACACAGCATCTAGTTTGTTACCCTCAAAATCATAGCTAGGAAGTCTCAATCCTCCACCTAAACTTAAAACAAATTCAGAATTAAGCCGCATACGTTTTTTTATACGAACGATGGTATCCAACGCACCATCATGCAAGTCGTGAGAGTAGTAACCAGTTTGTAGTGTATAGCTCCAGTTATCTTTATAGTAGTTTATTTGCAGTTTTGTATTTTTTTGGTCTTCACGGTCTATGAGGTCTTCATTGGTGCTATAACCATAGCCCAGCGTTATATCTAAATTTTCTTTAGTTGTTTCAAAAGGTAGGGTAAGTATAGTGGTGCTACAGCCCGTTTTATCGACTTCACATAAAAATGGACTTTGTGGACATTGGTCAAGGTAGTCAGGTACACCATCAAAGTCTGAATCATTTGTGTTGTCTGTATACCCCTGCGATAACAGTATTGTGAGTGTCATTAAGGTTTTTCTAATCATCATATTCTCCTTCTTCAAATAGGTCTAAATTGTTATTTATGGTATCTTCTGTCATTTGTTGGTGTTCTATATGTTTTTGAATGTTTGCTCTTTTTGTATTTTCTTCAAGCTCTTTAAGAACTTTTTTTGCATGTTTCTTTTTTGAATTTTTTGAAAGTTTTTTAACTGCTTCTATACGTTCTTTTTCTTGCATTTTCATGAGACGTTTCTTAAAGGCATTCATGAGTTTAAATCTGTCTTTTACTGAAGCGTTTTGGATAGCCTGTATTTGGGCATCTATATCGGCATAGTTAGGGTATGTAAAAAGTATAAACAGTAGTAAAAACTTTAAAATAAACCCTGCCACTTTATGCCTTTTCTAAATGTTTAAAATCTAATATAAATGTAGTGCCTATCCCCACTGTAGATTCTAGTTTCATTTCTATGTTGAGTTCTTGGATGAGCTTTTGGACAATGTGTAGTCCCAGTCCTAGTCCTCTATCTTGTTCTTTATAGTAGCGTTGCATCACTTTGTCTACATTTTCTATGCCCTTGCCTGTATCCGTGATGATGACGCAGGTATCTTTTACTATGACTTTTACTTCACCGCGTGCTTTGTTGTATTTTGAAGCATTAGAAAGTATGTTATCTAAGATACGTGTAAGGATATCTTCGTTGCTAAGACATATGAGATCATTCTCTTTTTCGTAGACAAAATTAAGTCTTGGGTAGCCATATTGCATAATTTTTTGGCGTTCTTTTGCTAGGGTAGCGATATTGACGAAGGTATTTTGGGAAGGTGAGTGTTGTAAAAAAGATTTAAGATTATTTTG
The DNA here is from genome assembly GCA_030949725.1 of Sulfurovum sp. Taxonomy (GTDB): domain Bacteria; phylum Campylobacterota; class Campylobacteria; order Campylobacterales; family Sulfurovaceae; genus Sulfurovum. Next base: position 16,643 of record JAUZSE010000020.1, on the reverse strand, counting down.
TAAGAACATGATGTTGTGCATACTCTGAGATACACGTTTTATGAAAGGATCTTCGCCATTTTCTTCTGTGAACATTTTTATGTTGAGTATCATAGAGGTAATGGGGGTGTTGAAATCATGAAGAATATCTTTGATAAATTCATCATTGAGTTTTAATGCTTTTCGTATAGGCTTTAAACTATAAAAAGTAAAAAAAAGTGCAAGAAAAAAAAGTACAAATAGTGCTAGTATAAACTTTAGCCATAAGTCATTCTCCAAAACTTGCATATCTTTCTTGTATTTTGCATGATGATACGATATTTTCAAATAAAACTTTTCTGATTTAGGAATAGAATAATAACTTTGAAGCCATTTAGTGTCGTACAATTCATTGAGTTTTGATGGGTTTTTATCTACAAAATCATAGTCAAATTCTGAACAGTCCATAGTGAAACTACAGACCTGCATGGTTTTATGTATGTTTTGTTTATATTCACGTGTATGTGTATGGTAAAGCTCTGTAAATAAAAGGGCAAGAAGGATGCAGAGTAAAGAGAAAAAGACTAAAAAATTCTTTAGTAAAGACTCTTTCTCATACCTTTTCAATCATATATCCTTTTGCTCTTATGTTGATAATATTTACGCCTAAGCGTTGTTTTATTTTGGTAATCGCCACACGTAAAGCAGTATCAGATGGAGACTCTAGACACTCTTGTAATTCATATTTTTCAACCACTTGACCTTTATGTCGGAGGAGCATTGTAAATATTTTAAATTGTACATTGCCAATATCGATAATCGTCCCATTTTTACGTAAAACTTGTGCTTCAATGTCATACTCTATGTCACCTGAAAACAAGGTTGTTTCTTTAAATTTAGCTTTAATTCGTATGAGAAGTTCATAGGGGTCAAAAGGCTTTTTAATATAATCTATGGCATCTAAGGCAAACCCTTGAGACATAGAATGCATATCTGTAAGTGCCGTAATGAAGATAGTTGGGGTCAAATCTTTAGCATGACGTAATCCTTCTAAAAGCTCTAGTCCACTCCCTTGAGGAAGGTTAATGTCAAAAAGATATAAATCATAACTATTTTCATAGGTTAAATCTTCGGCTTCTTCCATAGTTAATGCTATATCTACTGCGTAGCCTTCTCTGGAAAGAAAAATTTCTAGTGTTTCAGAGAGTATATGATCATCTTCTAAGAGTAAAAGTTTCATCATAGATATATTTTACCCGTTAATTTTAAAGTATAGCTTTTTTGCATGATAATTTAAGGTCTAAAGTTGGTAATTCTACCTGGTGCGCCATTGATACCAGTTTGTGTATGACACATGTTACATCTAAGCATATCACCATCATGAGAGAGAGTGTTTGAGCTATTGATTACCTTACCACCCGCATCTAAGACTTGTGCTGTAAATGACCCAACTGTATCTGTGTTTGTCGTTGTACGAGCGTTACCACTACCATATCCTTTGATGAGTACCAAACCTGTACCTTCTTCTAATGCCAACTTGAGTGTATGGTTAGCTGCAGCCAAATTTGAATCTCCATCTGCCGCATCTATTTTGGTAAATACCGTACCTGAAGCAGTAAAGTTTGCATGACATACTTTGCAATCTTTGCCTTGATTATGTGACCCTAAGATGTCATCACCATCGTCATCTTCACCTATTTCACATCCAGAGATGAGCATAACTGCAGTGAGTCCTAGTAGTATATGTTTGTAATCAATCATTTTAATTCCTATTGTAATTGTGTATGTGGATAGATAGCATCTAGCTATCTATCACTTGAAGAGTGAGAGTCTTCTGTTTAGTTATTCATAGCTCCAGCATCTACCCATGCTTTTATAGTCGCATATTCTACAGCATTTAATTTATCTCCACCGTCATGGTTTCTACCATTTCCTGTTTCTACCATATATGATGCTCCACCCATAGAATTGATGTTTGCATATGTCGCAGCAGTAGTAGTAATGGTAAAATTACCAGAAGATCCATGGCATGATTTACAGTTACTGTTTAAGATAGGCATAACATCTGCACTAAATGTTTTAGTTGTTGGTGTTGTTGGTGTTGTTGGTGTTGTTGGTGTTGTTGGTGTTGTTGGTGTTGGCATTGTTGGCATTGTTGGGTTATTGTCATCATCATCTTTGATTCCATCATTATCATCGTCATCATCTATATGATTTGATAGACCATCGTCATCATCGTCTTCGGTATAGTCAGCATAGCCATTGTCATCATCATCATCTCTGTGATTGATATTTCCATCATTATCATCATCTTCTAGGTAATCAGGTTGATTGTTATCATCCTTGTCGTCATGTATGTTATCTATACCATCATTATCATCATCTTCATAGGCATTGACTGTACCATCTTGATCGTCATCATCATAGGCATCTATATGACCATTGTTGTCTCTATCTTGTACGGGAGTGTTATTTACAGTAGTATTTGTGGTGTTCTTAAGATCAACTTGAAGCGGTTCATCTACTATATGATCTCCATTTGCATCATTCACATTGGCATAATTAAGTTCAAGGGGTATATGAGAAAGATCTATATCGCCATTGATGGTAATGGTTGAACCTGTTGCCGCACCATTGATAAACCCAATAGGGGTAATCACTCTAGTGCTGTCATTATTTTCATTGGTTGTCATGACAAGCTTACAATTTGTATTTTGAGGTACTTCTATCTCAAATGGATGTTGGTTTGTTCCATTTTGTGTTGAACTTACCTGAACATAAGTACCATCTTCACAAAAAGCCTCGATGAGTGTTCCTGGTACTGTTCCCGATATCTTTGCTGTAGTTGCAGGTGTTACTGCTGCTGGTGTTGTATCGCTAGAACCACCTCCACAAGCTACGAGGAAAGGGATAGCAATTAGACTTAACAATATAGTATTCTTATTCATTTTTTCTCCTTTTGAATTGAATAAACAAGATAATTATATACTAGTCTGTGTTAGTGGAGTGTTAATTTAATTATTTTTCATAACTGCTAGTTATCATATTACTAAGTGTGTCACCTAATATTTTTTGGTTATTAGTAGAGATACTCTTTGTACCTATTCTAGGGGTACTCCACTCTTGTCCGTGACAACGATAACAGCTTATGTTATTGGATATTTTAGTTCCTCTTAAATCTGCTCCATGACAAAGCGTACAACTTTCTGCACCTCGGTCTTCACTCCACTCTCCATGACCATCCTCATCTCTCCACTCAGCTGTAAATGGATGTACTATCTTGCCATTAAATGTTTTAGTGATTGTCTCTCCAGGATGACAAGTTAAACAGTTGTTTGCTCCTGCTATATTTGGTTCACTAATATTAGCATGTAAATCGTGTATAGCATTTGTTAATGATGGAACTGTTTTAAATCCACTTCCTGGTACGGCATTAATACCATGACAATCAGTACAAGATACTTTCATTGTCCGTGAGGTGGCTTCAAGCCCTGCTGCATTATAGTTAAGTCCTTTTGCCTGTAGTTGAATCATATAATTATTTACAACATTCGGATATTTTTCATCATGTTTTCTTAAAATATTTGTCTTGTAGTCTGCTTCTGAATCAGCAAGGTTAACAGCTCCTGTTTTGGCATAAGCCAATGGATAACCACTATTTGATGCATGACAAGCCATACAGTTATCTGTGCCACTATCATATACAGTAATACGGTCTTTAGTCACTACTGAACCATTGGCATCATTTACAGCTTCCACTAAGTATGATGGGTAAATATCTTTTTTATCTACATACGTAATGGGAGTACAATCCTTCTTCCATGTTTTGCTTGTTGCATCATAGGTTAAAGGTATGCTATCCTTAGCATTTCTCGCTTGTGTTACTCTTAATGTATGCCCTTCAGGATGTATGGGCGTTGATGTATAGTCCACAAATCTAGCATTGATTGATGTATTATGAGGACGAAGTGAAAATACTTTGTCTTGGTTACATTCAGGTTTTGCCTCTACTCTTGCATAAATACGTGGTTTCTTCCAACTTTCAAGACCATTATAAATACCAGTTGTTGGGGTTATGGGTGTTGGTGTTATAGGTGTTGGTGTCGCTATCGGTGTATCACCTCCTGTATCACCACCACAAGCATTTAATAAAAATATGGCTATAGCAAACGGTAAAAATTTTATAAATATAGATTTCATCGGATTTCCTTTATACTGCACAAACAGGATTGATTTTGTATGATGCAAGTTCTTTCCCATGTGTATCTATGACATGCACAGCACAAGCAATACAGGGATCAAAACTGTGAACAGCTCTTAAGATTTCAAGTGGTTCATCAATATTAGCAAGTTTAATACCCTTAATTGCAGCTTCATATGCACCCATACGTCCAAGATGATCTCTAGGACCCGCATTCCAAGTAGAAGGAACAACAGCTTGGTAGTTAGCAACTTTACCATTTTCTATACGTATCCAGTGACCCAAAGATCCCCTTGGTGCTTCTTCTACTCCATAACCTTCTGCATTTTGACTAACCGTTGAAAAATCAAATTTTGACCAAGATGTAAAGTCCCCAGCATTTATGTTGGTGCTGAGCTCATCTACCCAGTCAGTAATAACATCTGCGATAAGTTCAGACTCTAAAGCACGTCCGACAGTTCTTCCAACTGAAGAGTAAAGATTATCTATAGTCGTACCAGCGCGTCGATTGAAGTTGTCTACATAGCCCTTAATACGTGTATCATTACGAGCATATCCAACAATCATACGTGCCAATGGACCTACTTCTACTCTAGTATCGTTATAAAGTGGAGATTTTATCCATGAGTATTTGTTATCTGTATCAAGATACGCCACACCATTTACTTTGGATTTAAAGTCAGTATAGTTTGGTGTTGTTGTACCTACATAGGGATGTTCAGGTGTTGTTGCAGCATACCATGCATGTGTCACATCTTCCGTGACCATGGCAGGATCAAAGTCTGTGACTTTTGTGAGATCACCATTGTGTACGATTCCTCCAGGGAAAAGCATATTGGCATCATAAATTGGCCCATCATTTAGAGGGAACCCACCATAGACCAAGAAGCTTTTAAGTCCTGCACCAGAACCTGCTGTCATTTCACTTTTATACACATTTGACAACATGTACATATCTGGCATATAAGCACCTTTAATAAAATTACGTACTCTTATAGCCAAATCTTTAAAGAGTTGACGTTTAGCAGGGTCTTTAATATCCATAATCGAGGTAACACCACCCACAACCAATGATTGAGGATGTGGATCTTTACCACCAAAGATAGCCATCATTTGACCTAAGTCTCTTTGAATATCCAATGCTTGAAAATAGTGTGTAATGGCTACAAGATTTTGAGCAGGAGTCATTTTATAACTTTGGTTACCCCAATAACCATTACCAAAAATACCTAAACGACCTTTTTTAACAAATTTAAGAAGTCTATCTTTCATGTCTGTAAAAGTTTGTACATCTGCAGTCCAAGGTGTTTCCCCTGCAACATTGGCCCATTTTGTTGCCTCTGTAGCAGCGGCTTGAGGGTCTGCATCTAGTGCAGAAATAACATCTACCCAGTCTAGTGAATGCAGGTGGTAGTAATGTACAAGGTGGTCATGCATAAACAATGCCCCCTGAATGATGTTTCGCATTAATCTAGCGTTGGTAGGTACAGTAATATTAAAAGCATTTTCAACAGACTCGATACTTCTTTGAAAGTGAGTGACTGTACACACACCACAGATACGCATTGCCATAAGACCACAGTCTCTTGGGTCACGTCCCTTTAAAATAGTTTCAATACCCCGAAACATGGTTGAAGAACAAAAGACATCTTGCACTTCACCTGTTGTTTCGTCTATCACTGCCTCTATTCTTAGGTGACCCTCAATTCGTGTAATAGGGTCAATTACCATATGCTTAGTTGCCATTTTCATTCTCCTGTGTTACTGAATCTTTTGTCAATTGTTTAAATGCTGTAAATAGTCCAAGTCCTGCTGTAGCAGCATAGACACCCATGTCTGATGCAGGGTTATACTTAGGATTATAAGGTGTTGGTGCTTCAAATGTGTCAAATTTATCGAAGAATCCAGGTTCAGAACAACCAATACATCCATGCCCCGCAGCTACTGGCCAGCTTGTACCTCTGTTGTATTTGACTGTAGGACAGTTGTTAAAGGTCATAGGACCTTTACATCCCATCTTGTAGAGACAATGTCCAGCTTGTGCTGCTGTATCTCCCCACTCTTCTACATATTCTCCTGCATCAAAGTGTGCACGACGTTCACATGCATCATGAATACGATATCCAAAAGCAAACTTAGGACGTAAAAGACCATCAAGTTCAGGGAGTTCCCCTGTCATAACATAAAGCAAAATTACGCCTAACATATTGGCAGGGTTTGCAGGACAAGCAGGTATGTTTACAATGGGCTTGTCTTTTACAATATCCATCACTCCCCTAGCTCCTGTAGGATTTGGAGCAGCAGCAGGCACACCACCAAATGTGGCACAAGTACCCACTGCTACAATTGCTTTAGCATCTTTGGCGAGTCGTTGCAAATGGTCAACATAAGTCTCACCACTTGTCCCAATAGTTCCATAAATACCATTCTCAGCAGTAGGGATAGAGCCTTCCACAAATAGAAGATATTCACCTTTAAAAGTTGTCATGGCGTTTTCAAGTTGGAGTTCTGCTTGTTCACCAGAGGGAGTCATGAGTAGCTCATGGAATTCAAGTGTAATAATGTCTAATATAAGTTCATCAACCGTAGGACCATCTGTTCTTAAGAAAGCCTCTGAATTTCCTGCACAATCTTGTAGATTTATCCAAATCACAGGTACACGATTTAAAACTTGTATTGTTTGTGCTACTAAAGGTTCAAAAAAACCTGGTAACATGAGCATAGCAGTCGTTGCACTGACCCATTTCATGAAGTCACGACGATCATAGCCATCCTCTACAAGTACTTCATTAAGTTCTTCTTCGGTAAAAGGGTTAGTCTTTGCTAAAGATTCAATACGTTTTTCAGAACGAGCATATAGATCTTGATAGAAAGCATCCTCTTTTTTCTCAATACCAGTCACTTTACTATAGAGCGATTTTTGTACGGCTATATCGTTTTCCATCTTTTCTCCTTTAATATATTTAGAAAGTATAACGATTTCTATGTTATCGGAGTGTTAATTTAAGTGTTTGATTATGTATAGGATTAACTTTGGCTTATAACCCTTCGTGCAGAAACAAAAGTTTTTGCATAACTTCCTCTTGTGAGAGGAGAGATGATGATACCTTTCTTTTTGGAAGCCGCGTGTATGAAGTTTCCGTGACCTATGTAAATGCCAACATGGGTGACTGGAATACCACGTGTCTTATCGGTTAGGAAAAAGAGAAGGTCACCTTTTTGTAAATCTTCGAGGGCAATAGGTTCACCTTTTTGAGACTGTGCCCATGCCGTTCTTGGTAGAGAGACATTATTTTTTTTATAAAGATACTGTACATAGCCAGAACAATCAAAACCTTCAGGTGTAGTACCACCCCAAACATAACGTCCACCTTTAAAGTATTTAGCATCGGCTAAGAGTTTTTCTTTATCTCTTTGTGATATGTGGTAGGTTCTTCCTTCTTTTTTAGCCTCAACCTGTGCTGTAGAAATACGCTTTGATCTCAAGCGGGCAGCCTCAGCTAAACGAGCCATACGTTCTGCACGATGGAGTTCATCGTAAACTGCTTGAAGTGAGTATTCTGTAGCTTTTTGGTTTAGACAGGCATTGTAGGTAGGTTTCATCTCTTTTGATTTAAAGACATTACCTTTGGCATCAGTAATGGTAAAAAGATTGGCAGGAGAAAGTGAGACCAAACATAAAACTGTAAATAGTGGTTTCAACATACGCGTATTTCCTTCTCATCTTTTTACATACTATAACACAAAAAAGATGAATAGAATGTACATGTTATGTACTTTATGTTTACCTTTCAGCTATAATACGGCTATGAATAAAAATATTATCATTATAGGAGGGGGAGCTAGTGCATTAATGCTGGCTTCTCTCTTACCTAAAAACGCTGCTACCATCATAGAATCAAATCCTAAAGTGGGTGCAAAGATACTTGTGTCTGGTGGAGGAAAGTGTAATATTACCAATACGAAAATGGGTACAAGATATTTTCTAGGTGATGAAAAATTCATAGAACCATCCTTGAAGTCTTTTAATGAAAAGGGACTGATTCGTTGGCTAGAACGACAAAATTTACATCCAGTTTTGAGGAAAGAAACGCAGTATTTTTGTCAGGATTCTTCTAAGGAATTACTCGATATTTTTCTAAAAGAGAGTAAAAAACAGACTTTTTGTTTGAATGAAAAAGTCTTAACTATAAGTAAGCGTGAGGATATTTTTTATGTAAAAACAAATAAAAAAACACATACTGCCCATGCAGTTGTCGTAGCTTCAGGTGGACTTAGCTTTCCTAAACTTGGAGCAAGTAGTATTGGTTATGATATTGCCAAATCATTTGGGCATAGTATCGTTAAAGTAGCACCAGCATTGGTGGGGTTTACTGTACAAAAGGAACAATTCTTTTTTAAAGGACTTTCTGGTGTTTCTACGCAAGTGCAAATACATATTGGGGATGATCTCTGTGAGGGTGCGTTACTCTTTGCCCATAAAGGTTTGAGTGGACCCGCTGTACTTGATGCATCACTTTATTGGGAAAAAGGTAAAATAGAGATAGATTTTTTACCAAACTTTTTATGGAGTAGTATTAAAGGTAGTAAAAAACAAATATCTTCACTTCTGCCGATGCCAAAGCGTGTTACCAAGGCATTTTTGATACAATTATGCCTAGAAGATAAATCGTACAATCAACTCTCCCAAAAAGAACTTGAAAGCCTTCAAAGTCTAAGTCATTATACTTTTGCACCAGCAGGAACATTTGGGTACTCAAAAGCAGAAGTGACCAAAGGTGGTGTAGATACTTCACAAGTGGATAGTTGTACGATGATGAGTCAAAAAGAAGAGGGACTTTACTTTATCGGTGAGGTATTGGATGTCACGGGGAGACTTGGAGGCTATAATTTTCAATGGGCATTTTCAAGTGCATATTGTTGTTCTAAAAATTTAAAAAATAGGGGAAAAAGTGAAGATTAAAATATTAGGGGCTGTATTTACAGCTATTATATTGAGTGGTTGTGTGGGGATGCAGGACTCAGAAGGTTGGGATTCCTCACAAAAAAGTGAGTTCTTAACGATACTAAAGACAGATAAATATATGTCTATTTGTAACCAACAAGCACTCTATGCACAAGCTAAAACGAATGAAAATTCTAAGCTTATGTCAAAACTTCTTCTAGCATACACACATAATCTTGCCAATGGATGCCTTGTCAATACTTCTAAAAGTTTTGGAGCATATAAACAAAAGATAACTGCTATAGACATAAAGAGAAAGCTAAAGGCTGGACAAACTATAGAGCAAATACTGAAACCTTATGTGCCAGATTATAGACAGTTTGATGCACTTATCAAACAATATCATGCCCGTAAAAACTCAGACACTACATCAGCAAAATTATTGAAAAATATTCGTCTCAATATAGAAAGAGTGAAGATGATGAAGCCAAATCTTGGTGATACCTATGTCTTGGTCAATATTCCTGAGTATCAAATTCGTCTGATTGAAAATGATAAAACTTCTGTAAAAATGAAAGTAGTGATAGGTACAATAAAAAACAAAACACCGATCTTCTCTGAAAACCTTAAGTATATTACGTTGAATCCTGCTTGGAATGTTCCTGATAGTATCGCAAGAAATGAGATTATTCCTAAAACTTTAAGAAATCCTGGATATTTAAAAAGCCACCGTTTGGTTATACGTAAAGATTATAATCTTAACTCACCCGCCTTACGTTTTAGTGCAGTCAATGCCAAAGCGTATAAAGGTGGTAAGGGACATGTACCATTTAAATTCATAGAAGTACCTTCAAACAGAAATGCCTTAGGAAGGGTAAAGTTCATCTTTCCAAATCACCATTCTGTGTATATGCATGATACCCCAGCAAAACACTTATTTAAACGTACAAAACGTTCTTACAGTCATGGGTGTATAAGACTTGAAAAACCAAAATATATGCTTGAATATATCTCTAAAAACTACACGGCACATGACTATACGGATGTAACAGCAAAATACAAGAGTCGAAAAACACATTATCTAAAAATCGTCAAACCTCTGCCTGTACACACGGCATACTTGACGACGTATGTAAACCAAAGTGGAAAATTGTTGGTATTTGAAGATATTTATAATTACAATAGAGTACAAAAACTGAATTTTTAAGTTTTTCTGATACAATAATACTATGAGGTTGTGATAGAGATACTTGAGAATAAGTATTCTCATAATTATACTTCATGCTGAACATTGACGTGATCAGCTAACTTATTTTAGGAGAAATTATAATGGAAACAGAAACTAAAGCAAAATTAGAAGAAATAGTAACACTTGTAAATAAGGCAATGATAGATCCAGATATAGAGATTGAATATTGTATACCAGAAGTGTCAACAACAGCAGAGTCATGTGATGTAGATGGTGATCCTTATATCTTAGTGAAGTATATTGTAAGTGAATATACCCAGCCAACAAGAAAAATTCGTGTAGGAAGAACAGCACTTTTAAACACAGCCGAAGAAGTAGCCAATCAAGTTACTTTTTCCATTGAAGAGTTTAAGGGTGAAATAGATTCTGTAGAGATGGGTTAATCCTTCTCTACAAGTATTTTTTCTAAAATTATTTTAGAATTTTACTTAAGAGACTAGCAGTACCCATTTTCCCAAAAAAGAGCGTGTGATTTTTACTTTTTATTGTGATTCCATCTATATCATTTATAGTTGTTTCTTTAATGCTAAACCCCTCTTCTATAGTCTCATGTAAACGCGCTTACTCACATAGTGATGTATAGACTGTCTACATGCCATTCTTGTACTTATGAGTTGTGAGGATATACTTAGGTCACTGTTTTTTATGAGTGTTCCTGAGATTTGATTGCATGCATCAAAGCCACTTAATTCCATTTGTTTGAAATCAAAGTCAAGTATAGCCCTTGCTTTTCGTACTTCCATACCATCCATAATACGCAGATGCCAATTGCCATCTAATGTACTTAAATCTATAGGGTTTTTTTCTGCTTGTAGAGTGTTTAGAGATAGTATTGCCATAAGGGAGGCAAAAAATATTTTCTGATAGAACATCCAAAACTTCCTTAAGGGTTATTTTTGATAGTATAATACATATTATTTAATGGAGTATGAATGAGATTTATTTTTTTATTTTCTTTAGGGTTTTCAATGCTGTTTTCTTCGGAAATCGAACTTACAAAGAAGCAGGCAAATTATATAGCCCAAAAGTTTGGCAAAACGAAGGTGCGGGGAAAGATAAATATCTTATATGGTGGAACAAGGGTGAAGATTTTGCTTCATTGGGGATAGGACATGCTATTTGGTTTAGCAAAGGACATACTGAGAAGTTTAGAGAGGTCTTTCCTATGCTCATTGCATTTATGCAAAAAAAAGGTGTATCTATGCCTGCATGGCTCACCCCTGAGACGGATTTTCCTTGGGCAAACAAAGAGGCTTTTTTTCTTGCAAAAAAAGCCAAGACAAAGCAGTACATGGAACTTTTCAATTTTCTAAAATCTACTTTTTCTTATCAGGCTGAGTTCATGGCACAACGCCTTAGTCAGGCACTTCCACAAATGTTAGAAAGTATTGATAATAAAAAAAGAGAAGCAAAGATTAAACAACGTTTTTATGAAGTGATGCACAACAAAGACGGAAGCATTAATGAAAGAGGACTTTATGTGCTTTTGGACTACACCAATTTCAAGGGAGAAGGCACACTAAAAAGTGAACGCTACAAAGGGCAAGGATGGGGGCTTTTACAAGTACTAGAACATATCAATCCCAAAGAGTCCAACAAACAAAAAGCTTTCGCACAATCTGCAAGCCGTATGCTCTCAAGACGCATCAAAAACTCGCCTAAATCACGTGGAGAAGAACGCTGGCGAAAAGGATGGAATGTACGCCTTGAAACGTACTGGAAATAAAGGTAAAATATGACGATAAAAGTGAATAGTCCTAAACAACACCTTAGCCAAAAATAAAAACAAAATATAAGCCAAAGCCATGAGACAACTACTATAATTTTAAACCAAAAAAACATAAAGTTATCCCATGACAGAAATTATAACACTCTTAAGATGTATCGCACCTATAATTGCAAAAAACAAGCATAAACAACTACAAATCATCATCCAAGCCTTGCTCTCAATGCGAGGACGGATTACTATGTTAGGATTAAGTAGATGGAGTGAAAAAGGAGGGAGTTATCGAACTATCACACGCTTCTTTCATTCAAAGATAAATTGGGAAGAAATCAATTGGATGTTTATCAAAACGCATTTAACAAAAAAGGGTTCAGTCTATCTTTTGGGTGGAGATGAAGTAGTAGTAAGCAAAAGTGGGAAGCATACTTATGGGATAGATAGGTTTTATTCTTCTATCCAAAACCAAGTGATACAAAGTTTGGCATTTCTCAATCTTTCCTTGATAAGTGTAGAAACAAGAAAAGCTTATCCACTAAGTACACAACAAATAGTTCGAGAGAAAAAAGAAGGTTGTATCAAAGACAAAAGTGTAAAGAATAGTAAGAAAAAGAAGCATGGTAAAGTTGGAAGACCTGTAGGCAGTGGGAATCAAGATAAAAAAGATATTGAACTTTCTCCCTATCTTAAATTTGTCCAGGAGTCCGTAAATAAGGCACTTAAACGGATTGACAAGCATATTGATATTGTTTATTTTGTCTTTGATGGAGCATTTGGAAATAATCCTGCTGTACAAATGGTGAGGCAATGTGGATTACATATCATTTCTAAACTTCAAAAAACTCTGCACTGCTATTTCCTTATAGTGGAGAGTATGCAGGAAGAGGATCTCCTAGGAAATATGGAGATGCTATTGACTATGATAATCTTCCAGAACCCTATCTAAAATCAGATACCATAGACGAAGATAAGAATATCCAAACAAGAATTTATCAAATGGAAATGCTACATCGTAAGTTTGCAGATAGGCTTAATATTGTGATTATAGAAAAGATAAATCTAAGCACAGGAAAAATTGCTCATGTAAATCTCTTCTCTACAGATTTGACATTAGACTATGAAAAGATTATTGATTACTATTCACTTCGTTTTCAGATTGAATTTGTCTTCCGAGATGCCAAACAATATTGGGGAATGGAAGATTTTATGAACACCAAGGAAACACCTATCCATAATTGGGCAAATCTCTCTACTTTTATGGTCAATTTCTCTCATGGATTACGCCAAAATTCTGATATGAATGAGATGAGTATTCTTGACCTTAAAGCCCACTATCACGGGATTAAATACGTCAAAGAAGTATTTAAATTACTTCCGCATTTAGCTAACGCGTATTTAATTCAGACGGTATCGCTTAAGATTGCCAATTTAGGGGCTATTCACTCTACTGAGAGGGTGGGTTAGTGGGGTTTTTTGGCTAAGGTATTGCCTAAAATAGAAGATTTGTTTGTAAAAGAGTTTAAATCAGATATGAAAAAATTTAGTCAATTTATTGTAACTCTTGTAGAAAAAAATCAAAATGATATATCATCATTAGGTGGTAGCTTAAATAAATATGCAGATAGTTCTAAGATGGAACTAGAAGATAAAGCGTGGGAATTGTATGTTGATGATAAGTATATTTTATGAGTGATATTATAAAAAAAGATGATTTTTATCTAAATATCAAAAACATACTTCAAACGGCTAGAGACAATACCTATAGACAAGTTAATTTTACAATGGTTGAAGCATATTGGAATATCGGTCAGCAGATAGTCCAAGAAGAACAAAATGGAAAAGATAGAGCTGATTATGGTGTATATTTGATAAAAAATATTTCAAAGAAATTAACTGCTGATTTTGGAAAAGGATTTACAAGTACAAATTTAAAGATGATGCGACAGTTTTATAATGCTTTTCAAAATAGTCACACACTGTGTGACCAATTGACATGGAGTCATTATCGTCTTATAGTCATACCTTTCTACACAAGTCCAAAGTCAATACCCATGATTTTAGATAAATCATCTTTCATGCTAAAAAGGTCATCAACATTATAAACAGTAAGAATATCCATCATTTGCAAAAAGTTCCATAATCCAGCTAAGAGTGCAGGAGCCGTATAATCCTTGCCCCATTCCATCAATCGACCAGAAATTTTGACAAGAAACTTTTTGATTGTTTCTGCATTCTCCTCATTGGATTGTTGCAGTTTCCATAATAAGACACAAGCATAAGAGCAGATAAGCAATCGTCTAAAGATAGCTTTAGGGTCTTGTTGTTGCCACTTTTCAAGATTAAATCCAGCTGTTTTTAAAAGTTTGAAATAACTTTCAATCTTCCAACGATAGTAATACCAAGTTCCAATGGTTTCACTAGAGACATCCTTATTTACATTGGTCAAAAGTATCCATTGTGCAACTATCTCACCTTCTTTGTTGATAATTCTTTCCACAACCAATCTAGCTTTGATAGGCTCTCCTGATGTTTTCTCTATAACTTTTTTTCCATCCTCGTTAATTAGACTTTTTGTAGCATCTCTTCTTAGTTCAACCTCTATCTCATTGACATAAATTTTAACCTGTTCTTGTTTTTTTCCTTTGGCTCTATACTCAATATTTTTGACAAACTCTCCTTTGGGTAAACTATCTGCCACTTCCCCTTGTTTTAGCTCCTTATCAAGTGTTGGAAGATAAACTTTATGACTACTTTTAGCCCGTATAAGATAGAGCCATTTCTCTTTTTCATACTCTCGCATAAGGGCTACGCTATCTCCTTCTCTATCAATAATATCGTAACCCCCTAAATAACCCCACCAACCCAATATTAAGCAAAGCATCACACAGCTAAAATAAGCAAAAAACATCACATAAAAAAGTCATTTACTAACCAAGTATAGTAGTAGTTTTAGCTATAATAGCACTATGAAAACAGAGCTTATTGATATAGAAAAACTACAAGAAATCATTATAAATCAAGCTCAAGAAAGCAGTGTTCAAAAAGAACAAATTACTACTCAAGAAAAAAGAATACAAACCCAACAAATTGAAATAAATCACCTAAAAGAAAAGATAGATTACCTCATACGTCAACACTTTACCTCCAAAAGTGAAAAACTAAACCCTAACCAACCAACTCTCTTTGAAGACAATGAAGAGAGTATTGAAGTAGTAGAAGATGAAGAGATTGAAATAACATTCAAAAGAAAGAGAGGTGGAAGAACTTCTCCACCTACTGATATACCAAGAGTAAGAGTAGAGCACGATATCAGTGATGATGAGAAGATATGTAGCTGTGGTGATACAATGCACAAGATTAAAGAACTTGTATCAGAACAATACGATATAGTACCTGCAAAATTTCAAGTCATACAAAACGTTAGATTCGTATATGGTTGTAGATGTGGAGAGAAACCAAGCACAACAGCATTGGCATACATTTATCCTCCCAAAGACACAAGTAACCGCTTCATTCTTAGCAACTATTGCTGTACAAAAGTTTGAAGATGCATTGCCACTGTACAGACAAGCTAAAATTTATAAAAATAGATTTGGGGTTGCATTCAATGATACGACACTCTCTAATTGGATGATAAAAGCTTCTGAAAAACTAAAACATTTTAAAGAAAAACTCAAAGAGAGACTCCTAGAGAATGAATATATACAAGCAGATGAGACGACACTTCAAGTAGTGAATGCACACAAAGGCAAAGCAACAAAAAATCCTATATATGGCTAGGTGTAGGAATGGATAAATATAAAATTGTCTATATGCACTATGCCAATAACAGGAGTGCAGTGGCAGCGACCGCACTCCTCGAGGGCTTTAGTGGTTTTCTACAAACAGATGGATACGCTGGATATAATGATGTGGTCAAGACAAATGATATGACACATCTAGCTTGCTGGGCTCACGCTAGACGAAAGTTTGCAGATATAGTCAAATCAGGAGTCAGTGACCCACAAAGTAAGAGTTATGCACAAGAAGCCATAACACTCATACAGAAACTCTATAAAATAGAAAAAGAGATAAAAGATGATCCTCCTGATAAAAAGTTAATTATCAGAAAAGAGAAATCTCAACCTATCATCAACACTATAAGAGAATGGATTAACACAAAGTTCTATAAAGCACAAGAACTTGGTGGTGCTATTGCTAAAGCATTTGTGTATCTCAATAATCAATTTCCTAAGCTAAAAGTCTATCTTACTGATGGAAGACTCAATATTGATAATAATGGAGCAGAAAACCATATAAGACCTATGGTACTTGGTAGAAAGAATTGGTTATTTGCTACTTCTGTGAAAGGTGCTGAGGCTATTGCTACTTGGTACACTATTATAGAGACTGCTAAGGCTAATGGATTAGAACCCTATCACTACTTGAAGTATCTTATGACTGAGTTTCCTTATTATCAAAGAGATGGTAGGGATATTGAGGCGTTGTTACCTTGGAATGTAAGTGCTGATGGGATAGTTAGGATTTCTTAGAGGTTGGTTGGTGGGGTTATTGTGGGGGTTACATA
>JAUZSE010000019.1 GCA_030949725.1 Sulfurovum sp. | reverse complement strand
AGAATGGGTTATAAAAAATAAATATTTTTAAAAGAGGTAGTAAGAAAAGGAGTGGTGAAATCTTTCTCCACTACAGTTATTAAAATCACCAAGATATTATTGTATAATAACTTTAATTTTTTATGAACGGTGAACGATGGCATCTAAAGAGATATACTATAACGATAAGACATTTAAACTCTCTTATGCGTTACTTAACCCTAAACAAGACGAAGTACTGCTTGTATTGCATGGATGGGGGAGCAATAAAGAGATAATGAAACAGGCTTTTGCTAAGACTTTGCCTGAGTTTAAACACATTTACTTAGATATGCCTGGATTTGGTAAAAGTAGCAATGAGATGATACTTACTACCCTAGACTATGCAAATATAGTACAACTCTTTTTAGATGAGATGGGTCTGAAAGCAAACATTGCTATGGGGCATTCTTTTGGTGGAAAAGTGGCTACACTTTTGAACACACCTTGTTTGGTGCTTCTCTCTTCGGCAGGTATCATCACACTCAAGCCTTGGTCTGTGAAAGTAAAGATTGCTACGTTTAAACTGCTTAAACCTCTAGGTATGAAAAAAATACGTACACTTTTCGTGGCACCTGATGCTCAGGGCATGAGCTGTGAGATGTATGAGACATTTAAAAATGTAGTAGATGAAGACTTTGAAGATTCTTTTGCAAAAAGTAAGAGTAAAGCACTGTGTTTTTGGGGTAATGAAGACACAGCCACACCACTTTATACAGGTGAGAAGATAGCAGGTCTCATAGAAAATAGTGTATTTTATCCATTAGATGGTGATCACTTTTTCTTTTTGAAGCATGCAGATTTTATTGCCAAAACTATCACAAAACAATGTAATACTATAAGGATATAACACAATGATTATACTAAACGCTATTTTTTACACACTCTTTATCTTGGCTATAGGCTACTATTTTATTACCAATTTACAGTGGTATAGTTATAAATTAAATCGGGTACTTTTTCACCATACTAAAACATGGTGGCACTTTGTTTACTTCTTATTGCCATTTTCTATATATGCGTTTATTGATGGTATGAGTGATTATGGTTTTGTGGTAGTTATTATGTATCTAGGGCTATTGTATCAGTGGTACAAAGGACTTGATAAACCTTTGGTATTTACAGGAAGAGTGAAACGCTTTTTGCAGCGATGATCCTTGTAGCTATTTTTATTGCTCTAGTATTTAAGCATTTTGCAGTGGTTTTACCTCTTTTCTTGGCATATTTTATCTCACTTTTTATAGAAAAGATGCTTTTTAACGGTTTTAAGGTCAAAGCACAAAAGAAGATAAAATCTATGTCTGACTTGACGGTAATAGGAATAACGGCTAGTTATGGAAAAACAAGTATCAAAAACTATGTAGAACATTTGCTTAAAACCAAATACAAAACTTACGCAACACCTCGCTCAGTCAATACCCTCGGTGGTGTGATGAAAGATATCAATGACGATTTACCTGAAGATACAGAAGTGTATGTGGTAGAAATGGGTGCAAGAGGTGAGGGTGATATAGGAGAGATTTCAACCTTTGTCAATCCTCATTATGCCATAGTGGGCAAGATAGTACTCTGCACATATTGAGTACTTTAGAACGATGGAAAATATTCGTAATACAAAAATGGAGATACTTAAAACAGACAGACTTAAAACAGCTTGGATACATGAAAGTGCAAGTGTAAAACCTGAATCCAACGTGCATACATTTGGTGAAAAAGAAAACTTAGATATACGTAGCAATGTAGATGCACCAAAGTACATTATAAAAGATGTGAAAGCTACACTTGAGAGTACAAGTTTTACACTTTTAGATGTGACATACTCTGCAAGTATCTTAGGTGCATTTAATGCTATGAATTTAGCGGCTGCTGTACTGGTAGCAAAAGAGTTGGGACTAAGTGAAGCACAGATACAAAAAGGACTTTCTACGATTCAATCTGTGCCTCATAGACTACAACGTATTGACGCGGGTGGTAAGCTTATACTGGATGACTCATTTAATGGCAATATAGATGGGATGTTGGCTTCCTTTGATCTAGCTTCAACGTATGAGGGGCGTAAAGTGCTTATCACCCCAGGGCTTGTTGAGGTGGATGATGCACTCAATATTCAAGTGGCAAAAGAAGCCAATGAAGTTTTTGATCTTGTAGTGGTGACAGGCGATCTCAACTATGCTATTTTCAAAGATTATGTGGAAGCAGAAAAATTGGTAAAATTGGCTAGTAAGGGTGAGATGGAAGGGATGCTTGTGGAGCAAACTAGAGTGGGAGATTTGATTTTATTCGCCAATGATGCACCAAGTTTTGTGTAAGTTTCTTGAGTTTTAGCCTATTTTTAGGTTAGCTTGCTAAAGTGGGAATTATATCCTAAAGGAAAATACATGGATCAAGAAACAATAAATGAATATGGAATCAAAGTAGCAATGTTTATAGGTAACCCAAAATATATGGGGAGTATCTCTGATGAGGAAGCCAAAGAATTAGGTGCAACTGTTTTTAGTTATACCTATGGAGATGAAAAATTTGATTATAAACTTACGCTTCACTGGGCTATCAATACACAAGAAGATACTATAGTCCTTGCACGTTATACCTATGATGGTATTGGGTCAGGTATAGCAATTAACCACATGTTGTCACTTATCTCTTCAAACAAAAACATGCCAGAGATGGAGAGTATCACGTACACAGCTTTAGAACGTTTGTTGAGAGATAATCCAAATATAGAGGCACTTCCAACTGCTGAAAGATTTGCTATCACTTTCACACTTGATGCTGCAAAACTAGCCGTCAAATCATATATTAATGCTACATTAACGTATGAAGAAGAAACGATTCCTTGTAAAGACAGCCCTATGAGTATTGCTTCTTTAAGAGAGTCTATCTCCACGCATAACATTGAAACACTTGAAAGTGTTGCTCAGTACACCAAAGTAGGATCCTCAGATACTACTTGTGAAGAAAACGTTTTAAAATTACTTGACATACAAAAGAAAGCCATGGTAGAACAAGAAGAAGCTGAAAGTGCTTTGGCTGCTATACCTTTTAGAGATCTAAGTACAGATCATAGAATCATCGCTGTTGATACAGCCATAGATAGCACCATCAGACAGTTTCTTGTGATGGATGGTGGAGACATTGATATACTAAATGTCAAAGAAAATGGCGATAAATTCGAGGTTTATATTTCTTACCTTGGTGCTTGTAGTAGTTGTTCTAGTTCTGGTACAGGTACTCTAGTTGCTATAGAGAATGCACTAAGAGATAAGCTTGATCCAAATATCTCTGTTATCCCTATTTAGAGAATACAGTCTGGTTAAAACCCAGACATTCTATACATGTAAAGGTTTTAATGCTCTGTCATATCTGCGATACATATACACTATCTTTCATACACGAAAAAACAAATATCACCTATCATCATTGCAAAGACTGCGAATATATATTTAAATCTCCAGAAGTATATCAAGACTTTAACACTCAAAAAGAACGTTATAATCTTCATACGAATGATGAAGAAGATGAAGGATACAAAGCGTACTTTAAACGCTTCTTAGACTTTACACTTCCTTTGGTGGGTCAGCCTAAAACAGCATTGGATTTTGGTTGTGGGGCTAGTACTATATTGTCTACTATGCTAAAAATAGAGGGGATTGATTGTACATATTATGATCCTATATACCATCCTGATACACTCAATAATGCTAGAAAATATCAACTTATCGTTTCTACAGAAGTATTTGAGCATTTACAGCAACCCAAAGAGGTGTTTTCTGCTTTGTTAGAGCGATTGGAAGAGGGTGGGTATTTGGCAATTCAAACACAGTTTTATCCTTGCGATAGAGAAGCCTTTACAAAGTGGTATTACCATCAAGATCCTACACATATAGTATTTTTCAGCACACAGACTTTTAAGGTATTGAGTAAAAATTTTGACTGTACATATATAGGTGACAATGGGAAAAATATGATAGTGTTGCAAAAGAGGTCGGTGTTATCTTCCTCTATTAAAGAGTAAAAACACTCCCAAAGAAAGTGCCGATATGATGATGATAGAGGCACCTGAAGTAAGGTTATAAGTATACGACAACCATAACCCTACAAGTGTAAAGAGTGTTGCAACGGCTCCAGAGAGGAACATCATAGAAAACAGAGAGTGTGAAAGTTTCTCTGCTATGTAGACGGGTATGGTAAGCATAGCAATAACCAAGATGAGTCCCACCACTTTTATGGCTATGACCACGGTGAGAGCAGAGAGTACGAGTATCAGTGTATAAAAGAATTTTACATTGACACCACGCAAGGCTGCATATTCTGAATCATAAGAGACAGCGAGTATATCTCTGTACCAAAAGGTTACCACAAAAAGTATAAGTGCAAGTAGGGCGGCCATAAAATATAAATCTTCACTGCTAACTGCCAAGATAGAGCCAAAAAGATAGCTCATAAGGTCTACATTATAGCCTGGTGTTAAATCAACAAAGATCACCCCTATCGCCATACCTACTGCCCATATAAGTCCTATGAAGGTATCCATACGGTGACGTTTTTTCAGTGTGAGTGCTGCTATGAGTAGGGCAGCGGCTACGGCAAATACGGATGCACCCAAGAAAATAGGAAGACCAAAATAAACAGCCAGACCGATACCACCATAAGAAGTATGTGCAATCCCTCCTGCTAAAAAAACCATACGGTTTACCACGATAAGCGACCCTATGATACCTGCTGCAAAAGAGACAAGTAATCCTGCAAGAAGTGCATGTTGCATAAATTCAAATTGTAATGCTTCTATCATGGTTTTAGACTCCATTTTGGTTCTTCTTCATCACAAGTGTTACAATTATCACTTCCTAGCATCTGCAAAAGTTCTATCTCACAAAAGTGTTCACCTGTTCCATGTTTGTGGAAAGTAGATTGTTTGTCTGATATATCGTGGTAGGAGAGGTTTTTATTGACATGTGCAGCTTTGTTTGCGTACTCTAAAATAACAGAAATATCGTGGCTTACTACGATGACAGTGATGGTTTTATTGAGCATTTTTAGTAGGTTGTATATCTCTCTTTGACCCGTAATGTCTATGCTAGAGGTAGGTTCATCCAGTATGAGTATTTGAGGATTGGCACATAAGGCACGGGCGATCATAATACGTTGTCGTTGTCCGCCAGAGAGTGAGCCTATCTTTGTCTCTGCAAACTCTGCCATACTCACCTGCTCTAATGCTCCCATGGCACAGAGTACTTCACTTTTTCCATAACCAAAAAGAGGGCGTTTACCTTCTACATGTCCCATCAAGACTACTTCAATGACTTTTATGGGGAAGTCGGTATTGATATTGGTATTTTGTGGTACATAGCCTATTTGTGTAAGGCTTTGTGAAGGTTTTTTACCTAAAACAGAAATACTACCTATGGTAAGAGAGTTAATGCCCAAAATAAGTTTGAGTAAGGTAGATTTACCTCCTCCGTTTGGTCCTATGATAGCCAGAAAATCTTTCTCTTCAACTCTGAGATTGATATGTTCTAAAATCATCTGCTTATCATAAGCAAATGAAAGATCTTTGATCTCTATGACCGTCATACTACTTATTTCCTGCAATCGTGTTGGCAATTTTGATAAGGGTTTGTGACCAGTTAGCAGAAAGAGGGCTTACTTTTACTACAGGTATTTGTAGCTCTTTAGCGATAATCTTTGCTACAGTGTCTGAAAATTCTGCTTGTGTGAAGATTGCATTGACTTTCTCTTTTTTTGCCTTTTTGAGTAGATTTATGAGTTCTTTTGGCTTTGGTTCTTTACCTTCTATCTCTACTGCGATTTGTTCTAAGTTGTAGGCTTTGGCAAAGTAACCCCACGAAGGGTGAAAGACCATAAATCTACGAGACTCTTTAAGTGTAGAAAGTATGTGGGAGACTTGCTTATCTGTTTGATCAACAGAAGCTAAAAATATTTTGAGATTTTTTGCATAATAGTCTTTGTTTTCTGCATCGTTCTTTATCAAAGCATCATAAATATTTTGGGCGATGATCTTTACATTGGATGGTGCAGTCCAGATGTGTGGGTCATCACCTTGATGATTATGTGTATCATGGTGTGCATGTCCTACATGATCTTCACTTACACACTTTTTTTCTTCTATTTTTTGCATCCGTATTTTTGTAATCTTGTCTGAAAGATCAATCACTTGCATTTTAGAATTTAAGTTTTTAAATTTAGGCAACCAAACATCTTCAAATTCTACATCTACTGCAAAGTAGAGATCAGCCTTGGCGATTTGAATCATCTGTGAAGGTTTTGGTTCATAAGTGTGTGGAGAATTACCTGGCTGTACCATAAGTGCTATATTTACCTTGTCTCCACCGATGGCTTTGACAAAAGTACGTTGTGGCAATATGCTGACTACAGCATTGATATTGGAAAATATATAGGATGTTGAGAGTAGGGAAATTAAAAGTATTTTTTTCATAAATGGATTATATCGAAATTCCTAGGGAAAGAGTAACTCCTCTTTCCTCATTAAAGGTTTTAAATTAGTCTATAAAAGCTTCTTTGGCATTTTTAGGTGGATTAAATACGAAGTCACTAGCTGAGACTATATTTGCATTTTTCCAGTAGATTGTTGTACTCTTATAGGCGTTGTTTTTGCTTGTCTTGTCTACTATTCTGTAGTGTTTAACTAAAGGTGTCTTTCCTGTAGTTACCCACACATGCACCTCTTTTGTTTTATCTGAAAATGCTATGTAGTGACATTCTGTACCTGCTAAGTCAACGATACCAAAGTTTTTGCTACGATCAAATTTGATACGCTCTCCCATATTGCTATAAATAAGCTGTGCCAAAGGTACTTTGATCTCGAATGTATCAAAGATAGCATCTAGTGTTGTCTCAATACTTTTGGGTGTATCAATCTGTAGATAAAAGTTTTTATCATGATCATAGATAGTGTATAGACCATCATTCAAATAATTACTTCTATTTCTGATGTCTCCGCTTACATCCACGCGTAATTGGTTGTCACGATTAACTTTCACCGACACATGATGTTGGTTTGTACCCTCATCAGAATGATTGACCACGATGGCATCAAATGCATAGGTTGTCTGCTTATCAAGAGCATCATATACTTTTTTAGCAATATCTTTTGGACTCATAGTATCTGCTAAGAGGATTGAAGTACTGAACAGTAGACCTAGGCTTGTGGCAAGTAGAAATTTTTGTGCTAATTTCATAATAAAGTTCCTTTTATAAATAATTATTTTTTAATGTTACTAAGATGTATGCAATATTATTGCGATTAATTTGCAGAGTTAGCAATGGCTGCACCCACAATCATCCCCCCTATAAGAGCCGCACCATTATGATTGTGGTAACTTCCACCACCATAATAACGACCACCTCCACCATTATGGTTCACATTAATGTTACGATTAACATTTCTGTTTCGATTGACATTCCGATTTCTATTAGAGTTTCTATTTCGATTTGAATTTCGATTTCTGTTTCCACTTCTTGCTCTTGCCCTTTGTCTTGCCTCTGCTGTATTAAAAACAGAGACGCTTATGTTATATCCATCTACGGATGCTAGTGTAGTCTTTTCTATATGGATGGATGGAGATAAGACTCCTATAGCCAATGCAACAACTGCAAACTTCATAACAAATAGAGTATTCTTTTTCATCTTCTTTCCTTGTATTGATTTATGATCAGCTTAATGATAGCGTAAAATTTACTATAAAGAAACACCCAATCCAATATCATCAGACAATATGATTTCACTTTCATTAAACAAGATACTTGTCTTTACAGGATGTGAAGCCAATAAACTTACAGCATCTAAATCAAGCATCGTAATGATGTCAGCCTTAGCAGAAGCCACATGTACACCTGCTGCTACCGATATAGGGCCTTCTAACATACAGCCTATCATACATTTTACGCCAAATTGGGCAGAAAGATCAGCAAGTGCAAGTGCCTGTGTGATCCCTGCTGTTTTTGCAAGTTTTATATTCACGTAGTCTATGGCTTCCATCTCTAAGAGTTTACGTGCATCTTTTACAGAAAAGATAGATTCATCTGCGAGCAGGGGAGTTTGTACCCTTTCTTTGATGTATTTGAGTCCTTCTATATCATCTGCTGCGACTGGTTGTTCTATAAATTCTGCGATGATATTTTGTCTTTCTAGGGCATGTAAAAGTGTCACACTCTCTTTCGCACTCCAACCTTGATTGGCATCGAGTCTTAATCTTATATTGTTACCCAGTGCATCATGGATGGCAACTATACGTTCTATATCTTTGTGTGGATTGTCACCTATTTTTATCTTCAAAGTATCATAGCCTAAATCAACAGCAGACAAGGAATCGGCTATCATCTTGTCTATTGCTCCCATAGATATGGTGATGTCTGTACTAAAAGTAGTCTTTGTGCCTCCGAGCATTTTATAGAGTGGTAGTTTGGAAGCTTTTGCCTTTAAGTCATAGAGGGCTATCTCAAGTGCAGATTTTGCAGTGGTATTTTTGAGTATTAACGCGTGTAAAAGTTTTAATATCCCCTCAAAATCTTCTAGCTCTCGTCCGATAATATGAGGTTTTATATAGTTAATGCACGCAATCATAGAACCCATAGTCTCACCCGTAATAACAGGCGTAGGCGCACCTTCACCGTAGCCAACCAAACCATCATCACATTCTATACATACAACAAGGTCTTCAAGGGCATCTACACGACGTAAAGAGGTAATGAACGGGTTTTTTAATGGAGCTTTGAGGGTTTGTGTATGTATGTTTATGATTTTCATACGATATTGTAGCTAATTATTTTATGAGGAGTGATTGAATCAATCCTCAAATTGTTATTATCTGCTAAATCCATAATAGCGATAGTTACTAGGCATGTAGTATCTACGATCAAAGAGACCACGACCTCTGCTTCTGTCTCTATAGCTGTAGTATCTGTCATATCGGTAAAAGACATTTTCAAAGTAGTATCCGTGACGGTTAAAATATCCATAATGATAACCCTCATTGTCATAAAAAGAAGCCCTATCATAACGATAGGCTAATACCCATCCTCTTTTTGTATTGGGGTAACCGCGTTGAATGTTTCCTCTATGATGTTCTTGGTATGGAGATCTATTATAGTTATTGCCTTGCTTGTATCTATCTTGATGGGTTGAGTGATTTCTTTGTTGAAAATCATTTTTATTTCTAAAGTTTCTTTTTTGTGTTTTATGGTTGTTGTATCTTCTGTCCATTTTTTTGATCTGTTTTTCACTCATGGCTTGAGTGTCATTATGATGAGACTCTTGTTTTGCATGTAGTCCAATGCTGAGTCCTAGACTGATAAGTGTGATAAGTAAAAACTGTTTCATTCGGTATCCTTTTTATTAGAAGTATTTTTGGTTCTGTTGCATAGTAAACTAATTTTGTGGATTTATTGTGTTTGTGAAATCATCTCCAAGACTTTCCCGACCATAAGTCCAGCAAAAGTTCCTATGATATACCCCATCATAGCCATAAGTACACCTATGGGTATGAGTGCTTTTGAATACGCTGAAGCCAAGATAGGAGCAGAGGCTACACCACCAATGTTGGCTAAAGATGCCACACCTAAAGTAAAGAGGTCTAGTTTAAAAAGTTTGGCAAAGAGTAGCATAATAGCCACGTGTATAGCGATAATGACAAAACCTGCCAAGATGTAAAGTGGTGCCTCTGTAAGTTCTGCAAAATTAGCACGTGAAGCAATGAGTGCCACGATGAGATAGAGCATAGCATTTGCCAAAGCAGAAGAACCAGAAATTTTGGCTAAAGGTGTCATCGCCATAACGATACCAGCAAGTGTTGCGATGATGACTACCCATGTGCTAGTGGTGAGAAAGGATGAGGTAGGTAAAAGTGTTGCAGCATACTGTGAGACAAGAGAAACAAAAATAGCGGCAATGAGTAAAATGAAGATGGAAATGAAGCTTGTATTCTTTTTCGCAGCTTCTTTGAGTGCCAGTCTTTTTCCTACCTCATCTATGATTGAAGTATCTGCCTTGCTCCAAAGGTTGAATCGTTTGGCAAAAGGCACAAGGGCAAGGAGTATCATCACCCAAATAGCATAATCTATAGAGTCTATGAGTAGGGTGTAACCCATAGCGGAATCTGGGAGATTTAATGCACCTTGTATGGCTACCATATTGCCTGTACCACCCATCCATGAACCACTTAATGCAGCAAATGCTTTCCACGCGTCAGGTTCAAAATAGGTATGGAAGAGCGTAAATGTACCTATGAAACCGATGGCTATGCTTACCGATGTCAAGAGAAAAGTAAGAAGCATCTTCGTACCCAACTTAAATATCTCTCTCATATCTGCGGAGAGTAACATGAGGAATATCATAGCAGGAAGAAGGTTGGTTTTTACTGTTTTGTAGGTCGCTGTCACAGACTCAGTTTTCTGCCATAGCCCAAAGGTAGAAAAAAGCATCACCACAAAATAGAGGATAACTATAGACGGAAGATACTCAAAGATCTTATGTTGGCTTTTTTTCTCGGTATAAACGATAGATGCACTTATTATCATGAGTACAAACATATAGAGCAATCCATTTTGTATCATAAATTATTTCTTTTTCTGTGCTTCTTGTTTTTTCTTTTTTTGTGCAGCATAGGTGTATCTTCTTTTTTTTGTCGTAGTCTATCTTTCCTTTTTTCTCACTCAACTTCTTTTTACGTGGACGTGCTTGACGGGGTTGTTTGTCTGTGATGTCAAAGCCTTCCATAATCTCACGTTTGACATTGAGTTTTAAATGTTTTTCTATGGTAGAAAACGCATTGTAGTCATAAATAGTGAGTAGAGTAACGACACCACCTTTATGGTTGGCACGTCCAGTTCTTCCTACTCTGTGGGTGAAATCATCTGTACTTTCAGGTAAGTCATAGTTGATAACCAACGGTAATTCTTTGATGTCTATACCCCTAGCAGCGATGTCTGTAGCAACAAGGACTTGGGTTTTTCCATTTTTAAGTAGGCTCAATGCTTTGGCTCGTCCACCTCTATGGATGTCTCCATGGATGATAGAAGTCCAAATATCTTGACTTTTTAGGTATTCATAGACTTTATCCGCAGAGTCTTTTTTGTTGACAAACAACAGCACCTGTTCTGCACCCATTTTTTTGATGAGTGTTGCTGCGAGTTCGGCTTTTCTCTTCTTATCTACTTTATAGGCTCTATGTTTGATGGCATTTACCACATCACGTCTGTTACTGACTTCAATAATAAGGGGATCATTTAAAAAATCTTTTCCAAGCTTCTTGATGTTTTGAGAGATGGTTGCAGAAAAAAGCATCATCTGTTTTGGTTGTGTACAGCTTTTTAGAATAGATTTTATCTCCCCTAAAAAACCAAGCTCTAACATAGTATCTGCTTCATCTAGGATGATGGTGTTGATGTAGTCAAGGTTTATTTTCTTATCATCAATGAAGTCTTGTAAGCGTCCTGGTGTAGCCACAACGATGTCAGCACCTTGTTTTAGCCTATGGAGTTGGTCACTTTTTTTAGATCCACCTTGTACTTTCACTGTTTGTATATCTAAGTACCTAGAAAAGGAGACAATAGTACGCGAAACCTGATCTGCAAGTTCTATGGTAGGTACAATGATAAGTGCACGTACTACTTTTTGGTCTTTTTTGACTACTTTTTGGAGCTTATTGAGTAAAGGTAAGACAAAAGCAGCGGTCTTTCCTGTTCCTGATTTAGATGCACCTAAAATGTCTATGCCTTTCATGGCAGCTGGTATGACTTTGTTTTGTATGGCTGTTGTATTTTCGTATTTCTCATGTGCAACTGCACGTAATATATCTGGGTGCAAGTTAAGTTTTTCAAATGCTTTGATAGTAGATCCTTTAGCGTATTATAGCAAAATTGATAAGAAAGATATGATTGATTTTAACAAATGTCTAGTAAAATTCTGTTAAAATTCATCTGAAGATACTCCAATGAAGGATAAACAATGAAAGTACTACTAATAAAAGATGTTAAAGCACTAGGGAAAGCAGGAGAAATTAAAGAAGTAAAAGACGGTTATGGTCAAAACTTTTTGATTGGTAAGGGGTTTGCCAAATTAGCGACACCTGATATTGTGGCGAATTGGAAGCAAGAACAAGCCGATATGGCACAACAACTCAAAGACGATTTAGCTAGACTTGAAAAAGAAAAAGTGACGCTTGAAGCAGCAGCTGTCAAAATAGAAAAAAGAAAAGCACCTGTAGGAATTAAAGGTTCTGTAGGAAATGTGGATATTGCGAAGGCGATTGAAGAACAACTTAGTATTACAATAGAGAAAAAAAGTATTAACCTCAAAAAAGCCTTAAAATCAGAAGGTTTTCATGAAGTGGATATTAAATTAGGGCATGGTATTCATGCTTCTGTGAATGTTGAAATAGTAGGCGTTTAATGTTCCATGCAACCACGATATTAGGCTACAAAGCCGATGGAAAAGCCGTGATTGGTGGAGATGGTCAAGTCTCTTTTGGCGATACGGTGCTTAAAGGCAATGCCACCAAAATTCGTACGCTTGGCGAGGGAAAAGTCTTGGCAGGATTTGCAGGAAGTACGGCAGATGCCTTTAACCTTTTTGATATGTTTGAGACCATTTTAGTCGAAAAAAAAGGCGATTTGTTTAAGTCTGTGATAGGGTTTTCAAAAATGTGGCGAAAAGACAAACACTTACGCCAACTTGAAGCGATGATGATAGTACTTAATACCGAACACATTTATATACTCACAGGTACAGGCGATGTGGTTGAACCTGAAGATGGTAAAATTGCTTCTATCGGGTCTGGTGGGAATTATGCTATATCGGCTGCTAGGGCATTGGACAGACATGCTGATTTAGAGCCAAAGGATTTGGTACAAAAATCTTTGGAAATTGCAGGTGACATTTGTATTTACACGAACAAAAATATCAAAATATTGGAACTATAACACAATGACAAAAGAGAATATGACCCCCAAAGAAATCGTAAGCTATTTAGATAAGTATGTGATCGGTCAAAATGATGCAAAAAAAACCATTGCTGTTGCTTTACGTAACCGTTATAGACGTATGCAACTGGATGAAGAGATGCAACAAGATGTCACACCGAAAAACATTTTGATGATAGGGAGTACAGGCGTAGGTAAAACAGAGATAGCAAGACGCTTGGCAAAGATGATGAATCTTCCTTTTATTAAAGTAGAAGCCAGTAAATATACGGAAGTAGGTTTTGTGGGTCGTGATGTTGAGTCTATGATACGTGACTTGGCTGCTATTTCTATGGCCATTGTACGTGAGAGTGAAAATGAGAAGAATCAAGAGAAGATAGCAAACTATATAGAAAATAAGATTATAGAAAAACTTCTTCCTCCTTTGCCAGCAGGGGCTAGTGAACAAAAGAAAATGGAATATGATGCGTCGTTTGCACGAATGCAAGAGAAGTTTCACAAAGGTGAACTTGACCATTTAAAAATAAAAGTAGAAATGCCCAATAATCCAATGATGCCAGAAGATGGTCTGCCTCCGCAAATGATACAGGTACAAGAGTCTATTGTAAAAGTATTGGGTGGTATGAATAAAAAAGGACCAGAGAAAGAAGTATCTGTTAAGGATGCCAAGAAGATACTTGAAGCTGAAGCAAGTGAAGAACTTCTTGATGAAGACACACTCAAATCACTGGCACTTGAAAAAGTAGAGAAGGGTGGCATTGTTTTTCTTGATGAGATAGACAAGGTTGCCGTTCCTGCAAATTCTCAAGGTAGACAAGACCCCAGTAAAGAAGGTGTACAAAGAGATTTGCTTGCCTATCGTTGAAGGTTCCTCTGTACACACTAAACTTGGTATGGTGAAGACAGATCACATACTCTTTATAGCCGCAGGTGCTTTTCATACCTCTAAGCCTAGCGATCTTATGCCAGAACTTCAAGGGCGTTTCCCCTTACGTGTAGAACTTGACTCTTTGGATGAAGAAACTTTGTATCGTATATTGACTGAGCCTAACAATTCATTGATTAAACAGTATGAAGCATTGATGGCAGTTGAAGGTGTGGAGTTAGTATTTGATGAGGATGCCCTTAGAGCCATTGCAAGCTATTCACTACAAGCCAATGAAAAAACAGAAGATATTGGTGCAAGAAGATTGCACACTGTGATGGAACGTATACTTGAAGAGATAAGTTTTTCAGCAGATGAGCATAGTGGAGAGAAGATAATAGTAAACGCAGCACTTGTGAAAGATAAAATAGGTGATGTGGTTGAAGATGAAGATACGACAAGGTATATATTATAATGTTTGAACATGAAAAAGAAGAGATTGAGACAAAAGCAGGGTTTGTGGCTGTTGTTGGACGACCCAATGCAGGTAAAAGTACTTTATTGAACTTCATAGTAGGTGAAAAACTTGCAATGGTATCTAAAAAAGCACAAGCTACACGAAAACGTATGAATATTATTGTCATGCATGAAGATATGTATGGGAAAGAGTCGCAGATTATTTTTGTGGATACGCCAGGTATTCATGAAAAAGAAAGACTTCTAAATAAGTTTATGATGAATGAAGCACTTAGAGCCATGGGAGATGCTGATCTTATTGTATTTTTGGCACCTATCACAGATAAACTGACAGAATATGAAAAGTTTTTGAAGATGATGGAGTCTAAAGCTACCAAACATATTGTGCTTTTGACTAAAATGGATCATGTTAAACAGGGTGATATTCTGAAAAAATTGGGAGAGTATCAAAAGTATCAAGATAGATTTGAAGCGATTATACCTTTTTCTGTAAACAAAAAGGTGGGTAAAGCACCGTTATTAAATGAAATAGCCAAACATTTACCTATTTCGCCATTTTTATTTGATACGGAGATACTAACTACAGATAATATACGTGACATCTATAAAGAATTGATAAGAGAGTCTATCTTTGAAAATTTAAGTGATGAGATACCTTATGAAAGTGATGTGACGATTGAGAAAATAGATGAAAGTGATACTTTAGATAAAGTATATGCAACCATCGTGGTAGAAAAAGAGACACAAAAAGGTATGATCGTTGGACAAAAAGGTGCTGGTATCAAGCGTGTAGGGAAATTGGCACGAGAGCAGATGGAAGTTTTTGCAGGTAAAAGAATATTTTTAGATTTACATGTCTCTGTTAAAAAAGGATGGAGTAAAAACAAAGATGGACTAGAAGAATTTGGTTATATTGTTTAAATATCATAAAGATAAATTATGTGGATTAAATATTTTTAATCCTTTAATAAAATTTTAACTTATGTAAGATAGTTTTAATATTATAACATATATAATTGCTCAACAAACAAGGAAGCTAGAATGTTTTTGAAAAAAAGTTCATCACAATCAACAATGAAAAATGTTGTTACTCTCAATACATATTCGGATAAGTATTACATATTTAAAAATGATACTTTTAAGTCTTTAGGGAAACCCAGCTATAGTACTTCAAATTTTGTTACTTCTTATGTTACCAACAAAGATATTATTACTGCAACTGTAAATATAAGTAGAAGTATCCCCGATGAAGATATAGTAGACATTATTGAAATCAAGGCTTACGAAGAGATAGGGCTTGATCAGGCAAATAGTTATATCATATCTTCGATGGAAACAAACATAGAAAGTGAAGAAGAAGAACGAACTTATCATATATTTGTTGTTGAACCTGAAGCATTAGATGCACTTTTCCTTCCTATAAAAAAAGAAACCAAATATTTAGATCTTATTGTTCCTGCACCATTACTTTACAAGTCATTGTATAACAAAGAAATATTAGAAGTCAATAAGTCACATTGTTTTGTCTACTTTACACAAAATGACGCTTTTGTCACTATTTATAGGGATGGTGAATATCTTTATGCTAAATCAATAGAATTTAGCTTGGAACAAATTTATGATAAATATTGTGAGTCTGTTGGTGAAAAGGTAGATGAGAAAGAGTTTTATACAATTTTAGAATCTGAAGGACTCAAAACATCCAATAGTGACTATCAGCAAAATTTTATAAAAATTTTTGCAGAAATCTTTATCACAATCAATGATATTATTATTTATGTAAAAAGAGCATTTAATCTTGATACTATTGATCAAATGTATGTAGGAAGTGAGAGAGGCTCCATTATTGGTTTAGATGAATACAGCCAGAATTATTTGGGATTACAATCTAACGATTTTAACTTTAATTTCAATTTAACCAATGATGAGTGGTATACGGATCAATTACAATATTTGATGTATTTATCGTCACTTGAATATATGGAAGATGAATCTGCTTTTGTCAACTTAACGATGTACCCTCGTCCTCCAGCTTTTGTAAACAGAGCAAGTGGGCAATTTATTATTTCCACATTTGGAGCAGTATCTTTAAGCTTGGCCTATCCTTTAATTTATTTAGTGGGCTCCTATGTCAATGACGCAAAAATTTATGCTTTAACCATAGAAAATGATAAATTGACTACTGAATCTATTAAGTATAAAAAAATTCTCAGTGAGAAGAAAACTATTATTAATGGCTTAGATGAGAAGATCAAAAACTTGTCTGCTCGCTATAAGGCTAAAACCAAAACACTTACTTCTATTTATGACACAAAGGTAAATTATCGTCTTAAGTCAGGTATCTTTCATACTATTGCTAAGGAACTCAATAAACATGAGGTAAAAATTGATAATATAAAGACAGAAGGTGATACAGTTTTGGTATCTTTACTTAGTACAGATGATAGAAAATTAACAGAATTAATCAAGTATATATCTAAAAAACACTTTAATGAACTGAAAAGTATGGATATTGAACGCATTGAAAAAGATATAGCCAATAACCATTATAAAGGCTTGTTAAAGGTGGAATTTAAATGAAACTATTAGAAGATAAATTAGAAGCATTAGATGTTTATTTTGCTCCAAAAAAAGAGAGTGAAAAATGGTTACTGATCTTAGGTGTTGCTGGTATCATTGGTTTCTTAGCCTATTCATATCTTTTGCCTTATACTGAGAACTTGTATAATAAAAGTGATAGAAGTAAAAAAAGTATACAAAAAAATATTGCAGATAATAATACATATTTGAATTCTATCACAGTTGGTGGTGACCGTGAATATTATATCAATAAGTTTGATAATGATATTGTGAATAAAAAACATAATATTATTAAAATCAGTGATAATATTAAATTTATAGACAGTAATCTAGAAAAACTCTCTGATATGTTATTCAATCAGAAAAGTTGGTCTAGATTTTTGAATTCAATTACATATAAGGCAGAAACGCACAATATAGATCTGCAATATATAGAAAGTAAATATGTAGATAATAATGGAAGCTTTGGGCATGTACTCGAAATTGTTGTAGGGTGTCAAGGAAAATATAAAACAATTGTTAAGTTTATGAATGAACTTGAACAAAATGTATTGGTGACAGATATTTTCAAAACAGAGTTAAGTCTTGATAGGAATACATCAAGTATTAATGCAGATATTCATATCTCAGTATGGGGGATCAATCACTAATGAAAAAAATACTTTTATCACTTATAGGGTTAAGCGTATTTTTAAATGCGACTATATCTGTAGAAAAAATAGAAAAAATGGTTCTTGAAATACATGAAAAAAGAAAAGGTATAGACTTAGATACCTTAAATAGTACAAAAGAACCATTCATTATAATAGAAAATAATGTCACTATTCTTGAGGTAGATAAAGTAGTAGTTAAGAAAGAGGCTAAACTTATACTTCATTCTATTATGAATGGTAAGGCATATATCAATGACTCTTGGAGTAGTCTTGATGATGTAGTAATGGGCTATACCTTGAAATTTGTGGGTAAAAAAGGTGTGGTACTTCGTAATGGTAATAATATTAAAAAGTTATATCTTCGTAAAAAAAGAGATAATTTCATTAAGCTAAAAGAAAGGTAATCGGATGATAAAAATACAAAAAGTGGGGATTAAATTTCTTGCAGCAGTCAGTATACTTATGGGACTCACAAGCAACATTGTTGGAAATGATTGTTCTACAAAATTATTTTCTGTCACAATTGATAGTAAATTAACCATAGGTGACGTGATTGATAACCTTGCAGATACTTGTGGATTAACAGTAGTTGTGAAAGATGATGCAGCTAAATTACGTATGAATAAAAGTCTTTATTATGTGAAGTTGAAAAATAGTACATTAAAAGGTTTTTTAAATACTATTCTTAAAGATAATGATTTATATTATTCTTTAAAGGGAAATAAACTTCAAATATCTTATCTGATTACACGTACATTTCGAATACATTATATTTCAGGAGCAAGAACTGGAAAGAGTACCGCCAATGTAACCATAGCCAATTCAAACAATGCTGCTGGAGGACAAGGTGGAGGACAAGGTGGAGGACAAGGAGGTGGACAAGATATGGGTTCTATATCGAAGACAGGAATCAGTATAGAAAGCAATGATGAGTTTATATTTTGGAAAAAAGTTGAATCAGAAATACAACGTATCCTTATTGGTGCAGCCGATGGAAGTACACATTACACACGAAGTGGAGACACATGGACAGGTCCTGATGGAAAAATATGGGAATACAATCCTTTAGCACCTATTATCAACCCTGAAGCAGGAATGCTTACGGTTACAGGGACAGAGCGACAAATCAACAGAGTGGCACGATATATACATACTATGACAAAACAGATTAAAGCACAAGTGATGATTGATGTAAGAATAATAAGTGTAACATTTGATAACAGTACCACATCAGGTGTAGATTGGTCCCAATTGTATACTTTGCAAAATTTAACGATTAGTACATTGTCTATGACACAATCAAATATTAGCTCTTATGTGTTTGATAATGCTTCAGGGATTACTGAAGCTACCTTTGAAGAAGGATCGCAACCAAATAAGGCGAGAGTCATGAATGTAACAGGCAACAGTCAGGTAACAGAGGTGGTAAAATTTTTAAATACGCAAGGAGATGTCAAGAGCATATCAAGTCCACGTGTCATGACCTTAAACAACCAACCTGCTTTAATATCTGTTGGGACAGAACTATTTTATAAAATTAAGTCTAGTACTGCTGCTAGTGGTGGTGGTGGTGCAGTTGCATCAGAGGGTGAATCGGTTGATTCTGTGTTCTCTGGAATCTTACTTGACATTACACCAGAAATTGATGAGAATGGGTGGATTACTTTAAAGATTAATCCATCTGTATCAGAGGCAATTGAGACCGAAAGAAGTATTGATGGTATTAGGAATATTCCACCAGACTTAGTAAGAAGACAGATTGCCACTGTGATTAAAGTAAAAGATGGAGAACATGCGATACTTGGAGGATTGATTTTGAGAAGGACGGGTTCAAAGTCTAATTCAGTTCCTTTATTTGGTGATCTTCCAGGCATAGGAGCTTTGTTTAAACGTGAAGAAAAAATTGACAAGGTAGAAGAGTTGGTGTTTATTATTACGCCTCATATAATAAGAAATTCAAAATCAGTTTCTTTGAAAGATTTAGGATATACAAAACTTAATGAAAAGTAGATATGAAGCTGCAAAGCAAGTTTTTATAGATTCAGTTGATTTTGAAGACTACATTGACTTAAACTCTTCTGTTGCTGCTTATAAGCAACTTGAATACAGTTTGGATAAACCTTTAAAGATGATTTTACTCTTTGGTCGTCCAGGTACAGGAAAAAGTATTTTGCTAAACCATATCCAACAAAAGTTAAAACATCAAAGAGAAATTTATTATTTTGATACGCCTGCGGTGAATGAAAAAGAATTTTTTCATAAATTATTTAAAGTATTGACGCAGAAAGATTTACCTAATAATACTGAGGTTAACTTTTCGGCTTTGGTTGAATTTTGTCAAGGATTAAGAGGAAAGAGAGAAATTGTTATTCTTCTTGACGAGGCACAAATGTATGATACAGAGATGATGGAAAAAATACGATTACTTTCTGATAGTCGTGCTGTTAAATTTGTTATTTCTTTACACAAAACTGAGGATGAAGATCTTATAGCCAAGGAACATTTCAAATCTCGTATATGGGAAGTGATTGAACTCAAAAATGCAAGTAGAGAAGATCAAGCAACGTATATACATAAAAAACTTTTAAAAAAGAATCTTTTTGATATTGCGAACAGTATTAAGGCTAAAGAAATGAAGATGATACATCATTTTACCAAAGGAAATTATAGGGAGTGTAATAAACTTTTGTTTACTATTTTTGAAATTTGTGAACATTATGATAAGAATGAATCTGCTAAAATAAATTACACACATATACACAGTAAGATCATCGAAATGTCAGCATTAAAATTGGGGTATATTAATGTATGATATAACACCTCTCGAAGATAAGTGGAAAAAGTATAAAAGAAGAAAGAGGAGACCTTGGTATATAGGGGGTATGATTTTAATTTTTTTAATTTTTTCGATGATATTCTTTTTAAAGAATAGTGAAAAGTATATTAATCAACTAAAAGTATATTTTACTACAGTCACAAGTACTGTAGAGATTGAAGAAGTTGAAAAAGTAAAAAAAGTACATATCAAGAGTAATATCGTAGTAAATGGCCCTCTTATGACACTTGAAGTTGAGAAAGAGGGTGTAGATATATCTGGAGTCATTGAAGTAGCATCTACAGAAGATATTTTGGTTGATATTCCTATACTTGATGGAGAAGAAGAGGATCATTTGGCTAAACCTAAAAAAGCAATACATTTAGATATTATTAAAACAGCTAATGCAAGAGCCTTTAAGGATGTAGAAAAACGTTTTAGAAGTTCTCATGACACTGAAGACTCATTGTTTTTAGCGAGAACATATTATGATAAAGGTCAATATGAACAATCTGAATTTTGGGCATTGGAGACAAATAAGATTAGCCCAAATATAGAAGAAAGCATGTTTATCTTTGTAAAATCAAAGATGAAATTGGGACGAAAAGATGAAGCAAGAAATATATTGACGGGGTATCTTAAAAAATCAAATTCACCAAAGGCTAGAAATTTATTATTGAGAATAGAAAATAATAAATTTTAAAAACAGTTACATAGGAGTGTAAAAATGGTAAAACTTATTCAAATTATGCTTAAAGAGAATCTTCTTACTAAAAATGCGATCTCTACATTGGTAAAAAGTAGACCTCCTAAAAAGATATCTTTTGCAAATCTATTGGCGGAAGACATGATAGATTTACACACGGTAGAGATATTTTTGGCTAAGAAAATAAGGCAAGGTGTGATTCTCTTAGCACACCTTGAAAAAATAGATGGGATAGATATAGTTCCTATTATTCAAGAAGTTGCTAAAGCTTTGCATATAGAGTACGTTGACTTGGATGATGTTGAGATTGATATGAAATTATTTGCTCAAGTTCCTTATAGACAGTTACTTAAATTTAATATTATGCCTGTAGAAGAAACAGATTTAAATGTGCTCATTGTATTTGATGATCCTCTTGATATGGCAGCTCAAGATGCGATACAAAGACTATTTCCAAGAAAACCAATACGTATTGCTATTTCAAAACCATCACAAATAAGTGCTCACTTACAACGTCTTGAAATCAATGAAAGTATCAAAGGCTTAGTGACAGATATTCGTAAAGATTTAAGTTCAGAAGGAAATACTGGTGACTCTGATGACTCACCTGCGGTTTTAAAACTTATTGAAATTATTTTAAAGTCTGCTATTTTTTCAGGTGCCAGTGATATTCATATTGAGGCTACGGAAAAATCTTGTATTATTAGGACACGGGTAGATGGAATGTTACGTCAAAGTTTTACCTTTGATAAGGATATATTTAATCCTTTGGCTTCAAGAATGAAGCTACTTTCCAATTTGGATATAGCAGAAAAAAGAAAACCTCAGGATGGAAGATTTTCGACAACAGTTTCTAAAAAAGATTTTGACTTTAGGGTCTCAACCCTACCAACAATCTTTGGTGAGTCTATTGTATTAAGAATTTTGGATAAATCTAAAGCCATGATCAAGCTTGAAGAAGCAGGTATGAGTAAATTTTGTTATGATAGATTTTCAGAATCCATTAAAGTACCTTACGGAATCGTACTGGTTACCGGACCTACAGGATCAGGTAAGACGACTACTTTGTATGGAGCACTTAACGCGATTAAGGATGTGAAAGATAAGATTATAACCGTTGAAGATCCAGTGGAATATCAAATGGGTGGGTTACAGCAAGTGCAAGTTAAGGCAAGTATAGGTTTAAGTTTTTCCGATGCACTTCGATCTATATTGAGACAGGATCCAGATAAGATTATGATTGGGGAGATTCGAGATAAAGAAACATTGCGTATCGCGATTCAAGCAGCACTTACGGGTCACTTAGTACTTTCTACACTGCATACCAATGATGCTATTTCAGCGGTAACAAGAATATTGGATATGGGGATAGAAGAGTATTTGGTATCTGGAGCTTTGGTAGCGATACAGGCACAGAGACTTGTCCGTAAAATTTGTACCTATTGTAAAAAAGAAACGATATTACCAGCTACTCTTTTAAAAGATGTGCAACAATTTCTCCCTGAAAATCCTATATTTTATGTGGGTGAAGGTTGTAAAGAATGTGGACATAGTGGATACAAAGGTAGGGAAATGATTTCTGAAGTATTGACGATAAGTGAAACTTTTTCTAGACTTATCGCCAATAGTGCTTCTAAAGAAGAGATGACTAAGCAGGCTATGGAGGAAGGTTTTATCAACATGTTTGAAGATGGGGTACATAAGGCATTAGAGGGAAAAACAACAATAGAGGAAATTTATAGAGTAGCAAGGTTGTAGCATGAAATATTTTAATGTAACGGTGATGGAAAAAGGTAAAAAAAGACAAGAACTTATAAAAGCTGACAATAAAATGTCTGCAATAAAAATAGCCAAAGAAAAGTTTCCACGTGCTATGATGATGAAAGCGGTAGAAACATCTGCACCCCTTGAAGATACTATTTCCAATCTTTTTTCTGGATTAAAAAAAGGTATGAAAAGTAAGATTCCTCTTAATGATAAAATAGCTACTATTAGACAAATAGCAGTAATGACGGATGCAGGTATCCCAATCAATGATACACTACAAGAAGTTGCTGAGAACACTGAAAATAAACAGCTACAAGAGATATATTTAAAAATTAATAATGATATCCTTGCAGGTAATAGTATGTCTGATTCTATGGAACCTTTTACGGAACAGTTTGGACATGTGGCATTGGCTATGACTGATCTTGGGGAACGAACAGGTAATATTTCTGAGGCGTATCATAAACTTGCAGATATAATGGAAAGTATAAGAGATAATACAGCAAAATTTAAAAAAGCAATTCGTGGTCCGATGATCACGCTGGGTGCGATGGGTATTGCTTTTACTATACTTATTATGGTGGTTGTACCTAAATTTAAAGATATTTTTTCTAAGTTTGAGACAGAACTCCCTCTTCCTACTAGAATACTTTTAAATCTTGAATGGGCCTTTAGTAATTATGGCTTGTATATTCTTATACTTTTAGCTGGCTCTATTTTTGCGTTGAAATTTTTTTATAAAAATAGTGATGGCTTTAAATATCAAATGGATAAACTATTGATTCATCCTAAATTTTTTCTTATCAACAAAGCCATATTTCTCTCAACAATGCATAAGTACAATCTCGTCTTTGGAGAGCTTGTGAAGTCTGGTATTCCTGTATCGGAAGCACTAGATACGGCTGTGGGTATGGTTGATAACCTTGCGATGAAAGAGCAACTATTGACTGTCAATGCCAATATTGGACGAGGTATGAACTTAGCTGAAGCTTTTAAAATTACAGGGCTTTATCAAAATATGTTATTACAAATGATCAAAGCAGGTGAAGCGGGTGGTCAGCTTGGATGCAATGCTTGATAAAGTGACAAACTATTATCATATGGAATTTCAAGATTTAATAGATAATCTTTCTGCTTATATAGAACCTATAATGATGTTCTTTATTGCAGGTTTAGTACTTCTAATGGCACTGGGTATCTTTATGCCCATGTGGGATCTTGGTAAAGCGGTTAAATAAAGATTAAGAGAAAAAGCTATTAAAGAATATGATGTTTAATAGCTTTTTCTAAATCTTCAGGTGTGTCTATTCCAAAACTCTCTGTCTGTACTTCTATCATCGCAATATCATAGCCATGGTAAAGTGCTCTTAGTTGCTCTAGTTTTTCTATATGTTCAAGTGGAGAAGAGGTGAGCATACAAAATTGGCGTAGAGACTTGACTGTAAAGCCATAAATACCAAGATGACCTTTGTAGCTGTCAAAGTGATGGTCTCGTGGATAAGGTATTTTTGCTCTAGAAAAATATAAAGCTATATCTTCTTTGTCTGTCACCACTTTAACGATATTAGGATCATCTGCTTCTGGATTGGTAATTATCTTATAACATGAATTCATCATGATGTGTGCATTGTCTTTATTGTTTTTTGTAAGATTATAGATGGCTTGTACAACTTCTGTTTCTATAAATGGCTCATCTCCTTGAACGTTGATGATAATCTCATCTTCATTTAGTTCAAGTTTTTGTGCCGCTTCATAAATACGATCTGTACCACTTTGATGGTCAGCTTTTGTCATAACCGCTTTAATATTATATTTTAGTGCTATATCTATAACTTCTTGTGAATCCGTAGCAATGGCTACATCATCTATGTCTTCAACTGCTTTTGCGGTGCGTATCACCATAGGCATACCACCAATGTCTGCTAAAACTTTGTTTGGAAATCTTGTTGAACCTATACGTGCTGGAATGATAATCATACTATATCCTTAGGTGTTTATTTATATATATTAATCTAATATTACACTTTATATGCTAAGATACAAGACTTTAAAGGACAACAATGAATAAGGCACTTTTTCTTCTAAACATGGGTGGGCCAAATAGTGTAAATGAGGTGGAACTTTTTTTAGAAAATATGTTTGCAGATAAAAATATTTTGGTTATGGATCGTTATTCACGTAAATTGGTTTCAGCTATTATTATTGGTAAACGTCTTGAAGATGTTAAAAAGAATTATGCTCTTTTGGGTGGGAAGTCACCACTGCTTGGACTTACCAAAGAGCTTATAGCAAAGCTCATACTTAAACTTGATATGCCTATTTATCCTGTTATGCGTTATGTGCCTCCTTTTTCAGACCTAGCACTCGAAGAGTGTAAGAAAAATGAAGTAGAAGAACTTATCTTGTTTCCTATGTACCCACAGTATTCTACTACGACTACACACTCTTCTGTAGAAGACGTGGAAGATAGATGTGCTGCACTTGATTATAGTCCTAAAATCAAAGTCATCGAACCTTATTATGATGATTATGAATATATAGAAGCTTCTTGTGAAAAGATTATGGAAGCGATGGAAGGTAAAGAGACCAAAGACTATGATTTACTTCTCTGCTGCACATGGTTTGCCTTTGAGCATCATAAAAGAGGGTGATCCCTACCAAAATCAGATAGAGGGTAATGCTTCGGCGGTTAAGATATATCTTAGGGAAAGGGGTATCAAGTTTCACAACATAAAACTTGTGTATCAGTCCAAAGTCGGAAGTTCTGCTTGGTTGGATCCAAACCTTGTGGATGTTTTGCGTACACCTAGACATAGAAAAGTAGTTATTTTCCCTTTGGCATTTACTGTAGATAATTCAGAGACTGTATTTGAGCTAGATATAGAACACAGAGAGATCGCTGACAAGATAAAATATGAAGACTATGTCGTAGCCTCATGTATGAATGACAGTGACAAATTTGTGGATCTTATCGTCTCAAAGGTAAATGCAGTTTAGTGTTAACTTTAGAATCATCAAGTAGTTATACGACAGAAGTGAAGCGATCTAAGTTTATCGCATATTTTGTACCCATATCTGAGTATAAAGGTTTACAATCTAAACTTAAAGCTGAACATCCCAAAGCCAATCATGTGGTGTATGCGTTACGTACGCTCAATGAATTTGAACAGATAGTGGAAAACTCTTCTGATGATGGAGAGCCTAAAGGTTGTGCTGGAGTTCCTGCACTCAATGTTTTAAGAGGTAAAGAACTTATAAACTGTGCAGTATTCATCGTACGCTATTTTGGTGGTATAAAGCTTGGAACAGGTGGCATGGCAAGAGCTT
This sequence comes from Sulfurovum sp., assembly GCA_030949725.1. Classification (GTDB taxonomy): domain Bacteria; phylum Campylobacterota; class Campylobacteria; order Campylobacterales; family Sulfurovaceae; genus Sulfurovum. The sequence goes on along the minus strand of JAUZSE010000019.1, from coordinate 8,760 downwards.
ATGCATTGGCTGTAAAAAATGTACTACAAGAAGCTACACTCATCCCTTATGAAAAACAGACTACTTATATGTTTTCTTGTGAGTACAATGAAGTAGATAAAACACTCTATCAGCTCAAACAATTAAACCTAACACAATTTGAACGTGATTTTGGCGTAGATAAAGTGGTTTGGAAACTAGTAGGAAGTGAAGAGAAGATTGAAGCGTTTAAAAATATGTAGCCTAATCTACAAACAAGTTCTCTTCCCCAAGATTAGGCATACGACAATGTTCTCTCTTCCCAAAGATTTTATAACGGTATTTGGCGATCATATCATAAATAAAGTCTCTGATAAACCTAGGAATAAGATAAAAAATCTTACTTATAACCCATATACCCCCTAGAGAATGAAGGATTTTTAGGATGGCTGTTGATTTGTAGTAGAGGATACCATCTTCATAAAAGATGATACTGTCAATGTCTGGTTCGATGTCTAAAGTTTTTATAAATTCACCCTGTATGGATGTGTATTGAAATATCTTTTGCTTATCAAGCTTTATGAGGAAATCTACAGACTGGTTACAAAAGCCACAGATGCCATCAAATACAATGATTCTTTTAGAGTACATCTTTTTTTCTCTTTACTCGGTGGCATGGGAACAAAGTATCCTATAAGTAAGAGTAATGTTCCAACAACCATAAATGACACTATTCTCTCTATAGTTCCAGAACTTGCAAGTTCAATAAAAAAAAAGTTTTAATACGACAAGTATAAGTAGTCCAAAACCTGCTAACCATAGTGTACGGTTTTTGTAGTATTTAGATAGAAACATCAAAACAATAGCAATCATACTCCATAAGATGGAAAGTCCTGTTTGAAAATAGATACTTTTCCATAAGGTGTGGAGCATATACGCTACATCTTGTGTATGGTGTACCCATCTTGCGAAGAATACAGTAAGTAAGGTGATACATAGTAAGGCTACTATGCCATAGAGTACTGGTGTAATATCTGATGCAAATTTCTTTTTTTGATGCTGTACCCAATACCCCATGGTCAAAAGTACTAAAACCTGCATCATATCTAAGAAATTAAAGAGTGGTATATATGTTAGGTCTTGTGTTGCAAGCATAAAAGCACCTAATTCCCAAAAGAACAATACAAAAACTAAAATGCCCACTCCTACTAATTGATAGATATTTTTATAAGCTTTTAGCCATCCTTTGTATGGTGTATGTCTTAGTAATACTATAGATACTAGTAAAGAGACAAGAGCCAATGCTATGAATGCGAAGGTTTTATCTTTAGCTAAGGAAGAGGCATAGTAATGTACCTCTAAACTGGCTACTAACACCATAAACCATAGTCCTAGTAAATGTAAATGCTTCTCAAATCGCCATTTGTTTTGATAGCTATAAAGCATTATAAAATGCAAGACAAAAAGTAGAGAAAACAATATAAACCCTAAGTGTGCGAAAGGCTGTATTTTCAACAAACTTTCATTGGCTTCAATTAAAAAAATAAAAATCCCAAAAGGTAAAGTACCTTGTAGTGTATTTGAAAGGAGTCTCCATGTAGTATATTTTAGCACAACAAAAAGTAAAAAAGCTCCTACCACAAGTGTCAGAAGTATCTCTTGTCCATCATAAAAGTGATACCAAGAAGAGAGTATCGCTACTGTACCTGTAAACCAAAGAAAGATGCCAATACCCAAAAAGAACTTGCTAAAAAAACGATCAAAACCAGGCAAATTTTCTTTATGGACATCTAACAAATAAGAGGCTAGTAAGGAAGCTACAATAATGATGAGATACCCAAAGTATTCTGCTATGCTTATACCGTGATAACTAACAGAATTAGGATAGATCAAAATAGAAACACTTAGAAGAAATACGCCCAAATAACGTGTAAACATACGCTCCTGTTTTAATGCTAACCAAATAGCTGCTGTACCTTCAAGTGACCAGAGTGCGGCACTCACATCTGCATCAAAGATATATGGTATCGCAATAGTAAAAAAGACTACAGACAGTGCCAAGAAAGAGTGTGCTAATAGTCTTGTTTTCTCTTTGTTTTTAAGCCAAAACCATAGCCCTAGATAGAGTAAACCTAAGGCTACAGCACTTATGGCATCTCCATAAGTTATATCTTTAACCAAATGCAATTGTAAAGGAAAAGCAACCACAGGCAGACCAAACACTAGTGTGCCATCTACAAAGTTTTTAGGTTGAAAGGGGTGCTTTTGGGTGAAGAGAATAGAGATACTGAGATACATTAAGAAATAAAGGATTAAAAATGGTTCTGTAGTGCTAAAAAGTTCTGGACTATATCGTAAGGTACCCCATGAACTAGCGATAATAAAAGTAAAAACAAACCCAACAATATTTAGTATACGCCAAGAACGATACCATGCTACAGTAAATACCCCAAGATTTAATAAAGCAAAATAAGAAAATAACATAAGATGTGATCCATCGCCTGTTGAAGTGAGAATAGGAACAATAAAGCCTCCAGCTGTAGCAAATAATGCTAAAGGTAAAGCATCTTCGATCACTGCTAACATAGAACCAACAATTACCACGCCGAGCATGAGAAAAAAGGCTAGATCTGGTGAAAGTAAAGCATAAAATTTAGATGCTGCATAGATGAGTAAATACAAAATAGCGATACCCAAACCTTGTAGTATTTGTCCATAGGCACCTTCTCTGTCTCGAAGCCGCCATCCCATAACGACCAATATCAAAGATACAAAAGCGATAAACCATAACCGTACCTCTATACTGATCACCGTATGTTCAGCTGCATAGGTCACTAAGAATACCAAACCAAAAAAGAGAATAACACTGCCTATACGGACAAGGAGATTACCGCCTGTGAAATACCCTTTTATAAATGCTATAATTTTAGATGGTTTTTTGGGTGTGAGTGTTTGATACACTGGTTCTTGCTTATCAAGTTTATTATGTACATTCGCTAGTTCCTCTACTATTTGTTTTGGAATACTCTGAACTTTTACAGGTAAAAGTACAATTGCTTTTTAGATATATTTAGCCCATCAACTATCTTTTCAAGACGTTTGATTTTACTTTGTAAGATAAAGACCCAAAATCCTAGTATGATTATCCAAAATATTGATGTGTTCATTTTTTACCCCTTAGATAGTGAAAGAGCTAATATTTTAGCCCCTTTAAAATCAGCCTTCCCCGTACCAAGCTTAGGTAATTCTTCTACTTTGTAGTACTCACTAGGCACAAACAACGGATTCATTCCCAAGGTCTTTATCTGTTCTTTTAAATCGTCTATCTCCATCTCACCTTCAAGTAAAAGTACAAGTTTTTCACCCTTTTTAATATCGGGTAGTGCCACAACTGATATTTGCTCATCTTCTCCGAGTACTTTGGCTATTTCACCCTCAACAAGTCCAAGACTCACCATCTCCCCTGCTACTTTGGCAAAACGACTGTAACGGTCTACTATAGTAAGGAAGCCATCTTCATCTAAGCGTCCTTTGTCTCCTGTGATGTACCAACGGATGCCATCTATCTCTTTTATGACAGAAGCAGTTTTTTTCAGGGTCGCCTATGTATCCTTTCATAATCTGTGTTCCACCTATGAGTATCATGCCTTCTTCACCTGTTTGCAGTGTTTCAAAACTCTCAGGATCTACGATGCGAAATGCGGAACCAGGAAGAGGTAAACCTACGGTACCTACCTTTTGACCCACTTGTGGTTTCCAGGAGTCAAGCATCAGCACATCAGGCATATTTCCTGAAGCTACTGGTGTGGTTTCTGTTGCACCATAGCCTTCATAGATGTCAAGTCCAAATTTCTTTTTGAAGGCATCTCGTACCTCTGTAGATACTTTTTCTGCACCTGCAACTACCATACGAATATCTTTCAACATCAAAGCAGAGAGCTTTCTGTTTTTTGTGTAAAGTCTAAGAAATGTTGAGGTAGCAAGTAAGATAGTCGCTTCATATTGCGCAGCCATTTTCCCTATGCCAAAGCCATCAGTAGGGTCTGGATGTGAAGCCACTGGTATGCCTTCAATGAGTGGGAGTAGGGTAGTAACCGTTAATCCAAAAGAATGAAAGATAGGAAGCGTTCCCAACATCACATCGTTGTCTGTGGGGTTAAGCAGTGTGGTAGTTTGCTTGATGTTTCCCATCATGTTTTTGTGACTCAACTCTATACCTTTTGGCGTACCCTCAGAACCCGATGAAAAGAGGATAGCAGCAGTGTCATCAAGATGGGAATCTTTTATAAAGAGCGTACTAAGTAGATAGGATGCTGATAATACTTTAACCAACTATAAACATAAAGAGTCCCTTTACTTTACTTAGTGCCTCTTTTACATCTTCAAGGTAAGTGACTTCAACATTTTCAAGTACATTGGTCATGTCAAAACCTTTTGCTTTGAGTTTAGTGACAAAGAGTTTAGAGGCTATTACCTTTGTAACATTTGCAATTTTAAGTGCATGAAGTAGGCTCTCTTCTCCTGCTGAGTAGTTGAGATTTACGATAGTTTTTCCCAGTGTAAGCACTGCCATATTTCCCATAGAACCACCTACAGAGGTAGGCAAGAGTAAGCCTATGTTTTGGCTGCCTTGAAGCTTTGGTTTAAGTGTAGATGCAATCATCAACGTAGCCGTGATAAACTTATGTCCACTTACTTCTACTCCTGTAGAATCTGCCATACAAAGGTTTGAGCCTACATATTTTGCAGAATGTATCCATGCTTTTTGTAAACACTGGCAAAGTCTCAGCATAGTGTTTCCAACTTTGCACAGAGAGGTCAAAGACTGATTTTTTTACTTCTGAAGCAGATGAAAGGATGTCTATAGATGCTGCAAAACTTACAGAAATCTCTTTACTTTTGTTTCTTTTCATCTTTTTTGATGCATAAGAGAAGTTATCTTCCCATAGTCCTCTAATGTAAAAAGGAATAATTACTGCGTTTTTGGCTTCTTTTGCTGCTATTTCAAACCCTCGTTGAAAGGTACCTAAGTGACCATTACGTGAAAGATGCCCTTCAGGGAAAAGAGCTACAGTCTCTCCACGATTTAGTGCTTCAGTGACTTTTATTAACGCACTTTTACTTCCTCTACTTGAAATGGGAATGACTCCAAAAAAGTCAAAAAATGGTTTGGCATACCATTTTTCATAGTAAGTTCTTTCCATAACAAAACGTATCTGTGTAGGGTATGCCATTTGTAACATTGCCCAGTCTAAAAAAGAGACATGGTTTCCTAGTAGGAGTATGCCTTTATCGGCTTTTATATTTTTAAGACCATCGACATGTAAAGAGTATTTGAACCCTATAATCATACGAAGCACATAACGGATAAGAGACTGTGGCAGTTTTATAAATGTATACACCATCCCTATGAAAGCAATGGTAGAGATAATGTAAAACAACCCTGTAGCCGAGAACTGAAAGTATCCAAATACAGCGGTTAAGATGAGAAATAAAAACATACTGACATTTTGTATAAAGTTATTTCCTGCCAAGATCTTTCCCAATATCTTTTGTGGAGATGCAAACTGTATCAGTGCATTGAGTGGCACAATGAAAAGTCCTGCAAAAAACCAAAAGAAAGTAGTGCAGTACCCAGTGTCCATAAAGAGTTTAGCGAAGGTATCATGTAGAGTGACAGTGTGACACCTAACGCACCAAGAGGTATAGTCCCAGTCTCAATGTAGTTTTTGCTGACACGTCCTGCAACGATAGATCCTAGTATCATCCCCACGCCTGCGAGTGCCAATATCCCTTGAGCGATAATGGTATTGGTGATGCCTAGTGTACTTTTAAGATGTTCGCCAAATATAGCTAAAACAACTTGTGAAACACCCCAAAGTACAGATAGACCGATGATACTTAGCCAAATGGTTTGGTTTTCTTTTAATACAGCTATGTTCTCTTTTAGATAAGAAAGATTTTTATACTCTTTAGGTTCAAAGGTCATACTTTCATCTATCTTCACGGCTTTAAAATTACGAACAAGTTTTCTAGCGAGTAGATACTCCACTGTACTTGCACCTATAAGAAGATAGCCCACAGGAGCGATAGTTTGAAGTATCTGCGAGGGAACTATACTGGCATCTTGAAGTAAAACCTCAAAAATATAGAATAGATCACCGCCCCAAAAGTATGGAAGCAATGGTCACAGCTTGTACCAAAGCATTGGCTTCAGCCAGTTTATCATTTCCTGTCATCTCTTTGATGAGTCCATACTTTGCTGGAGAATAGATGGCAGATTGTGCAGCCAAAATAAAAGTTAAAAGAAATGCTACCCAAAACCAACCCATAGTGTAGGAGAGTAGGATAAGTGTAGTGATACCTACCGCTGCCAATGAAGCATACTCAATGACTTTCGTTTTAGGATATTTGTCTGCTATGAATCCTGCGGGAGAAAAAAGAAAGATGAATGGCAAGAGAATTAAGGCATTAACTATGGCAGTGAGAATGATAAGTTCTGAACCTTCATAGGCTTTAAAAATAGTATTTTGCAAGATGATCTTATGCCCTAAGTCTGTCATAGCATTGAGTAATATGATGAGTATATAAGGGTGTAAATCCAGCTATTTTAAAAAGTGATTTCATTGTTTTGCCTTTGTGCTATTTTTTAATATTTTAGAATTAATTTTCTGTTCCTATCTCTTCAACACAGCCTATGATGGCTTCTGAGTGGAATGTCTCATCTATCCACTCTTTAGAATTGTTTATGACTATTTGACTTAGAAAGTCTAAGCCTTTTTGGGGAAACCTTGAAATGAGGAAGAAGGTATGTGCATTAAATCCCTTTTATTTTTGCCATACTAAGCCTATAAGCTCATGAAAAGCTATACGAGATTTCCTAAGTGAAGATGAAGAAAAGAAGTTAGTATAGCTTAAGTTATGTATGCTTCCCAAATGGTTTGTAGGTGCTGGTATGGGGTGTAGTCCTTCATGGGTGAAGAACTTTAATGCTCTTGTCATATGTGACGCTGAGGTTACCAATATAAATGGTTTATCTCCTAGTAGCTTTTTCCCTGCCTTTGCTTCTTCTTGCGTATCTCTTGTCCCTAAGTGCAAGATTATATCTTTAGCATGTACACCTAATGATATGGCTAATCTTTTTTGCATCACTGCATGTTCTGTGGGGTCATGTAATCCATGGTATCCAGAAACAATAATCTTTGCTTTTCTGTCTAATTGAAGATAGAGACGTATACCTTCATTGAGTCTAACCACAGATGTGGCTACTACTTGTGACGTGATAGGTAAGCTTTCATCCGTATGATGTCCACCACCCAATACATAGATATATTGTATACCTTGGGGTGCGGTATGTAAGGTAGGGTTACTTGGATTCTATACTATGTAAGAGCGTGTTAGCAATGGGTGAATATGAGAAAACAAATAACCACACAACACTAAAGGTAAGGGTTAGTTTGGCTTGTGTTAATTTGTTTCTATAGAGAAAGAACAGTCCTAGTAGTATGAATGCAATGCCTAAAGGAAGAGGCATCACAAACATAGTGACAAATTTTTTAAGTAAAAATCCATAGCTTAGTTTACCACCCTTGTTTCATCTGCCTCAAGTTCCATCACTTTCCAAGGTAAACCTTGCACCATCAATTCATCCATAAAGGGATCAGGATCAAATTCTTCCATATTGAAGACACCTTCACCTTGCCATTTACCCTCTAGTATAAGCTTCGCACCGATCATAGCAGGTACGCCAGTGGTGTAGCTCACCCCTTGACTGAGTACTTCTGCATAACATTTTTCATGGTCAGAGACTTGATAGATATAAACGGTTTTTTCTTCTCCATTTTTGATACCTTTGGCAAAGATACCGATGTTGGTCTTTCCTTTGGTTCTATACCAAGACTAGCAGGGTCAGGAAGTAGAGTAGCCAAGAACTCCAAAGGAGCGATCTTCATACCCTTGTGTTCGACTGCTTTAATACCAAGCATACCTACATTCTCTAAACACTTCATATGTGTGAGGTAAGACTCTCCAAAAGTCATAAAAAATCTAATTCTTTTAAGTCCTTTGATGTGCTTGACTAAAGATTCCATTTCTTCATGGTAAAGTAAGTAGCTATCTTTATGATCTATTTCAGGGTAGTCCCATACTTGTTTGATCTCCATCGGGTCTGTTTCTATCCATTTACCTTGTTCCCAGTATTTACCTTTTGCCGATACTTCACGGAGGTTTATCTCAGGGTTAAAATTGGTAGCAAAAGGGTAGCCGTGATCTCCTGCATTACAGTCTAGTATGTCTATGGTATGAATCTCATCAAAGTAATGTTTTTGGGCATAGGCACAAAAGATATTGGTAACTCCTGGATCAAAACCAGAGCCGAGGAGTGCTATGATGTTGGCATCTTTAAACGCATCATCTCTCTCCCATTGTTCTTTGTACTCAAATTTCGCTGTGTCAGGATGTTCATAATTAGCTGTATCAAGGTAATCAACACCTGTGTGTGTACAGGCATCCATAATGGTAAGATCTTGGTAGGGAAGGGCTACATTGATGACTATATCAGCACAAGTACTTTGTATGAGGTCTATAAGTTCAGGTATAGAGTCTGCATCTACTTTGGCAGTTGTGAGTTGTACCCCCGTCTTATCTTTCACATTTTTGGCTATGTTATCACATTTACTCAGTGTTCGGCTTGCTAGGGTAATCTCTCCAAAGGTATCTATATTCATAGCACACTTAAAAGCAACAACATTTCCAACACCACCAGCACCGATGATAAGGGTTTTTTTGACATAACAACTCCTT
>JAUZSE010000018.1 GCA_030949725.1 Sulfurovum sp. | reverse complement strand
GACCTTTCTTCTCACGGACATCAACCTTTTGTCTCTGACTGCGGAGAGTATGTCATCGTCTTTAACGGAGAAGTCTATAACTTTAAAAGTATTCGTGAAGAGTTAGAAAAACTCGGCTACAAATTTGTCTCTGAGTCCGATACAGAAGTGATCCTCTATGCCTATAAAGCATGGGGGATGGCATGTTTAGAAAAGTTCATTGGGATGTTTGCATTTAGCATCTTGGATAAGACTAAAAAGAAGATGTTTCTAGTTCGTGATAGAGCAGGGGTGAAACCACTTTATTATTATGCCAATGGAGACAGTTTTCTCTTTGCTTCTGAACTCAAATCGTTTCACGAGCACCCTGATTTTAAAAAGGAACTCAACAAAGAAGTTTTGCCTTATTATTTCCAGTTTGGCTACATTCCTGCACCACATAGCATATTTAAAAATGCATATAAACTCAAACCTGGACATTACTTAGAATATGACATTGATCATTTGACCTTTGATATTCATAAGTATTGGTCTGTGGATGCGTGTTATGAGGAAGAGAAGTTTGATAAAAGTGAGAAAGAGATACTAGGTGACCTTGAAACCTTACTCACGGACGCTGTAGAACAACGTATGGTCTCAGATGTACCTGTGGGAGTGTTTTTGAGTGGAGGGTATGATTCTTCACTTGTGACTGCCTTACTTTCTAAAGATAAAACAAGAAAACTACATACCTATACCATAGGTTTTGAAGATAAAAACTATAATGAAGCAGCACATGCTAAAGCCATAGCCAAACATTTTGGTACAGAACATACCGAATATTATGTTTCTAAAAAAGATATGCTAGGTAAGGTAGAGAGTTTGCCATTTTATTATGATGAACCTTTTGGGGATAGCTCTGCCATACCTACGATGATAGTCTGCGAACTTGCAAAAAAAGATGTCACAGTAGCACTTTCAGCAGATGGTGGTGATGAAGCATTTTGTGGCTATAGCAAATACTTCTTTCTAAATAAGTTTGCACCTGTATTTTCAAATAGTTTTCAAAAGACGATGCTTAAAAGTATGTTGAATATTTTTGAGGGGAAGCAGGTAGAGCAGATAAATAGTTTCTTGCCCAAAAAAGTACAACAAACCAACATACGTGATAAATACACTAAATTCAAACGGGCGATGAATTCAGATTCGCTAGAAGAGATGTTTTGTAATGCTTCCTCATATGTAGACAGTAAAGCAGTGAAGGATTTTCTAAAGAGTGAAGCAAATAGCTCTTTGTATGAGAATTTTTCTATGCAAAAAGGTTTGTCTTTCATGGACAATATGATGCGTACAGACTATAAAACGTTTATGGTGGATGATGTTTTGACTAAGGTTGATAGAGCTAGTATGAGTGTGAGCCTTGAAGGTCGTGAGCCACTGTTGGATCATCGGATCATAGAGTTTATGGCAAGAGTACCTGTGGAACTCAAATATAAGAACAATCAAGGTAAATACCTCGCAAGACAGATACTCTATAAGCATATCCCCCAAGCAATGATAGATAAACCCAAAGCAGGTTTCCAGATACCTTTAGCAGATTGGTTACAGACAGATCTTAAACCTTTGGTAGATAGATATTTGGATGCTTCAAAGTTAGACGATGAGATTTTTAATATACAAGAAGTAGAGAAGATCAAAAAAGAACTTTTTGAAGGAAATGTAACCCATGTCAATGCTATTTGGTTCATACTGATGTATGAGATGTGGAAAGAGAAGTGGCTTTAAAGTAGGTTTGGTTCCACTAAACCTACGGGTATCATAGGATGGGGAAAATATGCAAAAAATAATATTTGGTTTTACTGCTTTTTTAGTATTTCTAACATTCTCATTTCTAAATATGGGAAAATGGATGGATGTGACAGAAGAACCTATCAAATCTGATATGATTGTCTGTTTGGGTGGTGGGACGATAGAACGGGTTAAAAAGTCTATAGAATTGTTAGAAGAGGGATATATAGAGAAACAAATTTTTCTGCTATTGGGTGAGTCATGGTATAATCAGCCCTATATAAAGAAGAATTATCCGAATTTACCTGTAATTATAGATGAAAGTCCAAAGAATACAAAAGAAGAAGTGCTGTACATCAAACAATACATGCAAAAACACGGCTACCAAAGTGCCTTGATAGTTACTGATCCTCCACATTCTGGCAGGGTGAGTCTTTTAACTTCACTCATATCGCTAAAAGGTGATGAAAAGATGACCTTTGTAATGATAAGCTCTGATGTACTGTGGTGGGATGCTAAAAATTATTATAAGAGTGAACGTGCAAGATCTTCGGTGATGTATGAAAGTGTTAAAATGCTTTATCATTTTGTTTTTGAAAGGTTTATGGATTGAGTAAAACAGTAGCCATCGTGATAAACACATCATGGAATATCTATAATTTTCGCTTAGGGTTACTTCTAAAGTTACAAGCTGATGGATATAAGATAGTATGTATCGCCCCCAAAGACGAGTACTCTGAAAAGCTTGAATCGCTGGGGTTTGCATATCATAACATCGACATCAACAACAAGGGAACCAACCCTTTGGAAGATGCAAAACTTGTGTTTGCATTTTACAAACTCTATAAAGAGATAGCTCCAGATGTGCTGCTTCAGTACACTATCAAGCCCAACATCTATGGCTCTATGGCAGCTGGGATGCTTGGTATACCTGTCATTTCCAATATATCAGGGCTTGGTACAGTCTTTTTAAATAATAGTTTTTCTTCTAAAATCGCACGTTTTCTTTACAGGGTAGCATTGAGAGTACCTCAAAAAATTTTCTATCAAAATGCACATGACCGTGAACTTTTTGTAAAGTCAAATTTAGTCAAAGCAGAAAAAACAGATCTTTTACCAGGTTCAGGCATAGACACTGAAAAGTTTAAGCCATTAGACAATTTTGCTCGAGATCCTAAAAAAGGATTACGTTTTCTTTTTATCGCACGTTTACTCAAAGATAAAGGCTTGGTGGAATATGTCGAAGCAGCAGGAACAATTCAAAATGATAAAAATCCAGAATTTTATATACTAGGAGCTTTTTATCCAGGGAATCCTACCGCGATTAGGGAAGACGAGATGAAAGTTTGGGAAGAAGATGGGATTGTAAAATATATGGGGACGAGTGATGATGTGAGGTCTGTCATTGCTAAAGCTGATTGTGTAGTACTTCCTTCTTATAGAGAAGGACTTTCAAGAGTGCTTCTTGAAGCTGCTAGTATGGCAAAACCTATCATCACGACCAATGTCCCTGGATGTAAAGAAGTGGTAGACAATGGAGTCAATGGCTATCTTTGTGATGTGAAAGATGCGCACTCTTTAGCAAAACAAATGAAAAAGATGATCAACCTATCTGAAGATGCACGTAAGGAGATGGGTAGAAGAGGGCGAGAGAAAGTAAGCAAAGAATTTGATGAGAAGATTGTGATAAAAAAGTATGGTGACACTATTGCTTTTATTTTAAACGGATGATACTTGAGTTAGTGTTTGGAATATTTTGTCAATAGTCTATATGGACGTATGATTGGATAGAGAAATGCTAAATGTTTTGGAAGTTGGATAAAGACGAAGTCATCAAACTTTGGAGCGAAGAGTCCACGCCATGCAAAACGAAGTTGATCACTGAAGTTTTCTCTCATACTCCAAAGTACTCCAAAAGAGCTGTAATTTTTTCCTTTTTGAGACGTTTCTGAAAAATTGATCAAGATCACTTGCGAGATGAGTTTTGGTATTTTTTGATCTTGTACAATCTCTTTTTGTATAGTTTCTGGCAATTCTAAGTTGAAAAACTGTTCGCAGAGAGCCAACCCGAGGTAGAGCATGCGTTTTATTCCCAATTTTTGAGCCTCATTGAGTAGATAATGCCAATCAAAATTCGGATTTGATCTAAGAGATCTATCAATATCGCAAACCCATTCTAGGCGTTCAAAGAGATGTTTTGCACCATGGGTGCAGAGATAGAGAAGTAGTTGTTCAGGTGATAGGACAGGAATGGCTATGTTGTTTATAGTGACAGATTCTTTCTTGCTCCAAAGTCTCTCTTCTTCCCAATCTATTGCGTAATTTTTGGATAGCAGTTCCCAATGTACCTCTATAAGTATACTACTAGATGATTTATAAAGACCTATGACATTTACACAGTCAAAAAAGGTTTTTTCTGTTTTTTTCTGCAAGTTTATTTCTGGGATATAATGCTCTCCAATCAACAAAGACATCATTTTTGATCGGTCTTTTTTTCTAATAAGAACATCCAAATCCCCATACTGCCGAAGGGTAATATCTCCATACGCCATCTGAGAAAGCGTAGGACCTTTGAACGCTAAAGCCTCAATACCATGGTCTTTGAGTAGCTTTATAATACGGATGAGTTCGGCAGACATGAGCATGTTACGTTGTGAAATACGCATATAGTGTGTCTTGAACGCTAAAAGAATTTCAGTGTTGACTAGTGTGCTGTCGGATTGAATAGTTTTGATCGTTTTGTAGACTAGTGGTAAGATACCATGTCCGATGGCTAAGGCAATAAGTCTAGGTATATCTATGTTTGGAGTGTTCAGATACTTTTGGATGAGATGTATATCCTCTTTAGACACTTCTGTTTGGCAACAAGCAATAAAAAATAAAAGATCATTTGAGAGTGGTGTTTTTATAGTTTGAATTGGCAATGTATTAACCTATCAATTCGGAACACAAATCAAATCTATTATGCGTCATCAAATGCACTTTTCCATGCACCTCCATCATCTCATCAAAGATGCGTTTCGACATAGTCAAAGCCTACTTCTTGTTCTTTGTCTTCTCCATCCATGGCTGCGAGGTTCATTTCGTCTATGATGGATTTTGGTACTGAAATGCCTGGTACTTTATCGTTTATGAAATTGGCTGTTCTGGCACGAACTATGGGGAACTGTCCGAGTACGAGGTTGGCTTCTTTGGCTGTATCTCTGATACTTAGTTCTTTGGCTTCTTCAAAGAGTGCTAAAAGTTCTTTGGCATTTTCTAAGTCATATACAGGCTGTGTGATGATGGCTCTTGCACCATAGTTCAGCTTTTTAACCATACGTTTTTTAAGAGCTAGTTCATGTCTTTGGATGTTGCATTGCTAACGGCAAAAGGATAGATGGGTTTTGGTGCAGGTTTTAGTGCTTTGTTGGAGTAGTCTACCCCATTGTTTAAACGGTGTATGATACTCAGAAGCAGGGTAGAATCACGCTCAAGTACCCCTTTCACATCTGGCTGATCTGAGTACTTTGCAGGGTCACCTGTAAGTGCCAAAATGCACCGTAAATCAAAATCATTTGCTCCAAGAAGGGTAGACTGTAAAGAGAGTTTGTTTTTGTCTCTCATACTCATTGTGGCTATGACAGGTTTACCAAAGGCTTGTTGGAGTTTGATAGCAGAGAGTACGCCTGACATTTTGAGTTTGGCTAGAGGGTTGTCTGTACATGAAAAGCCTGCAACTTTGTCTTGAAGCTTGTACTTTTTGATGTCTTCTATGATACCATCTATAGAAGCACCATGCGGAGGATTTATCTCCACAGTTATAAACTCTTTTTCTAGGCAAAGGACGTCGCAAAATTTTTCAAACATAATTATCTCTTTTTTGGTTAATTGGTTATAATTTTACCCAAATAATGCCTAGGGTCGGTTTACCGACCTTGCATGACGAAGGAATAGTATGTCTAAATTAGCAGTCTTTGATTTTGATTCAACTTTGATGGATGGTGAAACCATCGATTTTTTTGCAGAAGTACTTGGGTTTAAAACACAAGTAGTAAGTATAACAGAACGTGCAATGGCAGGGGAGCTTGATTTTTATGCCTCCTTGGTTGAACGTGTGGCATTGCTAAAAGGTTTGCCACAAAGTACAGTAGATGAGATATGTAAAACTTTACCTATGATGCCAGGAGCCTTTGAAGTGGTAGCAGGGTTGAAAGAAAAAGGGTACACTGTAGTCTGTTTCTCAGGTGGATTTAGAGATGCAACCAAACCAGCATGTGAAAAGCTAGGCATAGCAGCAGATTTCTCGAACTTTTTACATGCAGATGAAGAGGGCATACTCACTGGTGCAGTAGGTGGTGAGATGATGTACTCACAAGCCAAAGGTGACATGATAGTCCGTCTTCAAGCACTTTTAGGTGTAGACCGAAAAGACACATTAGTCGTAGGCGACGGAGCCAATGACCTTAGCATGTTTGCCCATGCAGATACACGTGTGGCATTTTGTGCAAAACTTGTACTTCGTGAAGCTGCTACACATTGTGTGGATGTGAAGGACTTGAGAGAGATCTTGAAGATAGTGGATACGATTTAGAATGAAATCTAAATCTTGTACTATAAAAGGTATATTACAACAACTTTTAACGTATCGAAAAGAAGTGATATATGGCAATATTATAGCGATTGTTGCTACACTTCTTGTCGTGGTTATACCACTATTTATCCCTTTGATGGTAGATGAATTACTCTTGGGTAAAGACCATGGATTTATCTTGTGGATCAGTATACATATTTTTACATCAGATATAAAAGGGTATGTACTTTTTGTTTTGCTTATTATCATAGTGCTACGTGTTTTAAGTACGCTATTGTCGATACTACAGAGTAAGATATTTGTTTCCATATCAAAAAATATCACATACAAAATGAGAGAGACTTTACTCACACATCTTAAACGTGTTTCCCTTAAAGAGTATGAGATGATGAGAGTAGGGGCGGTGACTTCAAAGCTGGTGACGGATGTAGAGACGATAGACGGTTTTGTATCTTCTACTATCTCTAAACTCATTGTGGCGGTGTTACTGCTTGTTTTTTCTGCTGTAATTTTACTATGGATACACTGGCAGTTGGCTATTTTTATACTTATCACCAATCCTATCGTGATTCTTTTTACGGTGAAACTGGCACGAAACATTGGTGTGTTGAAGAAAGAAGAAAATAAGGCTATTGAGCTTTTTCAGTCAAGTCTTACAGAAACACTGGAACTCTTTCATCAGATACGTGCAGCAAACAAAGAAGAATACTTTTTTGAACAGAGTCGTATAAAGGCAGATGAATTACGCTCCCATGCTGTGAACTATGGCTATAAAAGTGAGAGAGCCATGAAGTATTCTTTTTTAGTTTTTCTAGGAGGATATGAGATTTTTAGAGCGGTAAGTATCTTGGCTGTGGCATATTCTGATCTCTCAGTAGGGCTTATGCTGGCAGTGTTCTCATACCTTTGGGTGATGGTGACACCCATACAAGACATCATAAACTTTCAGTATGTACTTTCGACGGCAAAAGCGGCGTGTCAGCGTATAGAGAGTATTTATGAGATGGAACAAGAACCTGAAGTTAAAGAAGAACATAATCCCTTTTTAGGAGAACTCGCACTTAATATTGAACTTAAAAATCTTTCTTTTTCTTATCAAAAAGGTAAAAACATATTAACAAATATTAATATGCAAATTGAAAAGGGATCTAAAGTTGCCATTGTGGGTGCTAGCGGCTCTGGTAAGACTACACTTTCAAACATTTTGGTTGGGTTTTATCCGCTTAATGAAGGTGAAATAATGTACGGTTCTGTATCTAACAAAATGCTCAAACTATCAACCATTAGAGAAAATATTCATCTTATATTGCAACATCCTAAACTTTTTAATGATACAATGTTGTTTAATCTAACGCTTGGCAAAGAGTATGGTGAAGATGCAGTGAGAAAAGCATTGTATATCGCACAACTTGATGATGTCATAGCAGGGTTAGATTTGGGACTTAATACGCTTGTTGGAAAAGATGGTATTAAGCTCAGTGGGGGACAGAGACAAAGGGTTGCTATCGCACGTATGATATTGAGTGATCCTAAAGTGGTCATTTTTGATGAATCTACATCAGCGTTGGATGTGCATACAGAGGTGAAACTTTTTGAAGCACTTCATAACTTTTTGTCTGAAAAGACGGTGATTACTATCGCACATAGGCTAAGCACCATTAAAAGTGCAGAGTTTATCTATGTGCTTGAAGATGGTAAAGTAGTAGACAGTGGTACTCCTAAGGAACTACTGTCTAAAGATGAAAGCTATTTTTCGCAAATGCTGTAGGGTGTTGTGTCCTCACAACACCGATAATTTGCAAAATATAAAAGGTGTTGTCGGGAGACAACACCCTACGAGACAAGGAAATAGATGGATATTTTTCAGGCGATAATCATAGGTATTATCGAAGGTTTTACAGAGTTTTTGCCCATTTCTTCAACAGGGCATATGATCGTCGCTAGTAAATTTTTGGGTATAGAAGAGAGTGCTTTGATTAAAGCCTATGAAGTGATTATACAATTTGCAGCGATTCTGGCTGTGATGCTTATCTACAAAGAAAAAATGACTTTCAAAAAAGTGGATCTCATGGATGAAACTCCTTGTAGCATTTCTTCCTCTTGCTGTTATCGGTTTCATCTTTAAAGATGTAATCAAAACACTTTTTAATGTTGAGATTGTTGCTTGGATGTTCATCATCGGTGGTGTGATTTTCCTCATCGTGGAATATTTTTATGAAGAAAAAAAAGCACATGTCACGCATGTAGAAAAAGTAAATTATAAACAAGCACTTTGGGTGGGGTTTGCACAGATATTTTCACTTATACCTGGGACAAGTAGAGCAGGTGCTACTATTATCGGTGGCTTACTTGTAGGACTAGATAGAAAAACATCTATGGAGTTTTCCTTTTTACTGGCTATTCCTGTGATGGCAGCTGTCAGTGGATATGACTTACTTAAACATTATCAGGATTTTGCAGATGCAAACTGGGGAGCTTTTATCATCGGCTTTATAGTGGCATTTGTAGTGGCATACATTACTATTAAACTTTTTCTTGTTTTTATAGAGCGTTTTACTTTTGTGGCATTTGGTATTTATAGGATACTTTTTGGCATTATATTGTTGATGCTACTATAGGGTGGATTTATAGAGTTTCCTTTGGAAGCTCTTTTAAGTTCAAAGATATTTTTGGACATTTATTATGAAGGTATAATAGTATGAAATTTTCTGAGTTTAATTTTCACCGTGACATCGCAAAAGGTGTGATGGTAGCAGGCTTTAAAGAGCCTAGCCCTATACAAGAACAAGCCATACCAATCATCGCCAATGGCTCTGATATGGTAGGACAAGCACATACAGGTACAGGAAAAACAGCCGCATTTGGTCTGCCTATGATGGATAAACTTGCCAAAGGTGAGATAGAAAGAGCCTTGGTCATAACACCCACAAGAGAGTTGGCAACGCAGGTGGCAGATGAACTGTATCATCTTGGACGTTTTGCAGGTATTAGAACATTAACCGTGTATGGTGGGGTAGGGTATGGACGACAAATCGCGCTTATTCACAAGGGTGTTCAAATCGTTGTGGCAACACCGGGAAGACTCAAGGACTTATACAAAAAAGGTAAAATTGATGTTTTTAACCCAGAGATAGTCGTACTTGATGAAGCAGATGAAATGCTTGATATGGGCTTCTTAGAGGAAATTAAAGAAATCTTTGAATATATACCTCAAAATAGACAAACATTACTTTTTTCAGCAACCATGCCAGAACCGATCAAAGAATTGGCAAGCAATATTTTATATCAACCTGAATTTTTATCTGTTGTGGGTGATGCAGAGACCACCAATAATATTATAGAGCAACGGTATTATGTGATCAGTGAGAGTCAAAGAGATGAGGCTATTGTCAAACTTTTGGAAACAGAAGATACCAATAAATGTATCATTTTTTGTCGTATGAAGCGTGAAGTAGACAGATTGGCGGAGCATTTACAAGCCTTAGGATTTAATGCTACTGGTTTACATGGAGATTTAGAGCAAAGAGACAGAGAAGCTGTGATAAAAGGCTACAGAAGAGGGGAAACGAAGATTATGGTTGCTACAGATGTAGCAGCACGTGGTCTTGATGTAAAAGATGTGTCGCATGTCTTTAATTATCATATACCTTTTGATCCACAATCTTATGTACACCGCATAGGTCGTACAGGACGTGCAGGAAAAAGTGGACAAGCAATTACACTGGTCACACCTGAAGAGTTCAAAGAGCTTCAACGCATACAAAAAGAAGTAGGTGCAGAGATGCGTCTAGCAACTATTCAGGGTGGTGCAGGTCTTGATGATTCTGGACGTGAGTATTTGGCAGAACAGATCAGAGATATCCCTATGCATAACGATGTAGTAGATATGTTGGAGTATATGGGCGATATGGATCAAAAATTACTTTTAGAAAAGTTAATGTCCCGTTTGCTTGAGCAAGAAAAACAGAACGTGGGTTCTCAAATCGGGTATGATCAAAATACAGTGGATGAAATGCTTCAAGGGTATATAGGGGAACAAAAAGCTACACGAAATAACAATCGTAGAAAAAAGAGAAGATAATTACCCCTTTTTACCTAATAACAAGCAAAAATGTTTTAATATTTGGGCTATAACTACAGAAAGTGAGACTAAGATGGATAATGTTGATAATATACTCGAAAGTGTGAAGTTTATGATGTTGGGAATGACAGTTGTATTTATATTTCTTATTATACTTATAATTGTGGTCAATTTTCAGGCAAAACTTATTGCTAAGTTTTTCCCTGAAGAAGCACCTGCTATACCTGCTAATGCGGGTAAAGCTGACGAAGCACATCATGTCGCAGCAATTATTGCAGCGGTTACAGAGTTTCGTAAGAGTAAATAAATGATAAATCATAAAATGCAAGGTAGATAAATGGCTAAAAAATATATTGATATAATGGACACAACTTTTAGAGACGGATTTCAGTCTGTTTTTGGTGGTCGCGTACTTATGGATGACTTTTTTTCCTGCAGTAGAAGCAGCGAAAAAAGCAGGGATTAATCACTTCGAATTTGGTGGTGGAGCACGATTCCAATCACTTTATTTCTATTTGCAAGAAGATGCATTTGAAATGATGGATGGTTTTAGAGAGATTGTAGGACCAGATGCAAACTTGCAAGTACTTTCACGTGGTATTAACACGGTGATGCTAGATACTGGCTCTCGTGAGATGATAGATCTTTTTGCAAAAATGTTCAAAAAACATGGTACCACTACGGTACGTAACTTTGACGCATTAAACGATGTAAACAATCTTGCATTTTCTGCAGAAATGATTAAAAAACATGGTTTAGATCATGAAGTAGTAGTGACAATGATGGATCTTCCTCCAGGATGTCAAGGCGCACATGATGTACCTTTTTATAAAAAAAACGCTTAAAAATATTTTAGATTCAGGTATTGATTTTGATTCTGTATGTTTCAAAGATGCTTCAGGTACAGCAAATCCACATAAAGTATATGAGACCATCTCTATGGCTAGAAAACTTCTTGGCGATTCTGTACACCTTAGACTACATACGCATGAGACCGCGGGTGTTTCGGTAGCGGCATATTTGGCTGCACTTGAAGCAGGAGCAAATGGTATAGATATGGCAGCATCACCAGTAAGTGGTGGGACATCTCAGCCAGATATATTGACTATGCTTCATGCAACAAAAGGTACAAACTATAATCTTGGCGATTTAAAACTAGATAAAATACTTAAATATGAGGAGAGACTAAAAGAGTGTCTTCAAGAATATTTGATACCACCTGAAGCAACGCAAGTTTCTCCTCTTATCCCTTTCTCACCTATGCCTGGTGGTGCTTTGACTGCCAACACGCAAATGATGAGAGATTCTGGGGAACTTGAGAAGTTTGATTCTGTGATTGCTGCGATGAAAGAAGTGGTTGAACGTGGAGGTTACGGTACATCTGTAACCCCTGTGAGTCAATTTTACTGGCAACAAGCGTATGCAAACGTAATGTTTGGTCCTTGGAAGCAGATTGCTCCAGGATATGGACGTATGGTGCTTGGTTATTTTGGTAAAACACCAGTAGAAGCGGATAAAGAGATCATTGAACTTGCATCTCAAAAACTTAAACTAGACCCAACCACAGAAAATCCTTTGGACATTGCGGATAGAGATGAAAAGAAATCTATAGCACATTGGACTAAAGTCTTAGAAGATGAAGGATTGGAAACGACAGATGAAAATATTTTCATTGCTGGAGCTTGTGATCAAAAAGGTATTGCGTTCTTGAAGGGTGAAAGTCCTCTCATGGTTAGAAAAGGTAAAAATAATTGTAGTGGAGATGAAGAAATGGCAGGAAATTATACAGTAGTAGTAGATGGTAAACAATATAGTGTACAGGTAGCAGAAGGTGAGGGTGATATTCAAATTGCACCAGCAACTGCTGTGGCTGAAGCAGCAGCACCGGCAGCAATAGCTGGTGGTGCAGGATCTCTAGAGATCAATTCTCAAACACCAGGTAATGTTTGGAAAATCACTAAAAACCCAGGCGATACAGTAGCAGAGGGTGATGTTATTATGATCCTTGAAGCGATGAAAATGGAAATTGATATTACTGCACCTAAAGCAGGTAAAATTGCAACTATTAATGTCAATGTCAATGATTCAGTTGCAGACGCACAACTTTTAGCCACAATGGACTAAGCATGAAGCTTAAACACTTTTTACTTTCGTTATTGTTTGTTTTTTGGGCTTCTACATCTATGCTACAGGCAAGTGCAGAAGTAGAAAAAGAGTACCAATCCAAAACGGTTAATGAACTGTTGGTAAGTTTTTGGGAAACAACAGGGGTTAATGCTATTATTGATTTAAATGATGGAGAAAAAACATCTGAACCTAAAGGTGTGGCTTATGAAAGAGAGATGACTTGGTTTGAATCCTCTTTGGGTCGCATTATTATGATCCTTCTTGTGTTTATTCTCTTTTATTTAGCGATTGCTAAAAACTTTGAACCACTACTTCTTATTCCTATTGCATTTGGAGGGTTACTAGCCAACATTCCTTTAGCAGGTATGGGTGGTGAACACGGTATGCTTGGTATCATCTACAATATGGGTATAGCCAATGAATTTTTCCCTCTGCTCATTTTTATGGGTGTTGGGGCGATGACAGACTTTGGACCACTCTTGGCCAATCCTAAAACAGCGATCCTTGGTGGGGCTGCACAGTTTGGTATCTTTGGTTCACTAATTGGTGCTGTAGCGATAGGGTTCTCTTTACAGGATGCTTCAGCTATCTCTATTATTGGTGGAGCAGATGGTCCAACTTCTATCTTTATTGCCAATAGACTGGCACCAGATATGTTGGGAGCAATTGCAGTGGCTGCGTATTCATATATGGCACTGGTACCTGTGATTCAGCCTCCGATAATGAAGCTTCTAACCACAGAAGAAGAACGTAAGATTGTGATGAAAACAGGTAGAAAAGTACATAGACTTGAAAAACTTTTCTTTCCTCTTCTTGTATTGTTACTTACGATAATGATTATTCCAGAGTCTGCACCACTTATTGGGGCATTTACATTTGGTAACTTTGCTAAAGAATCAGGTGTGGTAGATAGACTTTCAAATGAGATGCAAAACTCACTCATTAATGTCGTGACTATTTTCCTTGGTCTGGGTGTAGGTTCTAAACTTGCGGCAGATAAGTTCTTAGTAGCAGAGACTATGGGAATCATGGTTATTGGTCTTCTCGCATTCTCTGCAGGTACAGCAGTAGGTGTACTTATGGCTAAAGTGATGAATAAGTTTTCAAAAGAGCCTATTAACCCACTGATAGGAGCAGCAGGTGTTTCTGCTGTCCCAATGTCGGCTAGGGTTGTGTCTAAGGTTGGCTCTGATGCCAAACCAGGTAACATTCTTCTCATGCACGCTATGGGTCCAAATGTAGCTGGTGTTATCGGTTCTGCAGTAGCCGCTGGTGTATTACTGTCCATTTTTAAATAATATTAAGGGGAAGGTGATACAATCACTTTTCCCTTTTTTCATGTAAGGTATACATCAAAAAATAATGTTTTTTTGATGTATGCTTTAGCATACAAATTAACTATCTACAAAGAGGATACCATGAGTACTAAAACGCCCAACGGACTTGATAAACTTGGATTAAAAGACATCGGAGATGTTTACTATAACTTGAGTTATGATGAGTTACAAGCGCATGAAGTAAAGAGTGGAGAGTGTAAGATTTCTACATCAGGTACTGCCATGTGTGATACCGGTATCTTCACAGGGCGTAGCCCTAAAGATAAATATTTTGTTGATCAGTCACCTTCTAATGAACATATTGCCTGGGGTGATGTAAATGCTAAAATTGATAAAAAGATTTATGACGAACTACTAGACCTTACTCTTACGCAACTTTCTGGTAAAAATATTTATGTAACCGATGTTTATGCAGGTGCATCTGCTGCGTCTAAACGTTCTGTGCGTTTTATCTCTGAAGTGGCATGGCAGGCACACTTTGTTAAAAATATGTTTATCCGTCCTACAGATGCTGAACTAGAAAGATTTGAACCAGACTTTGTTGTATACAATGCGTGTAAAACAGTCAATGAAAAGTACAAAGAATATGGAATGAATTCTGATGTATATGTGCTTTTTAATGTAGAAGATAATGTTTCTATCATTGGTGGTACATGGTACGGTGGTGAGATGAAAAAAGGTATTTTTTCTATGATGAACTACTGGTTGCCATTGGAAGGTAAGCTTTCTATGCACTGTTCAGCAAACGTAGGTAAAGATGAAGATGTATGTCTTTTCTTCGGACTTTCAGGTACGGGAAAAACCACACTTTCAACAGACCCTAAAAGAGCATTGATTGGTGATGATGAGCATGGTTGGGATGACCATGGTGTCTTTAACTTTGAAGGTGGATGTTATGCAAAAGTAATTAACCTTGACTCAAGAAGCGAGCCAGAAATTTATGGTGCTATTATTAAAGATGCACTTTTGGAAAATGTGGTTGCAGATGAAAATGGTGAAGTAGATTATGAGGATGGCTCTAAAACAGAGAATACACGTGTATCTTACCCCATAGAACATATTAAAAATCACAAAAAAGATCTTCAAGCAGGTCATCCAAATAATATTATCTTTCTTTCTGCGGATGCTTTTGGTGTCTTACCTCCCGTGTCTAAGCTTACAAAAGAGCAGGCGATGTACTATTTCCTTTCAGGATATACAGCCAAAGTGGCTGGTACTGAAAGAGGTATTACTGAACCTGTTGCGACATTCTCAGCATGTTTTGGTGAAGCATTTTTACCACTACATCCTACTGCTTATGCAAAACTTTTGGGTAAGAAGATTGATGAGCATAATGTCAATGTATATCTTGTCAATACAGGTTGGACAGGTGGACCTTATGGTGTAGGTAAACGTATGAGTATTAAAGATACTAGAGCATGTATCGACGGTATTTTAAATGGTTCTATCAATAATTCTGAATTTGATACGCTTCCACTCTTTAATCTTGAAATACCAAAAACACTTGATGGTGTCAAAGACAATGCGGTGCTTAACCCTAGAGATACTTGGGACAATAAAGAAGACTATGATGCAATGCTTATTAAACTTGCAGGTATGTTTCAAGAAAATTTCCATCGTTATGATGGTAATGGTGGTGAGTTTGATTATGCATCAGCAGGTCCACGATTATAATAATAGATTCTTATATTAAAAGTTAGTTATTCTTATATTGTTTTAAGTATTTTATACTATAATACAAAAAACTTATTAAAGGAAATATTTATGAATGTAAATAAACTTAGAGCAGTCTGTAGACCAATTAGAATTGTAGCAGGATTAGGACTTATTGCTTATGCTGTATATTCAGGAAATCAATGGTTCTACCTCGGTGCAATGCCACTTATCGCAGGACTTGTAAACTTTTGTCCCGCATGTCTTATCACTAAAAAGTGTGATATAGAAGAAAAATAAACTAAGTGGGGATAATATCCCTACTTATTTCCTGCCCTAATAATTAAATTTGCTTACAGGAATCACATTATAGATAATTTTACTCAGTATTTGAATGAACATCCCCATGATGAACTACATCCCTCAGAAATAGCAAAACTTCTTAAAGACCTACCAGAAAA
Source organism: Sulfurovum sp. (assembly GCA_030949725.1). Classification (GTDB taxonomy): domain Bacteria; phylum Campylobacterota; class Campylobacteria; order Campylobacterales; family Sulfurovaceae; genus Sulfurovum. The sequence goes on along the minus strand of JAUZSE010000018.1, from coordinate 54,832 downwards.
AAGTTTCAATAAAGCCGTACAATCCATACCTAAAGAGCTTATTGCGGACGTTGCATTAGAACTTCCAGATAGATATTTTGAAGATGTGGTTGAATCTTTTACTACCAAAGAAATTGCCAAATCTCTTTCTGAACTTGAATCAGATGATCAAACAGACTTCATACAAGAACTTGAAGAAGTTGATCACAATAAAGCCAAAGCAGTTTTTGATCATTTAAATAGTGATGACCAAGAAGATATTTTACAACTTAAGCAGTATGGGGAAGATGAAGCTGGTGCCTATATGCAAGTTGAAGTATATACTGCCAATTTGGAACATACGGTCAATGATGTGATTAAGGGCTTTGCTACACTTAGAAAAAAGGTGCACTTGAAAATATAAATTATCTGTTTGTGACAGATAAAAATCATATTTTACGTTATGGGATAGGTTTAGAGAATCTTTTAGTATTTGACTTTGATAAAACAATTCAAGAGAATATTGAAGAGAATGTAGAAAAGTTTAAAACTATTGTAGGGCATGACCATGATGATATTCGTGATATAGTACAAAAATTTCAAGAATACGACCTCTCATCTCTTCCTATTGTCGATAGACGTGGGGTGCTTGTAGGTCGTATAACATCAGATGATATTTATGATATTATGAATGAGCATGCTACAGATCAAATGTATCATCTTGCAGGGGTAGATGATGATGCTGAAGAAGATGAAGATATTTTTAAAGCGGGGAAAGCGCGTGCCATTTGGCTTGGAATCAATCTTCTTACTGCGATATGTGCTTCGTTGATTATAGGGTTGTTTGAGGAGACGTTACGCACTTATGTTGCATTGGCTGTGTTGATGCCTATAGTGGCTTCTATGGGTGGAAATGCGGGGACACAAAGTCTTACTGTTGTCGTCCGACAATTGGCTCTTGGGGACATCGCACAGCATGATGCCTATAGAACGATTAAAAAAGAAGTTATTCTTTCTCTTGCAAATGGTTTATTTTTTGCTATAATTATGGGCTTTATCGCCGCGATATGGTTTGATAAAGGAATGCTCGGTATAGTGATAGCACTTTCTATGATGATTAATCTGCTATGTGCAGGTTTTTTTGGTTCTATGGTGCCCATTGTTACTCAAAAAAATGGGTATTGACCCAGCTATAGGAAGTACTGTGATACTGACTACTGTGACTGATATTGTTGGCTTTTTTAGCTTTTTAGGTCTTGCGACCATCATTTTATTATAAGGATTATTTTACTTAAATGGACTTGTTACTTTTATATTTTTTTGGAGCGGTAATTATATCGTTTGTCTGTTCAGTTTTGGAATCAGTACTACTTTCGGTGAACATGCCTTATATTTCAGTGTTAGAAAAAGAACGCCCTAAAGTAGGGGCACTTCTTAAATCACATAAAACAAACCTCAATAAATCTATTGCTTCTATATTGATTTTAAATACGATTGCAAATACTTTGGGTGCAGCAGCTGTAGGTGCACAGGCAGAAAGCTTGTATGGTGCAGGGGCAGTATTTTATGTTTCTATTATATTGACCTTTGCCATACTATTTTTATCAGAGATTATCCCTAAAACCATGGGGGCGGTCTATTGGAAATCTTTGGCTCCATCCGCAGCCTATGTGATACAGTTTTTTATATGGATGACGTATCCTATTATACTTTTAACACTTTTTGTGACCAATCGTATTAAAAAATCTGATGAAGGTATCAGCCTTACCAAAGCAGAATTGATAGAAAGCACACTTATGAGTGAAGATGAAGGTGTCCTTGATGAACAAGAATCAGATATTATAGAAAATATTTTATTGCTTGACAAGATAAAGATAGAAGCGATACTTACCCCTAGAACTGTAGTATTTGGGCTTGATGGTAAGAGAAGTATTAAAGATATTGTAGACCATGAACCTGCTATTTTCAAATTTTCAAGAGTGCCTGTGTATGATGGTGACCTTGAAAATATTACAGGTATGGTGATGACAAAAAAATCTTTAAACAAGCATTAGAAGATGATTCTGTATTGCTTGAAAGTATTCAAAAAGATATTTATAAAATCCATGAGAACATTCCTGTTTCTATGGCTCTAGATCTTTTTATCAAGAAAAAAGAGCATATGTTTTTGGTGCAGGATTCTTATGACCAGACTGAAGGTATCGTAACACTTGAAGATTGTGTTGAAACTATTTTAGGTGTTGAAATAGTAGACGAAAGTGATTCTGATGCAGATATGCGTGAAGTAGCTAAACGTAAAATGCGTCTCAATACGAAGACTTGAAAATCCGAGTATCCTTTAATATGATTTCCTTATCTACACTAGGCTTAAGCCCCGAGATATTAAACGCCCTTAAAGACAAAGGGTATGAGTCTGCTACGCCCATTCAAAAAGCATTGATTCCTGTCATGTTTACACGTCGTGACATTATGGCTGGTGCGCAAACGGGTACAGGTAAGACGGCGGGATTTGCCTTACCTATACTTCAAGAACTGTCTAAAGCATTTGTGGCAGGTCAGCATTATCCTAAAGCTGTGATCATCGTGCCTACACGTGAACTTGCCCGTCAAGTGCATGCTTCTTTTGAATCCTATGGTAAGTATCTTCCACTAAAAAGTATGGTACTTTATGGTGGGGCTAACCTTAACTTCTCAGGCGAATAGACTTAGAAATGGTGTTGATATCATCGTTGCAACCTCTGGACGTCTTACTAGAACATATCAATCAAAAAAATGTCAATCTTGAATCTGTGGATTATCTGGTACTAGATGAAGCAGATACCATTTTAGATATGGGCTTTGTACATGAAGTAAGTAAGATACTTCAACATTTACCTAGTAGACGTCAAAATGTACTTATATCAGCCACACTCTCTGGGTCTGTTAAAAGATTGGCTGAACAGATATTGACTAAACCTAAACTCATAGAGGTAGACAGTATGGGTACATCAGCAAGTTTGGTAAAACAGGTAGTGTATCCTGTAGACAAAGAGAAAAAGACAGAACTTCTTTCTTATCTTATAGGGTCTCGTAATTACAAGCAAGTATTAGTCTTTGTACGGAAAAAAGAAATCGCTGATGAAGTCACAAAAGAGCTCAACCTCTCTGGTCTTAAAACAGCAGTGATTCACGGAGGTAAAAGCTCTGGTGAAAGAAGCAGAGCTTTGGCAGGATTTAAAGAAGGAAAGATACGTGTACTTGTTGCCACAGACATTGCTGCACGTGGATTAGACATTCCTTCTTTAGGTCTAGTGATGAATTATGATATTCCACACGTAACAGGTGACTACATACACCGCATAGGACGTACGGGCAGGGCAGGTACAAAAGGCTTGGCTATTACGCTCCTATCGCCACTAGAAATGGTTGCACTTAGAGATGTGGAAAAACTGATGGGAAAGGCTATACCTCAAGAAAGACTAGAAGGGTACGCCCCTAAAGTGATAGTCACACAAAAAGGCGCACGCAAAAATCCAAAAGAACACAAGTCAGGCTGATGGTGCTTTTGGCAAAAAGAAAACAGGTACAAAGATAGCACCTAAAAGTAAAAAACGTAAAACAACAAAGCGTGATGGTTTTAAAGCTTATGATGCGGCTAAACCGAAGGTGGAGAAGAAAGATAGGAAGAGAAGGTAGGGTGTCGTTTTTAACGCACCTTGTCACATTTATCTAAAGAAGATGTATCTTTGTACGCCTTTAAAGACTCTATTTCGTTTGATCCTATAGATAGATGCAAGATTACTCTGGCATCTTCTACAATATAGATTATTGGCTGTTAAAACGTTATTTGCTCTGCATACTGGGCATTTGTATTTGAACTCCACTAGATATCTTCTAGGAAGAATATACTATCTATTATCTCCTCTTCTATAGAAGATTTTTCATCTACTACGGCGGATAGAAATTTGTCTTTTAACGCTTTTAAATCCTCTTTATCCTCATCTAAAATAGTACTGTTTTCTAAAACTTTATCTATTTTTTCGATAATAGTTTGGTCATGCTCTGTGAGTATCTCCATCTCTTTTACTTTGGAGTGTTGTGTTGATTTTGATATTTTGGTTTTGAATGTGCCTTCTATGATTTCATTGGTATGAATCTCTCTTCCTACAACAGATAACATGCCATCTTGATTGAGTTTGAAATCAACATCAATCGCTCCATCTTCAACAGGGTTTTGGATGGTTAACAACATCTCTCCTATTTTGATATTTGATTCAAGGTTCTCTTCATCCTCTCCTTGATACACATCTATTTCAAATGCTTTCTGATACTCAGTTACAGCATAATATCTTGAAGTTTTAGTAGTAGGCACAGGGGTATTTTTAAGTATTATTTTGGAAAAAGATAGCTCCATACTATATTCACCTTTTAGTGTTGAGATTCCCAAAGAGTAGGGTGTGATATCAACCAAAATAGAGTCCGTGTCTATTCCTTCTATCATGGCTCCTTGTAAAATAGCACCAATAGAGACAGATTTATCGGGGTCTTCTATAAGAATAGCTAATTTTCCTGTTCTTTCTAAAATCTTATGTGAAATAGAAGGAATTCTACTCGATCCACCCGTTAAGATGATGGCTTCAAGCTCATCTATATCCGTGTTTGAGTCTTCTAAAGTTTCTAAAAGTAAATCTATGGTTCTATCTATGTCACTCTCTATCAGTGCTTCAAACTCTTCTTTGCTTACTTCTACCTCTAGGTGTAGTGCTTCTCCATCTTTTTTAGCAAAAAATTTCTCATCTATATGCACACTAGGTTCACTAGAGAGTGCTATTTTTGTCTTTTCTGCTAACTGATGAAGTTTAATCTCTAGTTTTCTACTCAATTCTATATCAAATCCACTTTTTTCCCAAATAAGATTGGTCAATTTTTTATCAAAATCATCTCCGCCTAAATGGTTGTCTCCAGTAGTGGATAGAACCTCTATAAGACCTTCGGAATTTTCAATAATAGATATATCAAATGTTCCACCACCTAAATCATACACACCATAAAGCATATCCTCATCTCTGTTTGCTCCATAAGAAATAGCAGCAGCCGTTGGTTCATTGATAACTCTAAGTACCTCCAACCCAGCCAATTTAACAGCCTGTGTGGTAGCATCTCTTTGATTTTCATTAAAGTAAGCAGGAACGGTAACTACACATCTGTTGTATGTTATACCCATCTCTTTTTCAGCTGTCTCTTTAATCTTCTTAATAATAAAAGATGAAACTTCTTCAGGAGAAAACTTTTCACCGTTTAGTACTACCTGCTTTTTAGTACCCATCATTCTTTTGATAGATAAGGCTGTGTTTTCCTCTGCAATCATTGCCATATTTTTAGCTTTAATTCCGACAATAACACCATTGTTGCTTACATTAACAACTGAAGGGAGTAAAAAATCTCCATCAAAAGAGATATGTTTTAACCCCTCATTGGTATATACGGTTGCTACGCTATTCGTTGTGCCTAAATCTATTCCTATGATGTCCATCTGTTTACCTTTACTTTTGCATAATTTAATAATGTATTTTTATATAAGAAGCCTTCTTCTAGGACTTCGATTACGGTTGCATCTTTTTTGTTCTTATCTTCTATTACTTCTACAGCTTCATGAATGTCAGGGTCAAATACATCTCCTACTTTTGTACTTATTTCTAAACGTATACTTTTTAAAATATCCGTATAGAGTATATCTATAGACTCAAAACCATTCTCGAAAGCTCCAAAAGCTCGATTGAATTTAGATACACCAAACATAGAGTTTTCAGGCATAGAGTTTAGGGCATCGTTTGAGTTTTTTAAAAATGAATAAAATATTATAAAGGGTTTTAGTTCCTTTTCACTTTGTTCTAGTTTTACTGTTTGTAATTGAGTTTGCATCTGTTGCACCAATTTAGTAAGCTTCTTAAACTCTCCCTTAATCACAATTAACTCTTCAGCGATACTCTCTTCCTCACTTTTACCTTGTAAAAATTCTGATAAGTCATTAACCTCTACAGCATCCATCAAATTTATCTGATTACATAGATATGTTTTTAGTTCATCTTTTGTCATATCTGAAAGGGTACCTCAAATATATTTTTTAAATGCCTACTGTTATTCTCTTTTTCATGGGGTTCTTTTTCTATAGATACATCCAATACAAACATATTTTCTTCTATTCCTTGCATAAAATACTCTTCATTACTTAAGTAGTCATAAGCATCAGAAATCAGTGTAAATTGCTCTGGATTTGTGTCTGGAGAATGTACTCGTATAGCTTTTCTATATGCCTTTTTAATATCTTTAAACTCAAAGTCTCCCTCTAAGCCTAATATTTCGTAGGGGCTTCTTTTGATCAAAATAGTCCTTTATCTTTAAATCTAGCTATAAGTTTTTTAAATCTAGCATTAAACGATTTAAATCTCTTTTTTTCTTGTACTCTAATTAGATGTTTTAAAATTCCGTTAAAAACTTTATCTTTTGGCAATAAATAATCATCAACCAAATAGAGGTAGGTCTCTAACCATTTAAGATACCAAAGGGTCTCTCTATCTTTTTTAGATATTAAAGTGATACAGTTATACAAAAAAAGAGAGGCTGTTATTGTATCTTTTTTAGCATATTCTTTAACGGAAATGATTAATTGTTCTTTATACCATTTATCTTCTATGGTAATGTTCATCACATTAAATAGTTCATGTAAGAAAGAGTCATCATACCTTTTTAATTCTATAGCTTTTTTGAATAGATCCAAGATAAATTCTAAAACAGTATCCGTATAACAATGATCAGCAAAATCTTCTAAATCATTATGAAAAGGGTCTTCATTATTTGCTAGTCTTTCGATAAATTCCTCTTTTAGTTCCAGTAAATCTTCTTCATCATACATATCATCATCTTCATCATAGTCATTGATCCTATCGCCTAAGAGACTAAGAATATGTTCATTTACTATATTCTTCTCTTTTTTTATACTTTTCTTTTTTTCAATCGAGATAAACAGTGCTTTTATATCGTAGGATACATCTGCTTTATCTATGTTGTAAATCTCCATAAAATGATGAATGGTCTTAGAAAGTTGCATATAAAGTGTTTTATTTTTTGAAAATTCAAAATTTTGAATAAGTTTAGCTATGTTACTTAGAATTTCAAAAATGACAGATTGATATTTTGTATGTACTTTTTGACAATTTTCAAAGAGTATCAATAACTGAACCAATTGATTGATTAGTCGTTCTTTTTCTTCTTTGCTTGTTTCTCCAATGTATGTGTTTAGGACATCAATAAACCCTGATAATGAACCTAAGATAGTGGCTCTTAAAAGAGAATACTTTTTGACAATTTTGTCAAATTGTACTTGCTGAGATACTTCCACCTTCATCATGGTTGTTATATCTTTAATTAAAAATAGAATATCTTCGCCACCATATTCTTCTATAATTTTTGTAGTATTCTCTTTAGGTGAAGTTTTAAATAAAAAGATAAAGATAAAGTCCAATTGAAACTCTGAAAGTTTTTTAGAATGCAGTTTAAGATAGCCACTAAAAAAGTTTATAATAAAGGCATCATTGCTTCTGTTTTCTTGTGAAGACTGTAGATGTATAAACAACATCCCAGACTCAACAAAGTGAATCAAAGCATTTCGATGTTTTATAAATAACTCTAATGCTTTAGAAAAATTATTTTGTTTTTCAAAAAGAAGTATAATATTATTAAAAATAAGTTTACTCTGTTGCTCTTTATCTTTTATTTCTTTTGTAATACTCTCAATAGGTATAGAGGATTTTAAAGAGATTAAATTTTCTATATCAGATTTTGTTCTGTTTTTAGTAAATTGAGAGAGAACCTCTTTTTTTATGGTTCTATAATTTTTGGTGTTTTGCAGATTTGTATCATCTCCATGTATTAAAAAATGGTAGAGTGGCTTTAGAGTTTTACTGCTTATGTCGTCTTGATTTAAGAGAATAGACTTAATGGCTTCAATATTCTCTTTTTCTACTTTAGCACGAGGATTACACTTGTTAAAAAAGCTTAATGCCACCTCTACATCATCTTGTAAAAATGCATTAAAACCTAAAATATAGTTTTGTTTGGTTTGAGGTAGTAGTTTTAACTTCTTTTCATCTACTTTATCGTTACCATTATATATATCTGCAAGCAAATAAAGAAACAGAGCTTCTTTTTTTATCTTAAGATTTTTGGAGTCAATTACTTCTTTAGCAAAATGTATAGCATCGCTAAAATGCTCTATATAACATAAATATTTTAATTTAATGAGTTTATAAGTATCAGTACTACTTATCATCAAAAGAGACTCAATATCTCTCATGGCTCTGTTGATATCCCCTAATTCAAAATTGAATTTTGCCAATCTCTCATAAGAAATTACTTGAATTTCCTGTAATTCTTCAGCATTCATCCCCTCTATCTCAAATTGTTTTATCTTAGAGATAACTTTTTGATAATTTTCATTAACAAACAGTGATAAAAGTTGACTCTTTTTAAATGTTTTTGTCTTCTTTTTAGCCATTTTTAGCCATTCTTTTTATTATATTCTACTGTTTTTATATTTTATTGTTTATTAAATATTGAAATATTTTTATTTTTTCTGTTAACTTGTATAAGCTTTCTTGGTAAAAAAACTATTGTATATTTCATCTGAAGCCTCCATCTCTACATAACTTCGCTATAATTTCACTATGAATCACATTAAAAATTATGCTTATACACATACCCCGCTAGAGTTTGATTTCGAACAAACCATTGAACGATTTTTTGTTGAGGAGATTCCTCTTTATAGTTTTACAGGTACAGGTAACTACCTCATACTCAAAATAAAAAAAACAGATATGAGTACATGGAAACTCATCACAGTACTTGCCAAAGCAACAGGTTTGGAGGAACGTGACATAGGGTATGCAGGACTTAAAGACAAAAATGCAACCACTATACAATACATTTCACTTCCCAAAAGATACGAAAAAGAACTCAACAAAAACCTCACTACAGAAAAGATAGAAATACTCGAACGCACTTACAATAAAGCCCCTATCAAGATAGGACATCTCAAAGGAAATAGCTTTTCCATCATTTTGCATGATATAAACAGTCAAAATGCAAAGTTTTTTAATACTACTGCTAAGAAAATGCAAAAAGATGGTATACCCAATTACTATGGCTATCAGCGTTTTGGTGAAGACAGCCGTTCTTATCTACAAGGAAAAGAGATTGCCCATTCGGGGAAAAGACTTAAAGGTAGCAAAGAAAAATTACTTGTTTCAGCCTATCAAAGCCACCTTTATAATAGATGGCTAGGTGCAAGAGTGAAACTCTCTACTGTGATAGCAGAAAACACTATAGCCCAAGCAGCAGAAAAGCTACAATACCCTGAAGAACTTGTAAAAGTATTGGCTAAACAACCTCAGTTTTTTAAACTCTTTTTGGGAGATGTTATGATGCCATACCCTTATGGAAAGCGTAGCTACGTCAAAGATATGTATCAGTCTGCACAAATCTTTGAACAAAAAAGATAGCACCTACAGGACTACTTTGTGGAGCAACGATTGAACGTGCAAAATCTGATGCCTACTACCTAGAAGAACCTTTTGATGATACAGAACTAAGTGCCTTAAAAGGGGACAGACGTTTCGCATGGATATGGCCTAAGAAAGTTGAAACAAGCTATGATGAAAATACCAAAAAATTAACCGTTGAATTTTACCTACACAAAGGATCTTATGCCACAACATTTTTGGAAGAGATCGGAAAGTTTTCTTTGAAAGAGAAGAAAGAGGGTTGATTGTTTTATAATCACTTCTTGATTCAATATTTGGGTGCTGCTTTTATGCTTCTGAAAGTTTTTCTATACTATAAAAAAAACATAGCAAAAAATAATATGCCAACCGTGATTAATGCTATAGTAGGTAGTGTCATTTTAGTTCCTTAATTTCTTTTGTTTTTGCTGCTATTTTTTTCACTATCAGTAAAATAGCTAACATATCGAGTAGAGAAGCTACAATAGTCATCCAAAATACTACAGAAAAATTACCATCTTGATAAAGTGATGTTAATTTCCCTACTATGAGTACAAATATACCAAATCCTATGCTCATTGCCACACGTAATGTATTGAGTATCTCTTTTACTTCATCTATGTCTGCCATTTTCTATTATAACCAAGCAAAGAAAAAAATGTCAATGAAAAGATATTTTCTGGTTCAATAGCTCCAGCTGTTGAACCATTATTATAATATTATAATGTCCCCCAATAGGTCATTTTCATACAATTCCAAGCAAGAACAAAGCGAATAAATGTTTAAAATAATCTATGAAAATAGAAATTAAAGAATTAATAAATATAGAAATGACCCTAGAGATATTAGAAAAATTGCCAGATTATAGAGTAACAAAAGAGAAAATAGAACATAACCAAAGAGATGTATTATTTGGTGTTTTATGTAGTATGTTTGTAGGAAATATAGAAATAAAAGATAAACATAATTGGCTAGAGATAAACTTCAATGAGAAGTACTTTAAAAGGCTGATAGGGAAAGAAAATGAAGAGCTTAACATACCTTCATATTCAACAATAAGAAGAATGATAATAAACATAGATTCTACTATCTTAGAAGAGATGTTTAGAGAGTATTTTATACCTAAAGTTGAGTTCAATGAGAAGACACAATTAGCCGTAGATGGAAAGACAATGAATGGAAGTGGACACAAGGGGAAATATACTGTTAAACGGAATGTAGGTATGCTAAATGTAGTGGAAACAGCATCTAAAATTGTGATTGCCCATAGAGAGTTAGGAGCTAAGAAGTCCGAGATACCCGAGTTTCAAAAGGTATTAGAGATGGAGTTTTCAGATAAACCATTTCTATATACCTTTGATGCACTAAATACCCAAGTAGAGAGCCTAAATGGGATTGAGGCTAAAGGAAAAAGGTATTTAGCCAAAGTCAAAGGTAACCAAAAAACATTACTTAAACAGGTGCATCAAGCCTTTGAAGAGGAATCTGCAAAAGAGAATAATACTATCTTAGAAGAGAAAGATAAAAGAGAGTCTATTGAAGGGAATAAATGGGTAAAAGAGAGACTTTCGTTTTGAGTTCAAAAAATGATGAATCACTCATTGATAATAGCTCTTTTAGTCATATAAAATCAATCATTAAGCAGGTAAAATATATAAGTGACAATGAGGGTAAAATAAAAGTAAAAGAGCAATATTTAATTGCAAACTTTTTAGAAAGTGCGACCTACTTTAAAGCAGGTATCAAAGACCATTGGCGTTGTGAAACCTACCATTATTATAAAGACAGATTAACCAAAGAGGACGATTGTAAAATATCAGTCAATCCTTTTGGATTAGCTATTCTTAGGAGTTTTGTCATTAATTGCATACAACTTCACCTAAACAAGCATAAACCTGACAATAAAAGCCTCAATATGTCGGGTATTTTTAAAAGTTGTGGGAACAACCCTCACTTTTTGGGTAGATTAGTTACATAGTTGGGTTTATATTGTATGAAAATGACCTATGTCCCCCAAAGTCAAGACCACTTAACCCAATATTCTAATTCCACTAGCTTACGATACCTTTTGTAACAGTTTACTATCTATATTATTGATAGCTTTAAAATAAACCTCGTTAGGCGTTTTATTTCCAATTGCAGAATGTAATCTTCTAGAGTTATATTTTGTCATATAGTTATCAATTGAATATCTTAGTTCACTTATACTCTTATAGTGGTTAAGATATATTTCCTCATACTTGATACTTCTCCAAAATCTTTCAATACAGATATTATCAATACTTCTACCTTTACCATCCATAGATATTTTTATATCATGTTTTTTAGTATCTCAACATATTGCTTTAGCTGTATATTGTGAACCTTGATCGGTATTCACTATCTCTGGTTTAGGATAGAGGTTTAGAGCTTGATTTAGTACAGCAGTTGTGAGCGATACATCCATAGTATTGGACAACTTCCAAGAAAGTATTTTCTTAGTATTCCAGTCAATAATAGCAGCTAAGTATACAAAGCCTTTTTCAAGTTTGATATAGGTAATATCTGTACTCCAAACTTGATTTGGAGTAGTGATAATAACTTGATTATTATCATTCTTAAACTCTTTGAGTAAGTACTTGTATTTGTAGTGTTCTTTATTTGGCTGTGTAGTCTTATGCTTGGGATACAAGGCTCTTATACCCAGATACTCCATTGCACTTTTCATAAGCTTTCTACCTACATTAAAGCCTTCATTCTCTAGAGCTGTTACTAGTCTTCTTGTTCCATAATATGGGAACTCTGAGTATATATCATTAAGTGCATTTAACATCTTCAAATCTGATTCACTACTAAATCTTTTTACTGCTTCATAGTATAAAGTTGATTTAGCAATATTGAGCAATTGACACTGCTTGTTTAATGACAAATTATGCTCAGTATCTACAAAGGTTTTTCGACCTTTAGAGGATACCAAGCTTTGTAGCTTTTCCACAAGGAAATCTTTTTCTACTACGAGATTTCCAACTTTTTTAGCAAGGTTGTCTTTATCAATTTTAAGTGCTTCTATCTCTACTTTATACTCTTTTACTACGGCACTCTTATCAAAGGCTAGACTCATATTTTCAAGAAATATCTTTTTCCAGTTTTTTACATTTGCTGGTAGAAGTTCATATTTACTTGCTATCTCTGTAATTGTTTGTGTAGCTTCTAAAACCTCTAATACTACTTTTGCTTTGAAATCTGCACTATATACTTTTCTTTTAGTACTCATTTTTTTGTCCCTCATTTTTATATTTTATTCTATCATTTAGAATTAGAATGTTGTATTAAGTGGTTTGTTTTTCTGGGGACATTATATTATTCGTTCCTCGTATTTGTTATATGTATTCTAGTAAATGTTTAGCCCAAGCTTTAGACAATAAAGGTGGTACTGCATTTCCAACTTGAGTATAATAATTTCTTTTTGTTTTTGAATAAACTTTAAAATCATCAGGAAATGATTGAAATCGTAGTCCTTCTCTAATTGTTATCATTCTATCTTCTTCATAATGTATATTACAACCAATATTAGGTCTATCAAAATATGTATTTAATGTATAATTAGGTTTCCTAGGGTCTAATCTCCCATATGTAGTAGTCCTCCCTCCCGTTTCTTTAAAATACATAATTCTTTTTGTAGAAACAGAATCAGGAATATCCATATAGTTACCACCAGGTTTTACATATTTTATAATTGTTCTATCTGTTTCACTAGAATAAGGTACAAAGTGTTCCGATGTATTTTCATAATTATTGTTTCTCATCAACTTTTGATATTTATTTTGTGCTTTAAATTTATATGAAACTTCCCCATTAATCGTTGGTGACATTAAATCAGAAATTGCTTCATAAGAGGTTATCCAAGGTGTACCTAGATTTTTATCTTCAAAATGTGTTTGCAATGGTTTTGACATATTGATTTGTTTTTTAGTTCCAACAATAAATACTCTTTTCCTTTTTTGCGGAACACCATAATCACAAGCATTTAATGTAAAAATATTTAGGTTATAACCAACATCTTCAAAAGCTTTTTTTAAATCATCAATAACTTTTGTACCACTAGATGTTTTTGATGATTTAATACCTGTTACATTTTCAAAAAGAAATATTTTTGGACTAATTATTTTTACAATATCCAAATAAACCCATATAAGTTCAGACCTTTTATCTTCTGGATCTCGTTTCCCTATTCCTGAAAAACCTTGACAAGGTGGTCCCCCAATAATAATATCAGCTTTTGGTATTTGATTATAATCAAGCTTTGTAATATCCTGATTTATAATATGACTACCTATATTATTTTTATAAGTTTCACATGCATCTTTTATAATATCATTTGCCCAAATAATATTATATTCTTTTAATTGATTAAACCCATAATCCAAGCCACCACACCCTGAAAAAAGACTGACTACTTTTATTTTAGATTTTTTCAAAGTTTTCTATCCTCAACTAAATCAAGTAAAAAGAGTTCAAAAAAATCAACAAGATTACTTGTATTTTGAAAACCTAAAGTATTTCTATTAAAAATTATTTTACCTATAGCCGTATCCAAATCTTTTCTTGGGTTATCGTTAAGTCCTTCTAATCCACTAAATGTTGAAGTGTTTAAGTTAAGAGTTTCAAATTGATGTACAACATCTCTAATTTCTTCATTGGATACTATTTTTGGGTCAATAATTTTAAATTGTTGTATATGGAACCCTTCAATTTTTCGCATTCCTTCTTGGTTATTTGAGTGAATTTCAAATTGTATTTGCCCAAATGAAGAGATTAAAAATGCTGAAATAAACTTAATTTGTAAATTAAAATCTACAATTAAGTTAATATTACGAATATTATTTAAATACCAAAAGTTAGTAGATAAAACGATATTATTATTAAATGGATTATAATAACAAACATGCTTTGTTCTATCTGCCCTAGGAATTAAAATATCAAAAATTACTTTACTATTAAAACTTGTATTTACAATTTTTTTCCATTTGGCTGAAGTATGAGGTGTAGTATTAAATAATGTATTTAATCCTTCATCGGCGTAGTTAGCATTTAATCCATTTGTTATAGTCTCATCATATGGATATGAAAAATGAATTGCTTGTTCAATATTTAAATCTTCTTCTGTAAAAATTAGACTTCTTTTAGCTTTATTATTTTTAATGCCATAGCTTATATATTGTGTATCAATTAAATTGTATGGTTCATCCTCAATATTTGGAAAAACAATTGTTGAACCACCAGTATTTCCAGCTTTTCCTCTCCCAATATCAAAGAAATTATTAATATTTTCAAAAAAATCTAAATTATCAAGAATATTAAATTTGTCTTCGGGATCAATTAAGTGAAGTTTCCAATTATTAGAAGATAATATATCTCTATTACATATTTTTAAAGAATAGTCAGCCGTAACGATAGTATTATTTTCTTCTAGAATAGTTTTAATCGTATTTGGATTGGCTAATATATTTTCATCTAAAATTCTTAAAAATCTTATATGCTCAGATGGTTGTTTAGACAATATGGTAATTACAGTTGTTACAGCAAAGTCTTCAAAATAGTTATTAGGATATAAAATAATTGCTTCAACCTTATCTATCATAAACTCTTTTAGAGCTTCACCATCAATATTATTTAAAAACTTAGCCATAATAATAAATCCTGCTTTACCATTATTATTTAAATATTTCCAAACATAATTGATAAAGTAATAATATAAATTTGGTTGTGATGCTTGAGTTACAAAACATTCTATATCAGTGCTATTAATTGCCTCAATCATTCTAGTTTTATCATCTTCTGTAATAGATACTGTACGATTGTCATTTCTTAGAAAAGGAGGATTCATTAATATTGTATCTACTTGATTATCTAAATTAGTAGTAAAAGTATCATTAATGATAATATTTGCTTCTGTATCATTTGTGATTGAAGATAAATTTTTTGCTAATAATCTAAATGTTGATAATTGTGCCAAAAAAGAGTCCAACTCAATACCAATATTTTGTGATAAAAGCTCATTATGTGTTTTAAAGATACCGTTATCAAGAGATAAACTATTGAGACAATCATAACTTGCATCAAGCAATGCACCATCTCCACAACAAGGATCTAAAACTAATGAATCTTGATTATTAATAGTTAGCGTTGCTAACAAGATAGATAATTCACTATCCGACATAACTTGACCTTTATTATGCATAGTGGCTTTATCATATATTTTTGATGATAAAAGATTGAAAATATATTCTGGTGAAGAATTGTCTGCAACTGCACCTGAAGTATAGTTTATTAAATTTTGTATAAGATTTTTAAAATAAGGTGTAATTGTTTCCGATATATTATCAGGGAAAATACGAAAATTTTCATCAGGATAGTTTGAAAAGATTTGTTTAAAATCAAGTTGTAATATCCTAGTGAAACTATTGTCTAATTTTTGTTTAAATATGACTAGATTATCTTCTTCTGTTGGGAATCTTCCTCTAAAATAAGAAGATTTAGAATTATCATTTAATGCATAATATTCTCTTAGGTATGAAAAGGCAATTAATCTAAATAATTCGTATAATGTAGTATCTTTGGCAGTCGTATCATCATAATCTAAGTTTTCTTTTATACTTAAATAGTTTTGGTAAAATGATTCAATAATTGGTTCCCAATTATTTGACCAACTAGGGGTTGTTCGTCTAAAAATAGTATTTATAATATTTTCTATAGATACCTGAAACTCTTGGATAGTAGTTGTGGCATCATGATTACTTGGATTTATTGAAGAATGAACAATTGGATAGTTTTTTAAAAGACAAGAAGTAACTGCTCCTTCTCTTTCTGCAAAAAATGATAAAGTTTCAACATTTGTTAGGCAAAAATATTTTTCATAATTTGGTTCCCAATATGGAATTAAATCTGTTATGTAAGAACGAGTTTGATTTTGAAATCTTTGAGAATAACAATCTCTGTTTGTCTTTTTCACTTCCAAAACAAATATAAATCTATTTGAATTTTTAAGTTTTATAGCAAAATCAGGAACTATTGTACTATTTGGAATTGTTGGATGATGTAATATTTCAGCTATTTCAGAATAGCCACAATTTTCTAATGCATTATTTAACACTTCCTCTACAATAGGATGAAACTGTGTAACTTCATCGTAGTCATACCATAGTCTAGTCATTGTCTTCCTTTTTATTTATAAATCTTTTTATATCATTTTTTAAATCTTTAATAGAAATATTTTCATTACTAAATTTGTTATATTCATTTACTAGCAATAAATCAATTTTTTTAATTATTTCATTTTTATGAAAATCGCATCTAACTGAATTCGATAGTTCTCTTCCTAAAACTTCTAATTTTGGAGTAACATTTTTATTAAGCTTTTTATAGTCGATAATAGGTACTTTTTTAAATTCATATAATTGAACTTTTCTTAATCCATTGCCTTGGTTTCTAGAATGGATAAGAATAGATAGTTTTGAAAATATAGAATTTAAAATTGCAAAGTTTACATATATTTTTTCATCAATTTGTAAACTGTAAAAATTATCAGAGCAGTAAGTATTTGACTTATTTAATATAAAATCTATATTATTTCTAACATAGTAATTAAAAATAATATTTCCACTATCTTTAAATTTTATTTTATACCAATTTGAATTAATTTTTATACTTTCTTTTAAAGCTTTATATTTACCTTTCGTAAGTAAAATCTTATTACTAATATCATCAAGATACAACTTGGTCTTAGCTGAAATATCTTTATTTAAATCTAAAATATAAGAAAATTCATCTATTATTGAATAAGATTTAATTTTTGTTATATTTTTAATAATAGGTATAGCTTCTAAAAGTTTTTTATTATCAAATAGAAAGTAACCATTTGCTAAGGAAGAGATTCCTCTGTGTATTGTTTTTTCTGATAAATTTTCTAATGTAGTAAATATTTTATGTTCTAAATTTATAATTTCACTTTCATTAAAATTATAAGTTTTTAACTTTTCACTATCAATCAATTTAACTTTTGCATTTAATATATTTAAATTATTTAATTCAAAATATTTTATTTTATTTTTATTATAACTATTTGTTTTAACAAATTCTATCACGGTAGCACCTATTAAAGCATCATCAAAAGAATTATTTTTAATATGGTATATAGATTTTATAATTCCATTCTTTATTAAAAAATCTTTTAGAAATTTACCAAATGAACTATAAAGCCAACTGTCATATACAACAGTAATAAGTTTACCATTCTCTCTTAAATGAAGAATCGATTTTATTAAAAAATAAACATATAAATTAGATTGAGAAGGTATCTTCTCTTTTAAATTTATTGAATTTAATATTTTTTCTTTTGAATTGTCATCTAATAATAATTCTTGTCTAACATAAGGAGGATTTTCAATTATAAAATCAAATTTTTCTGAAAGAGGTAAATCAAAAAAATTTCCAATAATTAATGTTCTATTTTCCTTATCGTAAAATTGACTAATATCACTTGTAATTAATGAGTTATCAATTTCAATACTCACTAACTCTGGATTAATAGTTGATTTATCAAAATATTTTAAAAATGTATTTGGTCCCATTGAAGGGTCTAATATTCTACTATGTTCAGTGATTTCACCAGAAAATAAATTTATCATAAATTTAGATAAATATTCAGATGTAAAGACTTGACCCAATTCAATTTTTTTATTCAATATCGTAATACCTTAATGATTTAATAGATAGGTATTTTATCTAAATTATAATTTGCATTGTATTAATGAGTTTGCTTCATCATATAACGGTTGTCGTGAGCGATAATTTTCCTTTAGGGAAATTATTCGTTCCTCGTATTTGTTAGACTTTGTGTTTAGTTAGCTATAAAAGTAAATCGTTTATATCATCTTGAAATACATGAGCTCTATGATATCTTAAGTACTCTTCTCTATCTTCTGGATAAATTCTCATTTTATTTTTTGCATTTGGATTAATACTTAACTTTTCCCATGTGTAAGGGGTTAACTGTGTTCCACATATCAGTTCACCATTATCTAAAAATGTTATATATCCTTGGTCAAAAAGCTTGTCATAGGTTGGAGATAAGGCTAATCCATTTAAGTAATCACTAGCTTCTTTCTGATTATCTTCGCTAATGCATATAGCATATGGTTTTATGTGACTTGCAATTAACAATCTTTCATCAGAAATTTTGGTGAATGGACATTGTGGCATGTAATCTAATACTTGTTTCCTGTACTTTTGAGCGACCGTCTCGTGATTTTGATTTTTTAGAAACTTCCTTTTCTCTTTTTACTTTTTCCTCTGCTACTTCTATTGAAAGTTTTGGATGAACTATAGACCTAAACTGATAATCTAATAAAATTCTAAAATAAAAAATTATATTTTCTTCATTCTTCGCTACTGGGGATAATTTCAATATAGATAAATAGCTAATATTAGGTAGAATTAGTTTTCTCCAAGTATCCCAAATTTTTTCATCAGAACGAATATATGCTCTACTTTGCTTTTTATCATCTATAAAGTCTGAGACATCATAAATTGAAAATTTTACTAAATTATCCGTTAGTTCATGGACTTTTTCAAGATGACTATCAAAGTCATCTGAAATATCATTGTGGTAAACTTGTTCTTGCTTTTGATACTCAATTCTTGCATCAAATAGATATTTTTTTAGATTAGTTTTGCTGAAAAACAGTTTTGTTGAATTATAGGATAAACTCTTTTTCCATTCTTTTTAGTATTTCCCCAATCGTTATAATTAAAAAAATCAATTAATCTTTTACCATTTGAACCTAAGTAGCTACCAACATATTTTCTAGCTTCACCGTTGCCTTTATACAAGGATAATTTATTTTGTCGAAAAATAAAACTATCTTCTGCACGTAAATTTTGAATGGAATCAATTATATTATATTCGGTATCACCAATTTTTATCTTTTGTAATTCACTCATTTACAACTCTCCAAATTTACTTATGTCCATCTGTTTTAAAATTGCTATTAAAACGTCAACAACAATACTATTTCCTGCTTGTCTATACATTTGAGTATCACTAACAACTTGTTTAAAACCATCTCCAAAACCCATCAATCTCAAACATTCAGTTGGTGTTAGCTTTCTGATTCTGCCTTTATTATGAGTAACATAATTATCAACTCCTGCTCTGTGCATTTTATGCATAGATTGTAAAAGTGGTCTTGCTACTTCTAGGTCTGTTTTAGTTGAAGTTTTAAAGTTTTTTGTTCCACCAGCTAATACATAAGTTTTTACTTTTTCAGAAAGATAGTATTTTTCTTCAACTTCTTTTATATCAAAAACAAATTCATTGAACTCTTGGTGACCTTTTTGTTCATATATAAAATCGCCATGCCAATTAAATTGCTGATTGGCTTTTTGGCAAAGAGCTATATCCCCATTAATTTGAGTGTATCTTTTTTTCTATTTTTGGAACTTGTTACAAATTTTACACCTTTTTCTTTTAGATAATATTTGCTATCTATATAATCTTCTAAAAAATCTTGCATAGTGTGTTGTAGCTCTATTGGTTCAGGAAAATCAAAATCATTTGACTTATCTAAGAATCCAACAACAAATATTCTTTCTCTATGTTGAGCCATGCCGAAGTTCTTTGCATTTAAAATTTTATGTGAATATTTATAACCTAATTCATCAAATGTTGCGAGAATTGTTTCAAAGGTATTTCCTTTGTCATGGTTAGTCAACCCTTTAACATTTTCATATATAAAAACTTTTGGTTGACTCTCTTTAACTACTCTTGCAAACTCATAAAATAATGTTCCTCTTGTATCGGCAAATCCTTTTCTTTTTCCAATCATAGAAAAAGATTGGCAGGGACTTCCACCAACAAGTAAGTCTATTTTATTTTTATATTTATTGCCATCAATATTAATAACATCACTATACCAATTTTCTTCTGATATCTTATAATTCTCAAAATAGCTTTGTTTTACAAACTTATCATTATCACTTGCAAAAATTATTTTAGTGGAAAGTTTTAATCTTTTTAAAGCAAATTCAACTGCTCCTATTCCAGAAAACATTGTTGCAAGTCTTATCTTTGCATTTGGATTAGATAATTTTTTTTTGTTCCACATAGTTTTTGAAAAATCTAACTTTTGTTTTATATTCAAGTGAAGATAATTTGCGTCTATTTTTAAAACTTTATCAGTTTGCTCATTGGGAAGTTGCTTAAATTCTAAGTCTCTATTTATTATATTGTTATGTAGCATTTTAGCAACCTTTTATTGTATCTGATTTTGTATTATACAGTTTATATAATTTAAGTATAAAAACTTGGCAAATTGACATATAATTTTCTTTTAGGAATATTTCAGTGTGAGTCTAACGGCTAAGTACAAAAATATGTTACCCATTTCTGTAGTCTTTTAAGTTCTACAATGGTAGCTAAATCTCTGAAGTTTTCAAAGCTAAAAATCGGCTGTGGTAACATATTTTTGTTGCTACGATTTGTTATATCTTTTGTGCTTTAAAAGTATATATCCATATCTTTATCTTATATATCACCATTACAAGGAGGGTTTAAAGATTCAATTAAATCAGCTTCAATTTCTAGTCTTGTTTCTTTATTTTCTTCAATAAGAATACTTTTACAGTTTGCATTCTTTTTATTGAAACAATCTTCTTTATGATGATTATTAAATCTAGTTGATAAATCACCTGTCATTCCAATATATATTTTTGAATGAGTACCTTTCCCGTTACTGTCTGTCGTGCGTTTAGATATATAATAAATTGCCCCAAGTTCTTTAAAAGTTGTATCAAACGAATATACATTAAATTTATATTTATTACCTGATAAACCTGTTAAGGTTAATGTTCCTATTGTCGCCATAATTTTCCTTTCCTAATTTATTACATAATGGCTTATAAATCACTTTAAAAGTAACTCAAAAGCCAAAAGGTTATTTTTTAATTTGATACACTCCATGGATTTGATGGATTCTTCCCTCCACCTTTACCGTATGAGTTTCCACCACCTGCACCATAGCTTTTTCCTCCTCCAGCTCCGTAGCTTTTACCGCCACCTGCACCATAACTTCTGCCACCACCAGCACCATATGATTTTGAACCACCAGCTCCATATGGGTTTGTTTCTCTCGAACCATAACTAGCTCCAGGTTGTGGTTTTTCATAAGATTTCCAACCATGCTGATAACCTTCAGCATTTGCACTTATACTTACTAATACGGATAAAGTCAATCCTAATACTAATCTTTTCATTTTAATTACTCCGAAATTTAATTTACCAATCCATTCTCATAAAATAGGCATATTCAAATTTCCAGATAATGTGGATACTTGGATACAACGGGGGCGTGGGTAAGCGACAGCCGATGAGAAAGTTTAGTTTCGCATTGGATGCTCGCTTCTCCCGCTTGTTGTTCGATGCCTAGCATCGGGCAGCAAGTGGGTGTTCAACCCACGCCCCCGTTGTTCGAATGCGAAGCGTTCGAGCAACGGTCGAGGAGAGCAATATTTTCCCGCTAGGGTAAAATATTGGCTCCTGCGTTTTGTTAGACTGTTTTGTAAGCTTTTAATCTCAATCTTACATAATCAGCTACCCATCCATCTTTTTCAGAATAGATTTTTGGTTTTAATATCTCTCTTACTTCTTGTTTGAATACACTTTGTTGTTCTTGTGTTAGATGAGAAATTATTCCATTTGCAAAAATATCTAGCCAGTTTGAAATATCATCAATTTTTGTAGGTCGAGGAATTAGTTCAATATATTCAACATTGAATTTGTTGTCTTCTAAAAGTTGCTTATAGTCGGTATTTTTTGGAAAGTTCCAAGGATTATTAAATGTACCAAACTCTTTATGCTCATTAAAAACTTTTTGCATAGCATCAGTTAGAAATTTTATATTTCCATAGCCTCCGAATTCTGCAATTAATCGTCCTTTTGGTTTTAAGGAGCTAAATATTTTTTTGATTGATTTATCGCTATCTTTAACCCAATGTAAAACAGCATTTGAAAATACGGCATCAAATTCTTTTTGAAAAGTTAATTCAGTAGCACTCATAACAGAAGCTTGAATTCCTTTTTCTTGAGTTTTAGCAACCATACTTTCACTTAAATCTACTGCTATGACTTGTGCATTAAATTTTTCAATCTCAACAGCTAGTGTACCATCTCCACAACCTAAGTCTAATATTTTTTCATTTTCTTTTGGATTTAATAATTCTATAACTGGAAATGCTAAATTTGATACAAAGTCAGCATGTTTATTATATTTGTCTGCATTCCATTTGTTTGTATTACTCAATTATGTTCCTTTTGTAGTCTAACGGTCGAGTATAGAAATAAGTTACCCTTTTTTCATCTTTCAACTTCTTAACAGTTCTTTTTTCTTTAACAATTATAGCGGAAAAAACGCGGCTGGGTAACTTATTTCTCTACTACGTTTTGTTAGCTTTTTATGACACTTGATATGTTAGTAATCCAAACGAGATAGCCCAAAATAATGTTAATGGGATAAAATACTTAGTATCAAATTCAGAAAATTTTGTTGATTTTATTTTTTTAAATAAGTCAATAGAATGAAAATCTCCAATAGTACGAAGAAAAAATATTCCTGATAAAAACCATCCAGCATAAATTATTTGCTGAGAGTAAGAAGTTAAACTTAAATCATTAAAACCTAAGTTGTAAGCAATCCATGCAAAACTTAAAATAATAAACCCAACTAATACTGTAAGAATTTTTCCAGGGCTGAATAGAGCTTGACCATCAACTGTTGGTATGGCTCTATCTAGCCCAAGTTTACCACCTAATGCCCAGTAGAAATGAAATAAACCTGCAATAGTTAGTGTGATTGTGACAATAAAGGCAATTAAATTCACATTTTTCCTTTACTGACTTTTAAACTACGGAGATACATATATACACCTTGAGGAAGTAACAAAAATGTCATTCCAGATAGTGGAATCATATATGCACCAATAAGGGAGACTAAGATAAATACTATTGAAATATTTTTGTCAATGTAAGCATTTTTCTTTTCATAGTTATCAAGGAGTTGACCATACATAAAAATCAAGCGCCTGCATAAAAAACCAAAAACTTGCAAGTTCTTGATTATTTATAGTTCCACCAAAAAGAGGAAAACCTAATAACCCATTATTTATATTGAAAAATATATTTTTTGAAAATTGGAAAAATTGCTCTCCAAAAACTCCAGGCATTATTACAAGTAATACATGCACAACTCCTGTAATCATTAATAATTTTCCATGTATTCTTTTATTTTTAATTGTCACATTTTCTCCAAGTACTTGTTATATTTTCTTTAATATCTGATATATGATTAATGATTATAGATAAATGTCCATCACTTTCATAGAGTGTATATTTTGAATTATCAATAAGATTATTCATATTTTCTCCCATTTTAAGTGATATACTTAAATCTTTTCCGCCATTATATAGATAAATGTTATTAAATTTAATATCTTCTAATTTAAAGCCCCAAGGTTTTGAATAAGTTAATATCGAGTCATATGCAGTTCCCTTTGAACCATTTGCATAAGATTCTCTAAAGGACTCTATAAACAAAGAACGTATAATAGGCTCATTTAATGCCATTTTATCAACTTCATCTAAAGATTGTATTATATTAGTTAGAAATTTATCAGATTTATTTTTATTTTGAGAAAGTCTTCCCATTAATAACCAAAACACAGGTTGGATAATCCAAGGATATTTTTTTGCCATTGTAATAAATTTTTTGTTCTCATCACTTAAACTATCAAAACTCTCTTCAATAGCACCTAAACCTGAAACTATGTGACAAGATACTATCCTTTCAGGTATCTGATATGCACATGCTAGAGCATACGGTGCTCCAGCTGAAGTTCCAATTATAGTAAATTTACTAATGTTAAGGCTATCTGCTATATAACTTATATCATCAGTAAAATCTAATATCTTACGATCCTTTTGAAAGCTTGAGCCTCCCATTCCTGGACGATCAATTCCTATTATCCTATAATCCGAATTGGAAATTAAATGATGTAATATTTTTGCTTCAAGTCTAGAACTATTTAATCCATGACAAACGAATAGAGGTTTTCCATCTTTATTACCATATTCTGAATAGGCTAGTACTCTTTGATTGTCAAGTGTTATAGTTTGCACTTATTATCCTTTTGTGGTAGCTAACTATTTATTGAACGAACAGTATAGCATAAAAGGCTCATATATAGTAAATAAACGAACACTCTAAATGAATGTTTATTTTAAAAAATATGTCAATATGACATATTTTTAGTGTTTTTTTCTGATATTGGCTACTATTCTTAAATATACCGTGTGTTTTTATTGGCTAATTACCCGATATTTGAACACTTTGTTCGTTTATTTGTTGATATAGACAATAAAAGCACATTTTGTTACTTAAACAAAAAGGAGTTTATTGTGGAGATAAAGAAAAAATTATTAGATATAGTGCGTGATAAGATACGATTTAAGCACTATAGTATGTCTACAGAAAAGACCTATACCTTTTGGATAAAACACTATATATTTTTTCACAATAAAAAACATCCTGTAGAGATGGGGAAAGATGAAATCGAAGGATTTTTAACACATTTGGCTACACAAAAAAAAGGTGAGTCCATCAACACAAAATCAAGCATTTAATGCCATACTCTTTCTTTACAAAGAAGTATTGGGAGTCAATGTGAGTGAATGGAATATACAGGCACTGAGAGCCAAAGAACGCAAACATATACCTGTCGTTCTTACGAAAGAAGAAGTGCATAAAGTACTACAAAACCTTAGTGGGATTTATAAACTTGTAGTTACACTTATGTATGGATGTGGACTTAGAATGAATGAGGTACTCAGTCTACGCATTAAAGATATTGACTTTGGATTTGATAAACTCTATATATGGGAAAGTAAATCTCTTAGTGACAGAACTAGTGCCACTACCTCTAAAGCTCAAAGATGAACTCAAAGTGCAAGTAAAAAGTGTAGAAGCCTTACATCAAAAAGATTTGGATGATGGTTACGGCAGTGTATATCTGCCACATGCATTAGAACGGAAATACCCAAATGCCAAATATGAGACAAAATGGCAATTTTTGTTTCCTATGCGTAATGTTGCAAAAGATCCTAGATCTGATGTCATTCGTAGGCATCACTTACATCCACAAACTTTAGGACGAAATATTAAACAGGCTGCTGCTAAATCACAGATACACAAAAGAGTAACTTCTCATATTTTTAGACACTCTTATGCCACACATCTTTTGCAGAGTGGTATAGATTTACGTTCTATACAAGAGTTATTGGGGCATAAATCTGTAGAGACTACTATGATTTATACTCACGTTGTAGCAGAGATGAACAAGGGTAAAGTACTTAGCCCTTTGGATATGTAAATTGGGGATACAACTGGAGTTGTGGAATGAGTAACTTCACCTTGCCTTCCTAACATTCGCACGATGCTTTTTAAAGGTATCACTAAAGTCATGAACACCCTGTGCATTTTTCATAAAATAAAGATACTTTGTTTTGGCTGGTTTTATGGCTGCTTTTATGGCATGTATGCTTACTGCACCGATGGGTGAGTGGGGTAGGCCTTTGTATTTGTAGGTGTTGAACCTGCTTTTGTCATTTTTGATGCGTTGTGGGGTGATCTTGATATGTGAGTATTTTCCATAATTTAATGTGCCATCCATTTGTAATCGCATACCTTTTTTTAGACGGTTATGGATCACGGATGAGACTAGAGGCATCTCTTTTATGTTGGCAGCTTCTTTTTGTATGATGGAAGCGGTTATGAGTATCTTTAACCACTTCTTTTTGTTGTAGACACCATAAATTTTATTAGAAATTTCTTTATATCTTTTTTCAGAGGAAGAGAGTAGAAAATGAATAAGATGTTTTTCTTGCATTCCATAAGGTACATAGTAAGTATCTGCATAGATACCTGCTTCAGGATACTGTGCTAATGTCTTATAGTAGGTCTTTAATTTATCTGCATCTAGTTGCATATCTATTGCTACTAAAGAGAGGAAAACCTCAGTTGTTTCACCAGGGATGAGGGTGATCTCTTCCATTTTTGCTTTTGCGGTGGTAAGTTTATGGAGAAAATCAATACGATTTAAGTCGGTCTCTCCTATATCTACCCAACCACTTTGTGGTTTTCCCAAAAAAACCAATAAGTACTTGTCTATAGCAGAAAGTGCATAGCCTTTTTGTGTCAGCTGTGATATAATATGTGTAATAGAGCCTTGAGGAACTAAAAGAGTCCGTGTAGTTTTGATAGGCATGGTAGTATAAAAGGCAAATGTGATGATCAAAACCAGTGCAATATTTTCTGCCCATCTCATCCATGTACTTGTACGTAATACACTCATTTTTTTCTTTGTCCTTTTTCTGGCTTTTTTCATTTGGCTTCGTGTGGGTATCAAACTAGATACACTAAAAGTTGGAGACTATCAGATAAGTGGATTATACATAAAACTCGATAAAAAACTCACACTCATAGCAGATCATATCACTATCCCTAAGAGTAAAGAAGAGCCTTCTTTTAAAAATATAGATGAAACGTTTGATAATATTAAATACCTTTTTACCTTTTTTAACTATATTGAACTTGAGAAGGTAGTGTTTAAAGACAACCATATGAACATGATTTTTACAGACGATATACTCTATATGAATAATGATAGGTATGAGATTGCAGGAAATATCCATAGACTGGGGGAAACCTTAGAAGCTGAGATCTCAATGTTATATTGGAAAGAAGAGGATGTAGAGATACATGGAAAGCTACTGTATGACTTGAATACCGAGGGTTTAAAAACAGAGGGTACTTTTTCTGCCTATGGTATTCAAGGAAGTTTCTTTGCAAATAAAATAGATAATACGGTGGATTTTGATATACAAAGTGATAAATTTAATGATCTCCACCCCATTATCACAAAATTGAATAGTAAAGAAATCATAAGATCTTGGGTACTTGACAAAGTAGAAGCGGAAACATATAAGCTACTTTCTCTTAAGGGTAAAGCCAATGTAAGCGATGGAAAGTTTGAGATGGATGTGGACGCATTGAGAACAGAAGTGTTATTTTCTAATGTTAAAATTCATTTTAAAGAAGATGTGGCTCCTGTAATAGCATCAAATTTTGTATTGAGCTATAAAAATGAAGGAGTATTTTTCGAATTAAAATTACCCACATATAAAAATAAAAGTTTAGAAGGTAGTAGGGTGTCTGTCGTCAATATTATGGATAATAATATTACTTTAAAGCTTCATATCGAAGCAGATACCCCCTTTGATAAAGTCATGCAGGATTTAATCAAATCTTATGGGATACACATAGCAGTCAAGCAAACAAGTGGAAAGATGAAGGCAGTGTTTTTAGCAGAGATAGGTTTAAAAAATGATTATTCTAATTTTATACTAGATGTAAATTTTACGAAAGGGGATGTCTGGTTAGATAAAGTTAGGCTTCCCATTGTGAAAGGTATTTTACACTATGAAAAAGGGTTCATTTCTCTTCATGACTTATATATAAAAGATAAGATGGTTGAAGGGATATTAGAGGGTAAAATGGATTTAGATAAGAAGAAGGCAAATTTTGTTTTTGATGCAAAAGATATTAAATTTAAATCAAAGAAAGAAACTATATTTTCACTCAAAAATGAGAAGTTTCCTTTTGTACTAACCTATAAAAAAGATATAACTATAGATATTATCAAATTTGCTTTAGAACTTCATCATAAGAAAAAGGAAACAACACTCAGGTTGAAAGACCTTAGTAAAATAAAAAAGTATTTGGCTAAGAGTATACCTTTGGAGCGAAATGGTAATATAAAGATAAAAACAAAAGACTTTAAGACCTACACCTTTCAGGGCATGGTAAACCGTAAATCATGTTTTCTCTATGAAAAAAAGAATCAATGTAAAACAAAAGTACCATTTAAAGGAAAAATTATAGCTTCTGATATAGAACTATTTGCTTTTAATAAACGTATACATTATAATAAATCTAAATCAAGAATTAAACTTAAAAATTTAAACATTGATCTTGAAAAGTTTTTAGCGATACAGAAGAAGGACGCAAAAGAAAAGGGAAATAGCTTGACCATTTTGGGTAAAAATAGCCATTTAAGGTATGGTGATTATCGCTTAATTTTAGATAGTTATGATGTTACTGTGAAAAAAAATGGTGATATTAAAGCCATAGGCAGTGCCTCTGGAGATATTATAAAATTTTCTAAGAAAACAGATATTGTAAATGTACAGGCTTTTCGTATTACAGACAAGGTATTGCATCCTATGATTAATTTTAAAGGTTTACACAAGGGGCGTTACACACTAAAGAGTACAGGAAATCCTAAAAAGACTATGGAAGGTGAGGTGATTGTAGAGGGTGGAGTAATGAAAGACTTTAAAGTTTACAATAATACATTGGCTTTTATCAATACTTTACCTGCTTTAGTAGCTTTACAAAAACCAGGTTTTTCTACAGAAGGGTTCATCATAGAAGAAGGTGTTGTAGAGTATAGACGTATAGGTAAAGATATGTTTATCTTTGATTCTATCTATATCAAGGGAGCTTCTGCCACGATAGTAGGTAAAGGTAAACTTGATTTGAAGAACAATATGATTGATATGAATCTTGCAATTCAGGTTGCCCGTAAATTAGGAAATGTGTTGGGGAGTATTCCTGTATTGGGTTATATCTTGATGGGAAAAGACAAAAGTGTGACTGTAGGACTGAAGATTACAGGCAGTTTAGATAAGCCTAGTGTGACGACTACTGGTGTACAAGAAATGCTTCTTTTACCTCTAGATATACTCAAAAGAACACTAGAGTCTCCAGCACATATACTAAATAAATAAAATAGTGTATAATTACTTACTACCTCTAAAGGCAAAACATGCATAAACTTTTTTTACTTATCATAAGCTTCAATACGTTTCTTTTGGCTGAGTATATGAGCGAATCAGACTTATTGATCCAACAAAACTTAGAAGATATAAAAAATAAATATAATATTCAGGATGAAATTCCTGTTGAAGCTGAAATAGTGCCTAAACCTATAGTACCTAAACCTATAGAAGTATTGCCTACTCCTATAGAATCTTTACGGTATATAGTGCCTGTTCAAAAAGAGCCTTTAGCCTCTAAAAATGAAGATAAGTTACAACAGATTAGAAGAGAACTGGGCATCAAGGAACTGAGTGGAAAAGAGAAAAAACTAAACGCGATACGAGAGGAACTAGATATAAAATATGAAGTCCCTAGAAATGAAAGTTATTTAGATAAACATGTGTCGAGTCTCCAAGAGGCATTGTATATGGATGGGGAAATTGAAGGAGAGTACTCTTTTAGAAATACGGTGAATGCTCTTAAAAAAACATTAGATCTTGAAGGAGATAGCAGTTTTGGCTTACCTAGTTTTGGTTTGGGAAGCTTATTTGGAGAGAAGAAGAAAAAGAAAAAAGAAAAAGGTATTTTTGGGATAGATATACCAGGTATTAGTATACCTGGACTAGGAGGCGTAAAAGATACAGGACAATCGATCTATAAAGGTATGAAATACTCTGGTGAGTCAGCAGAAATGATGTCAGGTATGATGTATAATTCTTCTAAAATGTATAACACGATGTTCGGACTCTTTGATAACTCTCCTCTTAATATTTTTGAAGAGGAAGAGGAGGATTCTATGTTTAATTTTATTCAAGGTGGAAATTCTCTTATGAAGATGTTCGAGTAGTTTTACTCATTCCTCAATACAGTAAGCGGATCTGTTTGGGAGGCTTTTTTGGCAGGGTAGAGGGCTGAGAGTAAGATGATGATACTCGTACCTAGTAGTATAAAGCCAAAATCATTCATACTTAGATCTACAGGTAGTTTAGAACTACCGTAGACATCTGCAGGCATGGAAATAATATCAAAGGTAGTAAGTAGCCATATACCAAACGCACCAAGTAGGCTACCTGCTAGGATACCAGCAGAGCCTATGATGATTCCTAGTCTAAAAAAGATGCTTCTTATTTCTTTTTTGGTTGCTCCTAGTGTACGCATGAGAGCAATTTCGGATCTTCTACTCATCACTGTCATTAAGAGTGAAGAGATAATGTTCAGTGAGGCTACAAGTATGATAAGAAGAAGAACGAGAAAAAGAGCTTTTTTCTCCATCTCCATAGCAGCGAAGAAATTCCCATTTTGTTCCCACCATCCTTCTATGACCGTCATTTCAGGTAAAACGGCTTTAATTTTCGCTATTTCATCCATAGGATGTTCTGTATAAATATGCACTCCATCATAGCTTCCATGTTTGCGTTTTAAGAGTTTTTCAAAGGCTTCAAGTGACGTATACATGATGGCTTTATCATAGGCTTTGAGTCCAGACTTAAACACACCATCGACAATAAATCGTTTTTGTAAAGGCATCGTACCAAAGCCTATGGCTTGTTGCTCTGAAAAATAAAGCGTTACTTTGTCTTTTTGAAGTACATTCATTTCAAAAGAGAGACCTTCTCCCATGACTACTCTAAATTTACTTTTTTCATCTCCTCTAGCTTTTTTGAAAATGTCATTGATTTTACTCTCTTTGTGATAGTCCACCCCATAAAGTAGTGATCCTTGGACTGCACCATCATTTTTGGTTATAACTTGTGTAGTGTAATAAGGACTAAATTGAAGCTGAGGAAATTGTTTGGAGAGTGAAGCGATGAGTGTATCATTGACTGAGTCTTCTGCGATGGGAAGTATGGTAAGTGGATAGTTCATAACAAAAAGTCTTTTACTAAATTCTTTTTGTGTGCCGTTCATAATCCCCATAGCAATCATCAAGACCATGACACCAGCAGCTATACCTAAAAAGGCTAACATCCCAGAGATAAAAATAAAAGGATTTTCTTTGTCGTATTTGAGGTAATGCTTGATGATATGCCTAACAAATTTTTTGTTAGGCGAAGTAGTATTTTTTGTTTTCATAGTGTATTCATAAATATAGAAATTTAGTTAACTATGCGTTTTGTGTAGACAATAAACCCTTTTTAGGACCACTTTTTCCACAACAGTTTTTATATTTTTTTCCGGAACCACAAGGACAAGGGTCATTTCTTTTTGGTTTTTTCTCTGCAGTGAAAGGTGTATTTTTTTTCTTTACAGCTTCATCTGTACTGAGTGTTGCATCTGCTACATCAGATTCAAGTTCTTCACGTATATTTTCAATAGCCGCTTCTTCTTCTTCTGGAGAGTCAAAGTTAAACTGTACAAGCTGAAGGACTTTCACTGCTTCAAATTTAATACGCTGGACAAGATCCATAAAGAGTTTGTAGGAGTCTTGTTTGTACTCTGTTAGTGGATCTTTTTGGTTGTATCCTCTAAGACTGATACCCGTTTTGAGGACATCCATTTCATACAAATGATCTCTCCATTGTGGATCAAGTACTTGTAGATATAAGATACGCTCAATGTCTGTTCTTTGCTCTGGATCTATCTCTGACATTTTTGCTTCATAAAGATTTACCATCATATCTCGTATCATGCTAGTCATCTCTTCCACTTCTTTGTTTTTAAACTGTTCAGCTTCTACTGCTATATGAAGTTCTTCCTTGATGAGTGCTGCAAGTTTTTCCACGTCAAAGTCTTCCATTGGCATACCTGCAAAGATCTCTGCTTCTGCCATAAGATGTGCAATGTATTCTTCACGGTTCTCTTTTATTTTTCCAGCGATGTCAAATTTTGTGTCGAGTAACTGGTTTCTAAATGCGTAGATCGCTTTACGTTGGTGATTGGCTACATCATCATACTCTAAGATATGTTTTCTTGATTCATAGTGTTGGTTTTCTACTTTCTTTTGTGCTTTCTCTACAGAGCGTGTAACAATCTTAGAATCAATATATTCACCATCTTCTACACCTAGTTTGTTCATGATATTTCTAATCTTATCTCCCCCGAAAATACGAAGAAGATTATCATCAAGACTTAAGAAAAATTGACTCTCACCTGCGCTACCTTGCCGTCCTGAACGACCTCTAAGCTGATTATCTATACGTCTACTTTCATGACGTTCCGTTCCTAGTATCATAAGACCACCAAGGTTTTGGACTTCATCATCTATCTTAATGTCAACCCCACGTCCTGCCATATTTGTAGCAACGGTGACCGCTGCTTTCTGTCCAGCATTCATAATGATTTCTGCTTCTTGTGCATGGTTTTTGGCATTGAGCATATTATGTGGAATCTTCTCTTTTTTGAGTCGTTCGTCTATCATTTCAGACTTTTCAATGGAAGCCGTACCTATAAGAACAGGCTGACCTTTGGCATGAAGTTCTCTTACACGTTTTACTACAGCGTCTAGTTTCTCACGTTCTGTATTGTAAATAAGGTCATTTTTGTCCAAACGTTCGACAGGTACATTGGTAGGGATAGAGATAACATCCAGTCCATAAATTTGTGAAAATTCTGTGGCTTCAGTTTGTGCTGTTCCTGTCATACCTGAAAGTTTTTCATACAGTCTAAAGTAGTTTTGGTAAGTGATCTCTGCCAAAGTTTGTGACTCTTCCTGTATCTCTACACCTTCTTTTGCCTCAAGTGCTTGGTGTAGGCCTTCAGAGTATCTACGACCTTCAGAGAGTCTTCCTGTAAATTCATCCACAATGATAACTTCATTGTTTTGTATGACATAGTCAACATCTTTTTCAAAGATATAGTGTGCTTTGAGTGCTTGGTCAAGATGATGTGAAAGTGCAGCATTTTCAAGGTTATAAAGGTTTTCTACTTCAAAAAGATCTTGTGCTTTTTGAAGCCCATCTTCTGTCATAATAATAGTTCTGTTTTTCTCATCTACGATGAAATCACCCGTAGTTTCTTCTGGTTCACCTGCTTTAGTTTTAAGTTTCTCTCCACTTAGCATTTTTTGGGCAATGCCATCAGCTCTTGCATAATGGTTATGGTCACGTTGGGTAGGACCAGAGATGATCAAAGGTGTTCTGGCTTCATCAATAAGAATAGAATCGACTTCATCAATAATCGCATAGTTATGTACACGTTGTGCTTTTTCTTCTGCACGTACTTTCATATTGTCACGAAGGTAGTCAAAACCATACTCGTTATTTGTTCCGTAGGTTATGTCTGCGTCATACTGGGCTTTTCTTCCCATGTCATCATGAATATCTGCGGTTAAACATCCTACTGTATATCCTAAGAAGTTGTAGATAGGAGTCATTTCCTCACTGTCACGGCTTGCAAGGTAGTCATTGACTGTAACGATGTGTAGACCCTTACCTGTCATAGCATTAAGGACAACGGCAAGTGTGGCAACAAGTGTTTTTCCTTCACCTGTTTTCATTTCAGCGATGTTACCATCATGGAGTACCATACCCCCAACCATTTGTACATCATAGTGTCTCAACCCTAGAGTACGTTTACTCACTTCTCTTGTAATGGCAAAAGAGTCATTGAGTACATCATCCAATGTTTTTGTATCTGAGAGTACCTCTTCTTTAAGTGCAGAGAATGCAGCTTTCAGTGCATCATCATCCATCGCTTCATACTGTGCTTCAAGGGCATTGATACCTTTAACTTTTTTGAGATAGTCTTTAACGATTTTATCATTTTTGGTGCCGAAAACTTTGAGGATGCTTTTTATCATTGTAGGGTTTGCCTTTGCATAAATTGTTATTATTTTATCTAAATTATGATTAATAAGCCGTTATTACAATGATGAATATATGCAATGTTTTGTGATAATATGACAGATATTAGCACAGTACAAGTGCTAATTAGGTATATTTGCAAGCATTAAAAGGAAAAAAAATGAGACTCTTATCATTACTATTATTACTATCATCTATGGCTTGTGCGGCTATTACGTTACCAAAAAGTTTTCAAGCGGATTTTATACAAACTATCACCAATACAAAAGGTAAAATAATAAAATACGCGGGGAAAGTTTCTTTTTCTAATGAAAGAGATTTCAAGTGGAGTTATACCCAACCGACAAAAAAAGAAGTATGCACGGATGGTCAGGAACTGCTTGTTGTAGATCATGATCTACAACAGGTTTCGTCTTACTATATATTAAAAGGGATAGATATCGCCAAGGTATTGGAGCATGCAAAATTACACAGTAAGACTATCTATGTAGCACAGTATGAAGACAAACATTATACGATTCAGCTTCATCAAAAAAAGCTTCACAGTATAGCCTACTTTGACAACCTAGACAATAAAGTACAGATCGTTTTTAAGCATATAAAGTATGGAAAAAATATGCTCTCTAAAAAAATGATGCAGTGTCATTATCCAAAAGAGTACGACATGATCAGGGGATAAGTATGCAAAAGTTTTTAGAAATAATACAAAATGACTCTAGTTTAATGCTCTTTACTCTCATCGCACTTATTGTATTTATGGTTATTGTACTTGTGGTGATCATTTCATCTATGCGGATCAAGACGTATAAAAATAGATATTGGAATATAGAGATTGACAATAAAGAAAAAATAGCATACATCGAGCAGATAGAAGAAGACTTGCAAGCCTATAAAATCCAAAATGCAAGTGATACACAGAGTCTCTTGCAGTTTGATGAAACAAAAGAGATATTGAAATCAAATACTGAAGATTTCTTACTCTTACAGGGTGAGTATAATGAGCGTGAAAAAGAATTAAGTCAAGTGCGTGCAAAACTTGAAGGTGCAGAAAGTCTTTATATATTATTGTCTAATGATTACAAAGAGCTTCAGTCACACAATCGTAGAATACAAGAAGAAAACAATAAATCTCATATCAATAATGCCCGTTTGTTGATGAAGATAGAGAATGAATCACGTAATGCTTCTGCACAGGCAGAACTGATGCATAGCCACAAACAAGAGATAAAGAGAGTATGATAAATTTGTTGGTTTTTCTGAAGATATAATGAAAATATCGAAACAAATAGACGGCATACAAGGCAGTTTTTCTTTTGCGAGAAACAAGCTAAGTGATGGAGAAGGAAATCTTCTACGTCAAGTAGAACAACTCAAAGAGCTAGGTGCCCAAACGAGCAAGAATATACCCAAGGGACTGCGTGGGGAAACGTATGACTAGACACACATCGCTTGTTTGATCTTCTCTTGATTCAACTTCTTAATCAGTTTTGTTGAAAGCTGGGCATAGCGTTCTTCATCTACCTGTAAACTCTCTTCTAACTCTTTTTGAGGCATATCTTCTGCCCATGATTTTAAGAGTTTTAACTCTTTCTTAGTAAGCTTTAATTTAAGTACTTCAAGTAGCTCATCGGGATGTTTAAGAGGATTTACCAGTTTTTTAATGTGTTTTTCTATTTCTATGTTTAATGTTGACAATGTTTTTCCTGTTATTTTGTTATTTGTAATAGGGTATAGTACCCGATTCCTGCAAAGAGTATGGTACCAAAAAGATTGAGTGCCATGTTGGCAAAGGCATGTACGTAGTGTCCTGACTGAAGTAAAAAGAAACTTTCTATGGCAAAGGTTGAGTAGGTGGTAAGTGCACCGAGTATCCCTGTGACTAAAAATGTTTTGACATGGGGTGAGAGAGAGGTATTGAAGTGAAAGTAGGCGAAGAGCATACCTATAAGTAGTGACCCTATGAGGTTGACAACAAGTGTACCCTAAAGGCAGTGCATGCACAAGATGCTTATTGGTAAAGCCATTGAGTCAGAAGTCGGAGTGTTGCCCCTATGGCACCACCGCTAGCGACTGCGATGATTGTTGTTAAACTCGTCATCTATTACCTTTTGCATATCTTCTCTAAGGGTTGTGTACCACTCTTTATCCGCGGTACTTACATCTATAGTATCTAAAAAATGGTAATGTACTATCGCTGAATGTGCCGTTTTATTATGTTCATTGAGTAATTTTTTACTTCCTGTGATAACGATGGGTTGTATCTTAAGTCCTAACTTTTCAGCAATCAGTTTGGTTCCACCCTTAAATGGAAGTAGTTCTTGCCCATCTGTTCTTGTTCCCTCAGGAAATATGGCTACAGGACGTTTATAGACATCCCTAGACGCTTCAACATCAGCGATAAATTTTCTTAAAGAAGATTTACCTCCTCTATCGATAGAAATTTGTTCCGCATGGATGAGAAGATTACCAAACCATAAAGTATCAAAAAGTTCTTTTTTAGCTGCCCAACGCATATGATTATTTTGCACAGCTTCAAGTCCTATAATGTCTACAATCCCTTGATGGTTCATGACAAACATATCAGCATTTTTATCTAGCTTACCTTTTTTGAGTGCTATACCACCCATCATAAAGAGTGTCAAAGAGTTAATATGATGGACGATAGTACTTTTATATTTGCCAAAGAGCATCAAAGCAGGGATCATTAAAACAGCAGTGTTAAATGAGATGATAAAGGCACCCCAGTAAAATCTAATGGTTGCAAAGATCTTCATTTTTTATCCATCCTATGATTCCTTCTTTGTATTCAACTTTTTGAAAGCCTTCTCGTTCTCCTAGTAGCAACGTGTCTAACTTTTGATCTATTTGGGTACTTACTGTACTGGTTTGCGTGGGTAAAATGTATAAAGAAGCACCTTGCTTGACACATATTTTTTCAAGTGGTATATAAAAGGTCAAAAGAGTAATCAGTGATAGCACAGAAAAGACGAGATAGAAGAAATCTCTTTTAAACAAAAAAGTGATTAAAAAGAAAGCAAACAAAAACATAAAGGTATATTTTTTGAGTTTCTCAAAATTATCTTCTTTTGGGTTGAGATCAGACTGTGTGACTACGGATGCATCGACCACAACTACAGGGACTTCTAAAAATACATATTGCTTTTTGATCGTGTTAAAATACGTAAATTTAAGTTCTTTTTGCTCCACAGGAAGTACCACATAAAATTCTGCTTCCACTTTGGCAAACTCACGTGTTAAGGACTCAATGTCAGATTCAGATACATGGTTTAGATACATATCTTCAAGGTTTGCTTCGTAAGCTTCCAAGGAGAGTGTAACGATATGGTTTCTTTCATCATAGTTGGAAACTTGAGAGTTTTTGATTTTCATATCTGCCGCAAGTACATGAGAAAAATCGTCTCTTTCTTTCAACTTTTTGATACCAATACCTTGTGATGGAAATGTTTCTTCTCCAAACTGAGAGGAAATATGAAGTGAGGGAATACGCAGATCAAGTGTTTCTGCCTGAAAATAGAAGGTATAAAAACTGTCATCTCCATTGCGTACGATCAAAGGTTTGTCAAACAATGGTTGTATAGTACTAGATCTATCGAAGGTAAACTTATTGTTATTGCCATTTTTTCCTATCCCTATGATAGTGACAGGAAAAAGTTGTTTTTCATATACTTTTTTAGGCATATAACTGTATTTAAATTCGCTCTGAGCAGACAACTGTACGGTGTAAGCAAGTATGAATCCTAACAGGAAGCAAATAGAGCGAAAATATTTCATTAGGCTTCAAAACCTTGAAGCATACGTAGACCATCTTCACTTCCAAGTATGGCTTCTAACGCACGTTCAGGGTGAGGCATAAGACCAAATACATTTTTACTCTCATTACAGATACCTGCAATAGAAGTGACAGAACCATTGACCACAACAGGCTCTCCTTTTTCATCACAATAACGAAGAAGTATTTGTTTGTTGGCTTCAAGTTTTTTAAACCCAGCACCATCGATGTAGTAGTTTCCATCCGCATGGGCAATGGGGATGTTGAGTACTTCACCTTTTTCACAGAGGTTTAAAAAAGGATTGTCATTGTTTATGACACAAAGGTTTTGGTGTTTTGAAATAAAGTGCAAGTTGTTGTTGCGCTTTAATGCACCAGGAAGCAGTCCTGCTTCTGTAAGGATTTGGAAACCATTACAGATACCAAGTACTTTACCGCCATCATTTGCAAAAGAAACGACTGCTTTCATCACGGGTGAAAACCTTGCGATAGACCCTGAACGCAAATAGTCTCCATAAGAAAACCCACCAGGTACTACTATAAGATCAATATTCTCAGGTAAAGTTTCATTTTCATGCCATACAAGTTCTGTGCTATGTCCCAACTTTTCAAAAGCATACTGGGTATCAAACTCACAGTTTGTTCCTGGAAATCTTAATACTGCTACTTTCAATGATCTCTTTTGCATACTAGTTGATCTCTATCGTATAGTCTTCTATCACAGTGTTGGCAAGAAGCGTTTCACACATCTCTCTCACTTCAACTTCAGCTTCAGCTTTGTCATCTGTTTTGAGTTTGAGTATGATCTGTTTACCGATACGTACATCCTCAACACTTGCAAAGCCTAGAGAATCAAGTGCATGATGTGCTGCTTTTCCCTGTGGGTCAAGTACACCTTCTTTTAAAAATACGTTTACTACTGCTGTCATGTTCTTCCTTTTATCTGTTTTTAATTCTGTCAAGTACCATTTGGTAAGCTTCTGTAAGTCCACCAAGTCCTTGTCTAAATCTGTCTTTGTCTAGCTTTTCATCTGTTTTGGCATCCCAGAGTCTGAAGTTATCTGGACTTAGCTCATCGATCAAAATGAT
The DNA here is from genome assembly GCA_030949725.1 of Sulfurovum sp. Classification (GTDB taxonomy): domain Bacteria; phylum Campylobacterota; class Campylobacteria; order Campylobacterales; family Sulfurovaceae; genus Sulfurovum. Next base: position 15,750 of record JAUZSE010000018.1, on the reverse strand, counting down.
ATTACCATTGCTGTCTCTACCAAATTCCAATTTAAAATCTACCACTTTGATGTCAAGCTCAGCATAAAATTCTGAAAGGATCGTGTTGATTCTTCTTGCCATATATCTGATGTAGTCAAGTTCAGAGTTGTCTTTGACAAGATTCAGAAGAAGACAATGCTGATCATTGAGTTTTGGGTCACCTAGTGCATCATTTTTATAGTCAAACTCTACCAAGGTAAAAGGAAGTACAGTTTTATCGGCTATACCAAGATTTTTACTCAAAGACCCTGTCGCAATATTTCTTACGATTACTTCTATGTAGATCACTTCTGCTTTTTTATGAAGCATGTGGTTGGCATCTATCATCTCAACAAAGTGTGTTGCTATGCCTTTTTCGTTTAAATATTTGAAAAGTTCTGTAGAAATCTCATTGTTGAGTGCGCCTTTACCTGCTTCACTTGATTTTTTTTCACCATTAAACGCAGTAAGGTCATCTTTAAATTCAGAAATATAAAGATCTGGGAATTGGGTTGACCATATTTTCTTTGCTTTGCCTTCGTAGATCAGTGTCTGTTTGACCAGTGTGTCATGCACCATTATTTTCTTCCTTTGTTTGTGATGATAAGTGCTTTTAAAATGTCTACAGCAGATTTAAGCTGTGTATCTTTATAGAGTTGATCTTCTGTGATAATCGTATCATTAACGATTGTGCCGTTACTGTCTACCGAAAGGTTACTATCCTTGGGTTTTGTTGTGTTGAAATCTATTTTCGCCAATTCACCTTCTAGGTGTTTTTTAAGGTCTTTCTCTTTGAGTAAGACAGGATCTTCTATGTAATCAATTTTGCCAATATGCACAATGATGTCAGGTGTCACACCTAAAGCCTGTATGGTACGTCCACTTGGAAGATAATAGCGTGCTACAGTAAGTTTGAGTGCTTCATTATGACCTATGGGCATCACAACCTGTACAGAACCTTTACCAAATGTTTTTTCGCCTATGACAATACTTCGATTGAAGTCTTGTAATGCACCTGCAACGATCTCAGAAGCAGAAGCAGAGCCACCGTTTACCAGTACAACAATGGGTGTGTTTGTATTGGTATTTGCCTTATGCGCATCGTAGCTCATGTTTTCAGTCTTTTGTTTACCTTTTTGACTGACAATGGCTCCCTCTTCAACAAATAGATCTACCACTCCTACAGCCTGGTCAAGTAATCCTCCTGGATTGTTTCTAAGGTCAAGGATTAAGCCTTGGGTAGTATGGTTATCTTTCATAGCTTTTTTGATACCCTCTACTACTTTTTGGTCAAAAGAAGTGATATGTATATAGAGTAGTCTCTCTTCTATAGTCTTGACATAAACAGACTGTATTTTGATGATGTCTCTGACGATCTTTATTTTGAGTGGTTTGGGCTCTTTTTCTCTAATGATGGTCAAAACCAAAGAAGTTTTAGGTTTACCTCTCATCAATTTTACAGATTCATCAATGTTCATGCCAATCGTTGCAACTTCATCGATCTTTAAGATAATATCACCTGCTTTGACACCTGCTTTAAATGCTGGAGTACCGTCTATAGGAGCAATGACAGTCAAGGCACCATCTTTCATCCCTATAGAGATACCTAATCCACCAAATTCACCTTTGGTTTGTACATTGAGATCTTTATAGGCTTTGGTATCCATAAAGGTAGAGTGGGCATCAAGATTGACTAGGAGGCCTTTGAGGGCTTTATCTACAAGATCTGTGGTGTTTATATCATCCACATATTGACTCTCTATCACATTTAGAATTTGTGTAAACTTGATATAGGCTTCAAGTTTTTCTTTGGCTGTAGAGGGAACATATTTTGTATCGCTAGCATCTTTTGCCTGAGCAAATGATCCAAATAGGTAGGCAGCAGCAATCGCTGATGTGAGTCCTGCGAGTATAATTTTCTTACTTTTTTTTATCATAATATTCTTTCGTTGAAATGTATATAGAATTAAGCTCATTATTTTATTAAAAAACAACTAAAAGGTTGCTTTTTAACACTGTAACAGGCGTGGGTTAAGCATTTTATTCTTTGAGAAATTTTTTTATAAGGATTTTGAGTTCTTTTTGCTTGTTTTTTGAATTTTCATTTGCATAAATAATATGTTCATAGAGCTTGTCTATATCATAGATTAAAGTTTTTTTAGGATGCTTATAGGCATAACGTATGAGATACTGATGTAAAGTTTCTTCATCTTCTCTCAGGTACTTTTCTTTTTTTAATCTTTTTAATAATGCTTGCATCGTAGCCAGTGTTTTACTACTGTAATAGGGTCTTTTGAAATAAGAGATAATCACAAAAGTAAGTAAAAGAAGCGTGATGAGGCTCATCACAAAGATAGCAACAAAAGTCGGATTGTTTTTTGCATACTCTAAGAGTTGAAGCTGCCTAATATGTGAGTAGTGAAGGATCCATGTCTCTACCTGATATTTTACATACATAAGGTAAAGATTGACTTCTTTAGATAAAAAGCTAGAGCTATGTACTTCTTGATTATCTTCTTCTACAAAACTGGCTGTTGCCGTAGCTTCAAAACGTACCCAATAGTCATTGATATAAAGTTCTGCCCAAGCATGTGCATCTTTTTCTTTCACTGGTAAATAGTTTTTTAATCCATTGATAAAATCAGCTTTATACCCAGTAACGATACGCGCAGGTATGCCTGCCATGCGTGCCATAGTGACAAAAGAAGAAGCAAAATGTACACAATATCCACGGCGTGTATCAAAGAGAAAACTGTCAGTGGTATGGTTGATGTCTAAAGCATCGGGTTTTAGAGTATACGTAAGATTTTGTGCTTTAAAAAAATGCTTGAGGGCTTTGGCTCTTTTTTCTATATCAGGATAGGATTTTTGTAGTTTTTGTGCTTTTGTATATGTTCGTGGATTGTGGTCACTCTCAAAAGTAGAAGATGCTTTGAATGTTTCCTCATCTAAAATATCATAAAATTTCGCACTTAGTGAAGAGTTTGCACTATAATGTAGAGGTTCTTTGATGGATTTTTCTACAGTAGATATGAGATCACGGTCAAGTATGGAATTTTTAATATTTTTTGATGGCATATCAAGTGCATAGAGCCACTTTTTTTGCGTAGGGTAGAGGGTTACTTGGTATTTTATGGGCAAGCCAGTAGTGGCATAAAAAGGTTTTGTTTCACGTTTGGCATTAATAGCTAGCCCTTCCCAATGATCTTTTTTGTCTATGTAGAGTATGCTACCTCTAAAGTAGAGTGTATGTGCAGGAGGAATTTCTTTTTCAAAACCAACTTCCATAACGATGCGTTCAGAGGGAACAAGCAGTGCATTACTATCAAGATACATGGTGCCATCATGTCCCATACGTTGGATTGTTTCCCCTCTAAAACCATAATTGGCGTGTTCAAAAGAAATACGAGGAAAGAAAATGAATAGCACTACTACCCATGGCAATGAATACATAAACATAACCATACTTGAGGCAAATCCTTCTTTGATATCTCCTCCCATACGATGTGAAAGTATCATCCATAAGAGTAAAAAGAGTTCAAAGATAATATAGATGAGCATCAACATGCCATAATAAAAAAACAAAGAAAGTGCTAAAAACAAAAAAGGAGAGATGAGCAAATAAAAGTTTATTTCACGTGTTAGTCTCTGCATGGCTACCACAATAATCAAAATGTAAACCAAAAGTTCCAAAAAGAGCTTTAACCTAGAGAGACCCCTAAACGAAAATGCTCCATATAAAGATAAATAAAGTGCAAGCATCCCTAGCATAAAAATAAAAAGTATGCCTATACTTTTGAGTGGTGTAGACTTGAAAATAAGTATAGCTATAATGACCCCAACAAAGAATAGCATAGGGATTTTGAGCATAAGCAGTAGAGGTAAGAGCACGACAATATAGCTAATATCTAATAATGCTAAAGAGGAAAATTTAGTATTTTGCAAGGTGTTCAAGAATTTCATCTATACTTTCCTTTTTTGAATTTAGTTGTTTTTGGGGAAGTTCTATAGCAAAGGGAAGACGCTTCTTCTCGCACTCTAAAACCCACAAACAAAGCTGTGAAAGTTTACTTTCTTTGTCTCCTTTGAGTTTATTATAGCTAAAGGTAAGATTGTGTATTTTTGTCTCTTTTGTGAAGACTTTGACCGACATTTCACCTTTGGCTACAGAAGCCCAATGAATATGTGAAATCTTTTGAGAACCATCATACTCACGTAATCCGTCAAATTCTTTTTCTTCACCATAATGCGTTTCTTGTTCATTCAAAAAAGTATCTAAGGGTTTTCCTTTGGGTTGGGGGTAAACGATACCTTCATAGACTTCATTTATGGCTTTTGTTAAGCGTGCAGTCGATAGAGGGTATTTACTTTCCAAATAACAGTTTCCATAAGAAAATGTACCACGCTTGTGGGCTAGAAAAGGAAGAAGTACATTATTTGAAGATTCACCTTTAATCTGAGGGAGAGTTGTAGAGGTATTATCCTTGCTGTGTAAGGTAATAGACCAAGAGGATGTTGTCATAGGATTTTCTATATTAAATAAAATTTCTGTCTCTTTTCCCGAAAAGATACGCCCTTGTTTATTGAATTTTACTTGAAGGTTTCCTAGATTAAGTACACCTATGGGACCTGCAGAAAAGGCAAGAGAAAATACAAAAAAGAGTGTAATATACACAAGGTTGAAGTCATGCATATACGCTTCCATAAAAAGTCCAAAAAGCAAAACAACTACAACCAAACTAAAACGTGTGGCGTGTTGTTTTATACTCCTATGTATCTGAATGAATTTTACTAAAGATTTCATGGCTAATTCGAAGCATAGTGGTAGTACCTTCTTTAAAATGTAAACGATGGGCACAGACTATGCCTGTGACCATTTGAAGATCATCAGCTGTGGCATAAGTGCGTCCTTGTAACATAGCCCAAGATTTTACCATCGCAGTGAGTGCCAATGCTCCACGTGTGGAAAGCCCATATTCAAAGAGACCACTTTCTCTAGTAAAAGCGATGATTGCTTGAAGAAAATCAAGTAGGGTGTCGCTTAGTGTTACAGAGGAGGCTTTTTGCATAAAGCTTTCTATTTGTTTTGTATCTAGCATAGCTTGAGTTTTCACTAATTGCTCTTTACTTCCTCCTTTTAAAATGGCTCTTTCTGCGTCTTTGTCTGGATAACCAATGCTAAAAGAACACATAAAACGGTCTAACTGAGAAGAAGGAAGGAGAAAGGTACCCACTTCCTCATATGGATTTTGTGTTGCCATAACAAAAAAAGGCTTCTTCAATGTATAGGAAATTTGATCTATGGTAATAATGCCTTCTTCCATTGCCTGAAGTAGAGCAGATTGTGTTTTGGGCATAGACCTGTTGATTTCGTCTGCCAGTAAAAAAGAGGTAAAAATAGGTCCTTTTTTAAAGACAAAATCACCTTCTTTTTGATTGTAGTAATTTACGCCAAGTATATCTGATGGGAGCATGTCCGAAGTAAATTGTATACGACCAAAATCAAGACCTAAAGCTTGAGACAAGGCTTTGGCTAGGGTAGTTTTTCCTACCCCTGGTATATCTTCTAAAAGGAGGTGACCTCCTGCAAAAAACGTTGCTAAAGACAAAGCAATGGTTTCTCGTTTTCCAACTAAATGGGTCTCTATAGCATCAATAATAGGCGTAAAATCTGGAGAAATAGTATAATTCATATTGGTATTCTAGCGTAAGTTATCTATAAAGCAAAAACAAAGTCAAATAAAGTGATAATAAATGATTAAAGATAAAGTAGAATTAGCATGAAGATACTTTCACTTCCCATATTGTCACTACTCATTATGATTTTAGGCACACTTTTTACAGGATGTGCCTCAAAATCAGGGATGAAAGAATATAAGGCAACGAAATATACGAGTGCTGCAAGACATAGATCTACCATGCGTTCCTATTATGTACTTGGTAAAAGATATCATCCTACGTATGTAAGGGTAGGACAGGTCAAAAAGGGAATTTCAAGTTGGTATGGACCAAACTTTCATGGCAAAAAGACCAGTAATGGTGAAGTATATAATATGCATGCAAGAACAGCAGCACATAAAACTTGGCCTATGGATACTATGGTAAAAGTCTATAATCTACAAAATGGTAGAAGTACCATCGTGCGTATCAATGATCGGGGTCCTTTTGTAAGAGGGCGTATTATAGACTGTTCTTATGCCGCAGGTAAAGAGATAGGATTGGATGGTATGGGAATTGCCAAAGTTGCGATAAAAGTCCTTGGGTTTGCTGGTAAGATTGAATCTGAATTGACCATGGCTAGGAATAAAAAATTAAATATACAAACACGTGTGATATTGTCTGACTTTAGCATACAAGTAGGTGCATTTAGACATCTTAAAGGTGCGAGGATATATAAACGTAGATATGCACAGATATATACACATTATAAGCCAATTATTAAGCATTTCCGATCTGTAGATGGAGCATCACTTTATAGAGTATGGCTTATGGGCTTTAGATCAGAAGAAGAAGCACAAGACTTTAAAGACAACAATAATTTAGCAGATGCTTTTATAGTTGGAAACTAAATAAAGGAAAAATGATGATAGAAGTAAGAAGAGAAACAAAAGAAACACAAATTTCTGTAAAACTAAACCTTTATGGGACGGGGAAAGCAAAGATTGATACGGGTGTAGGTTTTTATGATCATATGTTAGAAGCATTTACCAAACATGCACATATAGATATGGAAATATTATGTAAGGGTGATACGCATATAGATGACCACCATACAGTAGAAGACGTAGGGATAGTCATAGGTAAGGCTTTTAAAAAAGCTATCTATCCTGTTCGCAATATTGAACGTTTTGGTAATGCTACGGTTGTGATGGATGAAGCAAGTGTTACTTGTGATATAGACCTTTCAAACCGTGCTTTTCTTGTTTTTGAACTTCCTATAGAGGGAAAAGTAGGAAATTTTGATGTAGAACTCGTAGAAGAGTTTTTTAAGGCATTTGCATTTAATCTACCTTTGACACTTCACCTTATCTATAACCGTGGGAAAAACAAGCATCATATTATAGAAGGTGCATTTAAAGCACTTGCGGTGGCATTACGTCGTGCCGTGACTATCAATGAAAATGCTGGTATACCAAGCACAAAAGGTGTTCTATGAGTATAGAATTAATCGTCCTTGATGTAGATGGTACGATGACGGATTCTCGTATCACTTACAGTGAAAATGGTGATGAAATAAAGTCTTTTAATGTGAAAGATGGTTTAGCCATAGTTTCATGGAAAAAGTTAGGGAAACAGGTAGCTATTATTACGGGGAGAACTTCTAAAATCGTTGAACGTCGTGCCAAAGAGTTGCATATAGAACATTTTTATCAGGGTATACATAATAAAAAAGAGGTTTTAGAAACACTGCTCGAAAAACTTGATCTTACTATGGACAATGTGGCAGCCATAGGGGATGACTTAAATGATCTATCTATGCTGAAAGCAACGAAGACATCCTTTGTTCCAAGAGATGCAAGTGCCTATGTAGATAAAATTGCCACAGTGGTACTCAATAGAAAAGGTGGAGATGGGGACGTACGTGAGATGATTGAATATCTTATAAAGGAAGAAGGGTTAGAAGAGAAGTATTTGGAGCTATGGGATTAAAATTTTTATTGATAATTTTGATTGTGCTGATTATCTCTACATCCCTTTTTGTGAAGTTAAGTAATACACTGAATAAAAATAAGGTTTTTACAAAAGATCTTGAATTTACCGATACAACTTTTATAGAAGTAGATACGCAAAAAATGCAGGGTTGGGCTTTTTCTACGTATGGTATGCATAATAAGGGTATATTGACTTTAGATAATATTGTTTTTCATACAGACAATATAGACTCGCTTGTAGCAAAAAAAGGCAAATTTATCAAAGATGTACTTTATTTGGATGGGGATGTTTTGATGCATGAAAAAGATGGGTATACCTATAAAACACAACATGCAAACTACAATCAGAAAACAGAAATTTTAAATATTACGGCACCTTTTACAAGTACGAGAGGTCAAAATATTATGCATGGAAAAACTTTATCTTATGACACCGTAAATAAAAAGGTCTTTGGCGTAGAAATTAATGCCATACTTTATACGACCAAAAAGTAATATAATGGTACAATACGGCTAAATAACGCTAAAGGTTTTTGATTGAATTTCTTAAATGTAACACTTTTTCTTCTGCTTACTCAAATGCTTTTTGGGCAAAAAGTTGAAATTACATCTATCTCTATGGAAGCAGAAAATGCAAAAAAAGAAATACATTTTATCGGAAATGCCGAAGTAAAAAAGTTAGATGACTGGCTACATGCGGATAGAGTGATTGTTTACTTTGATGAAAACAATGAAACAAAAATGTATGAAGCTATAGGATCTGTCACCTTTGAATTTAAAAGTGAAGTACGTCATTATACAGGAAGTGCTGAGAAAGTAACCTATTACCCTTTAAAGTCATTTTATGTTTTAAAGGGGAAAGCAGTGATTGATGATTTGATTAATAAAAGTCATGTAGATGGTGATGAGATAAGACTAGATATGCTTACAGGCAATGTCAGTGTAAAAAGTAATGATAAGAAGCGTGTAAAATTTATTATTGAAATGAAGGATGACAAATGAGTATTCCTCGTGTTGTAGAAGCAAAATTTATAAAATCTGCACAGAGTATCGCTGATTCTTTGCCTGAAGATATGAGTGAAGTGGTTTTTTTGGGTCGTTCAAATGTAGGTAAAAGTTCTACTTTAAATTCTTTGACTCAGAGAAAAAATTTGGCAAAATCGTCATCGACTCCAGGTAAAACACAGTTGATTAACTTTTTTGAAACGAGATATCTTTATAATGAACAAAGTTATCCTGTACGTTTTGTGGATCTTCCAGGGTTTGGTTATGCAAAAGTCTCTAAAACACTCAAAGAAGTATGGCAGAAAAATCTCGTGGAGTTCATTAAACACCGTGTTTCTATACGTCTTTTTATACATCTTCGTGATGCACGACACCCTCATGCCAAGATAGATGATGATGTGGAAAAGTATATTTCAGAATTTATCCGTCCTGATCAAAGATACCTTACAGTATTTACAAAAATAGATAAACTCAATCAAAAAGAGCGTAACAAACTCAAAAGAGATTTTCCTGGATCTATTACCGTATCTAATTTAAAAAAGAACGGTCATGATAGAGTACATCAAGATATATTGCAGACTATTTTTGCTGTAGACGATGAGGTAAAGGATAAGGTAAAAACGTGATAGAACTGATCAAAGCAAAGCTAGGTGATATTCCTGCTATGCAGGCATTGGTTCTTTCTGAAGTAAAAGATGGGATTATCCTAAATCGTACAGAAGATGAAGTAGCAACCAATATCCGTTCTTATGTTTTAGCCAAAGAAGGTGAAAAACTTGTAGGCTATACTGCTTTACACATCCATTCAAAACGATTAGCAGAAATCAGAAGTCTTATCGTAGATGAAGCGTATAGAGGACAAAAAATAGGTCAGCGTTTGGTTGCATTTAGTTTGAATGAAGCAATAACATTAAATGTAGAAGAAGATGTATTGGTGTTAACCTATTTACCACTGTTCTTTCAAAAACTTGAGTTTAAAGAAATAAATAAAGAGCTAATACCTGAACATAAAATTTGGGCAGATTGTATTAAATGTATCCATTTCCCTATCTGTAACGAAGTGGCATTGGTTTATAAATTGTCTTAGTATGAATTTTAATCTATTTCCTATCTCAAAATTATTTTCAGTCTCCAAAGTATTCTCTTGGTTTTCTATTCTTTTATTCGTTATTTTTTATCCTATGCTTATATCTATTTATGTATTTTTACCCCTTTTAATAGGTGCGATGTCTTATGTGCTTATTAAGGGTATAGAAAGAGGTAATGTATCCGCTATATTATTGGCTAGTCTATATATGATTAACCTTGAAATAAATCTTACTTTACCACTGTTTTTTACACTTATTGTGACATTGTTTTTTTATGTAGGGGTTTATCCTTCCTTGATACATTTTAGAAAATGCAGTGTCTGTACACCCTTGTTTACTGTCATACTTTTAGATTTTTGTTATTTGGGTAGCTTGTTTGCTTTTGATTTTATTTTTCAAACACAAAGTATTTTTCTTGACACGATTTTACTCTACTCTTTGATTGTTGATATGCTTATTGTGGTGATTTTATGAGATATAAATTTATACTTTTCATTTTTCTTGTTTTTTGGGCTGTCATGGTTACCCGACTCTATCATGTGAGTATTAAATCTAATTTTTACTACGAGGGATTGGCTAAAGATAATGTAGAAAGAAAGCTATTTATTAAGCCTGTAAGGGGTGAGGTAAGTGATATTAGTGGTAATTTATTGGCAATGAATAGAATAGGTTTTTCACTTTTAATCGCGCCACATTTAAAGGCAAAAAGTGATCAGTTATCTGCGGTGATTGATACACTCATTGATACATTTCCAGATCTCAATAAGACAGTCATGAGAAAGGTGTATAAAAAACATAATTCACCTTATAATCATAAGTATATTAAAGTCGTTGATTTTATTCATTATGCAGCAATGATGGGGGCGTATCCAAATTTAAGTTTACTAGAAAACCTTAAAATAGAAGCAGAAACAAAACGCTATTATCCTTATGGTAGGATTTCGGCACACATTGTAGGATACACGGGAAGATCAAATAAAAAAGAAAATAAAAAAGACCCTGTGGTAGATGAAGTTGGTAAAGTAGGGAAAAGTGGTTTAGAACGCCATTATAATAAAATATTGCAAGGTGAACTTGGATTTGAGATCTCTAGGGTTACCGCGACAAATAGAGCTATAGCTGTGATTGAAAAAGAAGATCCAAAAGAAAATAAAAATATACGTTTAAATATAGATATTGATCTTCAAAAAATGATTCATGAACGTTTTGGAGAGCAAACAGGTGTAGCTATCGTAATGAAAACCAACGGAGAAATGTTAGCAGCAGTGAGTTATCCTTCTTATGACCCCAATATGTTTGTGGGTGGTATTAGTACAAAAAATTGGAAAGCTTTACAAAATGATCTTGCACATCCTTTTACCAATAAGTTCATACATGGAACTTATCCTCCTGGTTCAGCGATAAAAATGTCTATGGCATTGGCCTATGAAAATGCAAAGCCAGACATATTGTTAAAATCAGAATTTTGTAATGGACATATCACTATAGGTAAGAGTTCTCATAAATTTAGATGCTGGAAAAGGCATGGACATGGGACTGTGGCATTACGCAAAGCAATAAGAGAGAGTTGTGATGTGTATTTTTATAAAAAGAGTTTGGCTGTAGGTATCAATGCCATGGCAAAATACCTTCGTACTTTTGGTTATGGGGTGAAAACAGGTATTGATCTTCCACGTGAATATTCGGGTGTTATGCCAGACCATGCATGGAAAAGAAAACGATTTAATAAACCATGGTATAGAGGCGAGACGGTGATCGCGGCTATCGGTCAAGGGTTTGACCTTGTGACTCCTTTACAAGTAGCGCGTAATACAGGTATGCTAGCGACTTCTTATCTTGCAACACCTCATATAGCTAGAGAAGTTGATAATAAAATTATTGTTCCCGAAATCAAACATGTTGTACTCAACAAGAAGCATCTAAAAGAGATAAGACGAGGGATGTATGATGTATGTAATACACGCGGGGGAACAGCTTATAAAGCCATGAGTAAATTACCAATTATTGTTGCGGGTAAAACAGGTACTTCTCAGGTTACTTCTATACCTCAGTCTACAGTGCATCGTTTAAAAGAACATGAACTGGCATATTTTCACAGGTCACATGCTTGGATCACAACCTACGCACCCTACAATGACCCTAAATACATAGTGACTGTATTGGTTGAGCATGGAGGTCATGGTGGAAGTACTTCTGGCCCTATAGCTGCAGATATTTATAAATGGCTTTTCTCTCACGGTTATTTTAATAAAGAAACGGATACGATACCTGTAGAAAACAATACTACAGAAATCAAAAGTACAGTGGTAAAAGACATAGCCGTAGATATCTATACGGAAGCAGAGATTCGTAAAGTAAAACAAAAATCAGTGAAGAGACCAAAGCCTAGTTCACTAGATCTCTTCTAGGAATAGATACTACATACTTTGCAAGGTATTATTTAGGAAAAGTCCCAAGATGATAATGAGGCTTATGCCTGCTGATTTAGTATACAGTTTGTTGGCAGTGATAAAGACAAGAAGCAGTGTTGCTACAAGCATCGTGGCAATATCAAAGATATAAAGAGATGCATCAATATGCATAGGGTTTGTGAAGGCAGCTGCTGCTAAGACGACGGTGGTATTTGCCATATTTGAACCAATAATATTTCCTATAGCCATATCTACTTTACCTTTGATAGCAGCAGAAATACTTACAACCAGTTCTGGTAAAGATGTACCTAGCGAGATCATAACAATACCTATAATCCATTCCGAAATACCAAAACTTTTGGCTATTTCAGAAGCACTTTCAATAGAGAACTGTGCACCGATGATTACCAATACTATACCTGCAAGAAGAAAAGGTATGGTCTTTAGCCAGGTAAAATCACCTTCGTACAGTGCCTCAAGGTCTTCTTTGGGCATACCTTTTGCATCTTGAAGAAGGAACATAAGGTAAGCACCCATCAAAAGTAACAACAGTGATGCATCAAATCTATCTATGACACCATCAAGTATCATCAAGATAAAGACGAGTACAGGTACCAATGCCCAGGTACTGTCTTTGGCAAAGAAGTCTCTATTTGGGGTTATCTTTTTGGCAATAATAAATACCGTGGCGAGAACTAGAGTGATGTTTAGTATATTACTTCCTATCACATTGGCTATGGCGATATCTGATTTCCCTTCTAAACTAGCGGCGATACTAGCGGCCATTTCAGGTAAAGAGGTACCAAGTGCTATGAGGGTCGCACCAATGATAAACTCTGGTATCTTAAATCTCAGTGCAATACGTTCACTTTGGACTATCAAGAGGTCTGCACCCCAGATCAATACGCCCATAGCGATTACAAAAATAACAAAATCCATTTTAATACTCCATAAGCATTTTAATTTGTTCTTACGATGAGACTTTTAGGTAGATCAAAGCGTTCGATAAGTTCTTCTTCTCTTGCTCTCATTTCACCAGAGTCTACTTCATGGTCAAAGCCAAGTAGATGGAGCATTCCATGGATAAAGAGCAAAGAGAGTTCATCTTGTTCACTGTGATCAAAATGAGCTGCTTTCTCTTTTACAAAGGATGCGGTAATGATGATGGAACCTAGAGGCATACCAAATATGGACTGCTCTGTAAAGGGTGCATCTATAGGAAAAGAGAGTACATCTGTGAGCGTGTCTTTGTCTCTATGTTCTTTATTGAGTGTTTGCATCGTTTGATCATCTGTGATGATGAGTTCTACTTCTTTTGTTGAGAGCAGATGTGCTATCTCTTCAAGTGCAGCCAAATTGACTTCTAGTGTTGTTTGATTATCTAAATCTATCATGCTCAAAGTTTACCCTAATCTTGGTAAAATGGCAGTAAATAATGGCTCAAGGATTTGTATTATGAATAAAATTGCGGTATGTATCATCTCTGGTGGAATGGACAGTGCTTTGTCTGCAAAAATGGCAGAAAATGAGGGCTATGAAATTATTGCTTTGCACTTTAACTATGGACAAAGAACAGAACATAAAGAAGTTGAATGTTTTCGTAAAGTAGCAGACTTCGTGTGTGCCAGTAAAAGTTATGAAATTGACTTGCCATTTTTTGAACAAATTGGTGCTTCTGCTTTGACAGATAAAAGTATAGATGTTCCTACGGGAGGCATAGAAGAGGGCGTACCAGTAACGTATGTACCTTTTCGAAATGGCATCTTTCTTTCTATCGCTGCGGCAGTAGCTGAAAAGCATGGGGCTGAGGCATTGTATATCGGTGTGGTAGAAGAAGACAGTTCAGGCTATCCTGATTGTCGTGAAAGTTACATAAAGAAAATGCAAGATGCTATAAACCTTGGTACTAAGGATGAGACAAAACTGGAGATAAAAATGCCTTTGGTTGCTTTGAGTAAAAGTCAAATAGTGCAGAAATCCTTAGCACTTAGCGTTCCCCTAAAAGACACTTGGAGTTGTTATAAATCTGAAGTGATGGCTTGTGGGGTATGTGATAGTTGTAGATTACGTTTGAAAGGATTTGAAGAAGCGGGTTTTGTCGACCCACTAAGATATGCTTAATGTTTTAGAATTGATTGGCGATGAAAGTAAATTCATATTTATATGCAGGAAATTTGGATGTACTTTTGGATACATATTGCGCTCTTGTGATTTGTCTATCCCACAATAAATACATATTATTATTAAACCAATACCTTCTTTCATCTGTTGTTAAAATAGGTCTGAAAGATTTATAGTTAGGGTCTTTTTTGGTACTTAGACCTACAGAATGCTGTGCCTTTGAGAATGCTTTTAGTTTATGGTTAGGTGCATTGTTGTAGTTAGTATAATGATGCGCTTTAGACTCATGTTCTATTTTGGGTGCAGTGAGTAAACTTGAAGGACTGGTACATCCTGAAAAACTGATAATAGCTAAGAGGGTTATAGTCACACGTAGTTTCATTTTTTTCCTTCTCTTATAAATAGAAATAATTTTTTATCACAAAATTATACCATAGTGAAATAAAATTAACTATTTTCTATGTTATAATTATCCAAAAATTAAGGTGTTTATTTATGAAGACTTTCACACAGTCAGAAGAAACCAAAGAAGTACATCTACTTTTTTCTGGTCTGCAAGTTTATTTTGTATCAAAACTCAATGCCTTGGCTTTACAATTTGGAGAAGGTAAGTCCACTAAGTCTGTCAGCTGGGATTGTGATAAAGGTAAGCATGGGGAAGGTAAACATTATGAAGCAAGAGACAAGTCGCTTTTTAATCAGGCTTCTGTTGCTGTTTCCCACATACATTATGAAGATAACAAAAATAAAGTATTAGAGTACCTATTGGCATTTTCTAGCACTATACATCCAGAGAATCCTCATGTACCTTCTTTACATCTTTCTATGTCTAGGGAAAAGTTGAAAGGACATAAAGCATGTTGGAAGCTTGTAGCTGACTTTAATCCTTCCATTTTAAATGAAGCTAGTTTAGATCAAAATATTTTTTTGCATACATTGGAGAAATCAGCAGGCAACTTTTATGAAGAGGGGATTGATAAAGGAAATAGCTATTTTTACATTGACGAAGTAGACAGGTATAGAGGGGTTTCTCATTATTATCTTGAAGACTATCGTGGGAGGAACTTTGAAGAAGAAAAATTGTTTATTTTAGCACTTTACGAATCCTTGATAGAATGCTACCTTGATATTGTTTCTGCAAAATTAAGGTTACATCCAAGCTATACACTAGAGAAAAAAGAAGAACAACTTGCCTACCATACTCTCTATCTATTTCAAGTATTGATACAAGACAGAGACACGAGAGTAGCACTACTTGAATGCGACAAAAATGACTTGGGTGTTTTGGCTTCATTACCCTCAGAGATCAACAGAGATATTTTATCGTTGTGGGGTGAGAAGATGACGGATACACAGAATCTTCTATTGAAAAAGATACTAAAAGTATTGCCCAAAGTAGTGCCAACACCCATAGATGATAAATGCAAGAAAAAATTGGCAAATACTTTACGTAAACATTATAAAAATACCCTA